>NZ_JBXHAQ010000008.1:0-299107 GCF_056895215.1 Dyadobacter sp. HNCC25DJ184 | reverse complement strand
TCAAACAAAATTTTGACCCAAAGAAAAAACAAGAAAAAAAGAAAGCGCCTCTCGGGTGGCCAGCCTTAAAGCCAAAAGGAAGCGGAATAAGTACTGTTAAGTCAGCGGCGAAATCTCAGGTAACCAATTTCCCCTCGCCGCTGTTATGCCGAACTCTTTTGGCTGGCCTCACCTGACTGAAAATCATACGGGCCACCACCTTAGCTGCACTTTTTGACTTGTTATTTGGGTCAAAAATCTCGAGCAGCCTCCTTTTGTCAGCAGCCAAAACTAACAGTGATCCTTGGTTGGAAGAAACAACTGGGCCTAAAAGAAGACTTCAAGCTACGGTTTGTGTTGAGAAGGGACAAACACACCATTTTTAGGGATCAAATTCGTCTGATGCTTATTATTTCATTTCACCCCATGTTGACGGGCTTTGATACCACAAATTTAAAATTGAGGATAGCACTATTCAAATTTGGGTTAATCTCAACATTGACACCGACACTATGAAAACTCAGCTTCACGATTTCTTTCTGCTCAGAAAACCGCTTTTGCCATATCAGACGCTTATTGATTTCAACCAGAAAACGTCTGGCGATAAAGAGCTCTTTCAGCAGGAACTTATCCGGATCTTTTCTTCGGCGCAGCTTATCGATGCCATATATCTTGCTTCACCTTCACTTCACAAATCTTTAATTGACCTTTTAGAGGGCAATTACCAAAATGGCCGTTTCCAGCTTTGCTGTACGCTTTACAAATATCTGATCAGAATGACTACTCGCCCGACGCCATTTGGTCTTTTTGCCAGCTGGGTGGATGGGGTTATTTGCTCAAAGACGAGTTTTGCTACCAACACATCATCGCCAAAAAGAAATTTATCACTGGATGCAGGCCTACTTTTTCAAATATCAGATTATTTAACATCAACGCCCCAAATCCGGGCACAAATGCGCGTGTTTTCCAATTCCAGCATTCATTACAATGATAATTTTGCGCGCTACTACAAATGGCATGACAAAGTGAGATCACATTATGATTTGGCGGAGGCACAAATAAGCGTCCACTTAAAAATAGCCATTGAGAAGGCACGGTTTGGAGCAGGGTTGGGTGACATCGCTGATTCTATGCAGCTCCAGGGCGTTGAAGCAGACGACGCCAGCTCGTTTGTCGAATCGCTAGTCGATGCAGGGGTGCTAATAAGTGAGCTCGATTTGAGCACTGTGACTATCGATCCCATCAAACACCTGATTAACCGTATAAACGATTTTCAGGATTGTGAGACCCAGATTTCGACCTTAACTCAAATTCAAGAACTCTTGAAAACTGACGGGCCGGTTGCGAAAAAGGCTCAAATATTGACCGAACTTCTTGCCAATTTTAACATCATAGATCAGAAAAAATCCTGGATAAAGGCTGATCTATCCAGCGAAAATCTGACCTGTACGCTTTCAGGCAAGGCCGTCAGAACAGTTATAGGTGAGCTTGAAGCCTTACAGGTCTTAAATAGTAGTGCTTCAAGCTCTGGGCTGGATTCGTTCGCAAAGAAGTTTTATGATCGCTATCAGCATCAGGAAGTTGACCTATTGACGGCATTGGATACCGACTATGGCATTGGATACGGGGATATGGGTGCAGGATTCGATGACATTGAACTACTCGATAACATGGATTTATCCATAAAACAAAATAAACCAGAAGTGTTTAAAAAACTCGACCGGCTCAAATTACAGTGTTACGAGCGTGCTCTTGCGACCAAGTCTCAATGCGTAGAAGTTTCAGAAACGGATCTCAAATCTTTCGCAAAGGAGGGCGACGAGTCCGATCATCAAAGAGAAGGAGGTTATATCATGGGAAACTTCCTGTCAGAAAATTCGCAGGAGCTTGACAAAGGCAATTTTCTCTTTGTACATCAGGCCAGCGGAGGGCCGAGCGGTTTTAATTTGATGGCCAGGTTTTGCAACCATTCTCATGTGCTAGAAAGTCTGGTCACCCAATCCGTTTCTTGGGAAGCGCTTCGCGAACCTTCTGTTATATATGCCGAGATCAACCATGTTTCTGATATCAAATCAGCCAATGTGCTTATCAGACCGCACCTAAGGCAGTTTGAAATACCGTATTTGACAGTCAGCCATGCTACAACAGGGCATCAGATCCAACCGTCTGATCTGGTAATCTCCGTCGATGAAAAATGGCAGATCAAACTGCGTTCTAAACGGCTTAATAAAATCATCTGTCCCCGTCTTACTAATGCGCACAATTATAGTGGCGGGCTGCCGGTCTATCGTTTTCTCTGTGATCTTGCCAGACAAAATGCAAACCCGCATCTGAACTGGGACTGGGGAATTCTCAGCGACCGGGTGTTTCTACCCCGTATCACATACAAGCATTTAATTCTTGCAAAAGCAACCTGGAACATTTCAGCGTCGTCCTTATCCACACATTCTGGGGTAGCAGACTGGCAGCATCTTTGTAGTACCCTTTCAATTCCCAGGTATGTGCAAATCAACGAAGGCGATAACCTCCTACTGATAGACAATCAAAATGAAATTTCAGTTGGATTAGCCCTTGATCTATTTAAATCAAAAGGCAAGCTGCGCTTGACTGAGTGTCCCGAGATCAGTTCGAAAACGCTTACATTAAAGGAAAACGAATCATATCATCACGAAGTTATTATACCATTGTTACCGGCCAAAGAGCCCAAAACCACCGAACTTTTTACACGGGGTTTCGATCAGCAGCGTCACTTTTTGCCTGGTTCAGAGTGGTTATATATGAAAATCTACTGCGGTCCACAGACCGCGGACTGGCTACTCACAAGCCATGTTAACCCCATATGCCAAATGCTGATTTCAGAACGTATAATTGATAAATGGTTCTTTATCCGCTACCACGACCCTGATCACCATCTGAGAATCCGCCTGCACATAGCTGGTCAGGGTGCGCACTATTATTATATAATGGACTGCTTTAACCAAATGATCACGCCATTGATGCACCGACGACAGATCCTTAAACTTACCCTGGACACTTATGAGAGGGAACTGGAGCGTTACGCTCAGCTGGACTATGACTTCACAGAATCTATATTTTGCTGTGAGACCACCGCGATTGTCGACGCGCTCAACGAGTCAACTAACTTGCCGCGGTGGCAGGTTGCCCTCAGGTTAGTGGATGAAATGCTTTCCAGTCTGGATTTGGACAACAGCCGTAAAACCATTTTGTGTCGACAGGCGTTTGAAGGACTGCTTTCACAGTATCATAATTCCAAAGTTTTGAAAATAAACATTGATGAAAAATATCGAAGTGTCAAACATATCGTTAATACGGTGCTTGATCCGCGTCAGGATTCGATCTCAGGAATAGTTGGTATTCTCTCCCATTTTCATGTCTACTTTAAAATCCTCTCACATCTCAAACGAAACACAAGAGAGTTTTCAACCCCGATTGAGTCCTCCACAATAATCAGTCTGACACACATGATGCTTAACCGATTGTTTGTGAGTCACGCCCGTCATCAGGAAATGATCGTGTATCACTTCTTATCCAAATACTATCGATCCTTACTTTCGAAACCAGAAAATACAATCAGCGGGACGAAAAATCAGGTTTTAATTTTGTAAGTAACTGATAAATACTTAATTTAGCTCGTAACAAAGAATCATCAAAGAGATCGCCGCACATATCTCCGATGTAGTTATTTACTTAACCACAACTGGATATGAACGCTATAACCCGCCTTTCATGTGTCATAATTGACGATGAGGCCCCTGCGCATCAGGCCATCAAATTTCATTTAGATAAAATTCCCTGGCTAGAGTTTTCCGGCAGTATTTACAGTGCCGTTGACGCAGTGTCAAGTATTCCGTCTTTGAAGCCTGACATTATATTTCTGGATGTCTCGATGCCCAACTTGTCAGGACTGCAATTGCTGGACATATTACAGCTTTCAAAAACAAGTATCATTCTCACGTCTGCTCATGCCTGCTTCGCTGTCGACAGCTACCACTACGAAGTGACTTATTTCCTTTTGAAACCAGTGACTTTCGATCGGTTTTTAAAAGCTGTTACAAGAGCAAGGGTCGAGCATCAAACGCCCCCTGCCCCTATTATAAGCGTAAATAATCAAAGCATTGAGTCTGAATATACTCCCGTTATTAACTATGATGAATCAGATGCTCATTACTACAACCAGGAGGCTTTATGGGTAAAGGTGGAAAAGACAATGCTCCGAATTGATTACCGTCAAATATCTCTTTTTGAGGGGCAGAAGAATTATGTAAAAATTGTTTATGATCAAACCAAGGACGTCATAACCAGGCTTTCATTAGCAGAACTGGAAAAGAAATTACCATCCGCACTGTTTGTCAGGACACACAAATCGTATATAGTTAATCGGCATCAGATCGAGCAGATTGACGGCAATCAAATAACACTCAAAAATAGCTACCGGGTCAGTATTTCACCTCAAGAGAGAAATACAGTATTAAGACTTTTGACAAATGGCAATGATTAACACCGAGCATATTTCAGGGCCGTTCAGAATTCTTTTTCCCAGGACGCCAAGGAATAGAATTGTGCTCCACAGTTTGTTTTGGGCTGGATTTGTAGCGTACCATTTAATGTATTTCTACCCGATCTCCAAATCGGTTTCCTTACCCGTCAATGTCGTCTGGGCTTATAGTCTTTACTATGCACGGTACATTCCGGTATTCTACGGATGGCAGGGTGTTTATCAAGTACTTAAGCGGCGGCTAAAAAACTGGGTGCTAATGATATCATCGGTGGCTGCATTAATCATCATCATGCACCTAAGCAGCGTTCTGATGTTCTCTACGGCCAAAAGGTTATTTGCAGACAGCCTGTCGGGCACCGCCTTTCAGATGCTTTCAGATTTGTTTCTTTCCTTTTTAAATGGTTTTCAAACAAAAGATTATCTGCTTTTGATCTTTGATCTTCAAGACCTTCAGTTACTAATACTCCCTATCGGAATTAAAATGGTAAAGTTCGGAATTCTCCATGAACGCAGACGCGCAGAGCTTGAAAAGATGCAAATCAAAAAAGAGCTCACCGAGCTCAAAAATCAGCTTCACCCACATTTCGTGTTCAATGTAATAAATGCGGCATTCGCCGAAATCTTACCTGTATCAACACGGGCGGCAGATTATTTATCAAAGCTATCTGGTATACTAGGATTTACGCTTTACCATGCTCCAAATGGCATGATTCGGTTAGGGGCTGAGTTAGGCTGTTTACGTGATTTGATAGTACTTCAATCCGTCCGGTTTCAACACCAGACCCGCATCAGACTATTTCAGAAAGGCATAGTCTCTGAAAAACACCGCATCCCTGCGTTGACGCTTGTCAGCCTTCTTGAAAATGCAATCAAGCACGGAATGGAAGACGATGCCAGAGAAAGCTACGTAGTAATGCTTGCGGTGGTTAAAGGCAACTGGCTTTATTTTGATATCAAGAATAATCGAAGCTTTAAAGATCAAACGGCCAAGCAAAATCTCAGCTCGGGGATTGGCCAAAAGAATATCAAACGAGGGCTTGAGCTAAGATATCCTCAAAATCATGAGCTGGTTATTAAACAAGACGATAAAAGCTACAGGGTTTCTCTCCGCCTTCACCTAACTTCCTAATTAGCTTTTCGTCCCGCATTATGCTGGTTTGGTCCCTAGAATTTAGTGATGCGACTGCGATCGCGTTTTTTTGAGATCAGTTTTTGTCCCACATCTCAAATCACAAAGCTCATGCAAAACTCACACAAACCACAGCTCAAAACAAGAACGTTTGTCCGTGTTCTGACTCGTCCCAATTTTGGAGCCGACGGAGATTATCCGACAACCAGCGGCATCATTTGTACCTTTCAGGCGGCCAAATAGGAGCTTGGCTTAGGAACATCCCGAAAACTTCGAGCTTGAACCCTCAAAGTTTTCGGGGATGCCGCAACTGATGATTTTGCGTGGAGTTAACGCTAATTCACTTACCTGTAACCGCTCCATGCAAAATCATTATTATCAGCTGCAATGGCTGGATTCCGTCGTGAGCGGCATTCTCAACCTACAGAATGCCAATTCCAAGCTTTTAGAAAATACCAACCTGGAAGAGCTTGGTATACAGCTCAAAATCGAAACCGAAAAGCAAATGCTGTTTCTAAAAAAGCAGGCTCTTCTAAGAATTGCTAATCATAAACTAGTTTACCACTACCGCATGATGATTATCCGACTTTTGGATCAATGCTATTTCAACATGGAGTTAACTGATCCACTTGGACCGGATCTCACCTCAGTCAATCAGCAGATGATACGTTCCCTAAAACAAATATTGGAGCTTCTTGATCAGCTATTTTCAAACAACGTATTTATGAGCCAGAAGCTGCCATTAATCGAGCTTCGCAAACATCAGGATTTCATCTCCAGTCAGCTGGCAGCTTTGAAAGAGAATCTGCTGTCAAAAATCGGTAGTGATCAGCTTGCGAATATCGTCTTATTTTATTTTGAGCGTTCAGACCCACAAATGGTTGTCACGGGCAGGGACATACACTACAAGATGAAGCTTTTAAAAGCACTCTTGGATCTACCACTCAGCTTTGATGATGAGCAAAACCATCATAAGCTAATCGCCACTATGGTATATCACAACTTTAACAGTCGAACATTTCTGGATTATTATGCATCGCTTGTAAGCCAAACGATTCAAAACCAGGAAGATCGATCCCAGAAACTAATAGCACTGCTAAGCTGGCAGAAAAAGTTTAAACAACTTCATCACAGCCGCCATCTAATTTACAACCCGGCTTTTGATAGTGTTAAGAAAGTTATTGGCTCCTGGTTTAAAGAGGAGTTTCGTTTTCTGGAAAACTCCGGTAATTGCAATGTTCAGCAAGCTGACAGCCCGCTCCCAACCAACAACAAGCAGTCGGAAATCTCCAAGATATTATGCCTGCTTTCTGTGGATCAAATCTCGGTTCTGCTTCGGGCACTGGATTCACTCAGGATCATTCAAGTCAAATCTTTCAATTCCCTCATTCAAAACATCACTCCCTATCTCGCGACGCCCAGAAAAGAGGATATCTCATGGCAGAGTCTGAGAAGCAAATCTTACACCATTGAGGAAAATGGTCGGGCTGAACTAATTAAAATCCTCGAGTCTGTCATTGTCTGGATCAGGGAGTATTAAACAAATGCTTAGTCATGCCATTTGAAAAACTCTTTGAATATTTACAGCTAACTCAATCCTCTCAGGACGCGTTAAATGAGTATCTAAAATCGAGGTTGAGCTATGTGCACCTTAAAAAAGGGCAGCACATTAATGCCATTGTTGGCAGTGGCACTGCATATTTTATAGTTAAAGGGCTTATCAAATCCTACTACCATGATGAAAGCGGGGTTCAGATCGCAACCCGTTTTTGGAAAGAAAATGAGGTGGTACTACTAAAAAAGAAGGATACTGATACGGGCAGCAATCTCCCTGTGGAAAACCTTCTCACACTTGAAGACACCGAACTCATTGCCGCAAAACAGCTGGATTTCTCTTGGATGTTAGAGCGTCTTCCGGGATGCGGCAGCTTATTTCGAAAAATCTATGTCGCCGACCTCAGAGGCTGGGCGATCCGCTCCTCGCTGCTTGTTCTGCCAGCTACTAAAGCATATGAGCAGTTTTGCCTTCATTTTCCTTGTCAAAGAATTATGCTGCGGGACATCGCGTATTACTTAAATATTCGCCCCTATACGCTGAGCAGGATCAGAAGAAAAAGATAAAGTCCCTGCACTTTCCACTAATTGCCTTTTGTGTAGTACATCCGCCATGCTGTGAGCTAATTTCACATCGGACACAAAAACAATGGCGAATGCACATTTTCTCAAAAAAGTATCTCCATCTTTTTAATGGCTTTTCAAAAGCCGCACTCGTGAATATCTTCTGTGGCGGGTTTGCTTTCCTTTTTGTTTATGCAGGGATTAGCAAGCTGTTGGATGCTGATAATTTCCGTGCACAGCTCGGGCAATCACCGCTTCTCACTTCGTTCGCTGATCAGACCTTCTGGCTCGTCCCGATTTCAGAGCTTACCATCGCAATTTTTCTTTTCGTACCCAGGATGAGGCTTTTGGCACTTTATGGCTTTTTCTCGATGATGGTGCTTTTTACTGCCTACATCATTTTCATCCTCAATTTCAGCGATTACATCCCATGCAGCTGCGGCGGGATCCTTGAAAAGATGGGATGGAAACAGCATCTGATTTTCAATCTGCTTTTTGTAATTGGCGCAGCTGCGATAATTGTCGTAGAGTCAAACCAGACAGAAAAGTCACGATAGCAAACCAAGATATTCTTTTGCGCAACAAGGGTCAGGGGCAGCCGAAAACCTGTTCAAAGAGTAGGCTTATGCAGTTTAACAAAAACAATTATGAAAACTTCGAGAATCTTATTGCCATTTGGAGTTGTAATCATGGCGGTTGCCGCAGCTTTTGCCACTCACCAAAAACCGTCACAGACAGAAGCACTCGCTGCATTCTGGGAAAAAAGAAGTGTGTCAAGCTGTGTACAGATTGATTGTAGCACCACAAACACGGGCTCCAATTGTCAACTCACCTATCCAATCCACAGCAATGCGACTTGTAATCAGACTGCGGATGTTACCGGTATGAAACGGCCATAATAAACAAATTTCCAGGGAGACAGTCGTCTCCCTGGAAACACTCTTTGATCATGAAAAACATAATCACACTCCTATTATTGAGCTGCACGGCATCAGTTGCTGCAATGCTATTGCTCTATTATCTTTCTATACAGAACGCGAAAACTGGTTTTATAAGACACTTCCCTTCCCACGTTTTAGGAAGAAGAAATGAGCTCGACCTGGGCTGGAACTCATATTATCTCGCCGGAGGTAAAGATTCAGTCTATTATCTGGCAAACTCTGTCGCAGTAAACCAATTGCTGGCTATCGATTTACATTCCTTTGATACAAGCTCTCATTTAATCGCAGTTCCATTAAAAAATAAGCTCGTATGGCCAGCCCTTCGTATCACCGCCGCTCCACCCTACATCTATTATCATGAAAATAACACTGGGTTTACTGCCTTCTCACTTCTGTCGTCCACTGTGTTGGAAGACGAGCGCATATCTTCAATTCACTTCGATATGGCAGCACCCGTCTCACCGTCAAGTCTGATTATTAGAAACTACAACACCAGCCTCTCCCAGAATATTCTAAGCAAACAAAACCTTGCAACCGGAAAAACACTTAAACAGCTTATCTTAGACAAACAAATAGATGGCAGCTTTTGCACGGATGGAATGCTAAGCTATGACCCGGCTTCTGCTAGTGGGTTATACATGTATTATTACAGAAACCAGGTCATTGTTTTTGATAGCACTTTGACTCCCATTTTTAATGTAAAAACCATTGACACTGTCAGCAAGGCTCAGATCAAGGTTAGTACATTTCAAAAACAGGGCCAGCTCAAAGCAATACTATCTGCCCCGCCGCTCAGAATTAATGCATCCGCTACCATCAGTCAAGGGTACATATTTGTCCATTCTCTTAGAAAAGCGGATAACGAGTCCACCAATAGCTTCGAGGAATCATCAGTGATAGATGTTTACAGCGCAATAAATTCAAGATACTTATTCAGCTTTTATCTTCCAAGCCATCATGGCAAAAAACTAAGGCAATTTGCTGTCCAAAATGGCATCATCCTGATTCTTTACGAGCACCATCTTCTTAGTTTCCAGCTGGATTTTTCTGGGTTAAAGAATATGATCTGAAACACTTGTCTGCAATTCTCTACTTTTGAGCCAGGGCCTGTGTGATCAAACCTTGAATCTGCTCAGCCCCCATCGTTCCTGTCAGCTGGGCATATACTTTGCCGTCCCTGTCAATGAGAAGTATGAAAGGAACCGCGTTCAGATGATAATAGCGAAGAAGATCTTCTTTCATGCCCTTTTTGGCATGCAGGTTTAAATTGTGCTTCGCTGTATACTTTCCGCTTTCAACGCTTCCCAGCCAGACCTCCCTTGCTGAATCAACGCCGACACTTACAACCTTAAAATCAGAATTACCACTGAGCTTTGGGTATATCTGATTTTCAAACATGCGCGAGAATTGTGCGCAGCCACTGCAACCTTTACCCCAAAGATCCAGCATGATGACGTTCCCTCTTAGGTCCGAGAGCGAAACGATGCTGCCGGAGCTGTCAGGTAATTGAAAATTAAAAACCGGCGCACCTTTTTTCAGAAGCATCTTTGAGGAAAGAAATTCTAATAAATAAGGATCTTTAATCTCAGCTTTCGCCTTTTGTACACACTCGAAATACTCGTCCTGGCTAAAATTTTGCACATTAGCCATCGCACGGGCATTGTCCAGACAAATAACGAGAAGGCGGTCTCTAAGCGCATTATTATAGCTACTCTCTAAATATTCAAAAAGTACCTCATAGGAGTATCCAGCACCCTCGCTTGCGAAAAGTAGGTCAAGCTGCGATTTTTTAAGGTGGTACAAAAGATAGTAGACTGACTCGCTACCGATTTGCTGACTAATGCCTTTTATGATTTTGTGATCTTCGAATAGCTGCCGAACCTGATTTCTGAAGGAGGCATCATCAGACGACTGCCAGGACGACGAAACGTTGGTCAGCCACTGGGTATAGTAGAAACCAGCAGACTCTGCTTCAAGCAGATCAAACATAGTCTCAGAGATCTGCTGCTTGTGGCTCTGAAGTCTTGCCATGTCCCTTGTCACAAAGGTCTGCATCCATGCAAGCCATTTTTCGGGGTCGCTTTGAAAATTAACATCACCTTCAAAGTATTTGTCGCGCTGCTGATTGATAAAATTAATATGATTGTATTTTTCAGCTCCCTTACCTGAGAAAATCGATGTTGTCAGATTCTGACTCTGGTTGATTTGCAGCATAATATCATCACCCGGCTCAAAGTAGTATTCATTAAGTAGCGACACCTTTTTACCATATACATAAATCGCAAGCATACCTAAGCTGTCCTGACAGCTAATTACGGCCTTAAAATCACCTTCCGAAGAAACGCGAACAGATAGACTGTGAGGATTGGGCTGGTCAAGCTGTTGGTTGTCCCCATAGAGTACCACCACGCTGTCTGCTGACAAAGCGCTCATACTTTGTATATGCCCATGAATGCTCACCTTACCGAGGTTATTTTGAGGACTGGCCCATGCGCACGGGCCCAAGGCAACTATTACAAAAAGCACGTATAAGAATTTAGTTTTCATCATTTTAGATTTAATAACCAGGGTTTTGAACAATTTTAGGATTGGCCGAGAGCTCCGCCAAAGGGATTGGGTACAGCGCGTCAATTGGCTGCCAGTTTTGCTTTTTGACAGGAGCAAGTACAGCGTCTGCCCTACCCCATCTTTTTAGATCCAGCCAGCGGTGCCCCCACTCTGTGAATAACTCCAGCCTGCACTGGTTCTCAATTTCAGACCGGAGCTGCTCACCTGATGTTATCCCTATCTCGCTTAGTCCCGCCCTTACCCTGATCTTGTTGATATCCGCTACTGCCAAGGTGAATTGATTGATTTGAAAGTTTGCCTCTGCTCTGATCAGATACAGTTCCGCAAGCCGGATGACCATGGAGCTTTCCGTTATCTGTTCACTACTACTAACTTTGTATTTGAAAGGGAAGTAAAAACTGCCAGCTTCGCTAGAAGTCCTGGCTATCCAACTGCTTTTTCGTTGATCTCCCTTTTCAAACTTCGTTAACAACGAAGAATCTAGTGCTACCTGTTGTGGCGAGCCGTTGACAATAAAAACACCTGCTTCCTGTGTGTTGATACCTGGAATCACCGGCATCAGCTGCCAGATCGCCTCACGGCTATCTGCATGAAAAACATCCGAAAGATCCGTTAGAAGATACAACTGACTTTGACCGATAACCTCCGATGCTGTCAAAACCGCGTTTTCCCAATCCTTTTGAAAAAGATAAACCCTGGCCAAAAGTGCTTTCGCCGCCCACTTATTAGGTCTTGCTCTTTGATTGTTTACATAGTTTTCATCCAAGAGCTCAGCAGCTTCTTTTAGATCCGAAACAATCTGTTCGTACACCTGATCGGCACTGCGCCTGGTGGCTGAATTATTTTCCTGGTATTCCGTATTCAAATGCAGCGGCACATCACCAAAAAGATTTACCAGATAGAAATAGCAAAATGCCCGGATCACGAGCGCTTCGCCGCGAAGCTGCATTTTAACCCCAGCACTCACACCATCTGACCCGGACAGATTTTCAAGAATTGAGTTAGCTGTGTAGATATATTGGTACGGCTCTTTCCAAAGATAAGCCTGAACCGTGCCATTGGAAGGAGTAAGGGTATTATCAAAAAAATCGGTTGTATTGCTGTTAAAGCTAATTAACTCATCACTGGACAGACCCGCAAGCAGGGTCACACTGCGTATTCCGCCGCTTGCAAAACCAGCCGAGCTGCCCGCCATTCTTGCATAAATACCCGTCAGGGCAGCTGTTGCCGAATTATCATTTTCGAATACTGCCGCGGGTGTGATCTGATCTTTAGGAGCGTCGATCTCCAAAAATCCCTGGCAGCCGATTAGCCCAATTACAATTAATAAATATATCCTTTTCATTGTTTTCCTGGTTTTATAAAGTGATTTGAACGCCAGCAGTAATAGCCCTCAGTGGAGGTATATTGAGAATGTTCTGACTCTCCGGGTCTGTGCCCAAGAATTTAGTCCATGTCCATAAATTCTGTCCTTGTATGTACAACCTGAAAGAAACATCCTTATTTTGAAACTTGGGTGTGTAGCGATAGGACAACTGCGCGTTTTTAAGGCGGATGAAAGATGCATCACTAATGGAATTATCTCCATAGAACCTGGCCCCATACAAATATTGCAATGCCCCCTCTCCGCCCCTTGAGAAGCGTTGAATACTCGCATTATCGCCCGGTTTTTGCCATCTGTCCATAACTACCGTCGGCTGATTGCCCATCGTACCCGGTGATTCAAAACCGGTCAGGTAATTTCGCCCAGTCTGACTTACGAATTGAAAAAACACATCCAGCTGCAAATCCTTGAATGAAAAGCTGTTATTAAGCCCTCCAAATAGATTTCGGTCGAGTTTCTTGATCGCCTGAAGAACGGACGGATAATTCAGATCTGTTGCCAGCCCGAGGTATTTTTCTGACTGCTGGTTAAATCCTTCATACATATACAGTCCGGTTGAAGGATCAACCTCTGCAAAATGATATAGCTTTTGAATCGAGGTTGGTTTTCCCACTTCAAAACTGGATGCATATGCCGACTGCTCTAATCCTTCAAATTCCAGTAGTTTGTTTTTCGGGATGGTTAGGTTTAATGCCGTCTTCCAACTAAAGCTGCCAGTTACAATATTTTTAGTGTTGAGCTCAAATTCCCATCCCCTGTTTTCAACAACTGCGGATAAATTCGATTGCACCCCATCAAAACCTGTACTTGGAGCAAGTGTATAATAAATCAACTGGTTGGAAGATCGGTTTCGAAAGTAAGCCACCGAGAGCTGAATCTGGTCTGCAAAAAAGCTAAGATCAAGCCCGCCTTCCGCTTTCTTGTTAATCTCCCATCCGTAATTGTTATTTGCAATGCGCACCGGCTCCAAACCTGAACTTCCCTGATAGGCGTACTCCGTAGGGGTCCAGAGCTCCATATAACGGTAATCTCCGATCTGGTCATTGCCGGTGGTCCCATAGCTCGCACGGAGCTTTCCAAAGCTCAAAAACGATAACCGTGACAGAGGCCTTTCCTGAGAAAATATCCAGCCCGCTCCTACTGCTCCAAAATTTGCGTACCTGTTAGCTGGGCCAAAACGGCTTGATCCGTCCCTCCTGGCTGTCACATTAATCAGGTATTTTTCTTTAAGTTGGTAGTTAAGCCTGCCATAGAATCCGCTGTAACGGTACTGCTCATAAGGTGCGCTAACAACTGTCACCGAATTAGCCGCAGAAATCTGATTGATCAAGGCATCACTGCTAAAACCAACAGCCCGCAGACGCTGCTTTTGATCAATGCTCTCCTGCATCGTCATACCTGCAAGTACGCTCAAAATGCCAGTTCCCAGTTTTTTCTCCCATGAAAGTTGGGGCTCGACAATCCAGGTTTTCACGCTGCCTGTCGCAAAATTTGAGGAAATGTTCTGGGAAGTGACCGACGAGTATGGACTATATGCTGATAAGGGATTTGTCTGCTGCTCATCTTTAAACATACGGGTATACCCCATCGTCATACGGACCTTTAATGCCTTGGTAATCTCAAACCCCATTACCGTATTGGCCACCATGTTATTGGTTTGGGTTTTAAAACGTTTTCTGATTTGGGCAAGTGGATTATTAAACGTGCCGTTTTCCCAGTTTAGATCTCCGTTACTATCATACAGCTCTGGGGCATTGGGCGGCAAATTTATATACTGAGTAAGGTCGGCGTTAAACAAATTGTTATTTTCAAGACTGTATAACGCTGTAAATACTGCTGTAAATTTTTGATCGGTCGATCTATGGTTCAAGTTGAAATTAACGGAGCTGCGCCCGTATTTGTTATTGCCAGGAAAAACTGTGGTTTCGCCGTAATAAGCACCTGCCAAGATAAACTGAGTATTTGCCGATCCGCCAGACAGCGACATTTGGGCATTGGTCGTATGAGCAGTGCCGCCGGTGAGTACTTTTTGCCAGTCGGTGTAACGTTCCCTGCTCCATGTTCCGTTCACATCATAATCTGTGGCCCTTGGCTGGACCCCATCATTTGCGAATGCTTCGTTTCGCATCTGTAAATACTGTTGGGTATTCAAAAAATCAAGTTGGGTAGCAGTTTTTGCCCAGCCCTGAGACACATTTACATCTATCCTGGTTTTACCCTCCTTCCCCCTTTTTGTGGTAATCAAAACCACTCCGTTTGCTCCCCTGGACCCGTAGATGGACGTCGCATCGGCATCTTTGAGGATTTCAATACTCTCAATATCCGAAGGATTGATCATAGAGATCGGGCTTGCTGAAGCGATAATATTATCGTTGTCTGTAAACGATGAAATACTTTGAGCTGTGAAAGGAACACCATCAATAACGTAGAGAGGCATATTACCATTTAAAAGACTATTCTGCCCCCGGATACTAATGTTCATTCCACCTCCCGCTACTCCTGTTGTCTGCTGAATGTAGACACCGGGCATACGTCCGGCCAGCGCAGCTAGTGGGTTGGAGACTGGCTGCTTTTGTATGATATCAGCATTGACCTTGCTGATATTTCCGGTCGAGGATCGTCGCGAAGTCTCCCAATACCCCGTTGAAACCTTCACCTCGTCCAGTACCGTTTTATCTTGCGTCATGGTCAGAACGAGCGGCTGTGTTAACGGCAGAACAACAAGCGTATCAATCGAACGGTATCCTATAAACGACACTATCAGATTAGCCTTGCCATTTGAGCTAGCGAGCTCAAAATCTCCCTTAGAATCCGTGGTCGCTCCGTTAAGCTTTCCTTTTAGCTGGACATTCGCACCCGTAAGTACCTGCTCGTTCTGGCCAATAACCTTGCCTTTTAGACTAAAAACAGTTTGCGCGTGCAGTGGAATCCTGTACCAGCATAACAAATACATCAGCGCCAGGTATAGCCATAGCCTTCCCGGGCAACAATAAAATACTTTCATTGCATCAATAATTGGAGTGAAGAGAAAAACAAAAAGTAATCGGCTCCGGAACCGTGATGTAAAGGCGCAGCAAGGCATCCATTTGAAAAATTCTCAAACGTACCTTTTCCCCACCCTTATATGGTCCGGATTTCCCTATTGCGGCTTTCTAATAATCAGACGATAAATCAACAAATTCTTCATAAGCGTAACAAGTTGATAATGTTCGTAGTACGAATTATGGAAAAATTGGTATTGTGCTAGGTGTGAGAAACCTAGACTTAATTATAATGTTAGTGACTTACTACAAAGATACGAAAGTTTCGCAACAATGGTACATATACCATTGTAAAAATTTTTATAAATCACCCTCTTTGTGAAAAAACAAGCTGTGTTTTCACAAATCGAGCAATATATCGTTGATAAAGTGAAAGAAAGACGAACTGAATTAGGTCTTTCACAGCTTGCATTGTCTCAAAAACTGGAGATGAGTGACAGCTTTGTTTCACACGTTGAGGCCCCTTCTAAAAGAGCAAAGTACAACTTGAATCACCTCAATAAACTGGCTCATATCCTTGATTGCTCCCCCAAGGATTTTTTACCTGAAAAGCCACTTTAGATTTCTCCGCAAGCAATTCAGCCCTCTTATACCGCTTCTTCAAAATTTTTGGTTGGTACTGGTTCTTGACCTCACCAAGTTTCGCGTTAAGCTTCTCTAAAGTCCCGGTAACTTAATGAATTTCGAATTTCACCTGAACTATTTCATTATTCTGTGCAGTAGAAACATTAAGCGACCACGAGTGCTGCTAAGTCGATCAACGGATTCAAAACACAGCAATTAGACAAAACCTGCCGATAACGATCCATTTGTTCCTGACTATTTTGTTGGAGAATAAAATTATATTAGAGGGTATCTTGTCAACACTTATACCAAATAATCTGATAACGCTTTGCTTGACGTTTTCAATCTAATGAGGAAAGAGAGATTTGACAATGACGTTCAAGAAATACTTGCTAATTTTAACAAGTTCAGAATCTGGCTTTCATAACCCAGGAAGCACCTGTTATGAGCGATGGGAATCCTCAAAACGCGGGTTTTCAGAATTGCCTGTAATTATTTTAAATGCGAACACGTCGACATACCAACCAGGTACAACAAAACTTGTACTTTTCTGCTACCCCATTCCAAAAGTTACTTTGTACCATCAGTTTGAAACAACCCAGGCTTTCGATCAGAAACCTTGGTTCTTATTCACAAGCAAAATGAATGGTATATGTTTACTGTGTTTTACTGGAGAGACTATCTGCTGACGGCATCATCTCTCACTGCGGCTTACTATTTAGTTGTCGGCTTGCGATTTTATCGCTCCGACATCAGCTCAAAGTTTCGTAAAGGAACGCTGAGAAAGAAGAGTCAGGTCACTAACTTTTCGGCTAATACAATCAATGAAGAAGTTCGTAGCTCGACGTTCACCAATGACCCCGGGCTTCTGGAAGAAAAAGCTCCGGCTTGGCAAAACGAAGAAATGTTCGCAAGGGTCGAAGCACTTTCAGATCACCTTAAATCGGTGATTTCAGAAGCATTCGAAAAAGAATATGATAAATCGGAGATGCTCCTTCTTTTACAAATGACCCTTCGCGATCACACGTCAATAAAAGGGACACCATTTCAACTGGCAATTAACAATGTGATCACAACACAATGTGCAAGATACAGCTCCATTCACCTGGGTGAAAATGATAAGGTGATGATGTGGAATCAGGTTGAGTGATGGAGCCTTACATCCGGTCCCTTCCCGCCTTGGCGGGGAGGATAACCGGAAATTTTAACCAGCATGTTTAACTTTTAAATAATAGTGAGATGAAAATGTGGCGTTTGGATTTTAAAGGCAGACAAAAGCTGTTAATGACCCTCTTTGCACTTTCAGTGGGTGTAGTGGCAAAAGCGCAGGATGGAGCAGCAGGTATCCAGGAAGCAGACACGCAGGTCCGATCCTACTTTGAACCAGGAACAAATCTGATGTATGCCATCGGGGCTGTATTGGGATTGGTTGGGGCAGTGAAAGTTTTCCAAAAATGGAACGCTGGCGATCAGGATACCGGCAAAGTGGCCGCAGCATGGTTTGGAAGCTGTATCTTTTTGGTCGTAGTAGCTACCGTGTTACAATCATTCTTTGGGCTCTAAGCACGTCTGAGAAACTTTACTAATTTAAAGCATGGCACCTAGAACTTTTGAGATCAATAAAGGCATCAACCGAAGCATTGTCTTTAAAGGTTTGAAATCCCAGTACATATGGTATATGGGTGGTGCCATGTTTGCTCTTCTTATCCTGTATGCGCTGATGTACCTTTTCAAGGTTAATACATTTATCAGTTTGGGTGTTATCATTTGTCTTGCAACAGGTAGCATCATGGGTATTTATCAGCTAAGCGCCAGTTACGGCGAGTATGGTCTGACCAAGGCAATAGCCGCCCGTAAACTTCCGAGACTTGTTCGCAGCAGATCTCACAAGCCATTTATGTCAAAACGTACATAGCCTACCGTAATCAAATCATTCGATGGAAACTCTGTTAGAAGATATCATCCCAGTGCTCGATGTTGAGCACGACTTAATACTCTCCAAAAAAGGAGATATCACCGCAGCGTTCAAAGTTCAGCTGCCGGAGATCTTTACATTATCGGATCAGCAGTATGAAGCTTTCCATCAGAACTGGGTAAAGGCTTTAAAGCTACTACCAGCGGGAAGCATCTTTCATAAACAGGATTGGTTTGTCGAAAGCAAGTATCAACCAGGTGAACTTTCTGATCAAAGTTTCTTGTCCGCTAGCAGTTACGAGTTCTTTTTGGGACGGCCCTATCTGCATCACGAGTGCTATGTTTTTCTTACCAGGCAACCAGCTGGGCGTAAACTGTCAAGCTCAATGCTTTCCAATTTGATCCAGCCAACAATCGTTCCGCCGCAGGCATTAAGTCAGCAGTTTCTACATGATTTTCTGGATACGTCAGGTCAGTTTAAAAGGGTAATGGAAGATTCTGGTCTTATCGAGATTACTCAGCTAACATGTGATGAGCTTTTAAGCCACGCCCAATCGGTGGGTTTAATCGAAAAGTATTGTTTTTTAGACACCGGCGATCAGGGCCGTCTGGTTCGTGATATGCAGTTTTCTGATGGAATTCAGATCGGCGACAGATACTGTCAGCTCTACTCGCTGGCGGACTCAGCAGACCTTCCCGGCCAGTGCAGTTCACGGATTGATTATGACAAGTATTCAACCGACAGGACAAAATTTAGCACTGGTTTTGCATCAAATCTCGGTCAACTGCTGCACTGTAATCATATCTATAATCAGTATGTCATTATTGGCGACAGTGAGAAAACTTTAAAACGACTGGAAAGTAAGCGGCTTCGATTGCAGTCGCTGTCACTTTACTCTCGCGAGAACACCTTGGCACTTGATGCAACCAACGCCTTTTTAAACGAGGCCATTAAAGAACAGCGCCTTCCCGTGAAAGCACATTTTAATGTGTTGGCATGGTCTGATCAGCGGAGTGGTCTAAAAGACATTAAAAGCAAAGTATCCTCGGCATTGGCTCAAATGGATGCCACTGTTAAAATTGAAGTCAGCGGAGCTCCCCAGATCTTTTGGGCTGGCATTCCTGGCAATGAGGGAGACTTTCCAATGAATGAGACCTTTGATACATTCGCAGAACAGGCAGCTTGTTTTCTTAATCTTGAATCAGGATACGAGTCTTCCAAGAGCAGTTTTAGTGTCAGGCTCGGTGACCGGTTGACAGGCAAGCCCGTTCAGGTAGATATCTCTGATGAACCCATCCGAAAGGGGATTTGCACTAATCGTAACAAGTTTATTCTAGGGCCATCCGGAAGTGGGAAAAGCTTTTTCACCAATCACCTAAACCGCTGCTATTATGAGCATCAGGCACACGTGGTGATAGTCGATGTCGGTCATAGCTATAGAGGACTGTGCGATATGGTCGGTGGTTATTATTTCACCTACGATGAAACGAGCCCGATCCGTTTTAACCCGTTTTCTCTACCCGACGGACAAGTTCTGGACACAGAAAAAAAAGAAAGTATTAAAACACTTTTGGTCGCGCTTTGGAAGAAAGATGATGAGCACTTTAAACGGTCAGAGTATGTGGCATTGTCCAATTCGCTGACGCGGTACTATGATTGGCTGGAAACCAATCCAAACGTATTCGCCTGCTTTGATAGTTTTTATGAGTTTCTCAGCGACCGATTTATAGACATTCTTGCCAGTGATAGGGTTAAAGAAAAGGATTTTGATATTAGCAATTTCCTGTACGTTTTAAAACCATATTACAAGGGAGGGGAATTTGATTACCTGCTCAATGCCAGAGAAAATCTGGATCTATTATCAGAGCGCTTTATCGTATTCGAGCTCGACAATATCAAAGAGCACCCCATCCTTTTTCCGATCGTCACCATTATCATCATGGAAGTCTTTATCAGTAAAATGAGAAAGCTCCACGGCGTTAGGAAGGTGATTCTGATTGAAGAAGCCTGGAAGGCCATTGCCAAAGAAGGAATGGCTGAATACATCAAATACCTCTTTAAAACGGTTCGAAAGTTTTTCGGAGAAGCCATTGTCGTTACCCAGGAAGTGGAAGATATTATCTCCTCACCTATCGTCAAACAGGCCATCATTAATAACAGTGACTGCAAAATCCTTTTGGATCAATCTAAATATCAAAACAAGTTTGACCAGATACAGGAACTATTGGGACTCACCGAAAAAGAAAAAGCCCAGGTACTTTCACTCAACAAGGCAAATGATCCGCTTCGAAAATACAAAGAGGTCTTTATCAGTTTGGGCGGAACACATTCAAAGGTTTACCGCACCGAAGTGAGCCTGGAAGAATATTTAACCTATACAACCGAGCAGACCGAAAAACTTAAGGTAAGTCAGTTTGCTAAGCAGTACGGGAGTATGGAGCTCGGGATTAAAATGCTGGCAAAACAGATGCGCACAGCAAGTTAAGTTAAGGCTTTCAAACTTTTAGGTCATGACAAAGAGAGTCATTTTTATAGTGGTGTTTGTAAGCGCAACGCTTATTCCCGCACCCAATGTTCAGGCGGCTAACCCCTGGGCAGTCATTATCAAAGAGGCAATTAAAAAGGTTGTAAAGGCGGTGGATCTTCTTATTCAGCGCAGACAGAATGCGGTCATCAAACTTCAAAATGCCCAAAAAGTGATTGAAAATACGATGTCTAAACTGCAACTGGACGAGATTGCTGATTGGGTAAAAAAGCAGCGGGATCTGTATGAAGAGTATTACGATGAGCTCAAAAAGGTGAAGGCGGTCATCTCCTATTATTTCCGTATCAAACAGATTGCCGAAAAACAGGCTTCGATCACCAAGCAATATGCTCAGGCGTTCGCCCTCTTTCAAAAAGACAGTCATTTCTCCCTGGACGAGCTGCTCTATATGCAAAAGGTATATGCGGGGATGCTCGATCAGACCGCCAAAACTGCTGATAAGCTGCTGCTGGTTGTCAAGTCCTTTACCACACAAATGACGGATGTGAAAAGAATTCAAATCATTGAGAACCTTGCGGCAGAAGTCGACAGGATTCATGACGAGCTTGGCACCTTCAACAATCAGAACAAATTGCTGAGCCTGTCCAGAGCTAAAAGTGACGCTGATGCCAAGAGTATCAAAGCCATCTATGGTCTACCCTAAATCTTTGAGTGATGAAAACTTTCATTTTATTTCTAGTGCTGTGCGCCCAGAATGTTTACGGTCAAAAGTTTAAAGAATGGTTTCGTCAAAAGAAGACCCAGAGACAGTATCTGATCGAGCAGATTGCCCAGCTTAAAATCTACCTCGAGCTGACAGAGAAAGGATATGAAATTGCCAAGGAAGGGCTGACGCTTATTTCGGATATTAAAGACGGTGAGTTTACTCTACATAAGACCTACTTCGGCTCGCTTAAAACAGTCAATCCAAAAATTGCTGCGTATCCGGTTTTAAAGCAGCTTACTGACTGGCATGATGAGATCAATGTAATCTGTAATAGTCTTGCTGGCGAGCTTAGAGCTAGTGAAGAATTCTCTGACTCGGAGATTAAATACGTTCAGACCTTGCTCAAAGATCTCTATGATCAATCTTCAATCATAACCGGCAACATGCTAACGATTGTCAGAGACGGTCAGGTCACAATGAGTGATGATGAGAGGATCGCCCGGCTCGATCAGTATTATCAACAGATGCAGTCCAATTTTCAGTTTGCTCAAAGTTTTCAAAAGGATGCCAAGCTGATGGCAATCAGGCGAAAAAACAATCAGAATGAAATCAACACCGTCCGGGCACTGCACGGATTAAACTGAAAGACAATGAAAAAGGTCTGTCTAATAATAGCCTTACTGTTTGGCTCGGTATCCGGTAGTTCGCTTAGGGCACAAACCCCGGAAGTGCTCCAGCTGATTCTCAATATTGAAAAACTTAATGAGCTTCGCAAAATTCTTAAAGAGCTTAAAAAGGGTTATGAAATTCTGTTTCAGGGATACACGACCATTAAAAATCTATCAGAAGGGAATTTCAAACTGCATGAGCTGTTTCTCAACGGATTGTTGCAGGTGAGCCCGGCTATAAAAAATTACCAGCGAATTCCCGAGATCATCAGCTGTCAACTTGCCCTGGTAAAGGAATACAAAAATGCCTATCAGCATTTTTCCTCCAGCGGCAGATTCAGCAGTCAGGAGCTTGCGTATATCGAGAAGGTTTATGGTCAGCTTCTTTCGGAGAGCCTGGAAAATCTCGATGCATTGACTCAGGTTCTAACTGCGAAAAAACTCAGGGCCTCCGATGACGAGCGGCTTACGATGATCGACTCGATTTATGAAAACATGACTGTTAAACTCGTTTTTCTCAGACATTTTAATAGTAACACCGCTCTTTTAGGTAGACAGCGGCGCAGAGAAGAAGATGACACTGAAAGTCTACAGCAGATCCTTGATGTAACCCCTTAAATAATAGTCCCATGAGAAACATTGTTTGTCTCACCATTTTGGTGCTAATGGCTTGGCTGTGTCCAAACCCGGTGCTCGCTCAAGGATTTGGCCCCCAGATTAAAGGCCTTCATAATGTACTCGACAACCTTTACAGTGAAATGATCCCATTGTGCAGCAGGCTGATCAATGTAGGTCGAGGGATCGCCGGATTTGCAGCGATCTGGTATATAGCACACCGGGTATGGAGGCATCTGGCAAATGCTGAACCGATTGATTTTTATCCCCTCTTCCGTCCTTTCGTTTTAGGATTTGCCATTCTGATCTTCCCATCAGTAATCGCTATGATCAATGCAGTGCTCTCCCCTACTGTACGAGGAACGGCGGGGATGGTTCAGGACTCAGACAAAGCCATTGCTGTGCTGTTGAAACAAAAGGAGCAGGCGGTCAAAAACTCTGATTTCTGGCAAATGTATGTAGGAGATAACCAAAATGGCGACCGGGAGAAATGGCTAAAATACACTTACGGGGACGGGTATTCGGAGGGCTTCGGGGAGGGGATTGCCAATGATCTTAAATTTTACATGGCTAAACAATCCTATAACTTCCGAAATTCGATCAAAGCCGCAGTTAGTGAAATTCTGAGTATTCTCTTTGAATCGGCAGCGCTCTGTATCAACACAATCCGTACGTTTTTTCTGATCGTGTTGGCAATTGTCGGTCCGATCGCCTTCGGAATTGCGGTTTTTGATGGTTTTCAGTACACGCTCACCGCATGGATTGCCCGCTACATCAACATTTATCTTTGGCTGCCCGTCGCAAACATTTTTGGCGCGATCATAGGAAAGGTGCAGCAGAAAATGATCAGCCTGGATATTAACCAGGTTAGCGTGAATGGAGATACCTTTTTCAGTGCTTATGATATGGCTTACCTGATCTTTCTGATCATTGGCATAGCAGGGTATTTCTCTGTCCCGTCAGTTGCAGGCTATATCATACAAGCTGGTGGAAATAACACGCTGCTACATAAGGTGACGAGTCTTTTTGCTGGCTCAGCAGGCGCAGTTGGCCGGGCGGCTTTTCCTGCCGGTGGTGGATTCGGCAGAATTCCGCAAAACTCTTCTGGTTCACCTTCTTAACGTAAAACACATGTTTAGTAAAGCAAAAAATATCGATACCGCATTTCGCTACATCCGTGTTTTCACCCTGGTGATTGTAGCAGGATGTTTAGCCCTGACCTGTTTTAGCATCTACCAAAGTCAGAGTAGGTTATCGCTGATGCAATCAAAAATCTATATTCTTTCGGACGGCAAGATCCTGCAGGCCCAGGCTTCTCCGCGCAGCGACAACATTCCCGTAGAAGCACGTGATCATATCGCGACATTCCATCGGCTCTTTTTTACGCTCGATCCGGATGAAAAAGTGATTGCAACCAATGTTTCACAGGCACTCTATCTCGCTGACGCATCCGCCAAAAAGCAGTATGACAATTTAAAAGAATCAGGATTTTATACAGGCATCATTTCTGGCAATATCAGTCAACAGCTTACCGTCGATAGTGTTGAAGTAAGCACTGATGACTACCCCTATTTTTTTACATGCACGGCGGTTCAGCGTATCATCCGACCGACAAGTATAGTCTCACGCCGCCTTGTAACAAGCGGTTATTTAAGAAGCACTTCACGAAGCGATAATAACCCGCACGGATTTCTGATCGAGCGATGGATCACTCTGAAAAACGAAGATATCGGCGTTGAAAGCCGCTAATCTCATTAAATATTATAACTCAAAACTATTTCAACCATGTTCTACAACTTTAACGCCCACCACTCAAAGAACGATGTCCAGCCTGATGCTGCAAAAGACAAAATGGCCACGGCGGTCGCAGCGAAAATTAAATGGCTACAAACCCGTTTTGCCAGGTACGCCGGAAAGCTGGCCTCTAAATTTTCCAGATCACAGCTAAGGCAACTGCTATTGAGCTTTTGCATTGTCAGCTCGGGCTTCTGTTTGAACATGTTAGCTGAGGGGATTTCAGGACGGACCCCTACCGCAATTTCTTTGGAAACACTCCGATCCGTTTGGCCATTTAACCGAAACGCACCTGATCACTCCCGCCAAACGGTTGCCTATCTGGATAGTCTGGAAAAGGCTTTTGTATCAGACAGTATTAATTCTTCCCAAAGCTCCAAATAATCATGAACACTACATCCTACTCCGAAAAATTCCTCCAACAGCGCAAGTTTTATACTGTACTACCACTACTTGCTCTACCCTTTCTGACCATGCTTTACTATGTGTTGTGGATTAAGCGCATCCAGAAAAACCCTGTCGATCAGACGGCTGCATCAGGGCTTCTTACGACGCTTCCTGATGCGGTCTTTAAAGATGATAAGCAGCTTAACAAAATGAGCTTCTATCAGATCGCAGCTGCCGATTCTGCCCGTATCCGTGAGCAGATAAAGAAAGATCCCTATCGCAACCATCAGCTTCTCGCGGCCGCCTCCAACGACTCCATGGTCCTTCAGGGGCTTGACGGACCGTATGGTAAAAAGAGAAAAGTAAAACCGGTATCCTATCAGGGCAAAACTTATTCTGACCCCGGTGAAGCCGCTGTATATTCGAGATTAAAAGAGCTAGATCAGGTGCTGGCTAGTGCCACTCAACCTGAATTTAAAGGGCCTGTTGTTTTGGAAAAAACCAGCAGTAAACCTCAGCTATTTGAACTCCGATCCCAGCTTCCTGATTTAGAGCAGATTGCTGCGCCGTCTCTGGATGAGATGGATACCCCTGATCCGGAGCTCTCACAGCTAGAAGGAATGCTTGACAAAATACTCGAAATACAGCAGCCTGAGCGGTATGCTGGCAACCAGCCCGTAACCAATAATGTTTCTCGTCAGGCATTTGCCGTGCAGCCGGTCTCAAACACTATCTCTGTTACCTGTTTGGGTGAAAATATAAAAAAAGATTCCACGATCACGGTAAAGGGTAACGGTTTTTTCTCACTGGATGAACCCGAAGCGCCCGCGGTGCAAGAGGGCATTCGTGCAGAAATCGATCAGGATCTCACCGTTGTAAACGGGTCAACCATTCGGCTTCGGCTCCTTAATGACATTCAGGTGGCAGGCTCGGTGATCAAGAGAAACAACTTTATATATGGTATTGCCAATATCAACTCCGAGCGGCTCCATGTTCAGATCAGCACCATCGCCAAAGGAAACATCATTCTTCCAGTTGATCTGAGAGTATATGATCTCGATGGAATTCTGGGCATCTATGTTCCGGGAGCCATTACGCGAGACGTAGCCAAGCAATCACTAAGTCAGGATATCCAGGGGCTGAGTCTGGGCTCCTTAGATCCATCGCTCGGCGCACAGGCAGCCAATGCCGGCATCCAGGCAGCAAAAACGCTCTTCGGTAAAAAAGCGAGAATGCTAAGGGTGCAGGTGAGTGCTGGTTATCAGGTCATTCTTAGCAGCGGCAATTCGAATTCACGAGGTTCAAATCTGACTTCAATATCGCAAACATCTCAGTTATGAAAACGCTTTTAAAATTTCTGGTTCTCGCCTTCCTATTTCATCAAAGGGGAACAGCGCAGAGCATCCAGCTTTTCGCCATCCAGACCTATCCGCTTGAAATCACAACAGGAAAGACAGTCAATCTGATTTTCCCCTACCCGATCAAAAGTGTCGACCGTGGCAGTGAGCATATTCTGGTTCAAAAGATTACCGGAGCAGAAAATATACTGCAGGTAAAGGCGGCTAGCACTGATTTCGAGCCTACCAATATCACGGTGGTAAGCTCGGATGGTCAACTTTTTTCATTTCTGGCAGAATATGCAGCTGACCCTTTGCAACTAAATATCCAGATCGTGCCTCAGGCTAGCCCTCAAGTTAAACTCGAAGGGAGACTTTCTGAAAGCTGGCTTTCGGCTACCGTTGGACAGGTGAAAGAAATGTCTAGTTCGGGGTTCAAAAAGCGAGCCCGAAATGAAGGAGCGATGCTAAGTCTGGGAGATGTATATGTCAAATCAGATGTCATGTTTTTTGACTTTATGATTTACAACGGCTCGAATATATCCTATGAACCGGAAAGTTTGAATTTTTCTCTGGCCGACAAAAGGAGGGCGAAACGCGGTGCCCTTCAGTTCGCAAATCTCGCAATTATTTATAAGGACGGGATGGGCGAGTCCGTTGGCAGTGGTCAGCAGCGGCAGCTTGTTTTCGCTCTTGCCAAATTTACCATTCCTAGTAAAAAATACCTCTTGGTGCGGCTGACAGAGAAAAATGGATCTCGACATATGGATATCAAAGTCCCCAATCGATATCTCATCCACGCCAATCGTCTCGACTAAATCTCACTTTTTAAGCTTTAAACAAGTAAAATCATGAATCAGAAAAATTTTGAATATCTCAGGGATCAAGTAAAATTCACTGGATTCGGTGAGAATCTTGAAAGTCAGCTAAAGGCAAATCTAGCTGGGGATAAGCCAGAATTTCGTTTGCAACATCAGACCAGCTTCGGTGATAAACAAATAGAAGCCTCGCTGCATTTTAAAAAATCTGCTCAAAGCGATATGTACTTTTTCAATAGCTATAAAGCGGAGATTCCAAAAAAAGACAACAAGGAAGCGCTTTCTCAGACTTTTTATATTAACCGGGAAGGCGGCAATATCACTTTGAAAGAAGCCTTTAACCTTCTTGAAGGCCGGGCAGTAAACAAAGATCTGGTTAATAAAGAAGGACAACTCTACAACGCGTGGCAGCAGCTTGATTTTAAACAATCTACCCAGCAGGGCAATTTTGCAGTCAAACAGTTCAGCCAGAACTACGGCTTTGATCTGGAAAAATCTCTTTCAAAGCACCCTATCGCCGAGCTTTCTGATCCAACTGCTCGTGAGCGCCTGATTGAATCGCTCCAAAAAGGTAACCGTCAAATGGTGACCTTCAATGAGAACGGCACTTCACAAAAACGATTCATCGAGGCAAGTCCGCAATTCAAGTCCTTGAATATTTACGATGAAAAGCAGCAACGCATCCGTCCAACCCAGCAGATCCAGTCCGAGAACAGCGAAAAGCAGTCGGAAAAAGTCGATCAGAAAAAACAGGTGAAGGACGGTGAGTCTGAGAAGGTCGACAAACCTTCCAGACGAAAAGGGGTTTCCTTATAATTATGTCGGACGATAAATTGAGCGGATTTTTCACGCTCGCACAATGCGACCCTCGCATAGGAATTTCCCATATCGGACTTTTTGCCACGCTGGTCTCGATTTCAACTTCGACCCCAGGGAAAAATTATCTGGAAATGTTTGGCAAGCAAATTATGCCGCTTGCCAAAATTTCCAGCAGCGCCACTTACCATCGGCTTCTTCATGATCTGAATCGGTATGGTTACATCAAATATGAGCCCTCGTTCTCTAAAAAAAGGGCGAGCAGAATCTACATCTCGGATTTCTCGAATACTTATGAAAATAGAACTAATTACCCTGCAAGATCTACAGACACTTAGGGAGCAAATTGTAGGTGATCTCAAAGCTTTGCTGATCGATAAAGCTCCGAAGCGAAATCAATGGCTTAAAGGATCAGAAGTCCGTGAAATGCTCAAAATTTCACCTGGCACTTTGCAAAATCTAAGAATCAATGGAAGTCTCACACCCACCAAAATAGGTGGCTCTTTTTATTACCGCCTATCCGACATCGAAAACATGCTAAATCGCAAATAACAATGCTACAAGAAAAACTCAATAGTTATTTATCGAGGATCAATGCTGATCCCAGAATCACTGTATGGCATATTGGAATTTACAATGCGCTAATCCAGATATGGTTAAAAAATAATCAGGAGCCGTATTTCCATATTACCAGAAAGAAAGTGATGCGAATGTCCCGGGTAAAAAGTGCCGTGACTTATCATAAGTATTTGAGCGATTTACAGCGGTTTGGATACATTCATTACTTCCCTTCTTTCAATCCATATATTGGAAGTGGAGTTAGATTGATTTGAAACCAGGCGAGTGCCGGTCCTCGACCCTTTTTGTTTTTCCTGCTACATCCTGCAATGATATCGGCCCCAACCATCACCTCGAAATTACTATCCTTCGAAAGCCATACTAAGCCCGAATTAATTGTGCCGAATTCCAGTACGATGTAAAGAAGTGGTGATGGGTTAACCAAACCATGCCTGAAGAAGGATTCAGGGGAATAATTATAAATGCGTAGCGAAAGAAAAGGTGACTCGTTCCTAATCGGAAAAAAATCAACCCAAACGACAGGGTTCGAACGGGTGATACCTGAGTCTTTAGGCTTTTGAAAATTCCCCTGATCTCATAGCTTATTCTCGAATCAAGATTCCCGGTCGGCCCGTCAGCCATAATGATCATCGGATCGTCGAACAATTCGCTCACAATAGCCACTCCCCTCTCCAGCCGGAAAGCTCTTTAGGCGTAGAGCCCCAACGGTAACCGAGACTGAGAACTACCGATTTCTGTGCCTGAAATGCACTTTCAGCCCGGTTTGGACTGTCAATCTTGTATTTGCACATTAATGGTAACTCCACATCTTCCTGGGCGGAGGTTCCGGGTAGAAGCTTAAAGGATCTAAATGTGAACCCAACTTAGCGTCGCGCTGTTTTTAGTCATTAGTATGGTCTACAATATTAGATCACGTGCATTATTCGCTTTCTATAAAATATCGTCAAATCTGAAATATGCCCTTTTTCCCGATCGTCGTTGCACTTCTTATTTCTACCACTGTTTACGCCCAAACTTCACAATCTTTATTGATCCGGGTTGGAAAACTCTATGACTCTGAGAAAAAAACATTTATAAAAAATCAGCAGATACTGATTTCTGACGGAATAATTCAGGAAGTAGGCAAAGATCTTAAAAAACCCAAAGATGTAAAAGAGATTGATTTAAGTAGTTGTACTGCCGCTCCGGGTTTAATTGATATGCATTCGCATTTGCTGTTTAATCAAAAGCAAACAAAAACAAATGAAGGCTTTAATAATGCTTCAAAGGTACCTTCTCAAGAACGCATATCGCAGGGCCTCAAACTAGCAAAAAGCTGCCTTGAAGCTGGAATCACCACCAGTCGGGACTTAGGGAACTCTGGTCAGTATCTTGATATCACATTACAAAAAGAACTTGCACGTAAAAAAGGCAACCTCACTATGTATGTTTCTGGCCCCATATTGAGTGGTCCTGGAGGGCAATTTTCCAAGCTTGTCCCCGCAGACACTTTTCTGGTCAATCAGGAATATAGCGTAATACGTAATTCACAAGATGCAAAAGAAGCTGTAGACAACCATGCAAAGCAAGGGGTAAATGTAATCAAAGTTTGCGCCGACACAGATAACGGAATGTTAGAAAAAGAATTTCTTACCGCTATTGTCGAATCTGCAAAAACGCATAATTTGCAGGTAACAGCTCATGCTGTTTCAGACAAAGCGGCGCGTAATGCAGTACTTGCTGGTGTAAACGGAATTGAACATGGATACACGCTGTCTGACAGTACAATCCAACTAATGGCCAAACGTGGCGTATACCTTATTCCCACCGATATATCTCGCAAGCAAGGAAAAATTATGGTCGCAGGAATAGGCATGCATGGAAAGGAGGCGGATGATTATCTTGAAAGCTTTTTGCAAGCAACGCATGATCGGTTGAGAAGAGCTGTGGACAAAGGAGTTAATATTGTTTTCGGCTCAGATTATTACCTTAATATAATTGGGCTTGACCGTGGAAAAAGTTCGGTTGATGTACTATTATCATATTATGAGGCGGGCATTCCTGTTACTGAGGTAATGCAGTATGCTACTTTGAATGCTGCCAAAGCAATAGGTGCAGAAAACCGGATTGGAACGATAAGAAAAGGTATGGTAGCGGATCTTGTATTCTTTGACGGTGACTTGGAGAAGAACTTTGTTAACGTACTATCGCAGATTAAAATGGTGGTAAAAGATGGAAAACAGGTAAAATGATTTGTAATCGTCAGTACTGGATCTGACAGGTGAGTTGTCTTAGTATTACAATGCCTCAACATTTTTGCTTACCACTCGATAAAAGTATGCACCCCTTGTGAGCAGCTTCATTTACTCTCAACAGAAACTACTTTCTGGACGATTTGACTCGATTGATCTAAGTTCAGATAGCGTAAGGGGAATCTTCGAATGGCGGAAGTATGTACGCATGCTTGAATCCTATTTATCCGAGGATCCGTTAGAAGACAACAAAGAGTATGTTGAACTTCAGATCAATGACGAAATCCGGAGTACTTTCTCTATGGCGACTGACTATCTGAACTACTACTCCGAGGTAAAATCCATCGAAGAACAGATATTAATTCTTCTGCTTAGAAGGCTACGCACTTTGGGACCGCTTCGCACTTCATGTCCAAGGCTCTTCATCTCGCATAGACAATGTGACTGGATGCATGCACTGCAAATAGCAAAGCTGGCCGAGAGTGAGAAATTCGACTATTGGATTGATATTCTGGATCCAGCGCTGAAAAGCATTCCGCTGCTCAGTGGCGTTTCTGCCTCGGTTCTTTCAATGTTGACAGCCTGCATTATTGAGATGGCTATAATTAATTGCTCACATGTAATCGCGTGTATAACACCGAATTCACGTGGTACGTTGTGGCAACCTTATGAGTATGGTCGAATCACAGACCTCCCTAGCTACTATAAAACGGCAGCGGCCTGGAGACACCCAAATTTGAAAGACAATGATCTTGGGGAGTATTTGTACCTGGGTGAAATCATGAAGACAAGTACAGAGATTACAGATTGGTTAAAGAATGAGCATTCGATATGGTCGACCAAAGAATGTGAACATGTCCAAAACCGGTTTCTGGAAGATGTGGATATGGAGAAGTTACCGGAGCTGGAGGAAAATTGGCCCGAAGAAATTTATCCATATCAAATATTTATCGATGAGGCAGGTCATCGTATAGGTTCAAAAGAAGAGGAAGAAAAATTCGTTGCTGATCTTTTGAAAGAAATTCTTGTTTGTCATATGACCGTTGTAATTAAAAAAATTGACAAAGCAGAAGAGAGAAAAATATATCGTGAATGGTTGAAAAAAAACGCTACAGCTCCAAAGAAATTTCCCCCAACCCAGACTCTAAGACTAAGACGAGAGCCTATCCCTAAAAAGTAAACCCTTTTTTATGTAAAAGAATATTTAATAGCGATCATATTAAAATCTATTTTGTCGTGAAGTCGTTTGGCAAAAAAGGTGGGTGAACGGGATTACATCAAGTCTAAATCTACTCTCAAATTTTCGAGTCAACGATCAAACTGGTCTCCGGAAATGTGATTTTAATATCCAATAAAGCGCGAAAAGACGACAATCAGAAGTTATCAGCCATGGCCAGATGGTCCAGTGAACCTGTGCAGTTTGACTCGATAAAAATCTCACTCGACGAAGAATATGTTACACTAACCCCCTTTAAATCGGAGAAAAGAGTTCCACAGTCCCGTTTTTCCTCAGCTCGGCTAGAATGGTATTTGTGGTTAAATTCTGCATGATTTATTCGATACGTTGGTGCCCAAGTCGTCTATGTTGAGCATTGATTAAAGGCTTCTGCCCTCGTCGCGTCAAAGCCATGCCCGGAACCGTAATATATAGTTTAGGTAACGTTCTTTTGTTAATTCAATATCAAAACGCTGTCTACCCCCTGAACAAAAAACGCAAAGTTGGCTTGTTTATAGCAGTCCGATCATTGCTTTCGAAGTCTCACCTTAAATAGCGAGCTCAACCTTTATTTAGTTCTTACCTTTGAGAACCAAAAAGTATTGGTATTTTTGATTGAAAATAAACGGCAAATAGATTGGATAATCATCGCGAAAAAATAGAGCAGTATGGTGTAGTCATGGAAACTATGGGACTAAGTCCCGTAGCAGCTCGCGCGTTTGTTTATCTGTTGTTTAGCAAACAGGAACTTTCCACTTTTGAGGATCTAGTTAGCTTTTTCAATGTAAGTAAAAGTGCGGTTTCAAATGCACTTAAATTTTTGACGGCAACTAATATGATTGAATCAAAAACAGTCGGTGGACAGCGTAAACGCTATTTTATGGTTAATTTTAAGAAAATGCTCGATCAGCAGGAAATGACTTCCCGCTTTCAAACTTACTGTGGTATGCTGGATGACATCCGTCAAAGCCGGGGACTGGACGACAAATTTTCTCAAGAGCTTAATAATGTTTCCAATCTGTACAAAATGATGATCATTGAATTCCCGATCATACTTGAACGATGGCGACAGATGAGCATCCTGAATAATGCTGCAGATTAAAATTTATATAGTTGGTTCTCTTAATCAAGAACTAAAAGAACTTTTTTATTTTTGAACACCTAAATCAATTCATTCATGAAAATAGCACTACTGACCTTGGGAACTCGCGGCGATGTTCAGCCATACGCTGTATTAGGAAAGGCTCTTCGGCAGCGGGGGCATCATGTTGTATTGTCAACGGCGAAAAATTTCGAATCCTTGTCCAACTCGTACAACCTGGATTTTGCGCCTGTTGACGCCGATTTTCAGGCACTTCTTGATTCAGATGAAGGCAAAAAAATGATGAAAAATCCAATTCTTGCGCAAAGAAATTTTAGTCATTGGGTGCATCCTATGATCCAAAGTGCCTTGGATACATTTTATAAGTTATCCCTACAAAGCGACAAAGTGCTGTTTCATGGAAAAACTCTGGCAGGTTACTTTGCCGATCAGTTTCCAGAAAAAATGATTCGCGCCAACGTAATTCCGGCGTTTGAGTCAACATCAGAATTCGTCAACCCTGTATTAAGTGGTGTGGGTCTGCCATCTATACTCAATAAATTCAGCTATAAACTGACTGAATTTAGCTATCAGATGATGCACAAACCTATTCGGAACTTCAGGCAAGCAAATGGCTTGTCTTTGCTGGCAGCCGATTATAAAGGACTCCCATCTATTTATGGTATCAGCCACCACCTCTTAAAAAAGCCACGTGACTACCCTGCTAACAGCCATTTCACAGGATTTTGGTATGGAGAATCTCCTGCCTCATTAAGTCCCGACGTTTTAAAATTTCTTGAACAAGGCCCCCCTCCTTTGCTGATAACCTTTGGCAGCATGCCACTTGCTACCAAGCTGAATATGCAACAAGCAATGATTACACTCGCCGAGAAACTAAACACACGCATAATTATTGTAAAAGGGTGGGGATTTGATGATACCGCCGATCTGGAGCATCATGAATCTATCAAAATTATCGAGTCGGCCCCGTATGAGAAACTACTGCCCCTTGTAAAAGCAGTGGTTCATCATGGCGGAATTGGCACATTGGCAGAATGTCTCCGAGCAGGAAAACCATCCTTGACCTGTCCGGTACTCTACCCAATGGGCGATCAGCATTTTTGGGGGCAAATGGCGTACCAAAAAGGCTGTGCAGTCAAACCTATACCTTTGAAGAAATTAACAGAGAATCAGCTAATCACTGCCGTATATGAACTCTTAACAACTCCCGAACTTTATAGTAACAGCATAAAAATGGCTGATTTGCTCCATACTGAGAATGGGATAGACAACGCTATCGCCCTGATTGAAGGAGGTTAGCGTGCAGCGTAACTCTTATCCTGTATATATGAGAGATATTGTATAAACTAGCTGGGCTCTGAACGGTGGCAAGGAAGGCGGCAAATAAAGATTCTTAACAATGTGCTGCTTAGTGTAGTCTCGCTTAAACCGTTACATCGTTAATTCATTTTTTTTAGGAGATCCGCGCTTTTGACAAAAAAGGTTTTCACAGCATCCCTTTGGTCAAGGGTTAAGATTTTCGGATCAATAACCCTCGCTGCGGTTTTAACTTCTTCTGCCTCATTTGACAATGAAGGGAATTTTGCAACTTGTATATTTTGCAATGAAGTTGATAATATTTCCGCTGCCTTCCTGATTTCGTCAGCATGAGAAGTTTCAAAAGGGTTTTGTGTTATCTTACTAGCACTCTGTTTGGCTTTGTCCAAATCTGCTTTGATGTCGAAGTCAACTTCACCGGCCATTGCTTCAATTGCGTCAGTCAATTTTAAAAGGGCTTCGTTTGTATAGGCATGGTCGAGTGCCATTTTATTTTTATCGTCATTTATAAAAGTGACGTATACATTTACCGTGCTATTATCTTCCTTTACATTCATAGCATCGGTCAAATTCATTTCCATGGTATTCTCCTGTTTTTCTTTGTCCTTACAACTGATTGATATTGCCATTAGAAATACAATTGACATACTCACCAAGCCGTTAAACCAGCTACTCTTTTCACATTTAATGTTGTTATTTGTCATAATTCAGATTGTTTAATAAAAAATTGTAAACTGACGCAAAAATTTTTCATCCTTAAGTCATAGAAATTAATGGTATATAACCATACCAACAGCTTTAAGAATTCAAATCTTAGGCATTCTGCTTCTTTGAGCAATTGTTTACCCACACTTAGTGAAAGTTTCGTCCCGCAAACGGAAACCTCACGTTATGCCTGACCCGCGCCTAAAGCCAGGTATTTACTGGCATGATTATAAGGATTTTGTACTTAAATGTAATAAATTCCGATTTCTATGAATCACCAATTTGCACTCAGAGCAGCCAGTAACTCTATTGTTTTTATACTGTGCATGTTTTGAATTTTATCTTCTTGTTCAAAAAAACTAAATTTTTCAACTTCTGCAATTGTGCCGGCGGCAGAAGGATCCGTAAAAATCAAAAAGGATAAAAATGAAAATTACGCGGTAGATCTGATTGTACGTCATCTCTCCGAACCAGACAGGCTGGTAGAACCCAAAAACTTATATGTTGTTTTCGCCAATACAAAGGATAACGGAGTTTGGAATGTGGGGCGGTTAAAAAGTGGACATGGGTTATTCTCAAAGGCCCTCACTGGTAGATTGAAAACAGTTACCACGTTTGAGCCTGTGAACCTATTTATCACTGCTAAAAAAGAGGCAAAAATCCTCTATCCGGAACGACAGGTTATCTTGACCACAAAATAGGTTAATAAACATGATATAGGATGAAAAGGAGCCTTAAAAGCCTTTCTTTGTTTTCTTTGGGAGGAACCGATGGAGAGATCGGTAAGGTGAAAGAATTGTATTTGGACGATGAATTCTGGAATATCCGTTATTGGGTTGTAGACACAGGAGACTGGTTGCCAAACAAAAAAGTATTGATTGCGGTGCAGTCCTTATTGCTTCCAGATTGGAAAAACAGGACACTTGAAACTAACCTTACACTTGATCAAATTAAGAATAGTCCTGACATTGATACCGACAAGCCGGTATCGCGCCAGCAAGAAGCAAAGTTATATGAACATTTTTCTTGGCATAACTACTGGTTTTCACCATTCACAAACTCTGAGAATGAAGCATTACTCAATGGTGCCAGGCATAATGAGGACGCTGGAAATCCTCATTTAAGAAGCTCGAGAGTGCTTGTCGGTTATCAAATCCAGGCATCTGATGGCCCTATCGGACATTTAATCGATTTTATTATTGACACTGATCTCTGGGAGGTAATATTTCTGGTGGTTGAAATAGGGAGTTGGCTTTCTTCTGAGAAAGTCCTATTACCAGTACGCACTGTATCTGAAATCAGCTGGTCTCGTTCGAAAATAAGTATCACACTCAATAAGCAAGAAATAAAAAAAAGTATTGGGTATAGGCCAGAGGCGCCAGCTAATGCATTAGTAGATGGCACTTTTGTCGACTACTACGGTCGAACCATCTCGTAGGAACTGTCGCACGCACTTGGTTTAATAAGTAACATATCCTAATAAGAATAAAGTGAATAATTTTTTTCAAAGAAGATACCAGAAAACGGTTAATAGTATCGCTTTCTATCCCGCCATCATCGCAATCGGATTTCTTGTCTTATGTGGATTCATGCTGTCTGTCGATCAGTCAGAACAAGGAAAATTATTAAAAAGTGAGGTTAACTGGCTCCGTTTAAAAGATGCCTCCACTGCAAGAAGCATCATCGGTGCCGTCGCTTCCGGCATCATATCGCTTACTGTATTTAGTTTTTCGATGGTGATGATCGTGCTCAACCAGGCGGCATCTCAGATGAGTAACCGGATATTAGGGCAACTAATTGGAAATAAATTTCAGCAGGTCGTTTTAGGTATTTATATCGGTACAATTATCTACGCATTTTTTCTCCTGAGTACTATCAGGGATATCGATTCTGGGATTTACATACCTGCATTGAGTACCTACCTGCTTATATTCTTTACCATTTTCGATATTTTTCTTTTCATTTATTTTTTGCACTACATCACGCAATCCGTCAAATATGAAGTGGTTATTCAGCGGATATTTGATGATACCCTTAATTCTCTTAAGAAAATATGCGTAAATGAGAACCCATTGGAGATTCCGGCAAAACAGAGCCAGCATTCCGCGGAACTTGAGCCAGCGGTTGCTTGGTATTGGAGAGTTTAAAATTAACTAGTTTTTGTCTTTCTCATAGAGCTTCCCTGCAGATTTATTCTGTGGGCATTTGCTGTCAGTCTGTCACATATCGCATCAGCCAGGCTCGGGTCATTGATGTACTCGTGCCAGTTTCCCACGGGCATCTGCGCGGTAATGATCGTTGATCCGGAGGCGTACCGGTCTTCCAATATTTGAAGCAAGGCCATTTTAGTATCGTGGCTGAGCGGCTGTAAGCCGAAGTCATCCAGGATCAGCACAGGCGCTTTGGCGATCTGATTGAGCCATTTTATGTAGGTTCCATCGAGCCTGGTCAGGGCTAATTGTTCAATAAAACGGTTCATTGGATAGTAAAGCACTTTATAACCTTTAATACAGGCTTGCCGCCCGAAGGCGCAAGCCAGATAAGATTTTCCGCAACCCGTTGCACCTGTGATCAACACGTTCTCGCCCTTTTGAATAAAAGAGCAGTCACTTAACCGGATTAGTTGTTCGGAAGTGATGCCCCTTTCAGGTTTACAGCTTATCTGCTCGACGTATGCAGTGTACCGCAACTTAGCCAGCTTTAAATAAAGCTGTGTCCTGTGAAGGATGCGCTGTTCATATTCTGCCTGTACCAGCATGGCTACCATGGCGTGGGCTTCGGGCTGTTGGTGTACTGGTTGCTCGGTTATGGCCGCATAACGCGAGGCCATGCCCTGCAACTTCAGTTGGGTCAATTGCTGACAAGTTTGATCGGTATTCATTGTTGCTTGGTTTAATTGATAAAATCTTTACTCGTATGCGGCTGCGCCGCGAATATTATCGTGATCAGGCGTTTGGAATAGTGTGATCTGGACCATATCGGGAGCCTTGTCCAAGTTATTGGCAAGGATATTCGATAGTGTTTTGTAGCTGTAAGAGCCGGCATGGGTGGCGCGCTGGCAAGCGGCTTCCAAACGCTCTTTGCCGTAAATGGAGCCCAGACGCAATATCCCACGGCAGGAGTTGAAGGTTTGCTCGGTGAACTGCCGTCCCTTCAATACCCCTTCTATATATGAGCGGGTTGCCGGGCCGATTTGAAGGGCCTGCCTGAGGAAGTAATCGCTGTCCCAACCCTTTTGCTGCTGGTAGACGCGGTGGTTCTCAGGCATGTGCTCCTTAAGAGTTGTGTAGCCGTGCTCATTGAAAAAGCGCTTGTGAACTGCAATCCGGTGATGATTCAGATAAATCTCGACGGTCTGTTGATCATAAATGATGGTTACCTGTTTGCCGATGTGATGGAAGGGGACGCTATAATGGTGCCAGTCCTCGCCTAAGGTGACGTGATAGTTCTTCTGCACCTTGGCTGAAGTGCTGTGCTTGATCATAAAGGGCTGGTCGGGCAGTGTTTGCAGCAGGTGCCGCTCCTGCTGGGAAAACTGCCCGAGTCGACTGTAACTTTTGCCCTGGAAGTTCTTAGTGTTGTGCACTTCCAGCTGCCTTCGGATGCCTTCGTTCAACTCCTGGACACTAAAAAACACCTGATCGCGTAAAGGCGCATAGATGCGCTGATAGGCGATCTTGACGTGGCCTTCGACCGGTGCCTTATCCTTGGGTCTACCAGGCCTGGTAGCGACCAGAGCAATATTATTGTGCAGTGCCCACTGCTGGATCAGCTCAGTGAACGCAGGCTCATAGCGGTTGCTTTTTTGCACTACCTGCCGCATATTATCGGTCTTTAACGACAACGGTGCGCCTTTGAAGTAGCGCAGGCAGTTGTTGAGCGCTGCAATCAAGGCAGGCAATCTTGCATTAGGCAGCGCTTCTACATAGGTGTAGTTACTGAACGGAAGAACGCATATCAAGACGGGGCAGTTAATCTGCTCGCCGGTAGGCCGGTCAACATAATACATCGATGCCCCAGCAAAATCGATCATCATCAATTCGCCGGCATTATAGCAGGCATGAAAGCTGGGTTGTAATACCTTACCCAACTCGTGAAGATGGTGACAAAACTGCGAGTACCGGTAACCGTCAGGATGTTGGTTGATATATTCCTCCCAGAGTAGTTGGCGTGTCATACCAGTCCGCTCCAGCTCTGAAAGAAAATAAGGTACGCGCTGGCGAAAATCCTGCTTACGCTCATCTTCATCCTGAGTTGAAGGTAAGTCTGCATAAACAATCTCTGACAGCAACTCATCATCCAGTCCCTGCAATTGCTTGTAAGAATAAACCCTGTGTTGCAGTCGCTCCCTGTAAAATTTAACTGTATTACGGGAAATGTGGAGTTGCCGGGAAATGTTCCGTTCCGAAGTGTTACGGTCAAGCAACTGTATAATCAAGCGTAGTGTTTGCATCGAAGTAACTTTGTTAGCCATCCCTTGTGCGTTTTTTTTGCAAAAGATGGATGTTGAAGTTCTTCAATACCAAGTATGAGGTGGCTCTCTTTGCCCGGAATGCCATCGCACAACGATCAGGGTGGCTCAATTACGCCGGAATGTCAGTAACAAACTGGCTCTGATTACCCGGAATCACTATACGGTAGCCCTCTCAAGTGGCTCTGTTTGCCCGGAATGCTGGCTCAAGTTCAACGGAATTAGTGGCTCTCTTTGGTCCGGAATATCCACCCATCGCCCATACCTGCCCAGTTTGTTACCCCATTTACCATCAAATCTGCTAAATCCGGTATTTTCGAAGGTGTTGAGAAAGACGCTTTAAAATCGCTTTGTATTGAGTATGGCTTTCAAACCACTGTCCTGATTACCCCGGGCACGTTTGTATTACCAGGTACACCCATTATGTCAATAAGTGAAAACTTACCGAAAGCGATTCAGGATAAGCTCGTCGGCTTAGCTTCTTTGCCACTCACAGAGACAATCAAAGGAAATTATTTTTACGGATTCAGTCAGCTAAGGGAAATCGCTCTTAAGGCCTTGAGTCCGGGAATCAATGACCCTGGGACTGCAATCATCAGCCTGCGGCACCTGTCTTCGCTGATCAATTACCGGGCTTGTCATTTCCCTGAAAATATCGTTCGAAATAAAGAAGGTTTAGTTCTGATAGTTATTCCCGAAATCAGCTTTGAAAAAGTTAGTTCTGAAAGCATTGACCCAATCTGGGATTATGGAAAAAGTGACCGGTTGCTATGCAAAGAACTCTATTTGATTTGTATACAATTAAGGACACTGACATCCAGCACGGCCTTCGATCGCATATTAAGTGAAATAGCAGCAAAGCACAATTTATTCAGTCCTGCACCTGATTAATACGAAAATTGCCCATTTAATACCACAGCATACCATGATTCATTTTTCGCGGAATGTCCGCCGAGTTGTTAACATAAGAATTAAGTGGTTTTTTAATTATGATGGACATCAAAAATGCATACAAGATCGTATCAGAAAAGTTCATAAACTTAATTTTTTTATTAGCCGGCCAATCGTAAATCCCTGAACCAGAATTGAAAACAAAACCACCACAAACGTGACGGAGACAATAACATTTTTGTATGGGTTAGCGGGTAATGAGAGTGCCAAGGCAATCGAAATGCCTCCCCGTAAGCCACCCCATGTCATAATTTTTAGTGTTCGAGGCCCCAGATCTTTAATAAACCCAAAAACAGATGCAGTGAAGAAGAGTGAAATAAAACGGGCGACAACTATCACCAGGGCCGTAACTATACCAAACACTATGAAGTGGACCTCAAAGTCCACCGTTACAATTTCCAAACCAATTAGCATAAAAAGGATTGCATTGAGGATTTCATCTGTAACCTCCCAGAATTTACCAAGATAGTCCCGCGTGATATCACTCATTGCCAATTGCTTACCTCGATTCCCGGTCATGATTCCAGCGACAACCATTGCGAGCGGTCCTGAGACATGCAGATAATGGCACAGGGAATATCCACCCATTACCATTGCCAACGAAATCAAAATCTCCGTCTGAAAATGGTCAATCGATTTCATCAGTCTGTATCCTACAAGTCCGATGACCGATCCTGCAACTATTCCGCCAACTGCCTCCTGAACGAACAGTAGACTGATTTCAAATACGCCAAATTGTTCAATACCTACTGAGGCAATCTGGAGTAAAGTCGCGAAAATCACAACGCCAATACCATCGTTAAAAAGAGATTCGCCAACAATATTGGTTTCAACCACTTTTGTCAAGTTCGCCTTCTTGAGAATCCCCATTACTGCTATAGGATCAGTTGGTGAAATAAGAGCCCCAAGTAAAAAACAATATAAGATTGGTATAGGTTGCTCGAACAATTGCATCAAGAAATGAAATCCATAACCGACAATAAATGTAGATAACACCGTACCAATCAAAGCAAAACTGGTAATACTTTTCGCAGATTTTTTTAAATCCCCCAAATCGACATGAAGAGAACCTGCAAAAAGAAGAAAGCTTAACAATATGCCTAATAGAAATTCTGAAAAGTCGATTAATGCCAGCCTTTCTTTAACAAGTTGTTCAAATTGGGGCGAAGTTTGGCCTAAAGCTATCACACCAAGGGCAGCGACTGCCCCCATAAGCATGAGACTTATACCCGAAGGGAGTTTTAAAATGCGTACATTAATGTAGGAGAAGAAGGCGGCGAGAGTTATGAGAACGGAAAAGAGTACAAATAGTTGCATATACTTTTAATACAAGGCTTAGTGATAGAATATACCGGATCCCCTAATTTCGGGTCATTGGAATAAAATCTTGATTTTTGCTAGGGATAATTCGCAATCTCCCAGTTAACGTCCGTCTATACCTCAAATCCCTACTCTCATTTTACGGCTACATTTTCCTGCTGCATTATCAGCGTCTGCGTGGGATAAGCAAAGTCGATACCTCTTTCTCCAAAAGCTTTCAAAATATCTAGATAAATGGCCTGTTGTTTATCCATATAAACAGTGTAGTCAGAATCCAAAATGTAATAAACGATCTCGAAATTCAAACTGAAGTCACCATAACCTGAAAAATGGGCACGATCAAAGGTTACATAAGGCTTAGATTCAATGATTTTTTTGAGTATTTCTGGTATCTCTGAAATTTTCTGATGGGTTGTGTCATAAGTTACACCGAGATTGAAAAGAATTCTCCTTTTTTGAAGCCGTTTGTAGTTATGCAATCTTGAATTAGTCAAATCGGTATTAGAACAGACCAGTTGTTCTCCTCCCAATGTCCTAATTCGTGTAGTTTTGATACCTATGTACTCCACTACCCCCGATTTGTCTTCAATTACAATAAAATCACCTATTTCAAATGGCCGGTCAAAAAATATAACAAAATAACTGAACAGATCACCAAGTATCGTTTGTGCTGCCAGTGCGATAGCAATACCCCCGATACCCAGCCCCGCAATGAGAGACGTTACGTTGTAGCCAAGATTATCGACCATAAATATAATTCCGACAATCCAGATCACGATGTTGACAATCAAGATGAGTCCACTCGCCTGTTTTTCTTTTGCTTCGCTATCTTCCTGAGATTGTATAAAGGAAAAAACAAATTTCTTGAAGGCCGAACTCAAAATACGAAGTACGAAGAAAGTCAGTGCAACCAAAAATACTATCCTTGCTATCCTATCAATCTTCTCAGAAAGCTCCAGCGTGGAAATAGCGATGTATACACTTCCTACATAAAACATCGGAACGACTGATTTTTCGATCAGATCAACCAGATAATTGTCCCAAGTGGTGGAAGTAGTTAATGACCATGCCTTTGCTCTTACAATTACTATCGACTTGAAAAAGCGTACCAAAATAAATAGTCCGACCAGAAGCAAAATTGCTAGTAGCCATGAAATAAATGTGTTCCCTAGAAAAAAAGTATTTAAGATATTATCCATAAGAATTGACTTGTGCAGATTATAAATAATCTGACCTAGACTGAAATTTAGACGAAGCCAGCTACCGGAATGAGGAGAACAAAATCCTATTTGAATTAATCACCTTTGTCGCAAATCGCTTTGAAGCAACAAAATAGCCGTGTGGAGATTGTCATTTGCCTTGATCAGGCAAGATAAGGTAGCTCGCAGGAGACCCTTGCCTCCATTGAATGACGCAATATAAGGGAATTTGTGTTGAAAGGCAAACCTCTACCTATGGAACGAAAACCCTCAAGATCGATTTAAAAATTTAAAAAGTAGATTTCTCGACATATAATTTTATCGAATCACTTTTAAAACGAACCCTCAGCCAGGCATTGATCCTAGAGATATCACGGGTCGTTTTTCTTGGATTTGAGCTACCCAACACAACCACCATATATTGTTTTGCCTTATTTCCCTCAGTGAAGAACGACTGGCGATCAGCGGAACAATATTTCACCTCCGGAAAAAGTGGTTTCATCTCATTGAATAGTGGATTGCCAAGTCTTTTAATAATCATTAGGCTGTCCTGTTTATGAATGTTCGAGCTTAGATCAGATTTTAATCTGTTTATTTCGGCCTGGTATCGCTCGCTTTGAGTTAAATCCTTTGAGACGTCACTGATTGAAAAACCCTGTTGGATAATTAAGGTGGCATCATGAAGCCCATAGATTGCCTTTCTTTTTACCAAGCGTTGTTTCTCAGGCTCATCGATAGTCTTGCCTCCATAAATTAGCTTAATCTGTTTTTTTGCTGGCACCAGTTCATTTTTCAGAAGAAAGTCCCCTTCTATATAACTCTCATTTGTGATAAAATTATTAGCATTCTGAATGAAGTTTTCCTTTTGCACCAGAAGATAGCCATAATAGATGCTGGGAACCATCGTGAGCAGAACGATAAACGACACCCATCTATTGGCCATTTTCTTTTGATCTTTATCTGCGTAATCACGGATTGGATACCGAAGTAATCGGACAGTTATCAGTGTTGCGCTACCGATAAATACGGTATTGATCGTTAACAGATACATAGCACCAAAAAGAAACGCCCAGTTGCCGGTCGCCAAGCCGTATCCCGCAGTACACAACGGGGGCATCAAGGCAGTTGCTATAGCAACTCCTGGAATCACATTTCCTTTGTTTTTACTGGAAATAGCCACAATCCCAGCCAGTCCACCCACCAAAGCAATGATCACATCATAAATGCTTGGCTGGGTTCGAGCCAGCAATTCCGAGTGAGCCTGATAAATAGGCGTCACAAAAAAATAGGCGGCTGACGTCAGAAGCCCAGCGAATACGGCGAATAGGTAGTTGACAAATGCCTTTTTAAACAACGCAAAATCATACGTTGCGATACTGTAACCCATCCCAAGAATCGGTCCCATTAAGGGAGAAACAAGCATCGCTCCAATTATAACTGCGGTTGAATTTACGTTGAGGCCTACAGAAGCAATGAATATCGCAAAGATAAGAATCCATAAATTGGTACCTTTAAACTCGATCCCACCCTCAACTATGTCATGAATAATCGAATAATCTTCGCGCTCAGATGAGATATCAAACCTCTTTAAAATACTGGAAATTCCCATACGACATTAAGATTTGACACTCCTTAAATAAAATATGCCACTGGTTCCTGCTATTATGGAAGCGACCAATATACCATACTTTGACTGGTCAACAAACTCTGAGCTGTTAAAAGCCAAACCAGTAACAAATAAAGACATGGTAAAACCTACCCCCGCCAGCATCGCCACGCCCAAGATGTGACTCCATTTCGCCCTGTCAGGGAGATTTGAAAATTTAAAACGAACCATCATCCAGGTAAATGAAAATACCCCAGCTAGTTTGCCCACTAACAAACCTACGGTGACGCCGATGCTCACTGGATTCACCAACGATGTAAAGAAGTCATTACTAATATGCATTCCTGAGTTTGCCAATGCAAAAAGAGGCATAATTAAAAATGCTACCCAAGGATGAAGTGCGAATTCTATTTTCTGGAGCGGCGTCTCAGCGTCCATACTAAGCTTTTTGATTTTTTGTATTGTATGGTGTTGCTCAGAAGTAGTCAGGGTACCGTTTTGAGGAATTTCACTTTCAAAGTCGCTAATATACTTTCTGACTCTTCCGATATATTCTGTTTCATCGATCTTTGTTCTTGCTGGAATTGTAAATGCAACGAGCACGCCCGCTATCGTGGCGTGCACCCCCAGAGAAAAGAAAACCTGCCCACACCGCAATACCTATGATGAGATAGAAAATCGTACCCTCACGTCCATCAAGTTACCGGCCATAAGTACAATCAACAATAATCCGACAACAATCAAGGACATGTATGCAATATGAGCGGTATAAAAAAAGCTATCACCAAAACTGCTCCAAGATCGTCCGCAACGGCAAGCGCCGATAGAAAAACCTTCACAGAACTTGGAATATCACTTCCTGCCATTGATAATAAAGCAAGAGAAAACGCAGTATCAGTTGCCATCGGTATGCCCCAGCCATGCTCGGATTAGAGCCCTTTATTGAGCGCAAGATAGATCAAAGCAGGCACCAACATGCCACCTAATGCCGCCATCATGGGAAGGGATGCTTTTTTTATGGTAGACAATTCCCCGGCCATGAATTCCCTTTTCAGCTCCAGGCCAATGACAAAAAAGAAAATGGCCATTAGCCCATCGTTAATCCAGACATGAAGTGTCTGATTGAAAATGAACTCAAAGAAACCAAATGATAACTTTGTTTCCCAAACCTGATGATAGGACTCGCCCCAGGGAGAGTTGATCCAAGCAATAGCAACAATTACACAAACAAATAGTATGATCCCCCCAGTAAACTCCTGATGTATAAACTTGCTTACAGGTTTGAGGATTTGGTCTATCGGAGATTCAGGCATTTATATTAAAATAATTATGAGTGCTTAATAAGAGACCGATATTATTGAAAAACAAGATATTTTCGTCTCGTGAACAATATGAGGCAGCTGGAGTATTTTATTTTTTCAGTTTTCTTAGGAGACTGGGAGTATCATCAAGCTGATGGCAGAGACCCTAAAAATAAATAATCAGCGATATCACCAGAAAAACAGGCACTAGCCATCAAAAGTAAAACTCCACGGATTTTTTTGTTTTGATCTTACATATCGTACTGCGCACTACCTTCATCAGAATTCATTCTTCCTGCTTGTTTTGACCGATTCAGTTTGTATGAAACACTAAATCTGGGGATTAGTAAGTGTAACATTTGCAAAAAAAGACAGGCTGAATGGGAAGTCTTCCAATTCTCCCTCAATGGAAACATCCCCCAATTGCCGTCTTGAGCGTTGCTAAAAAAGTGAAACTTGGGAAAAAAGGAATGAACAAACGAGAAAATTTTATATCATCATACGTCGAGAAATAGTCAACTTTAAAACTATATACCAAGTCATTTACCCTAATTGATATAGGATGTAATAATTTTTGACTGGAGAAATAGGCATCAAAGAAAATTAGATAAAAACCTGAAAAACCAGTATTGAAACCAGTTTAAGGACACTAGTTTGCAATCAAATAGCGCAGATGTTAAAAAAAATCATGAAATTGCAATTCTTCATAGCATTCGAACCGAGGTTATAGAGCTGTTCTGTATCTAAAATTAGGTTATAATTTTTAATGAACTGATAAAATCAGCATCATGACCAAAGAGGCTTACATATATTTTCTTTTTCTTTTACACTTTTTTGGTTATCAGTCCCTTGCTGAAGAAATTAAATCAGCAGACCACGAAAAAGCCCGATACTCGAAATTCTCACCCTATTTAAAAAACCGTGTAAAAAGTAAAATTGAATTCTTGCTGGTCAAAAAGAATAAGAACAGAATTAAAACGATAATCCGAGCAGACCAGGCAAAGTGGAGAGAATATCTCTCCAGACTCCTTGGGCATCGTCATACTCCCTACACATATCCCTCATTTGAATGTGAACTTTCTACAGTCTTTTACTGCTTTTCCGCAGCAAAGGTGGGCAAAAGTAACCTTCTGACAACTTTGAATTTGAGGAGGCTGGTGACCCTTCCGGGTTATTATGATTTCCTTCACCGACTCTGCGCATTTTAGCCTTTTGACATCGTCAAGTGTGCCGCTATCCAATTTAGATTGGATAGCGGTAAGAGGCCTGTCTAAGGTTTTCAGATTCGACTGGTTAGGCGTGACCCGCATAGTCATATCATCCGGCAATCAGGCATATACATATCTGATCCCACCTTATTAGACAACTAGTTTTAGTGCTCAGTAGGACAGTTTCGTCCCCCCACAACGTGTTTTACGCTTATTAGCCAAAGTCATTTTTTGAAGCATTTCCTACCTTGAAATTCTTGGATACGGAAAATAATAACTACGCTCTTAATTGACCTGTTATTCCTAGGTTCCTTAGGAAAAATGCCATACGGACACTGTCCTGTGGCCCCACATATTTAACAAAACGCGGTCTGTCAAAGGATTGAAATATTATGATTGAAAAACTAACCACAGAAAGCAGTGGGCGAAGATTAATAATCGTGGCCTATCGATTACCTTTTAAATTAGTAAATGAAAATGGGTATACTGAATTGAAACAGAATTCGGGTGGGTTGGTATCTGCCGTACTTTCACTTGTCGGTGCCCAGAAAACTTCCTTTTTCAATCGAAATGAGAAAATTCAGTGGATTGGGTTTTCAGACAATACCAGGGAAGAATTAGAGGGCCAAAACCTTGCCAACGCATCATTTCAGGCTCATCCAGTTTTTATTCCCGATAAAATTAATGAAAATTATTACGAGGGTTTTTGCAATAATTTGATCTGGCCCCTTTGTCATTATTTTCCATCCCTGGCACGGTTTGAAGACACCTATTTTAACGCCTACGAGAAAGCCAACAAACTTTTCTTCGACAAACTCGCGCAGGTGATTCGTCCTGGAGACGTAGTTTGGGTCCAAGACTACCAGCTAATGCTCCTACCAGAAATGATCAGGGAGAAATTTCAAAATAATCAGATTGGATTCTTTTTCCACATACCATTTCCATCCTATGAATTGTTCAGGCTTCTCCCCTCAAAGTGGCGCAAAGCACTGATCGACGGAATCATGGGTGCAGATGTAGTAGGATTTCATACCAACGATTACGTTGAATATTTCCTTAAAGCCGTTAAGCTAGTGTCCGGTCATGGCAATAAACTGCACTATATTAATATGGGAAATAGGATCGTCAAAGTAGACTCTTTCCCCATCAGTGTAGACTTCGAACACTTAAATGCAGCATTTGACGATACAGATGTAACAGAGGTCCGCGTCAGAGCCAGAAAGTCGCTACCTGAGAAAATCATATTTTCGGTAGACCGTCTTGATTATTCAAAAGGCATACGACATCGGCTGTTAGGATTTAACAGGTTTCTGGAACAACAGCCTGAATGGCATGGCCGGGTATCACTCGTAATGGTTGTTGTACCTTCACGTGATACGATAGAGCAATATCAAAACATGAAAATGGAAATAGACCAATCAGTTGGTCGAATCAATTCTCAATATGGCCATATAGGCTGGCAGCCTATTATTTACCAGTACAGATCCATGTCCTATTCAGAATTGGTCGGTATGTATACTGCCAGCGATGTAGCTCTGATCACTCCCATCCGTGATGGGATGAACCTAGTATCCAAGGAATATGTGGCAAGCCGTAAAGACTCCTTAGGTGTACTGATATTGAGTGAAATGGCTGGTGCCGCAGCTGAATTGGGTGAAGCCTTGGTGATCAATCCACTGGATGCCCAGGAAATCTCAGACGCGATTTTAACAGCCTTTCAAATGGACAAAAATGAACAAATTAAAAGGATGAGCGCCATGAGGGTGCGTATCAAAGACTACGATGTTTTCGCTTGGACAAATGATTTTTTTACACAGATGAATATGCTGGAACTAGAACACGAAAGATTAAAACAGGTCTTTCTAACGACTAAAGGAATTGATGCAATAAGAATTGCTTACGAAAAAAGCAACAACAGGATCCTTTTTCTTGATTATGACGGAACACTGGCACCTATTGTATCCGATCCGGCAAAGGCTTTACTGTCAAATGAGGTTAAAAACCTTGTTTATGATATTGCAAGACAAAATACGGTGGTGATCATAAGCGGCAGAGACCGTAATTTTTTGGAACGAAACTTCGGCGACCTTCCTGTTCACATCATCGCAGAGCACGGTGCTTTAATTAAAGCCAAGGGTGAAAATGATTGGATACTTAATGAAAACTACGAGGAAAATTGGAAAGAAACGATCAAGCCGATATTTGATCTTTACATAAAACGCTGTCCTGGCGCTTTTGTCGAAGAAAAGGAAACTTCCCTTGCCTGGCACTACCGCGTCGCCGACGATGGGGATTATGCCGATCGTCGAGCACGTGAACTGTTGTGGCAACTCAAGAACTATATTCAACCCGAGCTTAATCTACAGGTTATCGATGGCAATAAGGTTGTAGAAGTTAAAAAAACTGCATTCAACAAAGGTACCGCGGCAAAAAGTTTTGTCGATCGTTTTGATTATGACTTTATACTGGCAATGGGAGACGATACGACGGATGAAGACATGTTTAAAGCCCTGCCCGACACCTCTTTTACGATTAAGATCGGCGACAATCTTTCAGCAGCAAGAAACCAGATTAAAAGCCAGAATGAGGTTTTTCATTTTTTAACTTTCATAAAATCTTCAATCCCAGAATGAGTCCTGCTAGGTTTTCGGTGATAAGTCTATTTTTCGCGAGCGAAATACTTCTGGCATGGCTTTGGCAATAGATATATCAAGACCAATTTTTTTATGAATCAGCACAAAAAACTAAATGAATTGGCTGCAACAGCAATCTGCGGGAATGACATTACATCTTCTTGTTTATATGTTTCGTCGTTGACCATCATCTACGCAGGTCAGTACGCATGGTTGGCGTTAATTATTGTTGCCATTGTACTTTTTTTATTTAGAAAAATATATGGAGAAGTCGTTGGAGCTCTGCCTCTAAATGGTGGTGCCTACAACGTGCTTCTAAATACGACTAGCAAAAGCAATGCGTCAGTAGCTGCCTGCCTTACCATTTTGTCATATATGGCAACTGCGGTAATTTCTGCAAGTGAAGCGATGCACTATTTGCATGGCATTGTGCCATCGCTACCCGTAGTGTTGTCCACCGGAGTACTGATTACAGCATTCCTTTTTCTGGTTATGTCAGGAATTAGCGAATCATCAATTGTTGCTATCGTTATTTTTGTACTTCATATTGTTGCCATGTTGACCCTTATCATCAGTGCAATATGGTATGTTAATATCAATGGTCTGGAAGTTGCTAGAACGAACTTTGAAATGCCCGCTCACGGAAGTTTCGCAACCGCTCTTTTTCTGGGTTTCAGCACAGCGATGCTGGGAATATCTGGTTTTGAAAGTTCGGCGAATTTCGTTGAAGAACAGCAGCCTGGAGTTTTTAGAAAAACGCTTCGAAATATGTGGGCAGCGGTGTCCGTTATCAATCCTTTGATGGCACTGGTAGCAGTGTCGGTACTACCATTGACTGAAGTCGCAATCAACCAAGAAGCTTTGCTGTCACATTTAGGAAATGTAACCGCTGGACCATGGTTAAGAACATTCATTACTATTGACGCTGTACTCGTTTTAAGTGGCGCGCTATTGACCTCTTATGTCGGCGTAAATGGATTGATAAAAAGGATGACCCTAGACCGCATTTTACCGCAGTTCCTCTTAAAGGAAAATTCGAAAGGTAGCTCTCCGCGCATACTCCTGCTTTTTTATTTATTGTGTCTTTCTGTACTTTTTATCACAAACGGACAACTAGGGCCGTTAGCTGGAGTATATACAATATCTTTTCTTTTGGTAATGGTATATTTTGGGTTCGGTAACTTTCTTTTGAAAATTAAACGTAGCCGCTTACCCAGGCCGGAGCGCGCATCCATTCCGACCGTTGCATTGGCCATTATCGCGGTAATGATAGCCTTGTATGGAAATGTTTCAATTCATGCTGAATATCTAATAGTTTTCCTGCAATATTTTATACCATCTATTGTAGTTATTTCTTTGCTTCTTAATCGAAATGAGCTTATGCAGTATATGCTTATTGTGGTTGACAGTTTTTTCACTTCTGTTAAGCGCATCGCTGCATTAAGTAAACTCCATCTAACTCGGGCGATAAAATCTTTAACCGAGCAGGAGTTTGTCTATTTCACCAAAGGAGATGATATTTCAATTCTTAATAAAGTAATGATGTATGTGCAGGAAAACGAAATTACCAAAAAGCTAAAAATAGTTACGGTATTACAGGATGGCGGTCATGTCTCGGAAGACTTTTTGAGAGACCTTGAGGTGCTTGACCGGGCGTACCCAGAGATTAAAATCGAATATGTACAAATTTACGGGGTATTTGGTCCTGAATTAATTCAAAGACTGAGCCAAAAGTGGAATATTCCGATTAACTTTATGTTTATCAGCTCACCAAGCGACCGGTTTTCGCATAGGGTTTCTGATTTAGGGGGAGTAAGGCTAATAATTTAATTTACACTAATTTCTTACTATGTTACGATATGCAATCTGCTTTGGCTGTCATTTCACAAAGGTATTGGTGATACTTACCTTTCAAAGCTAAATAGTCATTTCGGGCTAAAATTCTCAGTTGCAGCTGAGACCGCCTGTAAGAAACTTCGGAAGTAAATCTAGAGCGTCAAGACCGAAACAAAAAAGCTTGATAAAATGTGTTCTAAGACACTCATTCTGGATCAGAAAACCCATCCGCATCCCATTAGATTTGATCACCGATTTTTCGATGCCGGCACTGTTGCTGATTTCAAAACGACCTTGAATGAAATTCTGATATTTTGCTCGAAGGGCTATTTTTATTGAAAGGAAAGTCCGGCCGATGTATTTGAGCAAACGATCCAGCTCCGTAAAATTCACCATCAAATAATCTCTCAACGGCATCTTCGCCACCTGAGAATTACTATGAGGATGATACTTGGTTTCATAAGCCTTGTAAATTTCTGCAAGCGATATCTTTTCCAACAAAAAGTAAATGTCTGCGAAATCCTTTACCCTCGGACCGTTCTGAACAACCGCATGCATTTTCATTGCTGCAATATCGAGAAGTGAAGTGAGCCTTATAACATCCCAAGTTTCTGAGGGCTGGACAAAACGGATAAACATGGGAAATCAGATCCGTCTTAACCCCATCAATAGCACAGAACACACCGTTTTTTAACACCTTTATAAATTCTGCTCCGCAATCATCTGTCAGAATTGTCGCAATTTTTGCAGCGTCAAATGGCTTGTCTGTAAACAAATCAATGTCGATCGATTGACGATGGCCTATCCTGAGAGAAAATGCCGTACCACCAACAAGGGTAAAATCCTCAAATCAGGTGTCAGCCATTAATTTTTTGGTCAGAGCCAGAGTTTCGGCTGTGATTGTTTGCGTTTGTAACATAGCATTTCCTCTTTTTGTAGGTAAAAAAAAGAGGAAGCATCATCGATCATTTCGTCAGCAAGAAAGGTTATCTTGTCTTTGAGTGCTTCTATAATTCGGTCAGTCCCATAAAATCTTACGAGCTCCTCCCAATGAGGCCGCAAGCCCCGCTCTAGAATACGCTGAATAACCATCGTTGAATTGGAATCCCAGTCAATTCTGTCGTCGTCGAAATCCCAGAAAAAGACCCGTGGAAACCCGGGTTTCGGAATGCTGATAATGGCCTTCTTCTCCATATAAATCTGCTCGTCTTCAAACACGGTTTTTCCGAAGGCGAAGTTTTTCTCCAACTCCTCCAGCCGATAAGCAGGATAACTTTTCACAAAAACCTCCAGGTTCGAAAACAATTCATTGTGTCCCTTCTGCTTTTTCCAGCTTATAAGATATACCTCGTTTGCTTTGTATGAAGATCCATTGTCCATACAGCGAATTTAACGAAAATACATGATGATACTTCCTTTTAGATGTTTTGATTCTCCCCGGCATTTCGTTAAGACCTGTTGATTTTTCTGACTTAATAGCTTTGGAAATCAAAAACCCGAGTGTCATTTGCCTTGACTTTGTAAAGAGAATCTTGATTTTAAAATTTGCATATCCTCACTAACCTTCCGATCCACAATCTTCGCATAAATCTGGGTTGTCTTGATGCTGGTGTGTCCAAGCATCTTCGAAACACTTTCAATCGGAACACCATTGGTTAAGGTGATCGTAGTCGCAAACGTATGTCTTGCCAAATGAAATGTTAACCGTTTATTGACCCCACATACATCGGCAATTTCTTTTAAATAGGAATTCATCTTCTGATTTGACAATACAGGAAGAAGCCGGTCTGTAGTAGCGACCTGGGGATGAGCTGCATATCTGTTCAAGAGTTGCAGAGCAATTGGTAGTAGGGGAACCCTGGATTGAGAATCCGTTTTCTGGCGGTTTACAATGAGCCATTTCTCACTATTAATACCGTCAATGATATTACTGCGTTTGAGCTGATAAATATCGATATAGGCCAGACCAGTAAAACAGCAAAACAAAAACACGTCTCTGACCAGGCTTAGCCTTTCGTTTTCAAAGTCTTTTTGAGATATCTTATCGAGCTCGATTTCGGTCAGTGCATTCCGGTTAACTGCCTCCCTGCTCATTTTATAGCTGGCGAATGGATCCTGGGTAAGCCAACCATTTTTCACACAGACCAGCACCACCTTTTTGAAATTGGTCAGGTATTTCATCACGGTGTTATGGGCACATGACTTTTCTGACTTTAGCCAGAATTCAAATTCAGAAATGAATTCGTAGCTAAGTTTTTGTATCCCCACATCCTGTTTTCCGAATTTCGCCTTTATGAAGGCTGCTGTATGGTCATAACAGGTTTCGTATTTCGTCACCGTACTCTTGGCAAACCCCTTGCCGACCAGTTGTTGAAGCTTCTTATTATGATCCCTGAAAATTTCCAGAATCATCTGCGACTTTCCACTGGCTCCCGTCAGTAGATTACGGACAGATTCCGCTGAAAGCTCCGATCCCGTCTCAAGCAGTCTCCGGTATACCTGATAAACTTTCGTCTGAACGGCATCCAGATACGCATTAAATTCCTTCACCTCTGATTTGGTACCTAGCCGCCTGCCCGAAACATTATTCCATTTCTCAGGTGGACACTCGCGCCCCATTGACATTTCTGTCCGAGTGCCATTGACTGAAATCCTAAGATAAACTGGCAGATTCCCACTTACATAAGTGCTCCGCTTCTTTAAATAAAAAAGCAATGTGAAATTTTTAGCTAACATAACAATACGATTTTTAAGTGATTAAAAATACGATCGCAGCTATATAAAAATCAAGATGTTTACCGGATGAACAGGCTGCAAATCAGCCAGTTATACCTATTCTTGGTGAGCACTTTTTTTCTTCGTTTTCTGCTCACCAAATGCTCACCAGAATTTTGTGAAAATTTGAATATTTTGGTGTATTTCAGAAAAAGAAAAAGCCTGTAAATGTATGATTTACAGGCTTTTGATGCATTTTGATATTGTATCTGGCGGTCTGGACGGGACGCGAACCCCTGTTTTAATCGCCTGAGAATGACCTTGCTTTGCCGGAGCAAAACTGGGACGTAACCTGAGCCGTAACCTACGCTTGCAAATCCATTTCTGGACGCAGGAATATGTTACGCTCGGTCAAACGGATTACGTCCTTAGGCTTTCCCAGTAGATAGTCAATGGTTCTTTGCATACCATCCATCTGTTTGTCCTTCACCTCAAGCTGATGCGCAAGCTTGGAGAAACTTTCTTCAAGGTGCCTGATATGATCTTGTAGGTATTGATCAGATGCCGTTTCTGATTCTGCTTTTGATGTCACTATCATGTCACCCTCGCCTCTCACAAGCCATAAAGTGTTTACTGGATAGATCGAGCATATTGTTTCTAAAATTTCAAAGCCAGGCTTACTTCTTCCATCGACTATTTGATTTATCGTGGATGAAGTTCTGCCAATCGATTTTGCGAACGAGTTGTTCGACATTTTCAAAAATTTGATCAGGGATGCTATCCTCGTGTTAATTGTATTCTCCATACATTCTAGTTTTAAGTTAACCTTTACCCAATTGATTCAAAAACAAGAGATAATCCTTTTTTAACTGAACTATCTGTCTAAAAACTTTTAACCTTATTCTTCAGCAAGACCTCCAAATTCAACGTGAGGCCCATTTTAAGGCAGATACCTATCGATATATGCCAATTTTTATTGCATTATTTCTACACTCATAATCAAGTAGTTGTAACTTTTCTAGAAAAATAAAGTATATAATTCGCGTTATTATTGTTAATATTAAAATAATTACGCTAACATTGCATATCAATTCACTAACAAACTAACGCAATTATCCGACATTCACCAACAAAAAACTACATAAACGGTAATTTTTAATTTCCAAGGCGCAAGATGAGACCACCCAGAGCAAACCATAACATACTAGGCCAGCTATACCACAGACAGAAAGCAAGCCTCAAAAAGCTGATCCTGGAAGACCTTCATGATAGAGGTATTAAGGATGGCAAAATAGGTTATTGGTTGAGAAATATCCCCGATGGAGACCTGGTGAAAATGCCCGGTAACATGATGGATGTGTTTGTTAAGCATATCCCTGGGAGTGCGAAAATCTTAAAACCTGAATTATTGGAGTTACGCCAGGAACTCGTAACCGAGTAGATATCCGCCGCTTGCAACGGGATCGGATTAACGTCCGAGCGGATACCAACAAGTATTAACAATTTTCTTAAATATAATTCTAAGCGAAATGAAAATCAGACTGATTAACCCAGCCCTGACCGGCGTATCCCAGGAGTGGAATATCCCTGCAGAAAAGTTTAGCGAAGCCCTTTTTGTGACCATAGGAGCCACAGGAGGTTTCAGAATTGAAGATAACGTTATGATTACAACACCCATGAAAAAGCATGTTGGGTTATTGGTTCGCAACCTTAACCGGGCACTTAAATGACGATTACAGCTCCCGATCTTTCCAAAATGGAATCTGCTCTAAGGCGGTGTCTCAAATATCCAGGTGATGAAATGATTCAACACGAGCAGCTGCGGTTTATCCTGTTCGATGCGAGAAAAAATCGCATTCCAGTGATTGACTGGCTATTGAAGCAATTACAGACTACAAACAATACCCCTGCTATCAAAACAGGTAAGGCCGAGTCAGCTGCTCACCGGTGCGCTACTTGCTCTCAATCCTTTAACACAAGGGCCGCGTTAAACGGCCACCAGCGCATTCACAGAAAGGAGGTAAAAAGTGAACAATAAAGAGCGCTTTCTTTCAGGTCAGCCATTCTTTGGAAAACGAATGCTGTTTGTCAAATTCCGTTTTAACGGTGAATATATCGAGCAGCAGCCCTACGGACCATTTGAGGACCGCTGGTGCTTTTACTGCGCGGTCGACACATCCGGATTAAAAGATTCCTTTATAGCCATTATAAGCCTATTAGGAGAAACGACCATTCAATCAGAATTTCAATACGACACACTGCAGTTTATTGACTCAATAAAATATCAAAGAAATCCACCCGCTCATGCGGATGGGTAGGAAAAGGAGGGTTTTTTAAAGTATTGCCGCAGCCCATGGCTAAAAGCAATATAAGAGGATATGGCGCAACGGTAGCGCGTTTGATCTAGCATCATTCTGTCCGGGTTCGAATCCCGGTATTCTCGCGGGGTAGGCCAGATTCCTACGGCGGAAATCCGCTAATCTTCAACGCCATGCATCGGGTCGCGCTGGTGCATGGTGTTGGAGAAATAAAACAACAAAACACTTATAACGTATAGCATTAATCGTCACACGGACGGGTAAGGGAATCTATGCGCTTTAGAATCAGATTTTTATGAATTATTCTTTACAATACAATGCTTAGCCGAATCGAGAATGCGCAGGTTTTTAAGCGCTTCATGGTATTGTACCGCAATCACAATGCTCAGTGCCCGATTTTTACTGTATCCAGGACCTGCAAAACCACGGGCCGGATCACAGAATTCAATCGTCAAAAGGGAGTGATCACCGAAAGCGTGAAAACAACTTTTTATATGATCCTTCGCGAGTACGTGGAAAGCTACGTAAAGACGGCCGTCACTATGCCAGCCGGAATGTATACGAATGCAAATCCACCATCACTTTTAACGAACAGCGTTAAACTGGGTGTTCTTTGCGACTGCAGCGACCGCACTGTGCGCAACCACCTCGCTCAGCTGCGTGAATTGGGCGTACTGTACACGAAATTTCATGGCCGCAAACACGATTATGAGCTGTGGATAAGCCAGGAATTGCTATACGGCGGCGAGGGCGAAGGAGTTTTGAAAAAAGCCGATTTCGGGCTAAAAACCGATCTTTCTTCCCTGAACATGAAAAATTTTCCGGTTAATAATACCCACAGAGAATTACTTGAAAAGGAAAAAGGAAGTGCGGATATGTTAATTAAACACGGAGAACGCATTCACGGAGAAGGGGGTCGGCCAGAGATCAACCCCTCCCCGTCAGAAGATGCCGGGATGGGGACGGAGAAAGAACAAACTGAGGGGGCGCCGCGGATCTTAACCCGGGCGGAGATCGTCGCTCAAAATGACGAAAAGCGTCGCCAGAGAACGGCCGATTTACTTGAACCTCGAATGCTGAAAGGACCTAAGCACCTGGAAGCCAAATTTCTAAATCTGCTTTTGGAGTTTTGGTTTTATGCCTGGAAAGTGCTCTACCCTAACCGTGAGTTTAGCAAAGAGCAACAGGAAAAAGCCCTGATTGCAATATCAGAGGGTGTTTACAACAATTTCGAGGGCGAAAGAAGCGAAAGACAATGGGTTGATTTTCAAATACTTCAACTATCAAAACTCGACAAAGCGGGCAAATACTATGATCATCACCCTGAGCAGTATGCCCCGGATCCTTTCGATATCGCAGTGGCCGGCAAAGGATATTTCTCAGCTATCAACCTGAAAGGATTCACTGCCATCGACGGATGGGTCAAAAAGGAACTATTGCAACAGGCAATCAACCGGGCTGGCCGAGAAAACAAAAAGCTCGAAATTTCGATCGAACAGGACCGCAGATGTCGCAAGCTGTTGCGTGAGGCCCGGATTGATATGGAAAATCTTAAAGCTGGTCTGCCACTTCGAAACGCCACCAAAGGCAAAAACATCATCGGTATTTATCAATACTATGACGTGATTCTCAGATCAATCGGCAGACAATATTCTGATATGCTTGCAAAACAATTCGTTGAGCAACAGGCCCGAAATTTCGCTGCGCCAAAATACAATAGGGCAAAACGGATGAAACAAATGGCTGCACCGTGCCTATCTCACCAACCCTCACCGGCGACAGTTGTTTACGTGCAAGACTGGATGGAAGGAGACGGCGAAGGCTACTATACAGCCTGACGAAAGCCTGGTTGATTCACTAAAAATTTTAACGTGAAATATACATGGAGACTAATGAATTACAAGAAACGACGACAGCCTGGCGAGATCTTGACGAACCACACCAGGCCATGGCAATTGCCGCCTATTGCACCGCGCTAAAAGTCGGAATCGGCCGCAGGCAAGAAATGCACAAGGTATTCGAAATCGGTCAGCCCATCATGATTTTTGGTGCAAATGACAATTACTGCCGGATCCACCAGTCGAGCACCCAAGTGATGAAAATCTTATTTGACAATTATCTCTAACCCGTTAACTCCTTACCATCATGAACAATTATTCCAATCCAATTCGCGGCCGCCAGTTGCCATCTCAAAACGGTCCGGCTAAATCAATGGAAGCCGGAAAACTCGATAAAATGAAACAGGAAAGCATGGCTTTCATTGAGGTTGAATTTCACAACAGCCCCGGAGCGCGCCGGTTCTGGAGTAAGTGCGGACAGAAAAAGCACCGTAATATCAACGACGCAATTAATCACTTGATGTGGCTGGTAACCGGTTATAAAAAATGGGCAGGTTGCGTTCACAGAGCCGCCATATTTGACGCCCGGACACACAAGAATAGCAGCGCTGCCAACAAAATCTATCAATACGAAAACAACTGCTGGAAGCTTGAAGCCAGCGTATCACTGTAGACAATGAAGAAGGTCAAAGTAAAAATTATCAGCACAACTATGACGCACCTGGAGAAATCACTTTTGGATCTTGCGATCGCAGAAATTGGCAAAGGTCAGGATATTCTCTTTCTGGATCTGCGCTTGCAGCTCGAGCTCGAGACCTGGAAGCGCGAGCGGATCCGATACCGGAACGCACCGACAACGATCCGCCGGGACAATAAAGTGATCAGTATGCATCACCATGGAGCGCTGCTGTTTCAGCTGGAATCTCTTATATAATCTGCCATGATTGCAGTCAAACTAAAATTGAATGGTCACGAAATGACCATTCTTTTCAATCACTATCAAAATGAACTCTACCGGTTCTTTGAATTAAAATCAGATGTCAGCGACGATACGATTGTTTTAGTTGAACACTTTCCCAGGATCGAGACGGCATATCGGACATATCTGCTGCGTGGAAGTCCGTTAAAGGGAGCTGCTCTTTCGCTCCCGCTCAGCAATGCAAGAATTCTGCACAAAAGGTTTCAGCAGACCAATTATCACCCGGTAACCCAGTGGATCCTGGCCAAACTGGATTACCAGCTGCTGGCAATGAATATGAGGCCAAAACAAGTAACCCCTATTAATTAAAAAAAACCAATGATTGAATCTCTATTTACCTCGATTTTAAAAGGACTGTTTGCAATGATCCTTTCCCTGGCTGCTGTTATCGCCGGCGCGCTCGTTTTTTGTATCTCCGCCGTGGTGTGGCTTTGGATGTCCTTTCGGAAAATCTTTCGATATCTGAAATTTACAGTAGTAGGTCGCCCATTAGCCACGGACGACCTATAATAACAGTGGGGTTATAATGTCTGGTGACGCAATATAACCATTCCAGATATGATTGTAAAAATTCCTGTATCAGAGCACGTTAAAAGATTTTTAAAAAAGGATTACGGCAAAGAACCAATTTACGTTCGTGCCGATAGCAAACTCGGCCGTTTGTTCGGGCTCAGTTTCAGTCATGGTTTCAGCAGTACGGGCCTTACGATGGTCGATATCCAGGACGATAGCACGACAGGTGAGCCGGATCCAAACAGCAAGAAAACTTGCGAATGTGAATTCCAGGTTACCTTCCGGATTGGACGCTATAACATCACCCCGGACAACGTAGCAAAGATGAGTCTGGCTCTGGATGCCGAATTCGAAAAGGCGATGTATTATTTTTGCAAGGGCCGCCAGGTATTCCATAACTCCGAAAGCGCAGCTGTCAAACATTTCCTGATGCTCTACGGCATTAAGGAAAATGATCTTTCTGAGGAGACCGCCATTAAAATGGCCCAGCGTGAGCGAGGCGCCCGGGTTCATGCAAACGTGTAAAAGTTGTCCTGAATGCGCGACTTTCGTCCTATTTTCATACAAAGATGTCCTGCGCTCAGGACATCTTTTTTTATGGGCCATAATGGACGGTTTTAACGGCTGCAACCGGCTGTTTCCCCTGACTTTTTGCCGTATTTGTGTCCTGTTGAATTCACCGGCTCAGCAGCATCTTTATCATTATGATAAAGAAAGCAATCATTGACCTTTCCAGTTTAGAGCGGCCAGCCGGCGCAAACGCTTCGGGACTCCGGCTGATCCGGCTGATCCCCGCGCACCTGGTCAGCTGGCTCGACACTGGCAAAGCCCGTTTGAGCCCGGGCGATCTCAGACTTTTATCCGGAGCGCTGCCCATCGATATCGAGACGGATGCAGATTCATGCACCTGGTCCGAAGACATGAGCGAAACCACTGCCGGCATTGTCTATACGAGCAGCATATCTTTTAGCATTCCCGCTGAGCGCTCTGAGCTCCGGAACTGGATCCAGCACAACCAAAAGGTCCGGTGGCTGGCCCTTAGCCAGGACCGTAATTTCATTTGCCGTTTGCATGGCAATTTGCAAACTCCGCTCCGGCTGGCCAGCGCCTGGGGAGCCGGATCCGGACGGACCGGCAAAAACCTGAGAAGTTTCGGGTTAACTGCCAGCTGCCTGATGCCCTCTCCATACATCACATCGATACGTGACGAATTCTTTAATCAGGATTTGTACACCCCCGAATTTGACAATCTTACTTTTCACTAATCCATGGCACTTACATTAACAAAAGAGCAGCTCGACGCCCAGCTCGAGCTGCTAAAAGCGGTAACAGGGCTTAACCCGGTATCACCGACCGCCCTGAGCGCTTACCTCAAACACATCGTTCAATTTTTAGATGAACGGGCTCAGATTTCAGAAGACTTTGTGGCCGAAACAAACTCCTCAGTCTTTATCCAGGATTCAATTGCCCAGGCGCAGGCCTGGGCAGCTGACGCGGAAACAAAAAGAGCCGCTGCAGCTTTGCTATTAACCCAGACTCAGGCGGAAAAAGAATTGGCGCAAACCGCCAGGACCGGAGCCGAAACGGCCAAATCCGATGCAGAACTTGTTTTAGCCAATGCAGTACTCGCTCAAAACCCGCTGGGCGAATATGATGCACTGGCAAACCTGCCAGCCCTAACGGTCACCCCACCGGTGGTGGCCAACGATTCATTTTACAACATCACCAAAGCCGGTGCCGTGGGATTTGCCGGAAGTAACTTTACCTCCGGAACTGTATTAGCTATTGGTGGCCGTCTGATCAAGAAAAGCAATACACAGTGGTATTATCAGCCGCCTTCGGATCTGTCGCTGACCAAAGTCACCGCTCTGGAGGGGTTGGCGGCCAAAGCAGCGGAAATGACAGCGTCCGGAATTACACTCATCTTCCGTGACGCTACAGGCAATGTCGCATTTGCATTTTACAATGACGGTTCAACCTTTCCTCCTACCCTCAAAGCCAAATTGCAGCCTTTTGAACTTTCAGCTGCAGTAACGGCACTGATCGACAAAAACAAATATGTCGATTCACCGCTCACCAACGCCATCACTGCCATCAAGGATACTACCGGAAACCTGCTCAGCGCGGTACACGCCGACGGATATCCCTACCCGCCTTCCAGTGCCCAGGCAAAGAAAGTGGCTGCTACTCAAAAGGAGCTGTACTTCGATGATTTCTATGATTATATCGGGGGCATGGATGTCATCCAGAATTCGATTTACGGTCAATGGAGCTGGCCGGTTGCCGTCGATGATGGCGAATGTCTTTATGTGGGAAGTGTTGGAGCGGGTAAGTACGGCAACCAGGGCGAGATCAAGGTTTCACAAAAGCGCGTCGATGGCCTGATCAGGTCGGTGATCCTGGGCAATGTCCGCTCGGATCCTTCTTATGGTCCGACCGATGATCATAATGTGCCGGTGATCCGCTACGATGACCGGGCAGGTGCGGCTTATCCAATTTCGGTCTACCAGACCGAGCATAACACCCACCCGACGCGGATCTTCAAGCAGGCCAGCAAAAGTGTTTTCAAGTGGGATAAAGCCTATACGACCTTTGGCGCGAATGCTTCATACACTCAGGTAAATGTCAACGGAGCCAATAAAGATGAGATCCTGGTGTTCTCCCGTCTTGATTCAGCGATCCCGCGCAGCTGGCGGCTGGCCAGGTCGACCAACAACGGAGCGAGCTGGGTAGAAAAGCCCTTTTTTGCTGGTGATGGTTGGATGTATATGCTCGGCAAAAACAACGATGACGGCTCAAAGATCAATATCACTTTTTATGCTCACCCGGACAACTCAACCGACCACAGTATCTTTGTAATGGTGCTCGACTGGGCAACAGGCGCGATCTATGCACCAGGTAATACCGGTTCACCGATCTGCGCTGATTTCCGGGCAGCTATGGCCGACGGAAGTTTTACCCCGATCGATCCGCGCGTCGGAGCGCTGGCCATCGTTACACCTCCAGCCCCTACCCCGGAACTGGAAATCAAAACCCGGATCTGGGACATCGGCACCTCCGTCTCCGGAGAGTGTCTGGTGAGCTATAACCAGTTCCCAAAAGGCAGGAATATGGGCGCTTTTAACGAGTCTCAGCACCGGGTGGTGAGCTTCAACCTGGACACAGGTGCTATCAACTACGACGTACTCATCCGGGACGGTGGTATGCCGATTGATCGCCGGATCGATGTGGATGAATGGTCGTATTTTTCAGGTAACTGCGTGATTGATACCAAAACAGTGTGTGTCGCTACCTATAAAAACAAATCCATGTTGACAGGTGGGACAGATATCAACGGCAACGATGGATACACAGCCATTGAAACTGCAGATCTTACCACTCCCGGCGCAGTGGTTTTAAAAGAGCTGGAAAAAATACCGGGCAAAGCCGGAAGGCCACTCAAGGTTCAAAATTCTCCTTATCTGCTGGTGATCAACCCGAGCTCCTTTAACAACTTCCGCACTTTCCAGTCCAGTATTCGTATTCTCAACCTTAATAAATATCTATAAATGAAATCGATCATCATTCCCTCAGTGGACTATTCCGTGCAAAGGGTCTCTATTCCGGAACTGAATTTACCACCGATCGGACGCGCGTTGAAACATATACTTATAGCAAACAAGTATACAGAAGTAACCGGCATTTTAATTGACCCGGTCGCCGGGGACTGGACGCACTCGGCATTCGTGACCAACGGCGAAAAACCAGTATTATCAACGCCGGCAGCGATGGCACTGAAAGCGTGTTTGTCGTTTGTACGGGAAACGGGCAAACGAAAGGATTTGAAAGGGAGGCTGAACTGTGAAAACACAAAGTGGACTATCTCTTTCTCATTTGCCAATAGCAGCGCCCTCGCTCAGAATACAAACCGGGTTTTGTTCACCTTCTTGGCAGATCTCGAAAATGGCAAGCAAAACATCCTGAGATATTACTCGACAGGCTCTTCCGGAAAAACGAGGCTTTTAATGTCTCAGACGTCCGGTTCGCTTATCTTCGGTAGTGCGACAAACGTTGCCTCACTGGATAATCAATTAACACAGGCTTCGAGCAATGCGGCCAGGATCAATGTTTCATTGGTCGGTGATTCTGAGCTTCAACGGATTTTGGTTTACACTAATGGCGTTCTGACCGATACACTCAACACCAGCTTTGTAAGCCCACTGAAAGGCGATATGTACCTGGGCGTGAGTCTTACCATTGCTGATGAAACCGGTGATTTTTACGGATCGCTGGGTCAAATGGTCATCCATGATGATGCGCTGACGGCTACGGAAGCGGCCGCCATGCATACGTTTTTAACAGCAGCATTCAGCTGATAGCCATCACAGCGTTGACTTGGCATGTTTACGACATTTCTGTCGTGAACATGCTTTTTTGCTTTTTGTCGTCCTGCTACTTCTGATTACCTCCTTGCACATTCGTAACGTCAATATTTGAGACGTTACTATGATTTCACAATTTCTTACCAAATCCTGGGCACTTGAGCCCCGTTACCACGAGCGTATCGCCGGGATCGTAATCGCGTCGGCCGGCAAAGGAACGCTGGGCATTTCGATCAACAAGGAAGGCCGCAAAACACCTTACTTCCAAGGAGTGCAGGCCGTGGGCGATGGCCGTGGTTACCAATACACACCCCGCATGCAGACTAAATCAGGATTTGTGGCCATCATACCCATCATCGGATCGATGAGCCGTTACGGTGACTGGTGCTCCTATGGTACCGAAGACATCGGCGCCTGGATCATGGAAGCCAATGCAGATCCTAACGTATGCGGCATCGTGCTGGAGATCAACAGCCCGGGCGGTGAAGTCGATGGAACCGAGCTGCTCGGTGATATCGTGGCACAAAGCCCAAAGCCGGTTGTGGCTTATGTGGCCGGGATGGCTGCGAGCGCTGCATACTGGGTCGCAAGTCAGTGCAGTGAGATCATTATGGAAAGCGAAACATCGAGTGAAGTCGGCTCGATCGGAGTGCTTTCGATGCACGTCGACGCAAGTCTGGCCTACGAAAAGGAAGGCTACAAAGTGACCATTATCCGCTCCGAAGGCAGCGAAAACAAAGCCCTCTTTAACAGCATCGAGCCGCTTTCGGAAGAGATGATTGGGAAGGTTCAATCCGAAATGAAGCCGATCCGCGACGCCTTTGTGGGCAAAGTCAAAGCCGGCCGGCCGCAGATCACTGCCGACGTCTATGACGGCGCGATGTTCAACGGAAAAGCTGCAGTAAAAAACAAGATGGCCGACCGCATCGGATACCTGGGAGACGCTGTCCGCCGGGTCGAAGCATTATCACGTAAATCAGCTTAATCACCAATAACCATGAATTTTAATCGAATTTCTCTAAGCCAGTTTTTCAAAAAACAGATATCGCTGGCCACCGATGCCGACATCGACCCGGCCGGTGGCCAGCAGACGGATCCAAAAGACGAACCGGCAGATCCGGACAGCGCGATTCCGGAGCCTGAACCGGAGCCCGAGCCCGAGCCACAAAGTACTGAGACCACTGATCCGGCTCCAGAGCCACAGCCCGAAACAACCACCCAGGCTAATCAGGCCGCGCTCGACGCCATCACCAAAGAGCTGAATTTATTCGGGTCCACCCCTGAGCTCCGCGCAGCTTTCCGAACCGAGGCCCAGCGAAACAAAGGCTTTGTGGAAGCGCTTAAAAATGTGGGCATTGTCTCCGAAGACGATACGACCACAAACTCAGAAACGGCCTCTGGCCGTAGAAGTTATGAGTCGGCGCCCTGGAATAAAAAGGCGATCGAAAAGCGCTCGAAATAGGCTCCTCAATTCAAGTATTTATTAACTATTTTTCTATTAGCCAATGGCAGATTCACTCAATTTAAGTCAGTTCGCTGAAACCAGCACTGACTTTGCCCGCGACAACAAAGAGCACCTTTACACGCAGCTCATGGCGCCGGGTTTAAACGGGATTGAAGGCTCCCCTATTCGCCCTCTAAGCGAATTTGTGACCGAGATTCCAAGTAAGGACGAAATCGTTCTTACGGAGCTTAACATCGGGGATCCGCTTCAACCCGACAAGCGCGAAGGCTTCACCAAAAAGGATGATGTGGTATCAATTAAGCCACGTATCGGTAAAGTCCAGGCTGTAAAAATCAATTTGCTTTTCACGGAAAAGCAGCTGGCTTTGCTTAACAAAACCTACCAGGCACAGATCAAAGGCCCGAACTCGAAAATGATTCTGGACCGTTTCCCGGTTTTTGAGGCCCAGATCAATGATCAGATTATCGAAAAAGCAAAGTCCCTTCTACGTAACACGTCTCTTTGGAACGGGGTTAGAAACGAAAATGACAAATCGGCAGCGGGTATTTTTGACGGTCTTAAAAAGCTGATCGATGACATGACTATTTCTGGTGAGATCCCGGCCGGTAACTTTACTGAGATTAACCCGATCACAGCGTCAAACGCGGTCACAGAATTTAAAAAGATCATGGCCAGCCTTCCTAGCGAGGTGATTTATGATCCAAATGTGATCTGTTTGGTTTCACCATCTTTGATGCAGGCCTATGACACCCACTACCAGACTTCGCGCGGAGCGATTCCATACAATTTGGCATTCAACCAGCGTACCGTTGAAGGCACTATGATTCCATTCTACGTTGAGCCGGGTTTGACCGATATCGAGACACCAATCTTTATCCGGAAGGGTAACATCGTTTGGCAGTATGACGATGATTTCAGCTCCCTGGATCTGAGCTTCGACTACAACAAGCGCTCCGAGGATCTTGCCTATATCCTCAAATTCCAACTGGCGCCAAACATCGCCTTTGGAAAAGAAGTGTGGCAGGGAACAGTCGGGTAAAGTCCCACTTTTAATTTTTTAGGCCAGGTCTAACCCCCTGGCCTTTCCAGAAAAACCATTTTAATTTTTCTATTTCAGCATGAAAAAGTTCTTAGAAATCCTTTCGGCCGTTGCGGTTTTTACCCTGGCCGTCATTATTCCCACCGAGCTGGGTAATTTGTTTTGCCCGGCGGCTGCCACTGTTGCCCTGGGCACTGTTCTTAATTTCGCCACGATCGACGCGCAGTGTTTTCAGGCGCCCAACCCGGGCGGGCTTCGCCGTCTGCTGGTGATGATCTCCCGTAATTTTAAGTCGCCGTGGCCTCGCGCCAAAAGCCAGGACGGCACAGATCTGGGAACACTTGACGAAGACAACGTGATCACAGAGGCCCCTGAATTTGACGCCGGCATTAAGTTTGCCGAGATCTACTTTCCGGACGGAACAGCTGAGATCAACTCCGACGGCGGCGGTGATCCGGGATATCAATCCTACAAACATTCTATCGAAGTGGCGCTAGCCGGTTTCTCCAAAGAGGTACGCCGTGAAGTGAGAAAACACCTGAATGCAGGATCTGTATTTTTGGCCGAAATGAAAGACGGTCAGTACCTGGTCTGTGGAACAAGCGATGATCCAATCTTTATCAAACCATCCTTCAAAGGTGGCAAGAAAGGAAACGATAAGCGCGGCTATACCCTCAAAGGCGAGGTCGACGGGATTCCGTTTGATCTGCCGGTAATGACAGCGGCCATGGTCGCTACACTTCCGGTGGCCCCTCTGGTAGCGCCGGTTGAAGGCGGCGGTGGTGCTTAACAGCTTATAAACCCTTGCCCTTTATGCTCACTAAATACAGATTAATCAATATTCCACAAGGCGGAGTACTTCACATCTTACCAGGCAGGCGCCGGGTAGTGATCTGTGATCAAATGAGCGACGCCCAGGCTGATGAGCTTATCGGCCTGGGCGTCTGCAAATACTTCGCCTCTTTGACCAATCAGCCCAATGGCCAAGAACAAAACAATAGCGCTGGTAGATCCGGCAGCGACCCAGATTGCAGCTCAAAAGCCAGCTCAGCAGCTGGACCAGACAGCTCAGCAGCTCAGCTCGAGCACTCAGGAGCAGACAGCTCAAACAGCTCAGCAGCTAGCTCAAAAAGCTCAGCAGCTACCACAAAGCGAGCCCGAGCCACAAAAAAGCGAACCGAGGGAGCTTAGTTTTGAGCAGCGCGTTATCCTGAAAGCTAAAATGCGAAATGCCGTCAGGGCAGCCGTTAAATTCCAGGATGCACTCATTTCAATTGTTAACCCGGTCGAAAAGGACCCGAATCCCGACCGGGCATAACCACTTTAAAACCCCGTTATTCTAGCGGGGTTTTATTTTTCCCAAAACCTCACAGGCCATGTCACTAAACAGTGAAGACCCACTTTTAAGAATCCCGTCATTGCCCCGGCAGCTGCAGGGAGCCGGCATAGACAGCTCAGTTCTGCTCGAAGTAATCGAGTTTCATATTAACGATGCTTTTGCGGTGCTGAAAAGCGACTTTGACCAGTTCGAGGATCCGATCAGTTATCTGCAAATTGTTGACTATCTGGATGTGTTGACCCGGACGCAGCAGTATTTACGTCCTAACAGAGCGTAAAGGGCTTTTTTATGTTTGTTTCAAACACGCAGACAAATGAATGCCACTGAGCTCCACGAGCAAAAAATAAAAGCTAAAGCCCTTCTCAGGCGCGCTGAGCAGGATCACAAAAAAGGCATGGTGACGGGTCTTTACCTGGCCGAAACCCGTAAACACTACCAGGCTATTTTTGATTATAATCCGGACGCGGATTCAAAACAGCCGGAAGACAGCCATCCCGAGCCCATAGAACAAGGAAAGCAGGTCGATCCTAACTCTTTACCGTTCGAAGTTATTGAGGCCATTGAGAAGCTAAAAACACAGCAAAACCAGATCCATGCCGAGAAAACAAAACTTTGCAATGAGCTCACATCGGTCCCCGATGAAGTTAACTGTAAAGGCCTGGTCGACCAGATCCTGCAGCTGCGTGCACAATGGAAAAACAAAGCCGACGAAGTTTTTGCCATTTTGAGCACCGGCCGGCTCCCTCAGGCTGAGCCTGATTTTAATGGCGAGACTTTCAGACAAACCCTCCCGCAGGACGCCGAGAAATTGCGGCTCCGGATCCAAAACCTGCAGAGTAATATCCGTAAAGCCGAAAAGCGCGTTGCACAGTCTAAAACGCCTGTTTCACAAAGGCAGAACCAGGATAAGATCGTTCGCTGGAAAATGGAGATTGAACAGATGCGGCTTCAGTTGTCTGCGATTTAACAACAACCACATCTACTATTTTTTTAAATGTTACTTAACAAAATTTACCACCAGGACAACCTGGAAGGCATGGCCGCCCTGGCGGATCACTCTATCGATTGTATTCTTACCGATCCACCGTATCTGTATCTCAAAGGGCAAAAACTCGAACGTCAATTCGACGAAAAACTGTTTTTTACCCAGTGTAAACGGGTGCTCAAGAAAGACGGCATAATCGTTCTCTTTGGCCGTGGGACCTCCTTTTACCGTTGGAACACGATACTGGCAGATCTTAAATTCAAATTCAAAGAGGAGATTATCTGGGATAAAGGGCAATCCACCAGCCCGCTGCTGCCGCTTGGACGTGTACACGAGACCGTATCGATCCACAGCCTGGGTAAAGGGAAAATTAATAAAGTCAAAGTGCCTTATGTCGAGATGAAACAAGGGGATATCCCCTCGATCGTAAAGGATATCAACGGACTGAAAGCCATCTTTAAAAACCCGAAATCTCTGGAAGATGCGCTCCGGTATGTAGAGACTGGGAAGATCGCCCTGGAAGGAGATCACAAAAGCAAATTTCATGTTTCTACCGGCCCAACTATGAAGGATACTAACCGGGTTGCCTGCATGATATCATCTATGGATAACGGTATGAATGAGAAAACCATTATTCGCCAGACGCGTGATCATTTGACGGCCATTCATCCGACCCAGAAGCCGGTCCGGCTGTTGGAAAGATTGCTGGCCATAACCAGCGAACCTGGTAACGTGATCTTAGATCCGTTCTCCGGATCCGGTTCGACGGCGGTCGCATGTCTTAATTCCGGTCGGCGTTTCATTGGTTATGAAATTGACCAGGAGTATTACGATTTGAGTCAGAAGCGAATTGAGCTTGCAATGGCAGGATAAGCTATTTAACTGTAAGTCAAATCTCAACGGTCGGTTCCGAAAAATTGGTCAACCGACCGTTGGAAAGCTCAGGTACGTAGAGGTTCCAAAAGCTCGATTCGCTTCAATATTATACCTAGAGGTACGCTAATCCTTCGTGGATCCCGTTGCAGGTCTCTAATTACGTCTACGTAATCTCTGTTATTATTAGACTGGTCGAATTTTGACTTTACCATAGGTACCGTTTTTTCGAAGTCCTGCGGGTTAATCAGAAAACTTTGAAAAGAACCTACTTTATAGGTATTGTACATTATCATCAATTCGGCCTCTACATACAGCAACTCATGAATAAGGTTGACGTTCTTTTTTCCGGTTGTGAAAACTCTTAACAATTCATTACTAAGATCTTCTAACGAAAGTCGCCTACTTTCTATCCTTCTATATAATTCTGTTTCACTAGAACGGAGGTATATCAAAAACAGAAAAAGGTCTGCGAATAAATAGTTAGTATATGTAAACGTTTTTAGAGCCAAACGAGCATGGGCAAATATTTTCTCTTGCTGTCTTAATGTCAGTTGTTTCAACTCAAATAATGCGTCAGAAAGCTTAAGAAAACTCTCTCTGTCAGCCGCAGCGATTCTTTCGTTCTCATTTCCTTTGTTGTTGAAAAAGTCGTCAAAGGCAAAGTAGTCGAATAGGTATCTAGTAAATTGTGAGGGTTCCGGTGCAGGTATGGAATACTCGATATCAATAAATCGTCTAAGATACTCATCCGCGTTTAGTTGCTCACTCCCGTAGACCCCTCTAACCGCATGTCCTAACTGGATCTTATCGATTGCAAGCACAAAAACTATGCCTTTAACTGCGAAAAAATGCTTAACCTGTTCCAAAACTTCCACAGAATAATTTGGTCTGCACCTGTCCAGCTCATCGATAATGAAAACAACTGGTTTTCCATCTCCTGCCACTTCAACATACTCTTTCAAATCATCTCTGAACTCCGTCAGGCTTTTCTTACGTTTTGAATATTGATCGATCTCCTCCTTAAGGATCTCGCCAGCCGCTTCCGCGGAATCCGCTATCACATTCTGAATCAGATCAATGTCAACATATTTCTTGGCAACTGCCTTCGCAATTGTCGGCAAAACATGTTTTGTAATTACTGCCCCTTTTTCCAAAAGTGATTGGAAGGTCTTTTCGTTATCCCCTGTCTTGAGGGTTTTCAATTCCGACATGATTGCAACCATTGGATTACTTTCATAATCATTTTCCCAAGCATTGAAATACAATGTCGTAAAATCATTGTTTATCAAGTGCTGTTTCCACATTTTGACAAATGTGGTTTTACCCGTACCCCATTCATTGTTAATCGCAAGCACGAGGCCACTAGAATGCACCCCGACGATATTTGTCAAAATCTCCGCATATTTCTCTCGACCTAATTTACATGTCAAAAATGGTTTAGCGTCGCTGATTTCCAAATCATCATGTTTTATTGCCATACTCTCCTTTTTAGTTGTTAATGAATGATTTTATTAATCGGTTATCAGAAAATTCCTTTCTAGGCCAGCAAAGTCTTTTCGGTAGACTTTCATAGGACGAATTATTAATAAGGCGTATTTTCTATATAGAAATAAGCCGGCACTCGTAACTTTCCATTGTATACGTCGGTAACTTCTGATTAGCAGCTTTCAACCTCGCCAGGAATTCATTACAGTTTTCGACACTCATTTTCCCCGTTTTCAGGGCCTCGCACAAATAATCCATAGTTGTCAGGTAATTTATTTTGTGCATTTCGCAATAGTTTTTTATATCTTTTAAGTTACTACTTGCCAATATATTATCGGTGTATCTTACATACGCTAAACAAGCACTCTCTCCCTCTCCCTTAAACATAACCTTCTTGAGATGCTGATATTCCTTAACAATTGATAAATTGTCCTCCGGAAAATCAATCATTTCAATCAAGCCAAAATCAATCAGATTATCAACCTCCTTCTTTTTGTTCTTGAATCGATTCAGCTCGGCTAGTACTTTGTTTAAAATCACAAGCTTGTGCTTAAAAATTCTGGGTAGCAGATGGATATATCCCCCTACGATGAAATGTGAAACAACGTCTGCATCAATTAAAATAAGCTTACTGGCCTTGTTCATCGGGGATCAGTTCAATCGTATCGAAATCAACTCCTATAGCCCCCATGAGAGAATAAAAATGGCTTTCAGAAATTATTTCTTTTTCATAAAGTTCATTGGCTAAGCTTCCATAGTCACCCACAACCGAATCACTTTTACTGGCTTCGTACAAATAAGGGGAGTAACCGTGTATAAGGGCACTAGCTTTAACAGAATGCTTGTAGTCTTCCATCAATCCGTCGGAAATAAGCTTCATTTCCTTCAATCGAATCAATAAAAATCTACGTGAACATGAAAAAATATTTTCAATTTTCAAGATCGTGTTCAGGGTCACATGTCCCTTTGCTAGCTCGTCGTCGGGTACATATTCACGCACAGCGGCCGTCGGAAGAAGGAAATAGCTAGCAAAGGTATCTGCGTTATATTCCTCTGGGTTTTTTCGATTAAACTCTCCTACCGTGCAAACCATGCTTTGAAAATCCGTTTGAACGAATAAATGATAAAGCTCATGGCAAATTGTGAAGCTTTGATGCCCCAAACTCATATCAGAATTGACCATCATAAAACGGTGGGTTTCACCGTCTTGTTCGAGCCTAAGTGCCATTCCAGAAAACTTATCTGATAGAGGGCGAAAAAGAGCAAGAACGCCCGCAGAGCGCAATAATGGTTTCAGGTCAATGGGTTGGGTATTGTTGAAACCAAATTGTGTGCGTAACGCGTATGCTTTTTTTTCGAGGATATTACTGGTCAGTCTCTTCTCCATCTTTCAATACCCTTTTCATATTAAGATAATTCCGAATCACTGTACGGAAACTTGCTATTTGATCAAGATCATCCTTATTTAACTCATGCGCCCGGAATGCAAACGCTACATTACTTTGTTGCTGCGCGGAATTCTCTTCATAAAAATCGTAGCTATCAATCCCGAATAGATTCGCAGCTTTATTGATAATATCAGTTGGGATAACCCTTTTCCCGTTTTCATAGTTACTAACGGAAGCATGGGTGATGTCCAGATAGTTTGCTAAATCCGCCTGACTTAAACCTAAACGCTCTCTAAATTGGCGTAGGTTATTGCCAATAATGTCATTTACAGTTGTCATGTAAGATCTTTTTTGTTACAAAACTATGAACTAAAGGACTAATTGCATAATTTTTTAACACCTATTTTGGATCCGAGAGGCTTGTCAGCTACTCATTTGAACCATTTTATAATGTTTTGAGCCAAAATTCATCGTTACAGGATGTAAAGGTGATTCCAAAGAAAACAAACATGAAGAGCATATAATCTTCCGGTAGAATATTGCCGTAATGTTAGAGAAGGGAAAAGCTGAAGCGCCCTTAAAAAAAGAAAACCACGCCTTGCAAACGTGGTTTCTTCGATTAACAAGATTTCTCCTATTAATTCTAAGCACCACAAATCTAGGTAAAAAAGTCAAAAAATTCAGGCTTCATATTCTTCTACCTGTGATTATTGTTCCCGTCCTGTCAAAGCCCATAGTCCCGCTGCAGCTTGCATCGTGACTTAACTTTTTTTACGCCATGGCAAAAAAAACGATGGGGCTTAAGCGTGTCTCTAAAAAGATTGGCGTGGATCCTGATAAAATGGATGCATACCTGCTTTTTTTAAACGACGAGCTGCTATTTGAACCCGATTTCGATCTACCTAACTCCCCCTACATGACCGCCGAGCAGCGGGATATGTATCAAAAATATTCCTTTGCTTTCGCCCAGGCATCGATGGGCCGGCCTGATTCGATGATCATCTCAGCCATCGAAAAACAGTTCGCTTTGAAAGAAGGAATGGCCCGTATTATTCTTCGGGAAGCTTATTACCTCTTTGGTGATGGTGATGCCGTTTCCAAAAAAGGTAAGACAAAAGCGGCAATTCTTTATCTGGAAATGCTCTCCAATCTGGCAAGGGCCGAGCGTGATTACAAGACGGCGAAAGAGTGCTGGGTGGAAGCCAAAAAGCTCGAAGGGCTCTATGACCAGGAAGGCGCCGGCTGGAATCCTGCTGATTTTAGGACCGCTCCACAGATGGTGATTCTTACCGGTGATGCCAATGTTTTAAAACAGCAACAGCGCGAAGACGATGAGTAGCCCGGATCAAATCAAAGTCTGGGCCAATGACAAACAGCGCAAGTTTCTGCGTTCCCGGGCAAAGCGGAAAACCTTTCATGGTGGACGCGGATCCGGAAAGACCCGGACGCTGGCCACCGATATTTATCAATGCTTTTGGGAGCTTCCCAAAGGCAAGCTGGTACTTGCCGGTGAGACCTATGTACAGCTCGACGCGGTCGTGATACCTGGTATCAAAGCCGGCCTTGAAACCTTCGGATTTAAAGAGTACAACAAAGACACACCTGAGGGTGTATACGTGCTCGGCAGCAAGGCTCCCACTCACTGGGAGGATCCCTGGGAAAAGGTCGGGAAAAGAGCCATCGCCTACACGATGCAGTTTATCAACGGCTTTAGTATTCACTTTGCCAGCGAAGACAATTCCCAGACGCACCGGGGTATCAACTCCGACGCGGTCCGCGCTGATGAATCCGCCCAGATCTCCGAGGAATTCATGGGTGAGATCATTGTGCCTACCATGAGAGCGAACAAATTCCGGAAAATTGCTCAGTCAGTGAAATGGAAATCTTTCTACGATTTCTCATCTGCGGCCTGGACTGAGCGCGGTCAATGGATTTATAAGACAGAGGAAGCGTACCTTAAAATGATGGATCAACGCTCTAAAATGAGCGGATCAGAAAAGGAAAGAATCCCGCCGAGCCATCTTTTTATGGAATCCACATACCGGGACAATGCTACGGTCCTTCCGGACGATTTCGCAGACGGGCTCAGGGAGCTGCTCACTGATCTGCAGTATTCTGTCGAAGTGGATAACGTCCGGATCTCAAAGCTGCCTAATTGTTACTACTATGCATTCAATACCCAGGTGCATACCTATACGCCTGCTTATAGCTATGAGCATGATGATAAAACGGGATTAGTACTCTATAAATCCAACGATTACCAGGAAGATAAAGACCTTGAAATATCCCTGGATTTTAACGCGGATATCTGTTGGACGGTCACTGTTCAGGAAGTGGGTATGCAATGCAGGATCCTTCACTCTCACTTTGAAAAGAGCTCAGTATTAGAGCCTGATAAGAACCTGATCAAAGCATCGGCCCAGGCGTGGAGTGACCGCTATCATAGTCATAAGCGTAAGGCGGTCCACGTGTGGGGTGATCTCTCAGGAAAGAACCGCTCGGCCTCAAATGATGGTGATAATAAACCCTTTTTTGAAACCTATGTGAAGGTGCTGGAAGAGAACGGCTGGAAGGTCGTGCGCAAGTACCTGGAAGCGGGAGGCCGTAACCCAAAGCATAAGCACAAATACAATCTGATCAACCTGCTCTATGAGCAGCAGTCTACCCGCACCCCCCGGATCCTGATCAATAAAGACAACAACAAGGTGCTCATCCTGGCTAAGCAGGCTACCCCAGTGAAGGCTGACGGCTCATACCGCAAGGACAAGTCAAGTGAGAGCAAAGCCAAGAATAGGGAGTACGCAACCGACGGTACGGATGCACTCGACTACATCCTATGGGGCAAGTACAAGCGCTTCATCGTAAACCAAATGTCACAAAGAAATACGATTGTCACATTCTGAAAAAGGCACTGGGCTTTGGGGAAATCCGGGGACTATATTCCTGAAAAAAAATCCGGCAAGGGCCGCCCTCGTCAAAGGGCGGGTTACCCTGGAGCGTGAGAATCACCTTTATTTTTCCAGTTTTTGAATTAAAACATTAATAATGAAGCCATTGAAAAAAATATGATTAAAAAACACTATCAAAACCCACTAAAATATGTCCTGTTACCCGCCAAAACGGACCATTATTCTTGCAAAACGGAAATTTTTTGTGCCCAATTGGAAATTTTGAACCCATGAAGAAGACAATCCCACTGCTCGGCCAAGGCGGAGTTCTGGCCCAGATCAACAAGCCCGGAGCGGTGTTTTCGATCAAAGCCAGAAAAGTTGGCGGTGATATCACTGTGAAGACCGGCTGCGTCGCGATCCGCTCAGCTAACGTGCTCAATGAGCATAAAATTTATAACCGGTCAGGCCTTCTCAAACTGTTCCAGCCCGCGAGTTCGCACAAGTTCGAAATCTATATTGATCTCATTAAGGAATTCAACGGTATGACCGTATTTCATAACTACTAGCCATGGTAACCAAACTCAATCATAATCTTTTCCTGCTCCGCGATGAGCCCTCCAAATCGGCTGCTTATGTCGAAGTTACTCCCCGCTGGAAAGACGAAGCCAACTCGACTACCAGCCCGGCCGGCGCTAGCACCGACAAAAAGGATTTTGTCCGCTGGGGCAAAAACAATGATCAGCCCAATTTGATGCACCAGCTCGCAACGGATAACGATGTGAAGTGGGAGCTGATGAACACGCGCCGGGACTTTATTGTCGGCAAAGGAATGGGCTTTGGATACATTAAAAAAGACGGGCTGACCGATATCAAAGAACCGCTGCCAACCACCCACAAAAACTACGGCGAAATTGCTGAGCACATCTGGGAAATGAACCTGAGCGGCTACTGGATCGATGCGGCGATGCAGGCCTGTTACTCGGGAAACGTATTCAGCCGGATCACGCTCGACTCATCCGGCCGCTCTTTGCCGCTGGGCCTGGAAGATTGTTTTGATATCCGCTACCGGGCCACTCAGAGCGGTGAGCGCTTTCCCCGGGCCTTTCTTTTGAATCCGCTTTTTGGAAAGCGGGGATTTAAAAAGGATGAATCCGCTCCAATACCGGTTTTCAATCCTTCTGCGCCGGCGTCTTTCCCGGTCAGCGTTTATCACGGAAAGCACCGGCAACCAGGTCAGCCCTTTTATGCCTTTGCCGCCTGGTGGGGAACCAAGAGCTGGACCGAAGTCGCTAACAAGATCCCGCATTATCACCTCTCCGGACTCACGAACGGATATAACATCAAATACCTGATCCGGATGCCGGATGATTACTTTGATAAAGAAGGGCTGGAAACCGACGAACAGCGCGATGCCTATCAAAAACAGGTTTTGGAAAGCATGAAAAACAGTTTGGCCGGCCAGTCCGACCGGGCGATCGTGACTTTCTACAAACACGATCTGACGGAAATGAAAGCCCTCCCAGGCGTGGAGATCATTCCGCTGAAAAACGAAATGACCGACGATGCCTATGTGAAGCTTTACAATACCGCGAAAGCTGCTCAGGCTTCCGGACACGGGATCATGGCCTCACTGGCCGGCGTGGATACTGGTAACGGGCTGGGCAGCTCCGGAAAAGAGATCGAGGTCACAGCCCGGTTTCAACAGGGCTTCCGCACCAGCTCCGACCGCCAGCTGCTACTGCGTCCGATGATGATCCAGCAGCAGATCAACAGCTGGGACCGGGAAATTAAATTCTGGTTTGAGGATATCGAGGTTTATACACCGGATGTCACACCCAAAAAGGCAGGTATTAATTCAAACGACAACTCTCAAACAGGTTCCTAAGATGCTGATCAACACCAACGAAACACTGAAATCAATCCTGGGCGGGATACAAAAGGAAATGAACTGGAAAACGTGGGGCCCGTTCGTGCGCGATGCCGAAAACACCTACATCATCCAGGCCATCGGCCAGGACTTTTATGACGAGCTCAGCGCCCTGGTTGATCCGGCCACGGATGTCGTCTCCGGAACCGACGCGCAAAAGGCTTTGATTTCGAAGATCCGGAACACCATCGGCCATTATACCGAACTGGAATCTGTTCTTTCGATGATGCTCATTAAAGGTGATGCCGGTATTGTGGTCGCTTCGTCACCTAACACTCAGGCTCCCGGGAAATGGGCAATCGTGGGTAAGATGGCCGAATCCCGCGATAAAGCAGACCGGCATATGGAGGCTACATTGCAGTATCTGGAAACAAACAAAGAAGCCTTTTCAACCTGGACGGCCAGCATCGCCTATACCATGTCGCATAGCTTGTTTTTGTCTTCTGCGACCGAGTATAGTGAGTATTTCCCTGCGATCCGTCAGAGCCGCCGGCTGTATGTGGCCCTGCGTGGTTTTGTCAAAAAATCCGAAACCGATTTTATTCAGCCGCTCATCGGCCAGGCGCAGTTTCAGCACTGGAAAAACAAACTGACTGATAACGCGGCAACCTGGTCAGCGCCGGAGATAGAGGCGCTTTCTCTGCTTCGCACCGCGCTGGCCAATGACGCATTCAAAAGGGGTATCCCCTATCTGAATCTATCCGCCGACTTCCGTCTAATCTCAGAGACAGATGGCGTAAAAAACGAAGATCTTCTATCTGATTCGAAGCTCAATGCCATCCGCTCCGATGCGGATAAAGAAGCTGCCGAATACGCCAACCGTTTAAAGCGCCTGATGGACGCAAAGGCCAGCGCCGAGATTTTCAGTCAGTACTTCAGCTCGGATCTGTTTCGACCTACCCAGCGCAAAACTTACCAGCCGCCCCTTAACTGTGATCCGGCCATTCCCTTCGTACTATGAAAAAAGTCTGGATTAATGATATCGAATATTTGATCCCTCAAAGCTGGGCAGAGTGCTCTTTTGAGCAGGTCACAAACGGTCTGACCATTACCCTATATCTGCAGGCGGCCGATGACAAAAAAGTGATCGCAAACTATTGGGTCGGACTTTTGAAAGTGATGCTGCCAGAGCTGCCGGAAGAGCTTTTTTACCAGCTGACTGGTGAGCAAATTTATCAACTCAAACCCTTCATTTCTTGGGCCGGAAATGAACGGATCAAAGCCAAACCGTTTGAATCCTTTGAGCACGAGGGCGTCAGATACTATCTGCCTTCCGAGAACTTTTCCGACACCAGCTGTATCGAGATGGCACTTTCCAGTATTTACTACCTGGCTTTCACCAGGGCAGAAAACCCCGATAAAGATGCGGTGCTCAAAATCGTGGCCACTTTATGCCGGCCGCAGCGCCCGGATCTGAAATATTTCAGAAGATCAAAAGACTGGAACGGAGATGTACGCGAGGAGTTTAATTCGATCGTTGCCGGCGAGCGCTCTTTTAGTGGTCTGCCTGAGGGCGGGGTGATGGCTGTTTTGCAATATTACGAATTCATGCAGGAGCAGTTCTCACAGCGCTATAAAGACAATTACGGCGAAGATGAAAGCGATGTTCCCACGCTTTTCCCCAACGGTGACGGCATAATTGCGCTACTGGAAGAAGTGGCCGAGACCGGCACACACGGAACATTCAGCGAAGTCTGCTCCACCAACGCTCACACCATATTTATGTACATCCGCCACAAACTGGTTATTAACCGCGCCAGGGCAAAGGCGCAAGACGATGCAGAAAATGATTGAACTTTTAGACCTTCGCACATTTATTGACTATATCCGCACCTGGGCCGAGTCTGATCCGGACCTGAAATATTTCCAGTATGGCGGCATTGAACGCGGGCTGGCTTTCGCCCGTGGCCATGATGATTTTGGATACCCTTTTGCCTGGCTCGAGCAGCCGTCCATTCTTTCCCAGGACAATGAAATGGCCAATACAAATGAAGAGTTTGTGTGCGGTCTCTCTGTTCTGTATCACTACGACGGTAGCGAACATGATCAGTATATTTTGGCTCAATCAGACGCGCTGGCCATCCTTTACCGGCTTCAAAAGAAAATCCGTCACGACGTTAACGATGGTCTGATCCTGGCCACAATCAACGGAATGAAAAAAGAGCCCGTCAGTGATCTATGGATCGACAACCACGCCGGATACCGGCTCGAATTCCGGATGGCTATCAACGCTAATAAACTTCTTTGCTGATGGATTTACCTGCTATTGCCAGTTATATACCGGTCTCTTTGGCTCAAAACCGGCTGCTGGAAAATATCGCGGCCGCTGATGTGATCGACTTTCCAGACCGCACCGATCTGCGCTACCTGATGGACGTTTATATCCAGGAGCATTTCCGCGCGACGGACTATATTCTTTTGACGGATCCGTCCGCTCAGGCGAGCGAATACCCGCCTGAGCAGGTCGGTCAGGCCATGCGCTATGTGGGTGCTTATATCGAGATTCAGGATATTTTAAATTCTTTCCTGCAGCTCACCCAGCCGGCCTTCAATCAAACCGATATCACGCTATGCCCGGATATGATCCGGTCCTATTTCACCGAGAAATCAGTTTTTAACGGTGATACTTTGATCTCATTCCAGGAAAGCGTTTTGGGATATGCCATAAAGGCCGGCATTTCAGAAACGCAGTTCAAAGCCTGGGGAAATCTGATCTTTACTGACAAACTCGGCAAAGCAGGCAAGTTTTTGACCTGGCAGCCTGATGGGAAATCCGTTCTCCCGGATCAGCCCGAATACCTATACTTTTTAAACAACCTTAACCCGTCGCCCGCAAAAATTCAGCTCCGCGCTGAGCTCTTTTTTGAGGGCGGCGGATCCGAGTTTGTTACGGTCCGCAGCCTGAGCACTGTGACACCCATGTCGGTTTACTGTGTTCCGGTAGGTATCCCTGCCATCCCGCAGATATCCGCTCATGAGCGGGTAATTACCCACTACCGGGTATGGCTATCCAATGAGGCGAGCCTGCGGATCTCTGAAACCAGGATGTTCTATGTCGACTCCTCGTTTCAGCCGTACTGCAGATACATTCTTTTCAGTAATTCCCTGGGCGGTTTTGACACGCTCAGGTGTGTCGGCAGCAGCTCGATGAAGGGAAGCTATTATAAAACTTCCTCTCAGCGGTATCCCGCCCTGGACAGTGATCCGTCATTTGCCGAGATCGTGGTCTCAAAAGTGATCGGAGAAAAGGGCCTGGCTATCAATACCGGCTATATGAGCAAGCAGCAAAGGCAATATCTGGAAGAGCTGCTATTTTCCAAAGAGATCATTTTGGTGGATAGCGATTCTCACAAGGCGCTTTACCTTTCCAGTTCTGATTTTATCCAGCACGACGATCAGGAAGACCTGCCAGCGCGTCAGTTCACCTTTTTGTATGCGAACCCGGTAACCAATGCCAGCTTTCTGCCGACCGCTCCACTGGTTCCGACAAGGGAAACAGCCTGGCGTGGGGACCGGCTCAGCTGTGAGCTCGATGAGTCAACCGGCCTTCGCACCGGATATAAGCGATATGAGCTGCTGATAAATTACTACGTCGATGACAACCAGGATGTAACACCCACTTTTGTAAAACCCAATACGCCCGGCACCGAGGGATATATTGAAAAATGGAGCAGTGAGGATTGCGCGGCCGTCACTACCCCATTTTTAAGCGCTGAGATATCAAAGCTTTCAACATTGAAACGTCAAAACTGCAGTGGCGATCTGGCCGGAACGCGCTGGAGTATCATTGTGCCGGCGGCTACTTTTGGAAGCTCCAAAAGCCAGGCAGATGCCGACGCCAAAGCCCTCGCAGCCTGGTCGGCGACAGACACTCAGGAAAACGCCAACCGTTTCGGGGCCTGTGTTAACCCAGCGCCCGCAGTCATTAAGTTATCGGTAACCTACGCACCTTTGACGGTCGCAAGTCTTTTTAAAACCGATGAAATGACTTTGATCGAATACGGGCCAGGCCACCCTCCGGATGGTGAGATTATTCCCAATACTGCCACCGGTGGAATGCAGTCGACTACGCTGGCGCCAGGCTCCTACCGTCTGACACTTAAAAACTCTGTCGCCGAAGCTTCTAATTTCAGATTCCGGATCCCATCGCGCGCGCTGATCAGTCCAACCTTCACCGGAGCGATTAACTGGCCGTTTGTTTTGGTGATTGAACCAGGTGAAACCGAAATCTTAATCCTTTGCGAGAACGTGTAAATCATGGATCAGATCGAATTTGAAGAACTTTCCTATCAGGTGCTCAGTGAGGTTACTGCTGATGTGATCGAGCAGTTTAAACGCGCGATCGTTAACTACGGAATTGAGCTCACCGATGCTTTAAAAGAAGATTTTCAGTATCATATTATCCGCTCGGCCGGCAAAGTGTCGGCCGAGATCGAGTTTCGCGAATATGGTCGTTTCCGGGATATGGCTCAGTTGCGCTATTCAGCTCACCAGCCCCCCACAGAAGCCATGGAATTTTTTGTATCAAAAACCGGGATCAATGCTTTCTCTTACGTTCCCGGATACAAAACATCGGTCCGGCCGCCGACGGTTTCCACAGCTGTGGCTAGGATCGCTGCCGGTATAGCGTTTAATATGAAACGTCAGGTCAATGTAAAGCGTGGATATCGGGGAACCTGGTACAACACCGAAAAGGCTGTTATGATCAACCGGGCAAAGGCCCAGCTGCGCTGGAGGACCTCAGAGCTGATTTATTCACATTTGAAAGGAGTTGGAGAATAAAACCGGCTTTTCTAAATTGAAAAACCGGTTTTCTAAATTTCATTGATGAACAGTCGCAAACTCTAATTAAAAGCGACGACCAATAGAAAGAAATACTTGTGGAAAAAATGAATCTCCTTTTGTATCGAGCTGGACAGCGGTTCCAACCCCTAACAAAATTTTTTGTTTAATTGTATAATTGGCGAATAGGTCAAACGTACCTCCTACGGAGTAAGTTGTTTGAGGGGAATTGTTCTCAACATAGGTTAACGGTACAGGATAATTAGTAAGTATCGGAAATACCGTTGTTTCAGCATCCGGAAGCGAGCTTGACTGGCGCCTCAATACTGTCCCAAGTCTAATTCCACCTGCCCACTGCTTTGATCGAAAAATGTAGTAACTCGCCTTGCCTCCTAGTTGAATCCCCGCAGTCGTGTATCTAGATGATAAGTCGTAAGTCTTACCAGCTTCGTCCGTCAAAATACGTTTTTCCTGAGAATTATTAATAGTCGTAGTGAAATCTAATGACCATGACAATCGCCGTTTGAAAAACTTTTCGTACCCAAAACCGACACGAATACCAGACATATCTCCTGATCCGGCTTTCGAACTACCAACGTTAAATGATAGTACACGAGGACCATAATCCGTTTGAGCTGTCACCGGGTATGATATACAGAAAACAATTATTAATAGTATGCTTTTCATAATTTTCATGAGTACATTTCCCCAAAGGTAACAATATTATTTTCTCTTGAAGTTCATATAACTGATTGGATAAATCGTGGATATCGGATCCGTAAATTGAACCATCGCTTTACCTAAATTGTCATCCCTATCCCCAAGATTAAAAGTATACGTGTAGCCAGGCCCGCCGTTACTTGATGGAATTGCAATACTTGCCGATGACGAGCCACCACCATCCCTTTCAATCCAGTTTTCGATCTCATAGTCTCCAAGGTTTGCCTTGTTCCAATAACCTAAAAAATGATTATAATCATACCATTGATTATCTCTAAAATGCTTCCTCTTAACTTTATCAAACTTTTTATTTGACACTTCAGCCCCTTTCGAGCTAGCAACAACAATATGAAGTTCAAGTTTACCACTAGTCCAATGCTCTACTGCATTTAGATTTGTAATCTGTATAAATCCACCATATTCCGCACCACCGTCTGTTCTCAAATTGCCATTTAATTCAACACCTTCATCATTTCCAATCACCCACACATCATTTTCCCAGGCATAGTCCTCAGTGACATACTGTACCCAGACCCAACCATTACCACTATTTACTCTATACGCATCTTGTTGGTCAATCGGAGGCTCTTGGTTTATTCGCAAATAATTAACATCGTCTGGAACTTGAAACACCCCGAGTGGCTCCTGTAACTCGACCTCAGAAATACGCGCGGCAGATTCTGATTGCCCAATCTTGTCTTCAATTGTTTCAGCCCTTGGGTAGAAAATCAACGGCTCCCTATTGTCAGCTAGCGGTTTGATAAAATCAACAATCGTTTGCAGTCTCTGCATTGATTCTTTATATCCATCAATCTCGTTATATGAGTTGATAATATCCTGGATGAATACGTTGTAATCGCCATGCTTTTGTTTTAAGCACTCCTTTAAAATAAATTTTCGAAAATCATCTTTTTTAGCCAATGTTAGAATTTCGATCATAGCTCTTTCTTGGAGCGTTCTCAAAGGAGTTTTTTCGGTTATAGGTGGCGTCCAATTATTTTCGATTGGAGCTTGACATTGAGTTAGGAAAACGATTAAAAGGGAAAACACTGCGAAATTTCTAAAACTTTTCCTCATAATGATAAAAAAATTAGTGAAACAATTCTATAAATTAAACCATGGGTTTGACAACAAAAGTCACTATTAGTTTCATTACGATAATGACATTGAGTAAAAAATATACTACAAACTTATTATACGGTAAAATTCACTAGAAATTGATATACGATCCTATCAATCCTCAAGACCCCGTCCTGTCAATCCATTAAGTCGCGCTGCAGCTTTGCATCGTGACTTAATGTTTTTACAGCTATGAATGATGAAATAGTTCGGTTAAAAACCGAGATTGAAACCGATGACGCTTCCCGGAATCTGGAGGTGCTCAAGACCGAGCTCAGCGAGGTTAACCGGGAGCTCAAATCAATGGGCAAATACTCCGAAGAATGGAGTGAGGATCAAAAAAAACAGTACCATGACCTGAGGGCTGAGCAAAAGGAGCTCAAAGAAGAAGTAAAGGAATACACCCGCGCCCTGGATCTTAATGATGCCTCACTAAACGAGCTCACAGCTCATAGCCGGCTGCTGCAATCCGAGCTCAAACAGCTCAAAGTCGACTCCGATGAATGGGTCGACAAGCTCGGCGAAATCCAGCACGTAAACACCAGGCTTCACGACGTTCGTGAGGAAATAGACGAGCTCGGTGGAGCCGTTCAAAAGCAAGGCGGCTACTGGAAACAATTCAAAGACGATTTTGCCGCCACATTCCTGGCCGTCAACCTGACTGACGTCATCCAGGAAGTAATTCAGTTTGGCACTGAATCCGTCGAGATGGCTGCCGAAGTCACCGACGCTTTTGGCGATATCCAGAAAACCACCGGCATGACTGCCGACGAAGTTCAGGCTCTTAACGACCGGTTAAAAGAAGTCGATACCCGTACTGCTCAGGAAGCGCTCCTCGAGATCGCCAAAGTCGGAGGCCAGATCGGTGTCGCAGCGGATGAAATGGATGGTTTTGTCATCTCAACCGATAAAGCTGTCGTTGCCCTGGGCGATGAGTTTAAAGGAGGTGCCGAAGAAGTGGCTGGCACCATGGGAACACTTTCAAAACTCTTTAAAGAAACCAAAGAGCTCGAAGCCGGCGAAGCCATCAATCAGATCGGATCCGCGATCAATGAGCTCGGATCTGCCGGCAGCGCGACGGGTCCGGTCATCGCTGACTTTGCCATGCGGATGGGACAGCTCGGTGACCTGAGTCCACAGATCTCCCAGACCATGGGACTCGGTGCTGCATTCGAGGAACTGGGACTTTCGGCCGAGATATCCGCCGGTGGACTAAGCAATATTTTGCTCGGCGCTGCGAAAGATACCGAAGCCTTCGCGACTCAGATCGGGATAACCGATGACGAGTTCAAAAACCTGATCAACACCAACCCTAACGAGGTGATCCTGCAGCTGGCGGCCAGCTTCAAAGGAATGCCGACGGATCAGGTGGTCAAAAGCCTGGCAGATCTGGGAATAAAATCCCAGGAAGCCACAAAGGTGATGTCGCTTCTTTCAACGCAGACAGATGACGTCCGAAAGAAACAGGAGCTGGCATCAAAGGCCATGAAAGATGGGACCTCTCTGACCAACGAGTTTAATATCAAAAATAAAAATGCAGCTGCTGAGCTCGAAAAAGCTAAGAAATCAGTCGACGCGCTCAAAGTTGAAATGGGTACCGGTCTGCTGCCGGTCGTTACCAAGGTAATCGCCGGTGGTGTCGCCTTTATTAATACGATCCGTGCCGTTCCTGCATTCTTAAAAGAGAACCAGGTCTCCCTGGCCCTATTGGCTGCAGCGTTAGTTTCCTTTAACCGGGAGCAGCTCCTGGCAACCGCCGGCGCTTTGAAAAAAGCAGCTGTCGACAAAGGAGCCGTCATCTGGACCAATGCCGTGACGGTAGCACAAAACCTGCAAAATACAGCCATGCGGCTCAGTCCGATCGGGCTGGTGGTAACAGCAGCACTGGCCCTGGGCGCCGGCTTTATTTATCTCTACAACCATTCGCAGACCTTACGCGCCGGCATCGCGGGACTATGGGAATCGATCAAAACGGTAGGCACTGTTATATCCAACGTTTTGGGAGCGCTGAAAAATATGGACTTCGCCAAAGTCGCCAAGACGATCGGCGATGCCGGTACACAGATTGCTGCATCTTTTACAAAAGGTTATGCGGATAAGATCCGCGAAGAATCCCCGAAGGTAGTTGCTGAGCATAAAAAAACGCTCGACAAAAAAGCTACTGACGCACTGACCGCAGGGAAAACGGCCGGCAAGAATTTCGGATCCGAATCCGGGAAAGCCGAGCTGGATGAGAACGAGAAAACCAACAAATCCAAAGAAGGTAAGAATAAAACGCACCGGGCCACTGAGCTGGCTGCAGCTAAAAAAGCAGCTCAGGATGAAGCCGACGCAAAGCTGGCAGCTGAGACCAAAGCCCGCACTGAGCTGGAAAAGATGGACATCGAAGCCATCAAAGATGAAAAGGCGCGAAAGCTCGCTCAGCTCGATTTTGAATATGTCAGTAAGGTCAATGAGACTGCCCTGGAGAAAATGGATGAAGATCTCAAGGTCAAATACATTGACGCTCTTCACCGCAAGCTCGTTAACGACAAAGCAGCTGTCGAAACCCAGTACCGGACCGAAAAAGAGACCAAAGACAAGGAGCTCGCAGCTAAGCTGGCAGCTAGCCAGGCTGAGCTCACAGCAGCTGAGAAAACAGCTGCCTTTGATGCTGCCAGGGCCATTAATGACTATGAGCTGCTCGCAGCTGGTAACAACCAGAAAGCCATTTTTGAGGCCAAAACTAATCGGCTCAACCTGGAGCGCTCAGCTGAGCTCATCCAGCTGCAGGACCTCTATAATCAGAAAGTAGCTGACCTGGCCAAGCGTAAAGCGGATGATATCCGGACGGCCGAAGAATCAGGTCAGGAAACGACCTCGATTAAGAACCGGTATCTGGAACTGGAGCGCTCCACTACCCAGGAATTCAACGCCAAAAAACTCGCCCTGGATACCCAGTACCAGCAGGATCAAACTGCTTTGCACCAGCAGCAATCTGATGCCCGCCTGGCGAAAACAAACGAATTTTTTGGCGGGGTAAAATCTTTGATGGATGGGGATTTCAGCTATTTCTCTAATCTACTTTCGCAGCGCAAGGCTGCCGAAACCCAGCATGAAAATGAGCGCCTCGCTCAGTTCAGTCAGAAAACACAGGAAATCGGAAACGCGGCCATGCAGGGTATCAATGTGCTGCAAAACCTTAATCAGAAGTTTCTGGAATCTCAGCTGGCCCGGATCGATAAAGAGCGAAACAAGGAGCTTGCATCCTGGGAGACCAAATACAAAAAAGGTCTGATCTCCAAAGAAGACTATGAGGACGGTATTGCAAAGATTAACAAGGAAGCAGACGACAAACAGCTGGCCGAAAAGAAAAAAGCTTTTGAGCGTGATAAGAAGCTGCAAAAGGCTCAGGCGCTGATCTCCGGAGCTCTTGCTTTCATCAAAGCGCTTGCATCCGGATTCTTTCCTTTAAACCTGGTATTTGCAGCCGCGACCGCTGTGGCCACCGGTCTGCAGATTGCCGCGATCGGACGTCAGCAGTTCACAGCAGAAAAAGGGATCCGGACATCCGCTAGCCATTTCACAAATGCCGGCATTATGCAGGGAAGCCGTCACGGCAGCCGCTACGGTGACAGTGGAATTTCGATGATCGACCGCAAAACAGGGCTCGAAATCGGTGAAGCCGAAGACGGCGAAGCCTTCATGATCCTGAGCCGGAACACGGTTAAAAACAATGGAAAGCTCATCGATCGTTTGATGCATTCCAGTCTTCATAAAAACGGGGCACCGGTCTCAAAAGTCCAGTACCGGGATGGAGGTATCGGACAAGTCGGCTGGCAGGATTACTACACTCCAACCATGATGCTTTTCGGATCCAAGAAAAAGAAAGCAGCTGCAGCAGCCGAAGCCGCTCAGGCACAAGCCGACGCCGAAGCAGCCCAGGCAGAAGCCGAACAGGAAGCAGCTGCCGCCGGCGCAAGCTGGGACGGCGGGGACGGATCCGATTACACCGGCGAGGCCTACTCCGGAGACGACGGCCAGGCGGCGATCGCAGAAAATACTCAGATCGCCAAAGACACCGAAAGCAATACCAGGGCATCGGCGGCCACCTTGAAGGATCTGGCCAGCAGTGCTGGTCGTATGATCCAGCTGCTCGAGCAGGTTGCCGGTAAACCAAGCCCACCCGGAGCCGGGGAAATTGGCGGAGCTGTGGCCGGCGCCATCGGCAGCGCTCTCAGATCAAACATGTAATCTTTTCACTAATGTATCAATTAAGGATTGAAGGATATCCGGTGCAGACCGCACCGGACCTTCGCGTTCAACTCGAAAAATATAACCCGGCTTTTGACTTTGGCCAGATCCGGGGGATGAAAACAACTGACTTTACTTTGCCGGTGGTTCCTGTCAATCAAAAGTTTTTTGGCTGGTACGAAAACCCTCAGATGGGGTACCAAAACCAGGTATTGAGGGCTGAAAAGTATGCAGGCGGGCAGCTGATCGAAAAAGGTTTTGTCGCCCTCAGGGAGGCAACCCAATCCAGTTACACCATTTACTTTACCCAGAACCTGGGTGATATCTTTGGTCCTTATCAATCGGTGCTTTTGAATTTGCTTCCACTAGGATCCGAGCCCCTTCCGGAGCCGCTCTCGGATCCGGCCGCAGCGGCCGACCATCTTAACGACAAATACTGCTTTCCCTCGATTGTCAATCCTTCGTTTTACGGGACCAATATCCAGGAAGGCTATAACGGGATTGTCAACGAATATGATCCGGCTGAAGCTGAGTTCAATACGGTCGCACGCGTACCGATGCTCTTTTTACGGTTTGTACTTTCGAAGATTGCTGAGCTCTGTGACTTCACTTTCACCGGTGATTTTTTCTCGCATCCGGATTTAGCCAGGTTAATTATTTACAACACTTTCAGCCTGGATGATGCCTCAGAGCTTACCTACGCTAATCACCTTCCGGAGCTGACTATTCCGGATCTTTTAAAGGAGCTCCGATCTCTCTTTAACCTATATCTGGACTTTGACGTAAGCCGGCGGATCCTGCGAATGGATTTTACGGAAGACATCATGGCCAGGCCCACACTGATCAACTGGACCTCAAAGGCCAGTCCAGTCCACAAGCGAACGCCGGTGCTCAACTCCCGTCTGGAGCTGGATTGGGCGCTCGACTCCGGAGACGAGCTCATGAAGGTTATTCCAGAGGATTTTCAGAAATTTCAGTCTTCGAATTCCGGGGACCTTTTCACGATCAAAAGCAAGTTCTCCTCTCTGATCACCGATGAGACCACCGGTCTTGCCCGAACGTTGCAAGCCGGGATCACACCCCGTTTTAACCAGCTCAATCAAAAGTTTGCGCCCCGCCTTTTGTTTTGGAACGGTCTGGTAGATGATATCCCGACGGCAACCAATACCGCCGTCAGCTGCCGGCTTGCATGGCATGGCGAAAATAATCTCAGGGACCGCTTTTGGACCCGGTTCGAAGCCTGGCGCGGATCCACTTTCAGACTTTCAAAACCAATCCTGATCAATGCCGCAGATCTTGCTGGTTTCAACTTTCGACATAAGGTCCATATCAACGGGGTGGACTACTATGTCGATAGTCTTACGCCATCCCTTCCCATCGATGAAGCGACTACCGTCGAGCTATGGAAAGCATAAATACGTCCTGTGTCGGCAGAGCCGCTCTTGTAAACTTTGCTAAATGTGAACTCAAAAAGAATCTATTAGCCATGGAAACAAAACGAATTGCCCCACCACCACCCATTTTTAAAAGTGTCCACGTAAAGGACGAAAACGCGCAGCAGATTGAGCAGCTCGACAACCAAATTTCGCAGCTCAAAGAAAAATCTGATCAGCTCCGGGAAGAAACCCGCAAGAAAAATGCACTCGAGCTTGCTCAGGCCCGGGAAGAAAAATTCAAGTTACGCTCAAAGATCCAGGAGGAGCTCTCTGATATCAGTGAAGCCAATACCCTGGCCGGTAAACTTACTCCGGATGCGGCGATGGAATTTGTCAAACGTAGAAAGGACTTGACAAAGCAATTGGAACAGGTCGAAAAGGAGCTGGGTTTTCGGGTGATTGAGGATCCTAAAACAGAGACTACAAAAACATTTGGGCTTTCGAGCTCCAAGGCCCTGTGGACAATCGGAGCACTGACGCTGATTTCATTTATCCTTTTCTGGCTGATGGGAACGGCCGTTATCCAGGATGATCCCATGAACGATTCCGCCCGCCGGATGATGAATTCAGTAGGACTTAGGGTGCTCACCAATTTCCTGCCATTCTCGGCTGTGTTTCTAACCGCCATCGGCTTTATCTGGCTGTTGTTCCCTTCCGTATTTGCCTACTGGCATAACAAAGTAGCAACCAATCTTTCACTTATAACCGATCTACAGCAATGCGAACCTTATCAACGCGTGGGCTTTTTTGCCTTCTCTTTTGGGCTTCCTGTATGGGCTTTTGTAGAGCTGATGCAGGTAATATTCGGCTAGGTGTCACGGACACAATTCAGGAAAAGAGGAAGTGTTTTCTTGAAACTGCCCGCTATGAGGCAACCTACGTCCGTGAAGCCACCAACAAAAATGATCACCCGGCCATCATTGGCTATTTCGATGCGATCGGAATGAATGTCCGCAAAATTGCATGGAATGGCCGGGCGTATTGTGGTGCTTTTGTAGCCGCCATGCTCAAACGTTGCGGGATATCTAACCCCATCAAATCACCAGCGCAGACCGTGAGCTGGCTCCGGATCCGCGAAAGGGTCACCCGCGCCAGGCCCGGGACAATTGCTGCTCCCGGGGACGTGGCCGGCTATAACTTTTCCGGCCGGTCCACCGGCATTGATCATGTTGAAATTATCGCCAATTGGCACCCAAACCCCGGCTTTCCATATGTAACCGTCATCGGAGGGAACACCGGAGCGCCAAAGGGAGCCGACGTTAATAAACAAGGGGTCTGGGTAAAGGACCGATTAAAACGCCAGGTCACATGGGTTATCCGGGTACTGGATTCCTAGCCGGTATCCTGACACTGATCAGCTGCACAGCGCCCCGGTCAGAGACCGGTTTTGATGAGATTGCCGATACCGTCTATGTTACGAAAGTCATTGATCGGTGCAATTACAGGTTTTTGTCAGAAGATCCACGGGAGGCAAAAAAGCAGCTTCAAAACGCAGTCCGTTCACTTGATCAGCTCATTATTGAATATGATTCAATCATTCACAACCGCCGGGCTATGCTTAAAACAAAAGCGGCCATTATTAATGGCTCTGCTCAGTAGCCTGGCTTATATCCTTTTTTTACAGCACCTTTTTGGGGACCGCCCTGGTCATACACTTTTTTACGCCATGAAACTACCTTCTAAAAGTGCCTTCGCTATCGCGAGTATTCCCGCCGGACTATTACTGATATTCTTTATTGCGTCCGCAGTCCAGACATGCCGGCAGGTCCGATCTATTGAGCAGGAAGTCAATCAGAAGTTTGAGAATTTATCCCCACCACCCACAATTATCACCGCTTATGATATCGCTACAAGTAAAGCCCTGGATTCTATCGAAAACGGCCGTAATGCTGCTAGTCGGCGCGTTGACATTGCTCCAGTGTCAGACCTGCAAAGCCTCCTTGACAGTGTCTATAACTTCCCCGGACACGCTCCAGCGAACAACCTTCGATAGTATTCAGCAGATCCTGCCCCGCGGTTATTATTTGTTAAATGAGCAGGGAGCGCGGCTCAGTCTGAAGGCGAAGATTGACGCCCAGGCGTATCTTGAGCAATACAAACAGGCTTCCGATGCACTTTCACGAAAAACCGGTGAGCAGCTTAAAACGGCTGTTGAGCTGGGTATAGCAAAAGATAAAAACAACGCAGATGCTGCGACGATAAAGCTGTTGAAACAGAAACTTTTTTGGGCGAATTTTTGGAAATATACAGCGATAGGACTAACAGGCTATCTTGCAATTAAACATCAGACTTTTTGACCTAATGCTAAGCGTGCTTGTATTGAATGGCCTCAGATCCTTTTCTAACTAGTTTTTATAACAACCGTACATTCAGTTTAGTATATGTTTCAAATACGCAGCCACAATTGGGCTCAATAACTTTTTCAAGCTCCCGTATTTGAAGGCAGAACTGCAAAGAAAAAAAATCGAGAATTAATGTATTTTTGGAACAACGAATCTCGCGTGTTCCATGACCAATGAATCTACCAAAAAGAAAATGGTGAACTATACAGCTTTTGGTGCAGCTATTTTGACCTTCTTAGCCCTAATATCATTCGTAGGCGTTGCGTTTACCCAGTATTTGGCTGTAAAAAAAGCAGAAACAGATGCGGCCAAAGCCAAGATTGCAGAGGATGCCAGGATACAACAATACGAAGACTTAGTTGGGAAGCTTCAGGATGTGATTATTGGCACTCAGGATATTCAGAACAGTCAACGAATGCAATTGATTTCACTTGAGGAGACGCTCGAAACATCGAAAGAGACTGTTAAGAAACAGGAAGAGGCCCTAAATATGACAACAGGCGGAAATGGTTTTGTTGAGTTAGTTATTTTTCCGCAAACTGACAAGTTGGCAAACATTGGTTTTGATAATCATGGCAAATATCCGCTCTACGAAATAAATGTTGCAATGGTTGATCTTGATCAACCACCTTTTAAAACCAACGGCGGCGGCACTTTTACGGCTAATACTTTATTAGACAATATTGTAAATATAGAAGTTGGGAATCTCAATCCAAATGTAAATCGTTTGGATCGCAATAAACTCAGCACTGATTTTAGTAGTGGCAAAAAAAACTTCACATTCAATATCACTGCTAGAAACGGAGCCTTTACTCAAACTCTTTCCATGGAAAGAGTATCAAGTGGATGGCAATGCGAAACTCAAATTACAAAGGTAGGGTTTCCTGAAATTCTGTTAAAAAAACAGTATATCCTTTCAAATAAGAAAGGATCGGAGTCAATTTTTTAAAATTCTTGCTGTTTACCCGTCGCCACACAATCCCCCGACGGAACTGCGTCCTCAATTATTCTAAAATCTCACCCCTCTGTTTTCCAAGGAGGTCCTTCACATTCTTGGCTCCGTCCTTAATATCATCCCGCCAGACCGTCTTTGGCGAAACGACAGTAGAAGTAATGCGACGCATAACGTCCCTGGTTTTCCTTGATCAAATTAATGGACTACTCCATCCCATTGGAATATTTTCAAAATAAAATAGCAACAAGTATTGAGAGTTTGAATGCGACGTTATACTTTAAGCAACATAAAATTGTTGCTGTGAATAACAAGAAAAAATACTCCATTAATGCCCATCTCATACATTCCCGATTGGAGATGATCCGAGCAGATATCGTTGTCAAGATTAGTGAGAAAATGTGGGAGCAGACGCCAAAAAGTCAAAACATTTGTTTTGATAACAGTTGGTTAATCAGGAAGGTGAGCGAATCGATTGAAAGAGACTTCAATATTAAACTCTCTGATCGTGACAGAATGGATGGTATGGAGCTGTTTCTATGCAGCCAACAGTCTAAACCACGGAACGAAACAGATCGTTACAAAGTGCAGAAGTTCACCGAGTCCGGCTGGGTGGATGTGACACAGGAGCCCGGAAATAACCTCAATAAAACGAAGCTCAATTTTAAGGAAGCTTGTGCCCTCTACAATTACGTCAGCTCAGGAAAGGCCGAATTTTTTACTATCGTAAAATGCTAGCCAATTTGACTTAAACGCATTGATTATTAATATTTTAAACCTTCATGAAAAAGAAGTATACGCTTTACGCCCATGCCATACACAGTCGCATCCAGATGATTCGCGACAAGATCTTGTATGAAAAAGGAATGACCGCCCGTGACCTAGTCGTGCGCAACAAAAAATATTTCGAACTGGCGATTGACTCAGTTATGAAACAGCACGATCTGACCCACCCGCATATCGATGATACCTTCCACGCGGCCACAATGTTTTTGATATCAGTAGGTATTGAGCCAGTTCTTGAGCATTCCGTCGATGATAGTGGACCCTTCAGAGTATGGACACCGGAAGGGATAATGATCGAACATCCTGACGGGAGCAGAAGCCCGGAAAAATAATCATAACAGATTTAGTTGGCCATTTTCATCCTTGAGATCGTCGTCTGTGGAAGCTCCGATTGGTACCGCTACCTCCGGAACGTTTGAATTAACCTTGGTGCTGAATACGCCGTCCTTCACTCTATATGCCAGAAGCTTGTAGTCATAGTCATAAGGTGCCATTATTCCCAGCATGTCATCCTTGGTCAATTTCGGATCAAACCAGTCGTCCAAAGTTTCTTCTTCCAGTATAAAAGGAGCCCGTTCGCCGTCGTTATGCACCCAGGCAAGTAACGGACTGGCATCTACAGTTATGATGGAAACAGTATTAACGCCTCGATAATTGTTATAAATCCCCCCGAGCATGATCATCTCTCCGTCTCGACGCTTGATATACCAGCTTTGGTTTTTATTGCTAGGGTCAGAAAGATTCTCGTAATGAGGTTCAAAAAATCCGGTCGCATATACAACGCACCGATTGCCCCAATAGGCTCTATAGGAAGGCTTGTCCCATAATTCATGTGCTTTTGCGTTTAGCGTATTTGCCCTCCATTTTTCCGGCTCATCCACCCAGCCGGGAATCAGACCCCATTGAAAGGAATCAATGACACCCGGATTCTCAATCCCCCTAGTCGGAATAAAGGGTTTTTCGAAACCATTATAAATGTATTTTCTGGACACGCGATGCATATTCGTCTCTGGAAGACCGAACATTGCCAATTGCTTCGAATCCGTTGTAATGTAGTAGCACATAACTCTCATATTTATGATTAAAAATAATGAGAATTTCTCACATAACTTCCTATCATTCAATAAGACCAACGACATGAACCGTAGATTACAAAGGTGTTTCTGTATGCATTGTAATCGGCTTTAGAGCGAAGTTGGCCTTTCGCCAGATGCCTATTATTCAAGGATTTGACTATTTTAACACAACATCTGTGATTTTGATTCGAAAAAGACCGTCCGTAAAACGAGCCGTCTTCCCCATATGATTTCTCAGGGGCAGCACATCTCTCTTCATATTCTGGCTAAAAGAAATTGCGAACCTGCCTTCCACTATACCGGATGCCTTATCGAACTTTGTTACCTTAATCCAGCCAGGTTTTAACCCGCTATATACATACTCGTTCAGAAGACCTCCAGAATTACCTATGTACGAAAGACTGGCATATTCATTGTCAAAATGGCGGCGCTTATCGAGCTTTGAGATTTTGGAGCGTCCTTTTCTTAGGGGTATATTAAAGATAGCTAGTGCTTGGGTTCTCGTACATTCGAAGTCCAGACAACCATTTTCAGTATTTGGATTAGGTTCGTCGCCCAGTCCGGGAACATCGATGTCGGTGTAGACAAGCAAATTGAATTCTCGAACATCATTTGGGTTTTGCTCACGTTTTTTTAGGCGTAACACTTTCCCGGTGCCATACCAGACTGTGTCATTAAGAACACTAGTCACATTAAAGACACTATTTTCAGGTAGTCTTGGTTGCCTAACGCATCCTGAAAAGATAACAGCTATAATGGCCCATTGATAAAAATATCTCATTTTAGTATCAGTGTTTTACAAGATAAGCACCGTAAAAACTTTAACTACTCATTTAGTTGATTTTGTAAGATCTCTTCTGAATTGAGCTAAATAAAAAGATCGCCCTCTCAGGGGCGATCTTTTGTTCAAGAAGCGCTGAGCAACGTTCCCCAGCTTTTCATTACTTTCATTAATCGCTTTTCTCTTATCCGACCGTAGTTTTTTAAATACCTGGTGGACGTCAGGCCCAAGCATGCAGCTACGTCGTCAGCTGACATTAGCATTTCATTTAATGCAAGGTCACAGAAGGTTTTTCGGGCTACTTTGGTTGTGAGCAGCAAAGGTATTTTGCAATACATTGCAATCAGTTTGAGAGTACCATTACGTTTTTGATTGCTTTTCACCGGTAGTTTTTTCAGGTCACCTCCGTAGATATTGAGGATCTTAACTGCAGGTTCGAGTAGCTTTATTGTAAAAGGCTTTTTTGACTTTTTGCGTTTACCTTTTAAAAAAATACTTCCCCGGTATTCCTCAATGTAAAACTCCTTGCGAGTATAATCAACGTGGTGCATACCGGTGAAACAGTTGAAAACAAATGCGTGCCGCTCCTCGCTGAGCACGTCAGCAGAAAGCTGAGTGATTAGGCCTTCTGTAACCAGCTTGTCAAAGTCATATTTAAGTAAACGATCCAGCTGAAAAATCGAGAGGTGTGTTGTATCGATGTAGTCCTCGGAATCCGATTTACCTGGAAGATTTTCTTTTAGACAGGCCAATGCCGGAGACATTTTTTTACCTATCCCCCATTTTAATATACGTTTGGCAAAAGAACAAACCTTCCGAGCAAACCGCTGACCGGATCGCTCAGTATCTGCCATGAAATCAAACAGGTCAGAAAAGAAGGTTTCTTTCAATTCAATTGGCCGGTCGACCCCGATACTGGCCAAGTAGTCCTTAATGTGGCGTAGATAATTTTCGTTGATCGAATAAGTAGCCGGCTCGAGTGTTTTCTGAATTACCATTTTAGCACGGTGCAGCATAAAAGCGCTGAATATCTCATCGGTTGAATAGATAAACTTCTTTCTATCAAGGTAATACTCCTTCACCATCGCCGGAGATACATGTTCATAGCGACTGCACAGTACATCAAAAAGCCGTGACAAGTTCACGGATGTTTCGTTCAGGATTTTGTTTGCTTTTACTACACGTGTGGTGGATCCCAGGATCACCTGGCTTGCAGCATTCCATGCGCTTTTCTTACAAGTCGCTTTTGTCGCACCGATTTCGATGTATTCCTGATCAATAGTAATGCGGCATTGGATGGTCCCCAGAGGATCATCTTCTTTAATTTGATTCTTTGCTTCTGACTTACGAAACCAGAATAAGATTTTCATAGACGTTAATTGGTGAATCACGATTTTCTGTAGAGGTGGAAAAAGTCTTTACCTTTTGCCGTAACCCGGGAAAAAGTGCCGTAACCGATGCCGTAACCTGAAAAAAACACGTGAATGGATGAGCGTAAAAACAAGAAAACCACATAGTTGACTATGTGGCTCCCAGTGAATTTCGGTCATTCTCAAAGTATCTGGCGGTCTGGACGGGACTCGAACCCGCGACCCCATGCGTGACAGGCATGTATTCTAACCAACTGAACTACCAAACCAGATTTCGTTTCCGTTGAAACGTGGGGCAAAAGTAAGACTTATTTTTTTACATGCAACTACTTTTGAGCGAGAATCTTTGTTTATTTTGCAGCGGTTCTTCTCAGGGTGAGAGAAACAGATGATTTTGAATTAGTTGCAATTTTACCGGATGCAAAAAAAAATTAAAGATATTCTCGACGCACTAGAATTGCTGGCACCGCCTTCTTATCAGGAAGGATATGATAATTCGGGATTGATCGTTGGTGATAGTAATTGTGAAGTATCCGGTGTGCTAATTTCGCTCGATTGCACAGAGACGGTTGTTGAAGAGGCGATTCGACGAAACTGCAATTTGATTGTCGCCCACCATCCGATCGTATTCAAGGGCTTGAAAGGCTTAACGGGTCGCAATTATGTGGAACGGACTGTTCTGATGGCCATCAAAAACGATATCGCCATCTACGCCATCCACACCAATCTTGATCATGTTCAAAATGGAGTCAACTACAAGATTGCTGAGAAACTTGGCTTGAAAAATACCCGTATTCTGGCGCCGAAGAAGAACATTTTACTTAAACTTACCACTTTTGTCCCCCGCGAAAATCGTGATCAGGTTTTGAATGCCCTCTTCGCGGCGGGTGCTGGTAAGGTTGGTAATTATAGTGAATGTAGTTTTACCAATGCAGGTATTGGTTCATTTCTTCCAAACGAAAAAGCAACGCCTGTGATCGGTACACGCGGAATTTTGGAAGAAGTTGAAGAATCCAGGATTGAGGTTATTTTGCCATCATATCTTGAACATAAAATTCTGGGAGCTTTGCGGAGCAGCCACCCCTATGAAGAGGTTGCCTATTATTGCCAGGCATTGGAAAATGAAAATCAGGATGTAGGCGCAGGAATGATCGGAGAGCTTGAACAGCCATTTTCGGGCAGCGAATTCCTGGCGTACTTGAAAACCAGAATGCAGCTTTCCGTGATTCGCCATACAGCCATACTGGACAAAACGATCCGTAAAATAGCCGTTTGTGGAGGGGCCGGAAGTTTCTTACTTGGCAATGCCGTTAAGCAGCAGGCTGATGTCTTCGTTACGGCCGATTATAAGTATCATGAATTTTTTGACGCTGAAAATCACCTCATGATTTGCGATATTGGTCATTATGAAAGTGAAGTGTTTACGAAAGATTTACTATATGACTATTTATCAGGAAAATTTAGTAATTTTGCACTCTGTTTGTCAGACGTCAACACTAACCCCGTGAGTTATTATTCATGAGATTTTGTTAACCTCTGATATACACCATTTCAAATAGCTGATAAGCTTTCATCAATCGCATTGAAACAAAGTCCATAAAAGACATACATGGAAAACACAATAGCTCAAAAATTAGACGCTCTCCTGAAACTGCAGGAAATTGATTCAAGCCTAGACGAAATTCGTAAGACCCGGGGTGATCTTCCAGAAGAAGTTAGAGATTTGGAAGATGAGATAGCCGGAATTGAAACTCGGTTGAGCAAATTTAAAAGTGAGATCAGCAATCTTAATTCTGAGGTGGACAACTTCAAAAGCTCTCAAAAAGATGGCGAGAAACTGATCAAAAAATACAAAGATCAGCAGATGAATGTTCGTAACAACCGTGAATACGACGCGATTACGAAAGAAATCGAATTGCAAGAACTGGATATGCAATTGGCTGATAAGAAAATCAACGAAGCACGTGCGCGCATCAGATTGATCGAAGAAGATGCAAATCGTGCTGAGGCAGTGTTGAATGATCGTAATGAAGATCTAAAAGCAAAAAAAGGTGAATTGTTGGTTATCACCAGCGAAAGCGAAGCGGATGAACAAAGTTTGCTGGCGGAAAGAGAAAAGCATATCAAGAAAATTGAAGAGCGTCTTTTGAAGTCATATCAAAAAATCCGTGACAATTCCATGAACGGACTGGCGGTTGTGAATGTATCCCGTGGAGCTTGTGGTGGATGCTTTAGCATCGTTCCTCCTCAGCGGCAGGCAGATATCCGTGAAAGAAAGAAACTAATTGTTTGCGAACACTGCGGAAGAATCTTCGCCGATGTTGAAAGCGTGGAACCAGTTCACCAACGCAGATAGTTGAATCGATATTGATAAAGTACAAAAAAGGTTGTCTATCCAGGCAACCTTTTTTATTAGACATTCTACCCATATGTACATGTTTAAACAAAACATGCACTTTCAAAAAAACTGTATAAAAGGAGTTGCGAGCGCCGCGTATTCGTTCCTTTTACTAACATTCCTTTTGGCCTCTCATATTTTGAAGGCAGACGATACTTCTAACGGAGTTGACTTCTCGCCTACCCTGCAACGGGCATATTTCGAAATTCAAAAACTGCGTATTGAGCCAGCCAGACAACTAATTGACGAGGCAAGAGTTAAAAATAAAAACAATGCAGTCATCGCATATATGGATAACTATGCCGATCTGCATTATCTGATGATATCGGAGGATAAGCAGGCGTTTCAAATTTTAATTAAAAAGGAAGACGAAAGGCTGGACCTGATTTCAGATTTACCAGATTCATCACCATATAAAAGATTTTTGTTAGCAGAGATCAGGGTACACTGGGCTTTCGCAAAAATCAAATTCGGGAGCCAGGTCGGTGGTGCCTGGGAAGTGATTAAAGCCTATCGACTTCTCGAGGAGAACAAAAAGAAGTTTCCCAATTTCTACCCAACATATAAAACCCTGGGCCTGCTCCACATCATGATAGGTTCGGTTCCCGATCAGTATCAATGGGTTAGTAAAATACTGGGATTAAAAGGAAGCGTTTCTCTTGGACTTTCGGAAATCAATACAGTCATTCAAAAGGAGCCGGTCTTTCGCCAGGAAGCCGAGCTGATCAACATCCTCATTCATGCCTACACATTAAAGATAACGCCTCCTTTACTGAATCGCTTGATAGAAATAACAAAGGACCAACCCGACAATCTGCTATTTCATTTTTTTGCTGTTACGACGTTGATGAAGGAAGGCAAAAGTGAAGAGGCTCTGACTTATCTGAACGACGCTCCGCGAGGTCCTGCTTATATCCCTTTTCCTTTTTTGGAATACCTCAGAGGAGAAATATTGCTGCAAAAGGGGCAATATGAGTTGGCGGAAAAGTCATATAAGCTGTTCCTTAATCAGTACAAGGGTTTCAATTATATCAAAGACGCCAATTTGAAACTCTTCATGTGTAATTGGCTTGATAACCAGGATGCCCAAGCGGCAACTTTTATTTCTCAGATAGGGAAGAAAGGAGCAACTGTATTAGAGGCCGATCAATTTGCGCAGCGTATGGCAGACGATTACAAAAAAGGAAAGATAACTTCCTCTCAAAAAGTTTTGTTCAAGGCAAGATATACTACGGATGGCGGATATTTAGACCAAGCTTGGGAATATATTTCAAAATATAGCGAGCCCGATTTTCAAAGTATTTCAGAAAAAACGGAATTGAATTATCGAAAAGGGAGGATTCTCCAGAAAAAAGGCAGAACGGTTCAGGCAATTCCATTTTACAATCGTACCCTGGCTTTGGCTGATGGCACTTCTGCTGGCTTTGCAGCCTCGGCCGCTTTGCAATGCGGGTATATATATATGGACCAAAATAATAAAGACAAAGCCGCCTACTATTTCAACAAAGCCATTTCTTTCAAAAATCACGAGTACAAAAACAGCGTTGACAATAAGGCGCAGGCCGCGTTAACCGAATTAGGGAGATAGTCGTTCTGAAATCAGGAAGCATTCTGAATCATTACTTTATCCATATACGTCCGTCAGAAAGCTTAATCATAATCCAGCAGCAGTGGACGGAAATTACAACAATACCAGAAAGATCCTGAGTTGGGCGGAGGAGGACCGTCCGCGAGAAAAACTGCTTCAACGAGGTCGCTCTGCACTGACTGATGCTGAATTGCTAGCCATATTAATAGGTAGCGGTACTGCGGAAATGACAGCCGTGGATGTAGGAAAGGCAGTGATGCAATCCGTGAATAATAATATAAACAACCTAGCCAAACTTTCGGTTAAAGACCTCATGGTCAATCGTGGTATTGGCGAAGCAAGAGCGATCACGATTATTGCCGCACTTGAACTTGGACGCCGCAGAAAGGATCATGCGGAAGAGAAAAAACGGAAATTGACAGAGGCGCGGTATGTATATGATGAAATGAAACCATATCTGCTCGACAAGGCACACGAAGAATTTTGGATTATTCTGCTGAATCGCGCCAATGAAGCGATCAAAATAGCCCAGATCAGTGCCGGTGGAATCAGCGGAACTGTCGTGGATACGAGGATGATTTTCAAAATGGCTGTTGAAAATCTGGCAAGCTCAATCATATTGGTTCACAATCACCCATCCGGTCAGTTAAAGCCTAGTGGAGCAGATATTAAGCTAACCGAACAGCTTGTTGCAAGCGGACAGATTATGGATATCCCTGTTTTGGATCATATCATCTTCGCTGATCAGGGATATTACAGCTTCACAGAAAGCGGTGAGCTTTAAACTGAAAATATTCCAACCATATACCTCTTAACTTCCGCTACGCACGACCATTTTCTGACTACACATACTCACCGTCAGAATATCTGTTCCTTGTTCACAATCCCTTCCAGCTGATCGTAGGGAATCACAAATTCGATCACTCCACGAACGTATGCCGCAATTTCATAGGCGTTGTAATAAAATACGACCCCTTTGCGATCAAACGTAAAATTGGCTGGCAGGAAGAACTGGTGATCTTGTAAAAAATATCCTGCCTCCTCTAAATCAGCCGTGTCTGAGAGTTTTTCCGTTTTTCGGAATTGCCTTTCAACAATTTTCAGCAAAGCAGACGTATCGGTGACAAATGTATATGGGCTTAACTCCTTTCCGGAAGCAGCGTCAAAAATATGCTCAGATCGGAAAGAATTAGGATGAGCGCCACCCGTAAAAGCATAATGATCAATTTGATACATTAATAACTTCGGAGTTACCATAACCGTATCGCCCGCAATATCGATCTCCCAACAGCCCGGAGCGTCCGGGAAATCAGCCTTAAAATTTCTGTAATTGGTCGCAAAAACCTCGTAAGCGACACTTGCCTTTTTCCGTACGTTGGGAACTGAATCCAGGCTAGCGGAATCCGCATGAGAATTGATTCGATCGATGACTTTGCTTCTGATAACTTCGTTGATTGAACGTGCTACGGAAGAACTATCGACAGATTCCCATATTTTGATACCGATGCGCGCGCCGGAAGTGGTAATTGTATCACAATTTCCAAACGATTCGCTTATAATCTTGCCATCGCTCAGGCCTTGAACCTTTTTATTAGTGTGTTCGCTTTGCTGCTCCTCCTGTTTCCCGCACGCGGCCAGAAACAACACAAAAACGATCACCAGCCATTTATTCATAACGTTTTCCAAATCTCACCTTCCATTTATTTCTCACAAACTCATTAACTCTTTAAAACGGATCGCCTGTCTGCGCGATATTTCAATCTTATCACCACCGTGCAGTGTTACCAGCAACCCACCGCTAAACCAAGGTTCGATCTTGTCAATCCACTGGAGATTGATAATATGCTTGCGATTGGCACGAAAGTAAGAATTCTGATCCAGTCTTTCCTCAAGATTATTCAATGATTTGAGTACAAGCGGCTTCTGATCATCAAAATGCAACCTCACATAATTGCCCATCGATTCAAACAACCTGATCTTTCCGAGTTTAACGAACCAGCATTTTTCGCCGTCTTTAACAAAAACCTGGTCATTTTCACCTAGTATCTTCTCAGCACGATCATTTTCTGACACCGGTGCTTCGGCATGCGACTGGTTTTCCTCGATCCTATTAATCGCATCTTTCAACCGGTTTTCATCGATCGGCTTCAGCAGGTAGTCAAGCGCATTGTATTCAAATGCTTTAATAGCATATTCATCATATGCAGTGGTAAATATCACCTCAGGACTTTTGCCTTCAATAGAAGACAGCAATTCAAAACCATTTTTCCCCGGCATTTGAATATCCAGAAACAACAATTCGGGTTGCAAACTGTCAATCAAACCCAATGCTTCGTCCGCGTTGGCCGCCTCGCCCACTATCTCAATTTTTGTGTATGGCTCAAGAAGTCTTTTCAGTTCATTACGTGCAAGACGCTCATCGTCAACAATCAGTGTTCTCATGGCAAAAGGTAAGTAGTGTTTAGCTTTTAGGTTGTAGCTTTTAGTTATATGGAATTAGATTTGATTCGTTATTTCTTAAAGAAATATCAAATAGCGCGTTTCAATTTTAGCGCCATTTCAAGAACAATGGCCTTGTATTATCGAAACTAATAGCTTTCGCAATTTACAAATATGGCTTCGAATTCAAACTTTCAAATTTCACTCCCGTCGTTCCTGGGCGTTCCACCCATAATCCCGTCGGAAAGCATAGGAATTTTCACTTCGGCACATACTATGTTCTTCTCTTCCTGATATACCTTAAAAGATGCTTCTTTACCATATAATATAGAAAGTCTTTCTGCAGTATTTTTTAGTCCAACCCCACCCGAATCTGTTGTAAGAAGGTTTCCCGAATTTCTGATTTTAACTAATAAATCCTGTTCAACAATATCCGATGTGACTTCGATAAATCCTCCAGCAACTTCTTTACTCACACCATGTTTTATTCCATTTTCGACTAAAGTCTGCAGCATCATCGGAGGGACTTGCCAATATATTGATTGCGGCGCGGTTGTGATTGTGTACTTAAGACGGTCTTCATATCTCACCTTTTCCAATTCGAGATAGTCAACCACCGTTTTCAATTCCTCTTGCAGATCAACCGTTTTTCGTCTATCTGCCAAAAGAGAGTTTCGTAAAATATTGGATAACTGCGTAATACCTACCTGAGCCTTGGCCGGATCTTCGTATACCAGCGCTCTGATGCTATTCAATGCATTAAAAGTAAAATGCGGGTTGAGTTGGGACCTTAGTACTTTCGCCTCAGTCTCGCGCATCGACATTTTGAGCATGATCTTCTCATATCCCGCAATTCTCGTTTGTTCAACATAATGATATACTGTGTAAGACAATACCCATGACATCATGATCTTGCACCAATTGGAATAATAACCCCAAAATACAAGTGGCTGATTCTTAATGTTATTGGCCAAAATTTCAGCATCCAAAGGCTCGTTGATCATAGACATTATAAAGCCCAAAACCAACACTGAAATAATCACCCTCAAAGCCAGGCGCGGCAATGGCAGCGAAGACCAATTCCATTTCCTGACCGTAAGACGATAGACATGCGTAAGCGTTATTGCCAGGAAAATATTTGTAAGTGCTACATAAAAAGCATCTACCTCAAACCCGTATTCGAGGGTATATGGCAGATATTCAAACATAATGAGCAATGTCCACCCAAGAATTTGAAGGGTCCAGTAAACTTTCCTTTTGGACATATGGCTCATTCCGCTGATGTATTCCCTTTTGACTAATTGACAAAAGTAACCCTGCACCCCATTTTCCGTAGTGCAACTACATCAAAGGGGTTCACCATGTATAAGCGGTGTTTATAAAGTTTGGGGAATTTCCAGTGAAAGAAGATGTGTAATATCGTTAGACACTTCAAGTTCAAACAAGCCAGTATCGTAACAGTAATTGATTTTATACAAACATAAATTACTATGTTCATAATCATCCATACGAACCAGCGGCTGATTAAATAAAGTTGTCAGGAAAACACGCATGGCGCGACCGTGCATGGCCACCAAAATATTACGTTCACTTGGGCGGCTCAATATAGTTTCAATTACCGGTATTTGCCTGAGACGAACATCGACCGGGCTTTCTCCCCCCTCTGCTGCCATATCAACCTGTCCATTTCTCCAGGCAGTGGTCAGCTCTCTGTAATAGGTACTGTCACCAGTGTTCGGCTCCTTGCCTTCTCTGCTTCCCCACGAGATCTCGTTTAAGCCCGCGTAACTCTCGTTTGGAATTCCGAGCCTCACAAAGTCCTTCACTGACTGATGGGTCCGTTGCAAATTGGATGTATAAATCTTATCAAAAGGAACATGCTGATATGCATTAAAAAATGCTTCGGCCTGTGCTTTACCCCACTCATTTAAAGGAGCATCTACGCCACTTCCCTGCACCACACCCCTTCTATTTAGATCAGTTTCTCCGTGACGGATCAGGTAGATAGATTTTCTTTTCAATTTTTTGTATTATTTAAATATTTTTTTTGCGAATACCTTGTTTTTGATTAATATAGCCGTTACAAATTTATACATTTTTTAGATATGTTCACAAATTTCATTTCGCCGGAAGAACTTGAAAAATTCGGAAAAAATACTTTGGCGGAAACTATTGGCATAGAGTTTGTTGAGGTTGGATTAGATTATATTATTGCAAAAATGCCGGTTGATCACCGCACGCATCAGCCCTTTGGAATTTTACATGGCGGAGCTTCTGTTGCCCTTGCTGAAACTCTTGGGAGCATTGCATCGTATATGATAATAAAAGAGACGCCGGGTAAAAATCCGGTCGGGCTAGAGATCAATGCTAACCACTTAAGACCGGTTAAATCTGGCTTTGTATATGGTCGAGTGTCACCGATTCATGTGGGTAGGAGTACTCATATTTGGGAAATAAAAATTACTAACGAAGAAAACAAGCTTGTATGCATAAGCAGGCTGACGGTTGCTATTGTAGATGCAAATCGTTAGAAGTAATTTGCAGAGAGTTTGGGGATAGCGCAATTGATTACAGGCTAAAATGATTTCAGTTCAGAAGGAAGTTACAGTATCTATATCAGAATTAATCGAAATTGACGCCCTGTGGCAGGCGGCAATCGGCCTTGGCTTTCCCGCGGCCATCTGGAAATTGCCTCTTGGCAAAGAGATAAAGCTGCTTATTTCTACCAATAAGAGCATCAAACATTGTCAGCCAGAGTTCGAAAAAATGTCGCCCGGGTTTGTTATTAGTCGTTTCATTTGGGAGGAGAGGCAGAATGTTCAGTTTGTGGAAGGCGATATTATTGTCACCTATGCTGAGTCCGGGAAATTAGCGCATATAGAAAATCGTCTGGGAGAAGACCACCCGACTTTTAAACAACTAATTTCTTTGGCCCTCAGCCAAACGGTCGCCAAAAACGAAACTACCACGCCGCGCACATTTTTCAATCCGGTTTTTCTTGAAAATCAAACAACAGCTGATCGTTTCAAACGTGCGGTTGAAATTGCGGTCCTGGCGATCAGGCAAAACCAGTTTAATAAAGTCGTACTTTCAAGAACCAAGGAATTAGAAGTATCTAAAGCATTTGAACCTATCAAAGGTTTTCGCAAGTTGGCTGGTGAATACCCCCATGCCTTCGTGTCAATGGTTAATTTACCCGAGGAGAAACAGATATGGATGGGGGCTTCTCCTGAATTGCTGGTTCAGCAAAAAGCAAATGGCATTTTTAAAACCATGTCTCTGGCCGGAACTCAGACTTCCAAAGATAAAGAAGGACTTGTATTACCGAAGAATGATATCAAATGGGGTGGCAAAGAGATAGAAGAACAGGCGTTGGTGAGCCGCTATATTGTGGAATGCTTCAAGAAAATACGATTACGTGAATACACAGAAACAGGGCCGAAGACGGTTCTCGCTGGAAACCTTTATCACTTGCAAACCAATTTTGAGGTTGACACAAACGAGCATAACTTTCCGGAGCTACCATCTGTGATGATTAAACTCCTCCACCCGACTTCTGCGATATGCGGTACACCTAAAGAGCCCAGCCTTCAATTTTTAACGCAGATTGAAGGATATGACAGAAGCTATTACAGTGGTTTTCTGGGACCAGTGCAGGTTGATGGAGAAACGAATATATATGTAAATCTCAGAACAGTTCGCATTCAGGACAATCGCGCCACGTTTTTTGCCGGCGCGGGCATCACCGAAGATTCTGACCCGGAAAGTGAATGGAATGAGACCGAAATGAAATGTGACACGGTGCTTCAGGTCATTTCTCAATATTAAAATATAGCGACGCTTTTAAACCCAAAGGGTAGAATGAAGTCAAATCAGTTTTATTAGATATCCCCTTTAATAAATTTATCCTAAACCTATCAAGTGTATTTTTTCCCACCCCTATGAATTGGCCACTTTCAGATCATTTACCCGTGGTTTTACCACGAATTAAGAATCCACTCCCTATCCTACTTACTTCGGCATGCTTGCTTATAATTGGCTGCAAGGAAAAGAAAGACAATTTTCAAAAAAAAGGAGGCAGTGGCCCGGCAATCGTGGACGTCATTATCGCGCAAACTGCAAAAGTGAGCAGCCGTGTTGAAGTTAACGGAACGGTTGTCGCCAATGAGTATGCTGAATTGAAGCCTGAGGTAAGCGGCCTTCTAACTTATTTGAATATCCCCGAAGGCAGAACTATTGAAAAAGGAACAATAATCGCAAAGATTAACAATGCCGATCTGATCGCTCAGCAAAACAAACAAAAAGTTCAGCTTAATCTGGCAGAAGTAACTCAGGAACGTCTGAAAAAGCTGATAGATCTTAACGGTGTGAATCAGGCAGATTATGATGCGGCCATTAATACAACCAATACGCTGAAAGCTGACATTGCGTACTATCAAGCCTTGATTGATAAAACGATTTTGAAGGCTCCATTCACCGGAGTAATTGGTTTGCGCAAGGTCAGTGAAGGATCGTACGTGACTCCCGCTACTACCTTGGCCACTATCCAGCAATTGAACCAGCTTCGCGTCGATTTTACCGTGCCGGAGGTTTATCAGAAATACATTTCCAAAGGCGGTACGGTGGGCATCAGTCTGAACGACCAGTCGACGGAAACAGCCAGAATTATTGCTCTGGAACCGCAGGTAAACCAGAGCACGAGAAATATCACGGTGCGAGCTGTGTTGAGCAACAGCAATAACGCAAGCCCCGGTGCATTTGCAAAAGTATATTTAACATCGAATACGGATAAAAGCGCGATCCTTGTTCCTGCCAACTGCATCATTCCAGAGGCTAAAAGCAAAAAAATTGTAACTGTAAAAAATGGTTTAGCTCAATATGTTGTCGTGGAAACGGGCGACCGTCAAGCAGATTTCGTAGAAATAACGAGCGGTGTCGCGCCAGGTGACACTGTGGTAGTTTCAGGTGTATTGTTTACCAAACCTGATAGTCCTGTGAAAGTGAGAAGTGTCAGAAATTTGAAATCAAAAGGGTAAGAAAGCGCTCGCTTCAAACCCTTAATACATTCCTAAGCCAATGAATATCTCAGAATTATCACTTAACAGGCCGGTTTTGGCCATTGTTATGAACTTGCTCATTATCCTGTTCGGGGTAGTGGGTTATAGTTTTCTCTCCCTCCGGGACTACCCCGCCATCGATCCGCCGATTGTCAACGTGCGTACCAGCTACGTCGGTGCCAATGCGGATATCATCGAAAGCCAGATTACCGAACCTCTTGAAAAAAGTATCAACGGTATTCCGGGTGTAAAAAGTATCAGTTCGTCCAGCCAGATTGGTTCCAGCAATATCACAGTTGAGTTCAACCTTGAAGCTGATCTTGAAGCCGCTGCCAACGATGTGCGTGACAAAGTGAGTCAGGCTCAACGAAATTTGCCACAGGATATCGATGCGCCTCCCGTCGTGAGCAAAGCTGATGCCAACAGCGACTTTATTTTAATGCTTGCGGTTCAAAGTCCGACGAAAGGACTTTTGGAATTGAGTGAATATGCAGAAAACGTCTTGCAGCAAAGCCTGCAAACGATCAACGGGGTGAGCTCCATCAATATCTTCGGACAGAAACGATATGCGATGCGTATCTGGGTCGATGCCGATAAGATGAATGCATATAATGTCTCTTTTAATGATATCAGTAACACATTGTCTGCTGAAAACGTCGAGCTTCCTGCTGGTAAGATCTATGGAAACAACACGGAGTTGACGATCAGAACGATGGGTCGACTTAAGACTGAAAAGGAATTCAGCGACCTGGTTATTAAAAATGACAGCACAGGAATTGTTCGGCTTAGTAATGTTGCGAAGGTAGAATTGGGGCCTGAAAATGAAGAACAAAGCTGGAAATACAATGGTGTATATGCGGTCGGTCTGGCTGTTATACCGCAACCCGGTGCCAACTATGTTCAGATCTCTGAGGAGTTCAATAAGCGACTTGAAGAAATCAAAAAGTCGAACAAGTCGGATATCACCTTTAGTGTTCTCATCGACAATACGCGTTTGGTTAAACAATCCATCGAGGAAGTGGAAGAGACATTGATTATTGCTTTTTCCCTCGTTGTAATTGTAATCCTGTTCTTCTTCCGGAATATACTCGTGGCAGTTCGGCCGCTGATTGATATACCTATCTCATTGATTGCGACCTTCTTCGTGATGTATCTTTGTGGTTTTTCTATCAATATCCTTACCCTTTTAGGCATTGTTCTGGCAACTGGTCTTGTGGTGGATGATGGTATTGTTGTGACGGAGAATATATTTCGAAAGCTTGAGATGGGACTTCCCATTCGAGAGGCCGCTTTGGAAGGAAGTAAGGAAATCTTTTTTGCAGTTATATCGACTTCGCTCACACTGGCTGTGGTGTTTTTGCCGGTGATCTTTCTGGAGGGTTTTGTAGGTAGTCTTTTCCGGGAATTCGGGATCGTCGTCGCATCGGCGGTATTAATATCAGCATTTGTTTCCCTGACCATCACCCCTGTTCTGAACGTTTTATTGAATAGAAAAAATGCGGGTCATGGCTGGTTTTACAACAAAACGGAACCATTTTTTGAAGGAATGGAAAGCGGCTACAATCGTACGTTGCGTGGTTTTATGAAAATCAGATGGGCTGCATGGGTACTGGTTGTGATATGCGGTGGCGTCATATGGTTTACTTACAGTCATCTGCAAAGTGAACTGGCCCCAATGGAAGATCGCAATAGTATACGTTTTAGTATGACTGCGCCGGAAGGAACCAGTTTTGAGCAAATGCAACAAATTACGGATAACGTCACAAAGTATCTGGATGATTCTATTCCTGAAAAATCGTTTACGTTCTCATCTACTCCTGGCTTCGGGGGTTCAGGAGTAAACAGTTCCTTTGGCCGGATTGGGCTTGTGCCTTCGCAAGACAGAATCAGGAGCCAAAACGATATTGCCCAGGCTATTAGCAGGAGGCTTCCTGAGTTTAATAATGCCCGTATCTTCGCAACACAAGAGCAAACGATCGCTGTGGGTATAGGTTCCCGCGGAGCACTTCCTGTTCAGTTTATCTTACAAAATCTTGATTTTAATAAGTTGAGTGAAGTACTTCCGAAATTTCTGGATGAAGCTCGTAAAGATCCCACTTTTCAGAATGTGGACGTCAACCTAAAATTCAACAAACCGGAAGTGCAGCTCACAATTGATCGGGTCAAAGCGAAAGATCTGGGCTTGAACACTTCTGATATTGCGGCTACGATACAGGCTGCTTTTAGTGGAAGAAGACTTGCATATTTTATCATGAATGGCCAGCAATATCAGGTAATTGGACAGGTGGAAAAGGCTGAAAGAGATAAACCAACTGATATTACGAAGTTGTACGTCAGAAATTCGCGAGGTGAAAACATACCGCTTTCGGCTGTTGTAAATATGGAAGAAGAAAGCGGTCCGCCAACGATATATCACTACAACAGATATAAAAGTGCAACAGTATCAGCATCGTTAGCAGAAGGAAAAACAGTTGGCGACGGTGTAGCAGCCATGAGAGCCATCGGCAATCGCTTGCTCGATGAGAGTTTCCAAACTTCGCTTACGGGTCCCTCACGTGACTTTGAGGAAAGTTCATCCAATACCAGTTTTGCATTTGGACTTGCCTTGCTTCTAGTATATCTGGTTTTGGCAGGTCAGTTTGAAAGTTTTACGGATCCTTTCATTATCATGATCACCGTGCCATTGGCGCTGGCCGGTGCGTTGCTTAGCTTATATATGTTTGATATGACGATCAATATCTTCTCTCAGATCGGTATGATTATGCTTATCGGGCTGGTTACCAAGAATGGTATCCTGATTGTAGAGTTCGCCAATCAGAAGCGAGAACTTGGAATGGGACGACGTGAGGCTGCGATAGAATCGGCAACTCAACGATTGAGGCCCATCTTAATGACCAGTCTGGCGACAGCATTTGGTGCATTGCCGATTGCATTGAGTTTAGGGGCGGCTGCTACCAGCCGTGTTCCGCTCGGTGTGGTTATTGTCGGCGGACTAATGTTCTCGCTGCTACTCACTTTATTGGTTATTCCTGCCATTTACACTTTTATATCTCCAAAAACACATAAGATATTCAAGGAAGAAGAATTGACAGAAGAACTAGTAGCCTAACTATTTTAAACATTCCTGCATACTCAATTTTTGGTCATTCATGAACCCTTTCCATTCCAAGAAGCTTAATTTGAAGATTTGTCTCCTGGCAATACTACCATTTTCCGGCTTTGCTCAAAACGCACAGGATACGTTACGTTTAACATTAGACGATGCGATATCCATAGCACTTAAAAATAGTCTTGAAATTCAGATCGCTAAAAACAATGTAGAGGCCAACACGATATTAAATAATTATGGTGTCGCAGGCGGGCTTCCTGTTGTATCTGGAAATCTTACCAATACAGAACAAATTACCAATGTTAAGCAGAAGCTGAATACGGGCGTTGAAATTAACCGAAATGGCGCCGCCGGTAACAACACCCAAGCCAGTTTGAATGCAGGTATATTACTGTACAATGGACGGCGGGTTGTCGCAACAAAAAAACGACTTGGCGAGCTCGAATCTCAAAGCAAGGAGTTCCTTAACTCTCAGATTCAGAACACTATGGCTCTGGTAATGACAAGCTACTATGATGTTGTGCGTCAACAAAGTTATCTGAATACGGTTCGAACTTCCATCCGAGCTTCTGAAAAACGCCTCGAGATACTGGAGGTTCGTAAGATTGCCGGCATGGCCAATAATGCGGATATCTTTCAGGCACAGATTGACCTCAATACGCTCAATCAGACCCTCTTGGATCAGCAAATGATTGCCAATGTTGCTAAAACTGAATTATTGAAAATTCTTACACTAGATCCATCGTCAAAAGTAGCTATCCAGGATACGATTGTAATTGACAAACGGGTACCATTGGAATCCATTTTGGATAAGGTAGCCCAGAATGCAGACGTGAAAGCAGCAGAGGGGCAGATTCGTATCAATGAACTCATTGCGAAAGAAACCAACGCATTGCGATATCCCACTATCCGATTAAATCTTGCATATAACTACTCCCGAAACCAAAGTGGTGCTGGTTTAACACTTTTAAACCAGGTGGTTGGACCGAATGCCGGTGTCAGTTTAGCCGTTCCAATCTATAACGGAACAGTTTTCAAGAGGCAGAAACAGGTGGCTGACATTAATACATCTAACGCCAGAATTCAGAGGGACATACTCCTGAGAGATTACAATGCGAGTATTGTACAGCGGTATCAGACTTATCTGAGCTCGATAGATCAGCTGGCAATTCAGATGGAAAATCACAAATTGAGCCAACAACTTCTGGATCTGACTTTGCAAAGATTTGAGCTTATTCAGGCAACAATTATTGATGTACGCGAAGCGCAACGCAGTTTTCAGGACTCCGGATATAGACTTACCAACCTGAATTATGCTGCAAAATCCGCAGAAATAGAGTTGAGAAGACTAACCAATACATTGGAATAATCCTGTTGTATTTTTTTAGGCCCGAGGTATTGGGGCTAGAATCTTGTACCAACACTTCTTTAATGAGTTCGCACAGGTGAATGATTCTATCGACGAATCTGGTATCTTTGCGAACTCATTAAATTTATAGCGGGAATGCTCTTTATCGGAAAATACAATTATCTCACTGTTCAGCGTGTCACAAGTGTCGGCCTCTTTTTAGCGGATCCAGAAGGCGAAGAAGTTTTGCTTCCAAATCAATATCTGACGGACGATATGAAACTTGACGATACGCTGAAGGTATTTGTATATAACGATTCAGAGGATCGGCCCGTTGCCACAACGGAAACTCCGAAGATCATCCGTAATGAATTCGCATATCTTGAGGTTAAAGACGTTTCCGAACATGGTGCATTTCTGGATTGGGGATTACTGAAAGACCTTTTCGTTCCTTTCAGAGAGCAAAGCACTCCCATGCAGATCGGAGAATGGTACGTTGTGTTTCTTTATCTGGATCAGAAATCTTCACGACTCATCGCCTCAACCAAAATCGATCGATTCCTGGATAATGAAAGGCTCACAGTCGCAGAAGGTGATGAAGTGGAGGGATTGGTATATATGAAAACGGATCTCGGTTTTAATATAATTGTCAACCAATATCACAAGGGGCTGATTTACGCCAACGAAGTTTTCAAAGACATTCAAATCGGAGATACGATAAAGTGTTTTGTGAAAAAAATTCGCGAAGAAAACAAGCTAGACCTAAGTTTGCAAAAACAGGGTTACGTGGCAGTTGAACCAGAAACCCAAAAGATACTGGATTTACTAAAAAAGGGTGATGGTTATATGAAACTTTCTGACAACAGCGACCCTGAGGAGATCAAAAAACATCTTCAAATGAGCAAAAAGGTGTTTAAAAAAGCAATCGGCGGGTTGTATAGACAAGGCATGATCAAAATCGCGACGGATGGGATTTATTTGATTCCGAGCGAGTAGCAGATACATTGTTTATAAAAAACGGTTTGAGAAAACGCCAGACTGGCATTTTTTCAAACCGTTTTTTTATTGCTATAAATCAACAGCAAAGTCTATTTCGTTCCGTATTTCTCCTTATACTTTTCATACAAACGCTTCTGCTTATCATCCAGATTGACTTTGCCTCCTTTGATATAGGCAGCTAAGATCACGTTGGTATTCATGTTCAAAATATCACCTTCCGATATTACAAAAGATGCATGCTTTCCTTTTTCAAGTGTACCGACATACTTGTCTGATCCGATAATTTCGGCTGGATTTTTGGTCACAAATTGTAGTGCTAATTCTGGTTCAATGCCGCTAAAACCTGAAGCGGTGCCAGCCAAGAATCCTAAATTTCTGGTTCTCCACCATTCGTCGGCATAAGTCAAGGCAACTTTCACTCCTGCCTTATGCAAAATTCCGGGTAGCTCATAAGGAAGATATACATTCTCATCGGTACGGTCGGGTAGTCGGTGGGTCGGGTTTAATATGACCGGAACCTTGTTTTCTGCTAAAAAAGCAGCTACTTTAAACGATTCATTACCGCCGACAATCACCACCTTCGCTATGCCGAATTCTTTTGCAAGTCCAATAGATTCGATGATATCCTTGGCATAGTCCGCACGAACATAAAGATTTTGCTTTCCGGTGAACAGCCCTTTCATAGCTTCCAGTCTCAGATTAACTGGATTTGGAGCAGATATTTCCGCATATGCTTTTGCATCCGAAAATGTTGATTTGAATAGATCAATTACTTCCTGTCTTTTGTCATTCCGTTTGACAGAAGTCGTAAAGTCGTCAAAATTGAATTTTGTTGTCAGAAATGGAGGCCAATTAAGCCATATGCCATCGTCCTTCGTTAAAACAGCGTCTTCCCAATTCCATCCATCCGAATAAAACACTGATGACGACCCAGATATTGCCCCACCTTGAGGTACCGCCTGCGAAGCCAGAATTCCATTTCCACGAAGTGTTGGAATTACTTCCGAGTCGGTATTGTAGGCAACCAGAGCACGCACGTGAGGGTTGACCTCCCCTACTTCCTCATAGTCCAAGGTCGCTCTCACAGTGGCGATTTCCTGTAAACCAACCGTTGTATTCAGTGATATCATTCCGGGGAAAATATGCTTTCCCTTTGCATCGATCAACTCTGCGCCTGATTGGGGAGAGGCACCATCGCCAACATAAGTGATGATGCCGTTGTCAAACGATATAGTTCCGTTTTTAAATACCTGCCCATTTCCGACATGAATTGTTGCACCAGTAACGGATATCGCCCTGGACTGTTTTTTGGCCGGAGCCGGATTTTGCGCAAATATTGTCGTTGCTGAGAACACGGCCGTCATGAACAGGCCAATTGTACGCGCTGATAGATTATATTTTATATTTTTCATTCTGTTCGGATGATTACTAATAAGATGAGAGACCCATGATCAATGGTTTTCGTGTTCAGTATATACGCCAATGATATCTTCGCAGTGCCACATTTTCGGTTGAACTCCCTGTGGTTTTTGAGTTGGTTTTCCTTCCGACTTATCACCTATCATTTTTTGAATGATTCGTTCACGTTCGATCGCAATTTCCTTTTGTTTGTTCTCATTTGTCTGACGATCAAAATAAATTGTTCCTTCAACCATCGTAAACTCCGGACGGGCATAAACCGACAACGGATTGGTAGTCCACAAAACAAGATCTGCGTCTTTACCTTCCTTTACGCTTCCTATTCTGTTGTCGACATGCAATAGTTTAGCAGGATTGAGTGTCACCATTTTCCAGGCTTCCTGTTCAGGAACATTACCATATTCCATTGTTTTGGCCGCTTCCTGATTCAGTCTTCGAGCCATTTCGGCATCGTCCGAATTGATTGCGACGGTAATTCCCTGGCTATACATCAAAGCTGCATTATATGGAATCGCCTCTTTCACTTCCATTTTATAAGCCCACCAGTCTGCGAAGGTTGAGCCACCAATTCCCCTTTTTGCCATTTTATCAGCCATTTTATAACCTTCCAAAATGTGCGTGAATGTATTTACTTTGAAGTTCAATGAATCAGCAACGTGCATCAGCATATTGATTTCAGACTGCACATAGGAGTGACAGGTGATCGATCTTTCGCCGGCTAATATCTCTGCTAGTGCTTCCAACTCAAGATCTTTTCGTGGAGGAGTTACATTGCCTTTGTTTTTCAGAGCTTTGTAATCCTTCCAGCTCTTGGCATATTCTTTTGCACGAAGGAAGTGATCAAAATATACTTGCTCCACACCCATTCGAGTTTGCGGAAAACGAACCCTTGCGACATCACCCCAGTTGGATTGTTTAACATTTTCGCCCAAAGCAAACTTGATCGTTTTTACATCGGGAACCAACATTTCGCTGGCAGTCGCTCCCCATTTGAGTTTAATGAATGCGCTCTGACCACCAATCGAATTGGCAGAACCGTGCAGTAAGTGAGAAGCTGTAACCCCTCCAGCCAGCTGACGATATATATTGATGTCATCCGGATTGATCACATCGCTCATTTTCACCTCGGCCGAACTGGTTTGACCTCCTTCATTGATTGCAAAAAGTGCGATATGAGAATGTTCATCGACAATGCCGCTGGTTAAATGCTTGCCCGTTCCGTCGATTATTCTTGACCCTGAAGGTGCAGAAAGACTTTTTCCAACTTTCGTTATTTTACCATTTTGAACCAAAACATCGCTGTTCTGAATTATTCCGGCGGCTTCATTAGTCCATATCGTTACATTTTTTACGAGAATGGTTTCCTGTTTTGGCAGGGATTCGTTACCATATCCATTAAAAGGAAATGTAACCTTTCCGGTTTCTTTCACTGATTTCGCCAGGGTATCCTTAGGTACAGTGGCAGTGTATTTTTCTGTCAATTTTGCCAACCATGGTACTGTAACCCCATCCGGTAAAACTCCTTCACCCGAAAAACCTGTTGCAGTTGTCCAGCCTGTCAATCTGATATTACCGCTTATTTTCTTATCCGGCTGATAACTCAGTGTCAATAGATTATTTGTTAATTCCGTTTTGGGCGAAATTTTAATGCTATCCTGAATAATCACCTTATAATCCGGCTTTTCAACGGTGCCTGAAATCTGCAGTTTCCCGCTTGGCTTATTGTCAATCGATAGAGAATATGTACCACGAATATCGGGAGCATTTAGCTGAGCACTGATATACTTTTTCCCCTGTACCCAGTTTTCGTAAATGATATTATCCGCGTTGAAAATATCTTTCGAAGTAATTAGAAAATTAGCCAGGTATCCAGCTTTCAACACTCCGATTTCATTATCAGCTTTGATCAGTTTGGCTGGCGTTACGGTCAATGCTTCGAGGGCCTGTTCCTTGCTCAAACCATAATCAATAGCCAATCTGAGATTTTTCCAAAAATCACTTGTATTCTTTAATGTTGCCAGAGAAAGTGCAAACGGGATATTAGCTTTGGCCACTTCCGAAGCATTTTTAGGAGCCAGTTCCCAATGTTTTAGTTCCGATACTGAAATCAAATCTGCGTCCCATGGATCTGCTACGTCGTAGGCTGCCGGAAAATTAAGAGGCAATATTACCGCCGCTTTCGTGGCTTTTACCTCTGCAATCCGCTGATATTCATCCCCAGCCCCCCGAATAATATATTGCACTCCCAGCTCATCTCCAATTTTATCTGCCCGAAGCAAGCTGAACTTGTCTTGTGTTTCAAAAAATGAAGGCAAAGTTTTGAGATTATTGAATGCGGCAAGTGATAAGTTTTCTGATGGATTTTTTGCCTTAGCATACCAGTCTGCATCATAATATGTTTGGCGTATCAGCGCAGCAACGCCCATCCCTGAGGAAGGGTACGTTTGGGACGAAGTTCCCTTGCTAAAAGAAAAATGTGAGGACGCTTTTGGTTTAATTAATGCTTTGTTCGCCAATTCATCAATCAATGTCACCAATGCACCGCTGCCTCTGACGATACCGTCGTGCGCGTGAATCAACACCGTTCCGAAACCCAGCTTTCGAAGCGTTTGAGCCTTCGCTGCATCCGGTGCAAATGATTGACTTGCATCAATTTCTGGCTGTATAGCCTGATTCCAGCCATATGCACCCTTCTTGTTGGAGTTTAATTGCGGAGTTTGTCTGCCCGTTGATCTGGCCGCCTGGCGTACTTCCGGCATACCGTAGTCAGAATCAAGGTCAATAAATGACGGGTATATATATTTTGATTTGAGGTCGGTTACTACTGTGCCAGCTGGAATTTTGACCTGCTGGCCTACTTCCAGAATTCTTCCGTTTTCAATAAGGAGAGTAGCATTCGTCAGAGTGGTTTTGGGATCAACGACGATAGTTGCGTTCGTAAATGCATACCGACCCGTTCGTTCATCAACTGCACCGTTTACGGGAAACGTTTCCTGAGCGAAACATGAGACACTCCCTATAAATCCGATGGCAATAATTGATAGTTTTTTAAACATATAATAAGGCTTTAGCGCGATTTTAAAACACAATATAATATCAATTAAATACATTGTTATTCATACGGCTTTAAATCGCGGGAACATGCAATAGCCTCTGTAAATTTTTATGTTGGTTCAAATTTTCGCAACTTAACCCATATAAACCGAAATTCAGATATTAATAGCATGACGCCCGAACAATTCAAATCTACACTTTCCCACCCCACTGCTCCCGATAATATTTCGCCTTGGCTGCTGGCACTCTGGCATGATGCAAACGGAAACTGGGAAGCAGCACACGAAATTGCCCAGAGTAAAGAAGGCACTAAAAATTATGACCGAATACACGCATACCTTCACCGGGTAGAAGGTGATACCTGGAATGCTGGTTACTGGTATAGAAGAGCCGGAGCCGAAGTGTTCAAAGGCTCTGTCAAAGACGAATGGGAGGCGCTGGTAATTCAATTTTGTAGTTAAGCCATATGCCTTACTTAAATAATGGTTAAGTTAAATGGCTTAATATTTGTAAATACAAGCCAAATGACTTATTTTTGAGTGAATTAAGGCAAAATACTTAACAAAATGAGCGACTTTAAGGCAGTAATTACAGCGGATATACTCAATTCAACCCAATTTGCACCGGATATTAGTAACCGCTGGCTAAATGAGCTCATACTAATACTAAAAAATTCAAAAGAATTTAAATGGGCATTGCCGCCGGAAATATACAGAGGGGATAGTTTTCAGGGAGTTCTGGAACATCCCGAAGACTCACTAAAAGTTGCAATTTCAGCACGTACATTTCTGAGATCACGAAAAACAAACCCTATCAAAATGGCTAGTAAGATTCGTATGAAAAACGTTGTCGAAGAACGGTCAGATGAGCCCATATACATAGCAAGAATTACAAACGCTGCACTTCCCTTAAACAAAGAGATACCTGAGGTTGATATACGAATCGCAATTGGAATAGGCAAAGTTGATAGAATGACCGATAGGCCGGGCACATCAGATGGAGAAGCCTTCAGACTATCAGGAAGCCTGGCCGACCGAATTAAACAAAATAAAGCCAGAATCGGGATTGCATTACCATCACAAACCGATTCATTATCGGCTGTAATGGATATTCTTGAGACTTTGGTCGGCACCTGGTCGGCACCCCAATGTGAAGTTATATCAGGTATACTCAATAACGAATCGGTGAGTACGCTCGCCACCAAGCTAAATATTAGCCGATCTGCTGTTAGTCAACGACTTAAAACATCTAACTGGTGGGCCGTAGAACGGCTTATCCAAACTTTCCCTGAACTCATCAACAGATATATTAAAATATGACCCCATTTCTATTGCTTCTCGCTGCACACATATTGGCCGATTTCTATTTCCAGCCCACAAAATGGGTAATAGAAAAACGAAAAAATATTCAAAACTCCAAGTATCTGTACTATCACATATGCGTAGTTTTGGTATGCTCATACATCCTCCTCGGATACTGGGTTAATCCCCTGCCTGCAATCATAATTGCTCTTATTCATGGCTTGATTGATGTATTCAAACTTAAATACGACAAAACCGGAAGCACCAAATGGTTCGTTGCCGATCAAGCGTTACATATTCTCACCATTGCCGTTGTCGCGATATTTCTAAGCAGTGACTCATATGTCCTTTTCGAACGACTAACGGAATGGTACCACACGCCCAAAATCGTGGCGACCATAGCGGGGCTTCTCACCAGTCTCACACCCATTTCCTTTTTAGTAGGAATGCTCACAAAGCCTTGGCGCGATGAACTGGAAAGCCTCGTTCCGAACGCAAATGATAATTTAGCCAATGCCGGCCGTTGGATAGGAATGTCGGAAAGAATATTAATCTTCCTCTTTGTCATGATCGGAGAGTATTCTTCGATCGGCTTTCTGATAGCTGCCAAATCGCTGTTACGTTACAACGACAAGGCCATCGGCACTGAAATTCCAGCCGCTTATATCAGTAAAAAATCAGAATATGTGCTCGTAGGCACGTTGATGAGCTATACTTGTGTGATACTGCTGGCTTTGCTAGTCAAACTGGTGCGGTAATATTCATATACCTGCTAGCGAGTATTGATATTGTTAAACTTGACTTAAATTAAATTTCCATTATTCATTAAACCTAGTCACCTCTATCCACTCTAAGACTGGTATCAAAAAATGGAAAAGCAATGAAAAAAGTAATGATTTTAATGTTTCTGGCTTTTGCAGGTCTTACCACCTTTGCACAGCGCCCAGACAACAACGCGACCCCTGAGCAAAGGGCGGAGCGTCAAACAACAAGGCTAACGGAAAGTTTAAAACTAACCGAAGATCAGAAAAAACAGGTGTATGCCCTAAATCTGGAGCGCGCTAAGGAAATGGATGCACTTCGTGGTGCTGAAAATCCCGACCGTGAAAAAATGAGAGCATCAATGGACAAGTTCAATACCGATCTTGCTAAAGTACTAACACCTGAGCAACAGGAAAAATACAAAGAGCTCGCTGCTGAAATGAGAAATCGCGGTGGAGGCGGTGGACGACCACAGAACTAACGACAACAAAAAAGAGACACTGAAAGGTGTCTCTTTTTTGTTGTTCAAAATCATATCTTTTTATAATAGCTATCGCCCCTAGTATGCTACCTCTGTTTTGAACTCAGACGTAAAGTGGAAATGAATAGCAGGATTATTCTCCCTGTTCATCCGTATCATCCAATCAGACTCAGCCAGAAAAACCGGATTTCTATCCTTATCATATGCAATCTGATTTCCTTTAAGGCGAATAAACTGGTCCATAGCCGGTTTTTCATCGGCCGTAAGCCAGCATGCGCGGGAGATGTTCATTGGAACCCAACGACATTTTGCACCGTATTCATGTTCCAGACGATATTGGATTACATCAAACTGAAGTTCACCAACCGTACCCACTATTTTACGATTACCCAGATCCATGGTAAACAACTGAGCCACTCCTTCATCGGTCAGCTGCTGAATACCTTTTTCCAATTGCTTGGATTTCATCGGATCCATATTGATCAATTCCTTAAAAATCTCTGGAGAGAAGCTTGGAATACCTGAAAACTGAAGAATTTCACCCTCAGTTAAAGTATCTCCGATTTTAAAGCTTCCGGTATCATAAAGACCAACCACATCTCCTGGAAAACCTTCTTCCAAGACACGTTTATCAGAGGCCATAAAGGCAAACGGACTTGAAAAGCGCACTTCCTTTCCTAACCGCACATGCTTATAAAATTTCCCTCTTTCGAACTTACCTGAACATATACGCAAAAACGCAATACGATCGCGGTGGCGTGGATCAAGGTTAGCGTGGATTTTGAAAACAAAGCCGGTGAATTTCGGCTCCATTGGTTCCACCTCTCTTACATCTGTCGGACGCGGCTGAGGAATTGGTGATATCTCACAAAATGTATCCAATAACTCCTTAATACCAAAGTTGTTAATTGCACTTCCGAAAAACACCGGAGCTAAATCCCCTTTCTGATATGCTTCCTGCGAAAACTGATCATAAACTCCATCCACCAATTCCACATCTTCAAGAAGTTGCAAAGCGTCACGCTCCCCTAATAAATCAGCCAGACCATCATCTTCCAGACCGATCTTCGCGACGTCTCTTTCAATTTTGGTTTTATTGATTTTAAAGAAATATAGCATTTGCTCATACAAACTATATACTCCTTTAAATTCCACCCCCATATTAATCGGCCAGGTTAAGGGTCTTACCCTGATACCTAGTTTTGTCTCTAATTCATCGAGAAGCTCAAACGGATTTTGACCTTCACGGTCCAATTTATTGACAAAAACGATCACAGGAGTTTTACGCATACGACAAACCTCCATTAACCGCTCTGTCTGTTCCTCCACCCCTTTTACACAGTCGATCACCAAAATAACGCTGTCGACAGCCGTCAAAGTTCTGTAAGTATCTTCCGCAAAATCCTTGTGTCCCGGCGTATCCAATATATTGATCAACAGATCATTATATTCAAATGTCATTACCGAAGTCGCCACTGATATACCTCTTTGCTTTTCAATTTCCATGAAATCGGAGGTCGCCGTCTTCTTTATCTTGTTGGACTTTACCGCCCCCGCCGTCTGGATTGCACCACCGAAAAGAAGCAACTTCTCGGTCAAAGTTGTCTTTCCTGCATCGGGGTGACTTATAATCGCGAAAGTCCGTCGTTTTTTTATTTCCTGTATATTACTCATAATTTTTTTTGCTATCGGCTTTCGGCAATCGGCTTCCCTTTCTGCAACCGATTTTAACAACTCTTGAAATATTTTTGAAAGCTTTGGCTAACCTTTTTGGATAGAGAGAGAGACCGAATTAAGTCGGTTACTTCTAAATTTCCACAAAGATACGAATAAACAAAAGCCGCCCCAATCCGGAGCGGCTCAATTTGATCTTTATCTTAACGATCTTATTTTCAGATCAATAAAACGAGTGCTTGTAGTCTTCAACAGAAGTCATGATCACCTCATGCGCTTCCTCGCGGCCATATACATTGGTAATTTCGATATGTGCTTTTTCTCCAGGAAGGTTTTTGTATGTTAAAAAGTAATGTTTCAACCTTTCAACAATACCATCAGGTAGTTCGCTCAGATCAGAGAAACCTCCATATACTCCATCACCCTTTAAAACAGCGATGATTTTATCATCTGCTTCGCCCCCATCCAGTAAACGAATTCCTCCAATTGGCTTCGCTTCGCACATGATATCACCGTGGGAAATGAACTTTTCACAAAGAACCAGGATATCCAACGGGTCACCATCGCCCTCAGTAACGTCTCTTCCAGATCTCTCACGTGCTAATTGAGCTATTTTCTCAGCGCAGTAAGTTTTCGGAATAAAACCATAAAGTGCCGGAACAATGTTCGAATATTTCTGAGGACGGTCAATTTTCAGATAGCCGGTCGCCTTGTCAATTTCGTATTTTACGGTATCAGTCGGAACAATTTCAATAAATGCTGTTACCAGTTCAGGCGCATTCTCTCCCATCGGAATTCCATGCCAGGGATGGGCTTTATGTACGTTAGCTATCATTATATGTGTACTATGTCTACTACTTATTTAATTATATATCAATTTGTTATGACTGACTTTTCACTGTTGGTAACGTCCGAAATCAGATAATCACCTGTTTTGTTAATAGATTGCTTCACGAGTAATTCACCCAGAAAGCCTGCCAGAAACAGTTGCGACCCGACTACGATTGAAACCAATGCTAAAAAAAACATGGGATTCTCTGTCACGTTCCGGTATTGTTCGTGGGAGATGTATATTTTATAAATTTTAGAGGAAATCAGCCAGAGAGCTATCACACTTCCAAGAAAAAACATCAATGTCCCAAGACTTCCAAAAAGATGCATCGGCCGACGCCCAAACTTATTAACAAAGGCTATCGAAAGCAAATCGAGGAAGCCAAAAATAAACCTTTCAAGCCCAAATTTTGTGTAACCGTATTTTCTTGCGCGGTGTTGCACCACTTGCTCTCCTATTTTTGCAAAACCATTCCATTTGGCGATAACCGGAATATATCGGTGCATTTCGCCATAAATGGTGATATTCTTAACCACATCCAAACGATACGCCTTTAGCCCGCAATTGAAATCGTGCAGCGATACACCTGATATACTTCTCGTGGCAGCATTAAAAAGTTTCGTTGGCAGTGTCTTTGTAATCGGGTCATATCGTTTCTTTTTCCATCCCGATACCAGATCATATCCCGACTCGGTAATCATCCGGTACAACTCTGGAATTTCATCGGGACTGTCCTGCAAATCTGCGTCCATCGTGATCACTACCTGTCCGCGAGCCGCCTGAAATCCAGTTTGCAACGCGGCGGTTTTACCATAATTCTTTGCGAAGCGGAAACTTCTTATATTTGGATTGGCAGCTGCAAGACGCGTAATGACGTTCCACGAGTTATCCTTGCTCCCGTCGTCCACAAACAGAATTTCATAGCTGTAATTATTCTCAGCCATTACCCGCTCAATCCATTCGCAGAGTTCTGGTAAAGATTCGTCCTCATTATAAAGAGGAATCAAAACGGATATCTGAATAGGCAAGTCGGTCATGAATTTCGTGGGCGATAAGAATTACACCTTAATTTCGCTGCAAAGTTCGCTTTTTTCCTGATCAAAATATCAAATAAAAAGGACTCAGTAATTTCTTAAATTCCGGGGTATAGGCTTTACCAGCGATTTCATATATCTCAATCCAAGTTTTATGAGCTTGTATATCAGCAGAGTAACCCATTTTTAAAGTCAAAATACGACGAAAAGGTTTTTTGACAGGATCATGTTTTAGCATTACTTCTTCCGCCAAATACCATCCTTTTTTTTCCGCTTCTTCCTGAAAAATCCGAGCTTCGTCGACAGGAAGCAATACGTGAAACGTTCCATTGGGCGTCAGCAATCGAGCAGCATCGGTCAACAATTGATCGAAAGACAAGGTTTCCGCATGATGCGCAACATTCTTTTTACCAAATGGCGACTTCAAATCGCTTTGAAAAAAAGGCGGATTGCTTATAATGACATCATATTGAATGCCTGGCTGAAAATACTGAATAGCATTTTGAAATACACATATCCTGTCGGAATATGGGCTGGCAGCAGCGTTTTCAACTGCCTGTTCAAATGCATCTTTATCAATTTCAACGGAATCGATTAACGCACCTGAATTGCGTTGAGCGGACATAAGTGAAAGCAATCCTGTTCCAGCTCCAATATCCAATATTCGTTCCGCTGACGCGATATCAACTATCGCTCCGAATGTACATGCGTCAGTACAGACCTTCATCGCGCATTTATCCTGATGTACCGTGAATTGCTTGAATTGAAAAAATGAATTTCCTGCCATCGCTATTTCCTCCCAAAATCTGCCGGGTTTTCACCCCAATATTCAGTTTCCCATTTTAGAATCGGGTTCGGGAATTTGTTGGAAGCCAGCCAGCGTTCAGCACGTTGGAGCATCTCAAAAACTGGTTTGTTGCGGGGTGTGAGCGCCAATTTTGTATTCGCGTGTTTCTTCTTAACCCAACTGATCGCAGTCCGCGAGTCTGAATATATCGGCACATCACTATTTTTGCCTTGAAGGTATGCCAAACCATGCACTATCGCCAAAAATTCACCGATATTATTGGTTGCATCTTTGAATGGACCTTGAAGGAAGATTCGAGTTCCGGTCGCCAAATATACCCCTTGGTACTCCATATCGCCAGTGGCTGTATTCCAGGCCGCATCTACTGCAATGCTATTTTTTATAGGCTTCCCTATGTTAGCCGGTGCTTCTTTCAAAGTTGTAGTCTGACCGGATTCCTTTTTTGTCACAAACTCCCAATATGTACGTTGGATGGCCTTTTCTGCTTCTTGAATAGAATCAAAGGACTTGAATTGCGCGTCGTCAAATCCTTTGATCTGCTGCTCACATTCCTTCCAGTCGGTGAATATACCTGTCTGTCGCCCTCGCCAAACCACGTAAAATTTTGTCTTTTTTGCCATTTTTTAGCTGTTAGCGGTAAGCTGTTAGCTATCAGTTAAATTGCCGATTAGCGGCATTCTTCATTTTATAATTCCGCCTATGAAATTCGCGCCATATATTCATTCATACGCCAATCGCCCCCGGCTTATTCGGCATTCTCCTCCCACACCCCACAAATATTTACAATAACCTCCACCGCCTTTTCCATATCCTGAACGGAAACCCATTCTAAACGGGAGTGAAATGCATGTTCTCCTGCAAAAATATTCGGGCAAGGTAATCCCATAAAAGATAATCTCGAACCATCTGTTCCCCCACGAATACTGCGCTGAATCGGCGATAGACCCGCCTTTGCCATTGCCGTCAAGGCATTCTGAATTACCTGAGGATTCTGATCCAATATCTCTTTCATATTGCGATATTGATGATTAACCTTCATATCTGCCGATGAGCCCGGGTACGCTTTCATTACATCATCTACAATGTCCTGAAGCAGCGTTTCCTTTGCAATAAGGCCTGCGGTTGTGAAATCCCGAATAATAAAATCGACTGTCGCTTTTTCCTGAATTCCCTCAAAATGAACGGGATGGATAAAGCCTTCCATATCATCTGTGGTTTCCGGCGACAAAGAATCCTTCGGAAGTCGTGCCAGAATATCAGCCACAATTTTCAGCGCGTTTTCGAGCTTTCCTTTTCCGTATCCGGGATGTGTGCTTACACCGTGAACTGTAATTCGAACGCCGTCCGCCGAGAATGTTTCATCTTCCAGAGTACCAATAGCTTCTCCATCTACGGTATATGCAAAATCAGCGCCCAATTTTTCCAAGTCCACCTTTTCGGTTCCACGCCCAACTTCTTCATCAGGCGTGAAAAGGATCCGTATTTTGCCGTGCGCAATCTCAGGGTGAGCCATCAGATATTCTGCCGCCGCCATTATTTCTGCAACGCCTGCTTTGTTATCGGCGCCCAGTAAAGTTGTGCCACTGGCTGTCACGATATCATTGCCGACTTGTTGATCCAGATCATGAAGTTCGCTCATCCGAAGCACCTGAGTCGGATCGTCCGGCAATACGATATCTGAACCATCCCAATTTTCGTGAACAATCGGTTTTACGTTATGGCCCGTCACATCAGGAGATGTATCAACATGCGAGCAAAAACATATCACTGGAATATTCGGCTTTTGCGAGGTCGCAGGAATTGTCGCGTACACATATCCGTGCTGATCCAAATGCGCATCCTCGACTCCCAACTCCTGCAATTCGGAAACAAGCAGATTACTCAGGTCACGCTGTTTGGCAGTACTTGGGAAACTTTCCGACTGCGGATCAGACTGCGTATCAATCTTGACGTAACGAAGAAATCGCTCCAATACTGAGGACATAATGGTATCTGGCTAAATAAATTATTTTTGAACTATTGATGCCAAATCGGCGGGAGAGTAATTTATATTTTTCAGTGTTTTATTGTCTCCGGCCCGATACACAAGGTATTTGCCATCATCTTCCTTGAAATAACAGTCTGTGCCTTTTGCCTGATAATGCGCCACTGTAGCTTCCGCTTCGGCAACCGAATTACATGCTTTGGACATATTAGACCGTTGCACTTCATCAAAAAGAGTCCTGAATTTTTCTCCCAGGCCAAATTCCAACACTGCTCCGCATAATACGTATTGCAGGTCACAAAGCGCATCAGCGACTTCAACGATATCCTTTTCCAATATCGCTACTTCCAGTTCTTTTAACTCTTCTGCCAAAAGTGCCACACGTAACCGGCTGCGTTCCTCAGAAGGAATAGTTGGAATATCAAGAATTGGGTGCTTGAATGTTTTGTGGAATTCTGCTACCTGATTAAGGCTGTCTAGTTGCTGCATATTAAATAGAATTTGAATATCAAAACGAATGAAAGAAGTGAATCAGTCTTTCGATTTTAAGCAATGAAAACGTTTGTTTTAAAAAGTTTAATGGCAATGGCCAAAAGTATAATACCGAAGACCTTACGTAAAATATTAATTCCGCCCTTACCAAGTTTCTTCTCCATCCAGTTGGATGATTTAAGTACAATAAATACAAAAACCAGATTTAATAAAACACCGACCAGAATATTACTGATTTCATATGCAGATCGAAGTGATAACAAGGTTGTCATAGTCCCGGCTCCTGCAATGATTGGAAAGGCTATTGGCACGATTGAGGCGGTTCCGCCGGAGAAATCATCGTGTTTGAATATCGTTACTCCCAATATCATTTCCAATCCCAGAATAAATAGGATAATCGCCCCTGCAATGGCAAAGGAGGCAACATCAACCCCGAAAAGTCCAAGAAGTTTGTCCCCCAAAAAGAGAAAAATAATCATGATACATCCAGCCACAAGCGTCGCTTTCTCGGATTCTATATGCCCCAATTTTTGCCGAAAATCTACGATCACAGGAATTGAACCCAGCACGTCGATGACAGAAAACAAAATGAGGGTGACAGAAAGGATCTCTTTAAAATCGAACATAACGCGAACTCCGGGAAAATAAAATTTCGGTGCAAAGTTGATGAAAAGCCCTTGCATACCCAAACCTATTTTACCAGGATCATCACAGTAAAAGTGTCATTTAGCTGCCAGTTCCCTTTAAAGAGATGAACCTAAAAGGATTAGAAAGGAGAATTATTTGCTTGTCAACCAAAACTTCCTGGCAGGAAATTCAGGAAGGTATTGAATTGCTTCTTATACTTTTCTTCATCAATCTTGTAGAAAAAGGCACCTTTCTTGGAGTATCCTTTTTGTTTTTCCGTCAACTTCACGAGCAGGTTGGTTGACATCAGTTTGCGGCTAAAATTCCGTTTGTCGAGCTCCGTGCCGAATATCGCCTCATACAACTTCTGAAGTTGGGGAATCGTAAATTTCTCCGGCAAAAGTTCAAAACCGATTGGGTGCTGAGAGGCCTTATATCTCAGATAATCGATGGCTTTCTGTACCATTTGTCCATGGTCAAACAGGAGTGTCGGCAGCTCCTGCATCGAAAACCATTGTGCTTCGTAGTTCTTTGATATCGTATTTTCGTAGTCATCCACATTGATTAGAGCGAAATAAGCTACTGATACTGTGCGCTCTACGGGATCCCGTTCAGGGGCTCCAAAAGTGTAGAGCTGCTCTAGGTATATGTCTTTTAAACTAGTCAGCTCATATAAAATACGAGCAGAAGCCTGCTCCAGACTCTCACTTGGCAAAACCCAGCCGCCCATTAAGGACCAGGTATTTCTTTCATTTTCAATACCTCTTTTTACCAGAAGCAATTTCAACTCTTCACCATCAAATCCGAAAATTATGGAATCGATAGCAACTAGAACTTTGGTTTGAGTTTGATACTGCCTTAATATATCTAATTGCACAACTTTTGTGAGTGAAAATAAACAGATTCATTTCGTGTTTTAACGGACTTGCCTGAGCATTGAAGCATTGCCTTCAAAAGTATTCAAAACCTTTATTTCCGTCTTCATTAACCCATAAAGACTTTTTCCAATCAATTACTACTTATTGCTCAGAATACATTCGCAGTAAAAAAGTTCTTTAAGGTCTCAATTTCAGAATCGTCAATTGCAGGAAAATTAGCGATTCTGAAAGTATTGTCTTTCCAATTGCCATATCCATTACCGAGCGTGATATCCGCTGCCAGTGCTTTGAACTTTATAGTCTTCAACAATTCAGCCTCGACCTGAACAGACAGAACTGTGTCTGACCAGGTTTCAGGATTATTACTGGAAATATCAAGTCCGTTTTGGGTAAAGAACGAATATAAGTCTTTTGCACGTTCCTTCGTTAGAGCGTCAATTTCCGGAATACCCTCCACTTGATCCATTACCCTCTGCATCAGGTATATACCAAGGATATTGGGCGTGTATGGAGTCTGAAACTTCAGAAAATTGTTTCGCACGAAAAGCAAACTATTGTAATGGTTGTTTTCATTAAGCTGAATAGCACGCTCAATCGCTTTTGGCGATAATATCATTACCCCCATTCCGGCCGGCAACCCAAAACACTTCTGTACCGATGCATACCAAACGTCACCACATTCCCAGGGAAGGGTTACGCCCGCCATCGAAGAGGTCGCATCAATCGCAATGATATTTGAACTTTTTGAACGGAACTCTTTTAAAAAAGCATCAGAAATAGCAGTTCCGTTCGAGGTTTCGTTGTGAGTAAAACATACAATATCCTCTGACTGAATGTCGGCAACAATATCTACTGATGGATTGGAACCGATATCGAAAGATCGAGCTGTAACTTTATCAATCAGCTTGCCGGTATACTCCGACCACTTTTCCCCAAAAGCGCCATTAAAATAATGAAAACTCGTAGTTGTGAGCGATTGAGCAATAATTTCCCAACATTCGGTGGCTGACGACACAAAGCACACCTCATAATCAGCAGGGATATTCAGCTTCTCCTTCATTAACTCAATCGTCGACCGAAGCATTTTCATAAAAGGCTCGCTCCTATGGTTAACGCTGAGAATACCACTATTGACGGCATCCTGCATATACTCCCCAACCTGCGGATAAACTTTGGAAGGACCTGGATAGAACGTAATCATATGAATATCAGCTAATTTTGGCAACAAAACTTAAAACAACAAAGGCCCCTTTCAGAGCCTTTGTTGTTTACGCAAAATATTTAAAGGGCTTTCGCAAAAGTCGGCAGCAAAAAATCTAACCGCTAAAAGCTAAATAAACCCCTCTCTCACCATCGCCTTTTCCAGTTTTTCGCCCAATTCTTTTGAGGCTTTCAACAAAGGCAGGCGAACGTCTGAGCTACAAATTCCTTTTATTTCAAGGCATTTTTTGATTCCAACCGGATTCGACTCAATATATAGTAAGGTATCAAATTCAAGGAAAGCAAGCTGTAATTTTGCCGCTTCGCTAAAACGACCTTCCAGCGCGTGCCAGGTTAAGTCAGTAAACTCTCTTGGGAATGCATTGGCAATCACCGAGATAACTCCATGCCAGCCTACGCTTACCATCGTCGTTACCAGATTGTCGTCACCCGAAAGCAAGATAAAATCTTTTGGCGCTCTCGCCGCCAACTCCATGCATTGCTCGATACTCCCGCCGGCTTCTTTAATTCCTATGATATTCGGATGCGCTGAAAGTGCCACCACTGTATCCGTCTTCATATTCGTAACCGTTCTTCCCGGTACGTTATAAAGTAAAACCGGTACTGGTGAAGCATCAGCAATCGCAGTAAAGTGCGCTATAATACCTTCCTGGGTAGGCTTATTATAATATGGACAAACCGACAAAATAGCGTCAACTCCAGTGAAGTTGGTCTTTTTGATCGTGTCAAGAACTGATTTGGTATTGTTTCCGCCGATGCCGTAAACGATCGGCAGGGACTTGGAATTATGCTTTATCGTAAACTCAAGAATCTTATCCTTTTCTTCGGAAGTTACTGTCGGCGACTCCCCCGTTGTTCCCTGAACAACCAGATAGTCAACTCCGCCTTCCAAAACAAGATCTATCAGATTTTTCAAACCTGCATAGTCAACTTCGTTCTCTTCATCAAAAGGTGTTATCAGTGCTGCGCCAACCCCTTTGAAACGTTCATCCAATGGCATTATTCCGATATTAATGTTTAATATTAAAACGCAAAGGTAATAAGGTAAATCGTCATAAACCGATTTAAGGGGGATATGACAATCTAATTTTTGTTATTGTATTGATATTCAGTTATATAATTTTCGAAAAATGGCAAATTGATGATCAAAGTCAGCCCAGCATCTGCAAAAATTCTTCCTCTGAAATGACCGTAACTCCTAATTTTCTGGCCTTTTCAAGCTTTGCCGGGCCCATATTCGCCCCTGCCAGAAGATAGTTAAGCTTGCCGGAAACACCACTCAAAACTTTTCCTCCGTTGGCTTCAATTTTTTCCTTCAAATCATCCCTTTCGAAATTCTCAAAAACACCCGAAATGACGAAAGTTTTCCCCTCCAATACATTGCTTTCCACCTCAATCGGTTTCTCATCCGTTTCCATTTGGACACCAGCTGCCTTTAGCCGCTCAACCAACTGAATGTTTTCCGGAATTGAGAAATATTCCGCAATGCTCATCGCAATCCTCCCTCCAATTTCAGGAACACCTATAAGTTGCTCATATGTAGCAGCTTGCAAAGCATCCATAGACTTAAAGTAAGTCGCCAGCTTCTCTCCGACCGTTGCTCCGACATATCGAATACCCAGTCCGAAAAGCACATTTTTGAACGGTACCGTTTTCGAAAGTTCGATACCCTTCAGAATATTCTCCACCGTTTTTTCACGGAAACTTATCTTCTTGACCTTTCCGGTTTCTTCATTTTCTATGCTTTTCTCCAGTCCGAGAAGCGTGTCATATCTCAAATCATATAAATCTGCAGGGGTAGTAACCAACCCAAGATCGAAAAGCAATTCAATCTTTCCTTCACCCAAACTCTCAATATTCATCGCTTTCCGATGGATAAAATGCTCTATCCGACCCTTCAGTTGTGGCGGACAATGGCTGTCATTCGGACAGAAATATGCCACTTCACCTTCATTTCTCATCAAACCCGCTCCACATTCGGGGCATGTTGTCGGAAATATGATGGGCTGAGTAGGATATAATTCTCGTTTTGAAAAATCTACACCCGTTATTTTGGGGATGATTTCACCGCTTTTTTCAACAAAAACGGTATCTCCTAGCTCCAACCCCAAACGTTCAAGTTCATTTGCATTATGCAAAGTTGCCCGTTTCACTTGTGTACCAGACAAATGCACACCTTTTACTTTATTATATGGCAATTCCCTTTCAGTTTCATCGCACAAATTGGCAACGGGTGTAACCGCACCGGTACGACCGACCTGGAAGTTAACGGATCGTAAAACTGCCGGCTTATTTTCGGCTTTATATTTAAATGCTATCGCCCACCTCGGGCTCTTGGCTGTGAAACCTAACTCGCGCTGTTGTTCAAAAGAATTAACTTTGATTACAATACCGTCCGTAGCCAAAGGAAGCGTCCCACGTTTGTCTTCCCATTCGTGGATAAATGCAATTACTTCATCAACACTCGATACCTTTCTCCAGCCCGGAGAAACATTAAAACCCCACGCTTTTAGCTGCAGCAAACTTTCTTCATGACTCTTGAAAGTATCTACATCACTCAAAAAAGAATATAAATAACAATCAAGGCCCCGGCGCGCCGTTTCGCCGGAATCTTGTAGTTTAAAAGAACCAGAAGCTGCATTTCTTGGATTTGCATATGGATTTTCACCGAGTGCCTCCATTTCATCGTTGAGTTTTTTGAAAGAACTTAATGGCATAAACCCTTCTCCGCGAATCTCAAATAATGGTGGTACCGCAGCCGATTTCACCTTTAACGGTAAAGTTCTGATGGTTTTTATATTGTGGGTGATTTCATCGCCACGGGTTCCATCTCCGCGAGTAACCCCTCTTACCAAAATACCATTTTCATATGTAAAGCTGAGCGATATTCCGTCAAACTTCAATTCACAAATATATTCATATGGCTCCCCATCCAGCCCTTTTCTCACACGTTCGTCAAAGTTTCGAAGCTCCTGCTCGTTATAAGTATTGTCGAGCGACAACATGGGATATCGGTGATATACCGCGTTGAAGTTCTTGGTGATCGTCCCGCCCACACGCTGTGTTGGTGAGTCAGGAGAACGGAATTCCGGGTACTGATTTTCCAGTGATTTGAGTTGCTCCAGTAATTGGTCAAAATCCAAATCGGATATTTCGGAAACGCTGTCCTGATAGTACCTTGAATTGTAATATTCTAATTTGTCGCTCAGTTGTTGAATCTGTTCTTCGGGAGTCATATGCATGCGATTTTGGAATCCTATTGAATAGAATTCAAAAATACAGTTTTTAGTTAGTTGTTAGGTTTTAGCTGTTAGCTTTTGGTAAGCTGTTTAAACGCGGTGTTAAGGGGAGTTCCACGCGGTGTTACGCAGAGTTTTTTTATATGACAACTCAAGTTCGTTTTCCCCGGCCTTTGTTTATCTAAGGTAACAGTTTGATTTTCAGACCATCGACTGAGTGCAATATTGCTTTTAGTTCAGCGATTTCTTCTTCTTTAAAAGCTCTTTTAGGGAGAATATTGGCACTTCCTTCTGTGGGTTTGATCAGAAAAAAGTCATTTGTTTCTATAACTGAATGGTGTTTCTCCCAAGGTAGCTGATTCTGAAAATCGTCACCTTTAAGCGTAATTCCATTGCGACCCATCTTGGCGTCTATTTGTTGAGTCACTGCATTTTTAGATTTGATCAAAGCCGGTGCCTGAATTAAAGCCGAAATCTCGGCTAGGAAATACTGTTGAACAGCCAGTAAAAAGACGATGATCATTCCTCCACTGAACTTGAATGTCCCTTTCACAAGCGTCGCCGTTACGAAAAAAACAAGGGCTGCCAAGAGGATACTGCCAGTAATTCGGAACAATTTGGTAACAAATCGGGACCTTGACGATGCAACCAGCCCTTTGGTCAATTCTTCTTTGGAGAGCTTAAAATTAATGTGAACCATTGTAATACATAACGGAGTTAGGCAGGCAATATACGACGGGCACGAGGATTGTCAAAAGTTTTTATCAATGTTGCGCCCTGAAAACTGATCATGCTTAGTCCGTGCGGCCATATTCCTGACAATTCTCTTCGGAGCCCGTCTCCGCCAGGCTTCCACCAGCAATTCTTCAAGGAGATCCGGTTTGATATTGTTCATATTAATGAGCACATACTTGTAGTTCCGGTAATGCTCAGTGATGAAGAACGTTTCAGGGTCTGCTTCCATAAGCGGCTCACGGTTTTCGTGATATAACGCCAATGTCTCACCGTCTTCCTTAACTAAGGTAAACAGCTTGTCTTTAACATAAAAGGCGGGCGAGTCAAAACAAAATTTCTCCACCACCTCCGGCAAAGGCAGCAAAACTTTCCGAAGAAAATCGAGGTAGATGGAGTAGACTAGTTTCATAATGCCTTGGTTCTACTTCCTCACCAACTTCAACCCAGTCATTGCCTTTTTGCCAATTGCAGGAAGCATGGTCGGCACTTTAAGCAGACTGTCTCCAATTTGAGGATATGGCTGATAGCCAACCAAATATCTCTCAATTATAAAATCCACCTCCTGTTCAAAACGAAGATCAGTCTGACCGATAAATGTCGACAGATCATATAACTTTTTATGCCAAATGATAGCGTCCAGATTTGGTGCCAAGGAGTATAGATTTTGGAAACCGTTATCGAATTTGAACAATATCCCCTTCTCCGCATTTTTGATCAAGCTCTCCGGATTGCCCGAAAGCGTGATTGGCATATAAGTCTGTTTGTTATACACAAATCCACCGTGATTTGCTTTGATATACTCCCGCATCGCGCGCGGCGAATCGCCAACATTCAGTACATCAACCAGTAATATTTGCTGAGCTGCCAAAAACTGGTCTTTGTCAGTAATCAAAGGGAGAGCAGATATTCGAATCATTTTTTCAATTTTAGGAGGGGAACAATGGAAACAGGGTAGGAGGTTTCATCGGCCGACAATTTTTGACTACTCGAGCGACATTCATCACTATTTATGCAAATTTTGCAAATTCAAATTAAATTGGGGTCCTAACCTCCCCTCAATTAAGGATATGTTGTATTTGAAGCCGGCAGCAATTAATAACCTCATAAGTGAAATCATTAACCATCATCTTCACTCTTTTACTAACCTCTTGTCATCCAATATATTGTGGATGGAGTTCTGATTACGATAATGTTATAAATCCTCCTGAACGGGAAAAAATTGTCGGGAGTTACGTCCTCAGCAAGGATTCGCAAGAATTTCTCGAAAGAGATTTCACGAGCTGGCCGATAAACCTAAGCTTGTCAAATGATGGTCAATATCGATTTTTTAATCAATTGGAAAACTACCTCAAACAAGGCAAATGGTCACTCTATTGCGACGGAAAATCCGATTGCGCTATGGAATTAGAAGGAATTACGGTCGAACGTTTGGGAATCAAAGGATCAGATATTGCCCTATTGATTACGCTCGGAGATGGAGATGAATGCGAAGGGATTGTGTATGAAAAAGCAAAATAGTTAACCATTTCGGAAAGTATAAAATCATTATGACTTAGTTTGATAATGTTTTCCAGAAGGCGCAAATTCTTAATAAAATACCCACTTGAATTCGTTCTAACATAGATAGAAGCTTATACCGATGCACGAAAACCTGATCCTGAGACAAGAGTCTTCCTCCGACTACCCCAAAGTTTTCGACGTGAACCACTTTGCCTTTGAGCAAGATGGCGAGGCCAGACTGGTAGACGCGTTGCGGCGAAATGACGATGCTTTTGTGCCGGAGCTTTCAATTGTGGCTGTTCTTGAAAATCAGATTGTTGGACATATTCTTTTTACTAAAATTCAAATCTTAGAAGGTGATTTAGTAGCTGAGAGTCTGGCGTTGGCTCCGATGGCCGTCCTTCCTGAGCATCAAAATCATGGAATTGGTGAAAAACTGGTTCATTATGGCCTTTCTACGGCTAAAAACCTGGGCTATACGTCGGTCATTGTACTCGGGCATGAACATTATTACCCACGCTTCGGCTTCGTACCGACCAGTATATGGAATATCCGAGCCCCCTTTGACGTTCCCCCAAATGTATTTATGGGGCTTGAATTAGAGGAAGGCTCATTGAAAAATGTGACAGGTATAGTTCGATATCCGAAAGAATTTGATGAGCTATAACCTTTAGAAAATGAGTAATTTTATATTCGTCACAGCCTCAAACGCCATTTATGAACTCAATCTTAATAAGACAGCTCTTCGCGAACAAAGATCACGATGGCCTCAGACGGGCCTTATCTGAAAACCCCGCCCTTGCCAACGAGGGAATTCCATACGATGAAGCAAATACCACCAAAGCCCACCCGCTTCACAGACTTTGTGACGCCGTGTTTACCGGTCAGTGTACTGATGAAGAAGCCATTGAGATGGCCAAGATTCTTCTGGAATATGGTGCCAATGTTAATGGCAATGAATTAATATTAAAAAAGGATACACCTCTCATCGCAGCATCAAGTTTACACGCCGATCAGCTGGCTGTTTTTTATATAGAAAATGGTGCGGATATCTTCCACGCAGGAACGCATGGCGGAACTGCTTTGCATTGGGCCGCGTGGTGTGGCCGACCGGCGGTCGTGGCAAGATTGATTAAAGAGGGTGCCGAGATAAATAAACTGTGTATAGATTTCAAATCGACTCCAATCTTTTGGGCAGTTCATGGATTAAAGGAAGGCGACAAAACTGATTTGCCAAATCATTTGGAATGCGTCCGCTTATTGATTCAAGCTGGTGGTGATAAAAGCGTCCCGAACGCGAATGGCAAAACCATATTTGATTTGGCAGAAGCGGAAGATCTGGAATTGAAAGAAATGTTGACCCAGGGTTAACCGTGAAAAGGTAACGGCTAACGGGTGCAGATTTTGAGTTTTTGTCCTAAACTTTACGTCATAAAGGATGAAAAAACTAACAGGTTAAGGGATAACGAGTTAGCTGGAAAGTTCTTGATCTCAGCTTCGAAAGTGAATAAAGAAGGCCTATTGAAACTCGCAACTCCGTTAACTGTTTATCCCTTGACCTTTCACCCGTATTTGAGCCAATATAAACCGTTTTACCCCAAGAATATGGATTCCGACCAACTCATAAATCAAATCAACTTCATAAAGGAGATCGACAAGTTGAAGTACATTCAGCGAAAGACTAAGTTGTTCAACAGCGACAGACCTGAGAATGATGCGGAACATAGCTGGCATTTGGCTATGATGACGATTGTTTTGGCAGAACATGCTGATACGCCTGTTGATGTACTTAAAGTATTGAAAATGGTGCTGATTCATGATGTCGTCGAGATCGACGCCGGTGATACTTTCATATATGACACCACGAAAAACCACACTAATACCGACGAAGAACTACTTGCCGCCAAACGGATTTTCGGTCTGCTTCCCGCAAAGCAAGCTGACGAATTTATTGCAGTTTGGGAGGAATTTGAGGAGGGTATAACAAACGAAGCAAAATTTGCCCGTGCGATGGACAGGTTGGAACCATTACTGCAAAATACTTCCAACAATGGCGGTACATGGCGAGAATTTGATGTCGATTACCAAAAGGTATATGAAAAGAAAAAAGCTATAAAAAATGGTTCTGCTACACTCTGGAACTTCGCCGAAGATCTGATCAACGAAAGTGTGGAGAAGGGGATTTTAAAACGATTGGATTGAGGGAGAAGGAGTTAACTATTAAGGTGGCCGAACTTCGAACCCACTCAGTTCAAAGAATCCCTTTCCGTCCTCTAGACTCTCGCATTGCCGACTATCAATGTTTTCAAAACCTTGATAGTCTCAAAACCCGGCAAGTTTTTCTCCCACCACTACTTTTTTAAAAAAAAACTGTGATTTTTTGAGCCCCTTTGCGAATAATTGAGAAACATATGTTTAACGCATTTAAACAGTCCACTATGAAATCTCAATACAGTTGTTCGTTCGCCTTTAATACCCACATATTTCTTTCAGGCTTGTGACGCAGACGGAAATTTTCCTGACAATTCTTGAAGGCCACAAAGGTATTTTGTACAAAGTGGCCAACTGCTACTGCAAAGACCATGAGGACAGAAAGGACCTTATGCAGGAAATGGTATATCAACTCTGGAGATCGCTCGATAAATATAATGGGCAAGTCAAATACTCCACCTGGGTATACCGCATCGCTTTGAACGTCGCCATTTCATTCTATCGCAAGGAGAGGAATAATCGGGTAAATAGGTTGTCGATAACTGAAAGTATATTGGAGTTCCCTGACGATTCGGTTTCAGGAGAAGAAAATCAGGATCTAAGCAAATTACAGGATTTCATCAGAGACTTAAAAGAACTGGATCGGGCACTTATTTTACTCCATCTGGAAGAAAAAAGTTATAAAGAAATAGCTGAAATTATCGGTATCACTGAGACCAATGTGGCAACGAAAATCAGCAGAATAAAGAGTTTCTTAAAAACTAAATTCGCGACCATTAAAAATAGCTGACATGGAAAATTCTAACATGATAAATCTTTGGAAATCGCACGACAAGAAACTGGAAGAGACTATATCAATAAATAAACATATGGTGTTGGAAGTAACAAAACTGAAGACCGAATCTCTGTTGAAATCGATGCGCCCGGCAAAATTATTCACCTTACTGACTGGTATTATCTGGGTTGTTTTGGGAAGTATTATAACCGGAAATCTTTTTGTTCATGCATATGACCATATTAGCCTATTTTTCCTCTATTCAGCTGCTATTCAACTCATTATAACAGCCATTGCTATCGTGATCTATATTTACCAATTAGTATTAATACACCAGGTCGATATCGGAATGGACATAATCGAAACCCAAAGCAAGCTCACCAAATTGAAATCGTCCACACTTTGGTCAGCACGTATTCTTTTTCTGCAATTACCCCTCTGGACAACTTTTTATTTATCCTCAAGTACCATCCTGAGTGGGAACATTACCTACATCCTGATAAATGGACTCATCACGCTCTCATTTACGTACTTGGCCATATGGTTGTTCATAAACATTAAATATGAAAATCGCGACCAAACATGGTTCAAATTAATATTCTCAGGAAAAGAATGGGATCCAATAATCAGGTCGATGGAGCTTTACGCAGATATCAAGGAGTTTAAAGTGGAAAAGGGTTAAAAACGGTTAATGGTTAGTAGGTTAAGCGATGCTCCGTTCATCTTTTCACCTTTTAACCACTTCTTTAAAGGCTAAAAACATCCACCTCAGTTCCGCTAGTACCTATATTTCGCTCAGATGACGCAGAGTCGTATACGACTAATATTGAATCTGCCTCATCACTTCCTTCGGGTGTTAGCAATGCAATGCCTTCGGCGTGGTCGCTGCCCTCACCAAAGGCAACTTCTCCTGCCCTTATCAATTTTTTGTCTCCCCTGAAAATTATGCTTTCTTCACTGGCATTGACTGCTCCCTCCCAACGATATATACGCACAGGTCCGTCCAGGTCCATTGTCGGACCCGTTAAAATAAGCAAATCGGAACCGTGGATTGCGATGTCTCTGATCCCCAGACCATCCAACTGAAGCGCGTGTTTTTTAAATCCTTTTAGTTTCAAAATCGTGTGTTCATTCTTCTTTTCTTCCTTTAGCTTTAGCTCCAGGATGAATGCCCAACCACGAAGCACCGGCCCCCTGAGCCCGACAAATATTTTATTACCTGCTACTGCCAAACCTTCAATATCAAAACCATTATCCTTGCCTGGAATATTCAAAAAATTCTGCAAGTGTTTGTCTTCCATTAGTGCTTCTGTTAGTTCATTTCCGTCCGTTCCTCCGACCAATTGGGCAACGGTTCGCTTCCGGCCGTTATCCTCAGCCTTCCTTTTCAGCACAAATGTTTCTCCTTCTTTTTCCAGCGGAATCCGCGCCAGTAAAAAGCGGTTGCCTTCGCGGGTTACTTTGCGTAGCCTTTTGAAACTCTCCGCAATAGACTCGAAGTCGCTGCTATCCAATTTTGCTCTTTTTGAACTGTGCGAACCAATAAGCCATATATAGCCATCTTTATAATCGAGGCCTTCGATATCGATCTCTTCAATCCTCAGTTTACCTTTTTCGTCGACTGTCGGCAATATGGGTAGATCGAGAAAATCCTTCAAATCAAATTGGGTATGGTTGGCGTAAGTGATATTCCCTTTTTCGTCTTTACTCTGAAAAGTTAGGCGCTCCAGTGTGATCGTTTCGTCATTCGCAACCCATAATGTATTGCCCACCTGAACAGACACAGACAATCCTTGCCGAAGCTGTTTCCTGGAATTAACCTGGTTGAGCCCAGGTTCGAATTCGAGAAAGGCCGATGCTTTCTTTTCCATGATTTATATTAATTGGAATATATCGAATATGGACTGTCCGGAATCCAAGGGATACCTGAATCACGACAATCGATAGAATATAATTAGTTGATTGTCTTATACTTAATCCAATATAAATCTAATGAAATGCAGGTAGGTAGTCGTTACCGTTAGATAAGTCTAAAGGATACCTTTCTGAAAGATTTGCCTTTGACAAAGTTAATATTATCCTTATCACATGCTATGGCGAAGTTTGAGGATATGGGAGTTGACCGTCGCTTTATCGATGGGCGAAACGGCGAGTTCATATGCTTTTTCGAAATGTTGAAGCGCTCTCTTGTTATCAATTTCTGTGTATAAATTTCCAAGCAACGAGTAATAAAAGTGATTGCTTTTAAGGTTTAATTTTTCTGCTTCCCCGATTGCGGCCAGTTTGCCGCGGGCTTTGGAAAGCGCATACGTACGGTTCAATGCCGCGATTGGCGAGTATTCCAGAATAAGCAGGCTATTGTATAATTGCAAAATCTCCTCCCATTTTTCAGGAATATTTTCTTTCAAAGTATGCCAGTAAGCAATACCGGCTTCAAGATGATATTTGATCAATTCAACGCCCCGCGACGCCCGATTCAGATAATATATCCCCTTTTCAATGCGCTGCCGATCCCACAAATTTTCGTCCTGATCTTCATACAAAATCACCTCTCCGTCTGCGTTTATTCTGGCTTCAAACCGCGAAGAATGAAAGTGCATCAATGCCAATAATGCTTCTACAGATGGTTTCCCGGTATTTTCATTCTCTGCCAAAAGCTGTGTCAAACGAATCGCTTCGTCACAGAGATCCTTCCGAAGCAAGGTATAATGAGAGGTAGAGTAATACCCTTCCGAAAAAAGCAGATATACCGTCGTCAAAACTGAGTCAAGTCGTTCGTTAATCTGACTTATTGAAGGCTGTTCGATCTTTATCTTCTTCTCTTTTAATCTATTTTTCCCACGGCTAATCCTTTTATAAATTACCTCCTTATTCGTCAGAAATGCATCCGCAATTTCCTGAATTCCAAATCCACAAAGTATATTGAGCGCCAGGGCAACCTGCGTTTCGCTGGCATTACAGGGATTACATATGGCAAAAATCATCGCCAGCTGGCTATCGGATATGTTTTTGGCTGACAAATCAATCTCAAGTTCTTCACTTTTTTCCGAGGTATGTCCGATTTCTGCTACCAGCTTTTTCTCGAACAGCGAATTTCTTTTCAGGTAATTCAATGTTTTGTTTTTCGCCACAGTATAGAGCCAGCCAGTGGGATTTTCGGGTATACCTTTCAGGCTCCATGTCTCCATTGCCGTCAGGAAAGTGTCGCTGACAATATCTTCAGCAACTTCTATATGCTCAATACCAAACAGATATGATAGAACAGAAACAATATTCCGATATTCAGTTCTGAACAATTTTGGTATGAGCTCTCGTTCTTCCATAAAATCAACATGAATGCCTTTCTAATTTCAAAGGCATTCACGTTTGCTTTCTTTAAACAATATTGAATATTATGTAGCAGCTTATTGACCCGCAGTCAGCGCCATTCGAACTTCCACCGTCGCGCCCCACTGCAAAATCGGACAGCCTTTGGCAATCTCAACAGCTTCATCGTAATTTTCGGCTCTTATAAAAAACAGCCCTCCAATCGACTCTTTTACTTCTGCATATGGGCCATTAGTCACCGAGTTATTCGGTTTCACAACTCTCCCGTCCCCATCCCAACGCCTGGGAGGAGCTACGAGTTTGTTCTGAGCAGCAATACCACCGATCCAATCTTGAAAAGGCTTTATTGCAGCCTGCATCTGTTCAGGCGAGGGACTTGCATCTTTGCTTTTCATATCCCTGTGTATCGCCACCATAAATTCTTCCATTTCGCTATTTTTTTGTCGTTGAAATTCAGTTTGAAATTAGACATTTTAAAGCATCTCAGCCAAACTGCCCAACTTTGTAAGTCCCTGCAACGTTCGGGAAAGAGATATTGATTCGGTTCCAGGTATTGATGGTTGTAACCACCATAGTGAGGTCAATAAGCTCTTCGTCTGTGAATTCGGGTTTCACTTTATTGTAAATTTCGTCCGTCACGACACATTTGGTGACTGCTTCCGCCCATTCAAATGCCGCTCTTTCGCGATCGGTATAATATGGAGCTTCGCGCCAAGCGCTCAATCCATATAGTCTTTGTTCAGTCTCACCTTTTGCGCGGGCATCTTTGTAATGCATATCCAGGCAAAATGCGCAGCTATTCATTTGAGATACTCTGAAATTAACCAGCTCTCTGAGAGCCAATTCAATTGGTGACTTATGCAAATATGCACCTATTCCAAAAAGTGGTTTCAACGCATTTAATCCTTTTTCCTGAACATTCAGTCTGTTTTCCATTTTGATTAATGTTAATGTAAAAACCAACTGACAATCGGGTTTTCGGTTTTGGACAGATTGGAAGAAAAAATTTTATAAATAACACGAAAGTGCCTCAGCGACGAAACTGAGGCACTTTCAGGTTAAAAAAATATTTAAACCTTCGTGTTCACTAAGTTAAAAACATGGTATTCAAACGCAGTTCAACTATTCGCTTCGCAAGCTTTTTACCGGGTTCATCAATGCAGCTTTAATACTTTGAAAACTAACTGTAAACAACGCGACAACAATTGCCGACAAACCTGCAATTATGAATATCCACCAATCCATCTCGGTTTTGTAGGCAAAACTTTCAAGCCATTCTTCCATCGCAAACCATGCGAGCGGCGAGGCAATCAGGATGGCGATGAGTACCAGTTTCAAAAATTCGCTTGAAAGTAAACCGACAATACTTCCAATACTTGCACCCAGTACCTTTCGAACGCCGATTTCCTTGGTTCGTTGTTCGGCCATGAAAGTCGCCAATCCGAATAAACCCAAACAGGCAATCAAAACAGCCATAACCGTAGCAGTCTCAATGAGTTGAGCAGTGCGGAGTTCCGACTTATAGGCAAGGCGAAGTTCCTCGTCCAGAAATTTATAGTCAAATACCTGACCGGGGAATGACGCGGTCCAAATCTTTCTTATCTGCTCAATCGTTCCTTTCAAACTCTCTGCATTCATCGCATTGCTTCCCAGTTTTATGCCGGCCTGATAGTAATGTCTTGGTACTATCTCCATCAAAGTAGGGTCAATGTTTTGGTGCAATGAGTTGACATTAAAGTTTTTAGCTACACCAACAATAGTCGCCCACTCCGGCCCGTCTCCATAATATATCTTTTGCCCGATTGCTTTCTCAGGGTTGATGATTCCCATTCTTTCCAGCATTATCTCGTTGGCAATAACCTGGTGAAGCGTATCTGCATCTTTGAGCCATTGCCCCGCAAGCAGTTGTATTCCATAGGTATTGAAAAAATGTTCATCTACGAGTTTCATCTGAGTTTTGATAGGGACTGTTTTGCCTCCGTCTCTCGCCTCCATCCCCTGCATCCAGTTGCCTTCCGAAGAGGCACTGTTAAGTGAAAAGCTAACGTCTTTTATTTGAGGTATATCCGAAAGCTGGTTTCGAAGTACTCTTAATTTCGCAGGACTGTTTTCTGGCAAACCTGTGGTGATAATCGCTTCTTTATTAAATCCGAGGTCAGCATTCTGGAATAACGCCAACTGCTTATTGATTAATAAGGCACTGATAATCAACACCAACGAAACTGTAAACTGCATTACTACCAAACTTTGTCGTAGCGGAATCCACTGGGTTTCAGATTTCGTATTATTCTTTTTCAAAGCCAGAATCGGTGCCATGCCCGATATCCTAAGTGCTGGATATAGACCTGCCAGTAAAGTGGTTATAAGCACAAGACCAACGCCAAAAACGGCTGTCTGCCAATTGAAAAGATCATTAGTTGAAAGTGGGATATCGAGCATAGCGGCCGCATAAGGAAGTGTCAGCCAGGATATTAAACCAGCAAGAAGAACCGCTGAAGCGCTGATCAGCCCGGCCTCTGTTAAAAACTGATTGATAAGTGACATTCTATTGCTTCCCACCACTTTTCGGATACTTACTTCCTTCGCCCGACGGAATGCTTGAGCGGTACTTAAATTAATGAAATTAAAACACGAAATCAGTAAGACCAGCAAACCAATAAACGATAAGGTTTTTAGCATTTTTACATTGGCCGTCCGCCCGCTGAAATTCCCGGAAAAATGGATTTCAGAAAGTGGATTGAACAAAAAACGCTTCTCTGCCAAGGCTTCTCTTCCCATATATTTGACCAGAATACCCGACATCTTTCTGGTCAGTTTTTCCGGCTTCATACCGGGTTTCAATAACACGTACATTTGCGAATTATCATTCCAGCCGTTCCATTTGTTGAGATCGTAATCAGGGTTTACATTTTTCACAGTTTGCATCGATATCAGAATATCAAAAGGAAAACTCGTAGTGGACGGATAGTCTTCCAGTACCCCGGTAATACGCAAGTCCTGTTTGTTATCCAGTTTTAAAGTCTGACCGACTACATCTGTTTTCCCAAAATATTTTTCAGCATATTTTTTAGATAAGACAGCTGTATTAGGTTCGTCCAGCGCCTTTTCCTTATTACCTGCTATCCATTGATAATCAAGAACCTTGAATATACTTGGGGTAGTATAAACAAAGCTTTCCTTAAAACGATTTTCGCCGGCAGAAAAAGTACTCCCCCTCATCTGTACGATCGGAACAAACTGCTCGGCCTCAGGTAAGTCGTTGGCTATGGCATTGAACATTCCCGTATAAGTGCCGGGATATGTGTGACCTTCTTTGATATTGTGATTTTCAATCCGGTAAATCCTGTCGCGATTTGATTGGTGCAAGTCATATTCCGTTTCATGTTTGACAATCATAAATATCAATAGGGCACAAGCCATACCAACGGCCATACCGCTAATATTGATCATCGAAAACCTCATACTTTTGGAGAGGTTCCGGAATGCGATTTTGAAATAATTGCTGAGCATAATAATTTGAGAATTAGAGGTATTTTCGGCTTCATGCCAAATGGAGTCTGCACTATATTTCCGTTTCCGCACAAAAGGCGGTAATACGGATATTACATTCAGTACATATTGAAAATTCGCTACCGTTCTTCCGGATTTTGCATACCAATCTTGATATAGCTCATCCAGGTCACCCTCCACTTCTTCGAGGGTATCTTCAGGGTGAAGCCATTTTAAAAGCGAAAGCATCCAGCGAGGCGGGTCGTGACGGACGGACATATTACTTCTCATGACCTACACATTGTCAGCTCAGCAACTACATTCGGAAACGCCTCTGAACAGTGGTGTCGCATACACATTTGCTATTAGTTTCTATTTTATCGTACAAACTCGTGCCATTTCCTAAAACGACCCTCCATTCGCTCAAAAAGGCGTTTTTGCGTATTTCTACAAAGTGTTTTCTGTTCGTAAAAGAACAGGAAACGTCCGATAACGGACACAGAAGGAGTTGTGAATATGGTTGAAAGCTTAATTAAAATCCGTTCAATTAAGACTATTATACTCAAACCTGAAGGATTTTAACCGACCGTCAAAACCGGAACTACAACGGGCTCGAAATTCAGCCTATCACCCTATTTTTCAGTATTTTATAAAAGTGAAGGCTATTTTGATTATATCTCCTGAGCTGGCATGTTTTTAATTCCAATTGATAAAACCTCAACTTTCTTAATCGTCAATCCTATGACTCTCAAAAATCTATGTATTGTTGCCTTTCTGTGCACAACCACAAATTCCTATGCTCAGATATCAGCCACCAAAGTTTCCATAAAAGGGGAAAATTTTTATATCAATAATCAGATTACACTGCGTGGTAAAAGCTACAAAGGCATGAATTTGCAGGGGCTTCTACCAAACTCACGTATGGTTCAGGGCACATTTGATGACAGAAATCCTGCAACTCGCAGTCGTTGGAAATATCCGGATACGGGTGTGTGGGACGCGGAGCGTAATATCGACGAATTCATTGAGGCGATGCCGCTCTGGCGAGCTCATGGACTTTTGGCTATCACGGTAAACTTTCAGGGAGGAAGTCCACAGGGATATTCGGGTGCCCAGCCCTGGCATAATTCGGGATTTAATGCCGACGGGTCGCTTGATAGCGCCTATCTGAAAAGGCTGGAAAGAATCATTAAGAGAGCCGATCAGTTGGGCATGGTGGTTATTGTCGGTTATTTCTACTTTGGTCAGGATGAAAGAATTACAGATGAAAAGGCTGTGATTGCGGCAGTTACCAATTTGACGGAGTGGCTTCTTTACTCACGAAATCAAAATATTCTGATTGAAATTAATAATGAGTGTGACCTTAGGTATGATCACCCGATTTTGACGCCAACCCGGGTACACGAGCTCATGGAACTTGTGAAGTCTATCAAGTTAAAAGGAAGGCGACTTCCCGTGTCTACAAGTTTTACCGGGGGCGAAATCCCGACAGATAATGTCCTTACCGCTTCTGATTATATTCTGCTGCACGGAAACGGTGTGGGAAACCCTGCGGAAATAGAAAGGATGGTCAGAACTGTTCGAAATCATTCCTTATATGCCGGTCAGCCTATCGTTTTTAATGAAGATGATCATTACAATTTCGACAACTCCGAGAACAACTTCCTATCAGCTACAAAAATGCACGCGTCCTGGGGGTATTTCGACTTTAGAAGGACTGACGAAGCCTTTGTGGAGGGGTATCAAAACTTGCCTGTCGATTGGGGAATTAACAGTGATCGAAAGAAGGCGTTTTTCGGACTGCTAAAGACAATGACAGGCGGAGCCGTGGCCGACGCGAGAGAGGAACAATGAGTGAATTTTGAATGGATGAATGAGCCGTGGTCGCTGGCTACCAGTGGGTTAGCCTGAATTAGTTTGGAAGCCCTGATAGAGGCGACTGTCGTTTTCCTATTAATTTTTTAACTTTGTGCTTTAAAAAAGACATCACCTGCATGTGAGATATAATTTCTTTTCTGAACAATAAGCGGTTCCGTTGAAAACGGAGGGTGCGATTATTCATCTTTAAAAGAAAGAAATTATGCTTTTTCTTCACGGTGTCGCATATGCACATCCGAATCGGGATGTGTTGTTTGCGAACATAAATCTCACAATTCTCAAACAAGATAAGGTTGCTTTAATTGGCAACAATGGCACCGGAAAATCTTCCATGCTTAAAATTTTAGCAGGATTATTGCCTCCGTCAGAAGGTATTGTCAGAGCCGACTCGAAGCCATATTATATACCTCAGATTTTTGGCCAGTTCAATGACCTCACCATTGCGCAGGCATTGGGGATAGACGGGAAACTTTCTGCTTTGCGGGCAATTCTCGAGGGAATCGTAACAGATGAAAATCTGACGTTGCTAAACGACGATTGGAATATTGAGGAACGCTGTCAGCAAGCTTTTTCAAATTGGCAATTGGACGAGTTTGAGTTAACCGAAAAAATGGAGACACTCAGTGGCGGGCAAAAAACTAAGGTTTTTTTGGCCGGTATCATGATCCACGAACCCGAGATCGTCCTGCTCGATGAACCCAGTAATCATTTGGATGTATCCTCAAGAAATATTCTCTATCACTATATACAATCCACAACCGATACGCTGGTGATTGTCAGCCATGACCGGAATTTGTTGAATATGCTGGATACCGTTTTCGAACTTAGCAAACGTGGAATAACCATGTATGGAGGTAATTATGATTTTTATCGTGAACAAAAAAACGCAGAAAGTGAGGCATTGAATCAGGATCTGAAAGTCAAAGAAAAGGCACTTCGAAAGGCTCAGGAGGTTGAACGGGAATCGATAGAACGGCAGCAAAAGCTGGATGCACGAGGGAAAAAGAAACAGGAAAAGGCTGGACTCCCGGCGATTTTGATGGGTGCGCTAAAAAACAGTGCGGAGAAAAGCACCTCCAGGATAAAGGGTGTGCATGCTGAAAAAGTGGGCAATATTTCCCAGGAAATAAGCCATTTACGACGGGAATTACCGGATATCGATAAAATGAAAATCGGGTTTGACAACTCAAAATTGCATCAGGGAAAGGTCTTGATTTCAACCAGGGATATCAATTTTGGGTATGGCGACGAAATGCTATGGAGGCAGCAGCTAACAATCGAAATCACCAGTGGCGAAAGAATCGCGATCAAAGGTTCAAACGGGGCCGGAAAAACTACTTTTATTAAATTGATACTGGGTCTACTCGAACCTACTCACGGCACTATTTTCACCGCGGTTTCCAAAGCCATCTACATCGATCAGGATTATTCGCTGATTGACGAAATGCTTAGTGTATATGAACAGGCACAGCGGTTTAACTCAGGGGAACTTCAGGAACATGATATCAAGATTCGTCTCAATAGATTTTTATTTACCAGGGAATCATGGGACAAACCTTGTGAGGCGCTTAGCGGGGGCGAAAAGATGCGCTTGATGCTCTGCTCGTTAACCATAAGCCAACAGGCGCCAGATATGATTATACTGGATGAACCGACCAACAATCTGGATATTCAAAACACTGAAATACTGACCGCCGCAATTAATGACTATCGCGGAACATTGCTGGTGATATCGCACGATGAAGTTTTTCTGGAGCAGATTGAAGTGGGGCGCGCGATTATCTTAGGAAATTGAAGTTTTGATTGTCTCGTTTATAAGGTTTTGTCAGTTGTTGTCAGGAATGGACGTGGCTCAAATCTATTTAAGTGTTTGGCAAGAATATAGCTTCGAATGCCAAAAACAAAAAAAGGGCTTCTGATCATCAACATAAAGTGATTCCAGAAGCCCTAACCAAAAAAGCATAGGAGTTGACAACGTCTTTACTATCTTACATACTTTGAACCTATATCGTCAGGAGTGCCTCCTCCTTCGGATAAACTTTGATCAACCCGTTTTTAGGTTTTGATTTTGTTTTAGCAGCCCTTGTTTCCAATTGAACAGCCGCCTCGAAAATCGGCGGTCTTTTTGGCAATATCTCCACCTCCTTGATCTCAGCCCTCATCGTTGAAGAGCCTTTGATAACCAAAAGCGGCTGAAGATTCAACTGGGTGATTTTGTGAATATTGTCAATTGATTCGATCAGTATGCGGGTCGCTGACTGCCCCATTTCTAAAAGTGGCTGTCTCAGCTGAGTCACAGGAGTACTGAATAAGTCCAGAAATTCGGTTTCATCAAAACTTATGACGGCCAACTGTTGAGGCACTTTGATTTTTCGGGAATTGATATACTTCAAACCAAACATTCCTATACGGTTTGTGGTCAGATACAGGGCATCAATAGCTAGTTCTTTGCCTAGCAGATCGTCAAAAGTCTTTTCAATATCTGTTGCCAATGACTTTTCGCTCAGTTCGATAATCCGGCCTTCCGTTTCCCGGTCGTATTCGGTCATCGCTTTCACGAAACCACGCTTTCTTTCCTGCATATTATATAGCGGAGTGTCCAGCGTAATCATCGCGATGCGTTTGTGCCCATGGTCAAGCAAGTGATTGGCGGCCATATAGGAAGCCTGGAAATTATCGATTGCCACATAATTAGTAGCGATTTCAGGAAAATAGCGATCCAGCAATACAAATGGTATTCCGCGACTTTCCAGCTCTGCGATTTGCTGCTCTGTGCCTTCTGATGGTACTATTATCAGGCCATCTACCTGTCTGTTAAGAAAAGTGTTGATCAGCTTTCTGAACTTCTCCGGGTTTTCGTCGCTACTTCCGTAAAGTACTGTATATCCGGCTTTATCAGCCTCATCTTCAATAATGCGAGCTAAACTGGAAGAAAAAGGGTTTGAGATATCTGCCACGATAAGACCGAACGTATTGGTCTTTTTACTTTTAAGGCTACGGGCGATCTGATTCGGGTAATAATTTAGTTCCTTGGCCGTGTCACGTATATTTTGAGCTACCTCAGGTTTGATCCGGTTCTGCATTTTATTGTTAAGAACATAAGAAACGAGGGTAGTAGAAACTCCAACTTTGTCAGCGATACTTTTTAAAGATGCTTTCTTTTCCATGCATATGAAAATTGGTGAAAGAAAAACTCTGGCAATATAATTGCACATTACCGGGGTAACGAAAGGAAAAATAAATTAGTTTAAACTGCAATCGTCCGCGGTTGAAACGTTTCAACGAAGCCTGTTGGACTTTTTTAACTATAACAACAGCAACTTAAACTTTACGCCTATAGTTGAACTATTTATATAACTAAACCAGCGAACTTTTGGAAAATACCATCGCAGAAAAAAAATGATATTTTTTTCATGTAGTAGGAAATAAATATTTGGTAACGCGCTGAATATCAAATCAATTCCATCAAGAATTGTGAAACGAACTGATAAGGCGGGGGGGCGAAAACCGAAAGAATCGCGAATTATTTCATCAATCTAATATCGTATACATTACCTGCGACTGATCCGGGAAGGGCTTTAAACCTGATTGTCAGGATATCAGATTTCCTCAACGCGTCGGGGATCATATAGCGTTCCTCAAAAAATATTGCTTCATTTTTGCGCCGCAGATTTACCGTTTTGAGAAGAACATCATTTAAATAAAGCTCAAAGTCCTGATTCATGTCAGTGTTATAAGTCACGCGAACCGCCTGCGCTGCTTTCGAGGTATTTCTCAGGTCATAACTAAACCACCCTTTTGCTCGCCTGTAATGAACATCTTCAAACACTCCTATTTCTGTATCCTCACCTTTGAAGTTGTGATCTGACTCCGGTTGCTGCTCGCCAGGCGCCACTTTGTCTACAGTCTCTTTTTCGAGTGCTAATGTCAGGTCGTCGTTTTTCGTCAGCTCTTTAACTGTGCTTTCCAATTCCGCTGGTCTTGAATATGGGAAATAGATCACATAACGACTGTCATGAATCTGGAAAAATGGTTTCAACCGCAAGTTCCTGAATTGCTTTTGAGGCAAAATCTCTGCAACAGAATATGTCAGCGTTTGACCTGCAACCGGTTGCAGATATTTCGCAAAATCTTTGGTATTACTGACCAGTATCGGCGCCTTTGCCAACGGATAAAGCGGACCTCTGGCTATATGCCCCATGCGACTGCTATCGGCAAACAGCCCCGTCAAATTTTGATTATCTGCAACCGCGGCCAAGACGATCGGGCCGTGCACAAATGAAACCCACGACGAAGAATCTGGCAACATTTCCGTTTTCGTCGACATGGGTAAAACCACCTGCACCTTATCGCCTGATTTCCATAAACGATTAATTATAATATATGAATATCGATCTTTTGTGACTCTAACTAGCTGATTATTAATCAAAACCCGCATATCCGAGGTCCAGCCAGGGTAATGAATATGTAATCCGAATGTAGATGGTTTGTTGATTTTCAAATGCAGTTCTGTTTTCTCCTCAAAAGGAAAACCCGTTTTCTGAGTCAGCACAATACCTTTTTGATTCCAGTTTAATACTGACGGAATAAACAAATTGACATATAGATCATTTTGATGGTGCGCGTAAATCAGCTCCCCATATTTCCCATGATTTTCCATTCCCGAGCCAACACAGCACCAAAAACCCTCCTGAGACTTGCAGTAAACGCGGTAGTGTTGTGGGCGCATAGGTGTAAAATAGACAAATCCGCCCGTTTCAGGATGCTGTGTAGAAAGGATGTGATTGTAAAGTGTGCGCTCATAATAGTCGATATACTTGCCCGACGGATTATCCAGAAACAATAATCTGGTCAGTTTCAGCATATTGTAGCTATTGCAGGTTTCCGGGCCTTCCACGGAATTGATCATGGATGAAAAATTACCGGCCGGATGAAAGTGTTCCCGAACGCTATTTCCTCCAATAGAAACAGTGCGATGATCAGTCACGGTTTGCCAGAAAAAATTAGCCGCGTTCGTCCAGGTGGAATCTTTTTCTTCATGCCCTACCCGCTGATATCCAATCACTTTCGGAATCTGCATATTGGCATGCAGACCATTGAGTTTATCCTCATTTTTCAGAAGTGGTATCAGTGTCGATTTATCCGAACATCTTATCGCCAGATTCAAATATTTCTTATCACCGGTTATGACAGCCAAATCCGCAAAAACCTCATTCAAACCCCCGTGTTCCGATCGCAGCATGTCTTGCATTTGGACATCCGTGATATTAGCAGTAACACTTGTAAACCAGTCGGTTAGCTTGATCAGAATTTGCTTTGCCTGCTGATTTTGAGCAATGACATATGCATCCCGCAGTCCGGCAAAAAGTTTGTGAATATTGTATAGCGGAACCCATTTTTGATTTAAAGAAAAAGTATGGGCATCAATCTTCCCATTCGCAATTTCCTGCCACATCGCCTTTCCTCCGGGAATTCCGCCAACATATCCGTTACCATTTGCACGCTGACAGCTGTCTAGCACACTGACCATATAATCAAGTCTTCTTTTTGCTTCCTGATTGCCTGTCGCGGCCACCATTTGAGCGAGCGCAGTCAAATAGTGGCCGCCGATATGACCGTCCAGTCCGGTATTTTCCCAGTTTGGATAATTTTTTGCGGGCGAATTGACCGATGACTCTTTGCGAAAAGGAGCCAATAAACGATCCGGAGAGAGTTCAAGGATATATTTCAAATCAGTCTGTTGGGCTTCTTTGAATGGCCCGTCTAAAAGCCGAACAGTCGAAAGCGAAAATGCTTCGAGTTGCATATTCTGACCCTGCGCGATTCCAAAAAGAAGGAATACAGGAAGAAGGAAAATTAAAGTTGGCCTTTTCACAGTCGGGGTATATTTAGAGCTATTGATCGTACAAATCCTGTGACCTCCTGGCTGCTCAACAGAATATGGAATGTAATTTTAGATCTAAATAATGCAAAATTAAACCTGTGATTTGATCGCTACTAATCGTATTTTGATTGAATTAATTGTTGGCTTTAACATTCAGGCAAAAATCGAGAATATTGTTTGGATCAATTTGCATGCACGGCAAAATGAGCAAAAGGTAAAGTTCGCAAAGGACCGAAAACGATGGACTTTGCGAACTTTGCCCTTAACTTTTTTTGCTTTGCGCGACACCTATATCGTGTCAAAAGTGAATTATTCGCTACGCAGACTTTTCACCGGATTCAGCAACGCCGCTTTGATACTTTGATAACTAACTGTCAATAAGGTTACTATAATTGCTCCCGCGCCAGCAGAAACGAAAATCCACCATGAAATTTCTGTCCGGTATTGGTATTTTTCGAGCCAATTGTTGAGAAAATAATAAGCTACTGGTCCCGAAATTCCCAAGGCGATCACGACAAGTACGAGAAAATCTTTCGACAGCAACCCCCACAAGTTGAGAACGGAAGCGCCTAATACTTTCCGGACACCGATTTCCTTCGTCCGCTGTTCCGCAACAAACCACGCCAAACCGAACAGGCCCAGACAACTGATTACCACAGCCAGAATTGCAAATCCCGAAGCAAGTTTTCCGATCCGCTCTTCCACTGCAAATTTCAAAGCATATTGCTGATCTGAAAATTGAAAGTCAAAAGGACTGCCGGGATTGAACTTCCGGAAGACTTTTTCAATGGCAGCAATAGATTCCGTAGCTCTTTTTGCTGGATTTAGTTTGATACTGATGACCCCAGCCCAGTTGTAGTCCAACATAAAAACGGTTTGCAACGGCGGCTCGAAGGGCGAGCTCATGATCATATCCTCAATCACACCCACTACATGAAACGGGGTTCCGTTCCAGCTTATCAACTTTCCGATCGGATTTTTCAACCCCATATACCTGATCGCCGTTTCGTTCAGGACTATTCCGCTGGAATCTGTTGAAAATTGTCTGGAAAAATCTCGCCCTTGTTTAAACTTCCACCCGACAGTTCTTCCAAAATCATGAGAGACGGCGATGGTGCCGAAACTCGCTTTCAGTCCCGGATCTTTCCCTTCCCATTCAAAACCTCCGTTCTGAGAGTTCAAATGTGTTGTTGGCGCCGAAGAAGTGGACATATCCACGACCGCGCCGGTTTTAATTAGCTCGTCTCGCAGCAAATTATAATGCTGGAAAAGTTCGGGAGTATTCATCGCGATGGTAATCAGGCCGTCACGGTCATACCCAACCGGCCGATTTTTGGCAAACTGGATTTGTCGGAAAACGATAACAGTACCAATAATAAGCGTAACTGAAACCGTGAACTGAATCACAACTAACACCTGTCTCGGAAGCACGGCGAAACGTCCGACCCGAAACGTTCCTTTCAAAACACTGATCGGATTAAATGATGAAAGATATAGAGCAGGATAACTACCGGCGATGATTCCGGTAAGAAAACAAAAGGCAATACCAACTACCCAAAACACAGGTTCAGTCCATAATATGCTTATATCCTTGTCTGCTACCTCGTTGAAAATCGGCAATATGAGCAGCACCAGTAATATGGAAAATAAAAAAGCCAATCCAACTACCAGCAGCGATTCACTAAAAAACTGCCCAACCAATTGGGCCCGAAGAGAGCCAACTGCCTTCCGCACTCCGACTTCCCTGGCACGTTTTTCGGAACGGGCCGTCGACAAATTCATAAAATTGATGCAGGCCAGAAACAAAACAAAAATGCCGATGATACCAAACAGCCACACATATTGAATCCTCGCATCCAGATTGCCTTTTTTATCCCAGCCGGTGTAAAGGTGCCATTTGCTCATTGGATGTAAAAATATCTCTGGTTTCATGAATGCCGTCTCCGGTTCATGTGTGATACGCAAGTCCCTGATTTTTTTCGATACTTGTTCGAAATCGGCTTTGGGAGCGATTTGAGCCAAAATTTGCCATGAATTATTGCCCCATTCCGCATTGTCGCGGGCCCGTTTTACCCAGTCTTCCGACGAAACATATAAATCCCACGGAGCTATGAATTTGACATCGCGAAACTCGGTATTATAAGGCAAATCCTCATATACACCGGTTACTTTCACGTTGAATTTATTATCAATTTTTACAATCTTGCCCATCGGATCCTGCGTTCCAAACAAGGCTTCTGCTGCCGACTGCGACAACATAATGGATGCAGGATCTTTGAGCCCTTGCCAGGTTCCTTCTATCATTTTGAGGGATAACATTTCCGGAGCTTCCGGACTAAAATAGTTGCCGGTATTGGTGAACTTTTTGTCTTGATAAGCGAGGATATGGCCATTCGTCCACGACGACATCACAACAGACTTGAAATCCTGCCCAAAAACTGTCCTGAGCTCTTCGCCCATCGGATACGGCATATGGCCGCCTTTGAAGACAGTTCCTTCATAGCTTCCGCCCTGCATTACCTTGGCAATGCGATCATAATTTTTGAAATACCGGTCATAAGTTACTTCATCATATATCCATAATCCGATCAGTATCGCGACCGCCATTCCGAGCGAAAGGCCGGCCACATTGATAAAAGAAAAAGCCTTGTTTTTGACGAGATTACGCCAGGCGACTTTGAAATAGTTACGTATCATATCATGGCTAAATAAAAATATGGAAGATCTGAAGGGTATTTTCTTGATATATGCCGGCTTGAAAAATCCCAAAACTTCCAGCCAGTAGAGCCGATTCGCTTTCGCCTCCCCAACCCTATTGACCCGTTGTATAAAACTTTCATGAAGATCTCCTTCGATGGTCTCGACCAGGTCAGGTCTGCAAAACCATTTGAAGAAACGGATTGCCCACTTCGGAGGCTTTATGTTAAGATTAGGCTCGATCATATATTGGTAGCCAGTTTAAGAGGACTTACTAGTCTTTCCCAAAAACTAACCCTCACTTGATTGATTTCATGCAAGGTTCGCTGTCCATATGCCGTGATCGAAAAGATGCGTTTCCTTTTCCCCCCACGTTCGGCAGTAGGCTCTCCCAAGCTAGACTTCACCATCCCCTTTTCCTCCAGACGCTGCAAGGCTGAATGTACCTGGTTCAAGCGAAGCTCACGGCCGGATTGTTCCGAAATTTCGTTCATCAACAAAACTCCATATGCCTGTCCATCCATGACGGCAACGGCCAGCAATACGATTTCCTCAAACTCACCAAGATATATGCGTTTCATACAAACTAATTAAATCTATTTTTGCTGATAAAATAGCTTGCCAGCGCATTGGGCTACTATCAAACCATTAAAAATCAGTGTATTATAAAAAATTAACCGCACTAGCTACGTCCGATATCGAACAGTGGCTGTACGGTTAAAGAACACAGAATGGCAATGCCCTAGATCGGGAGTGCACTATTTCTTCGTCTTCTGCGGAGGTGTCATAGTCTAACCGGGTTGCTGCAAACTGAGCCTCTAAAGGTGCAACATTCGGCCGCATTCCTTCCAGAATAAACAAAATTACCCCGGTTTGATATACCCGCCAAGATGCTGTTTGTTGTGCCTAATATGCTTATACCCATATCAATTTTTCACAAATTTGAACGTATAAATTTGGTTGTCAGACTCGTATCTTAGAATATAGGCACCAGGGACGAGAGAATTGATATCGATACTGGAATCCGAGGTTATCGCGCTCCCTCCAATCACATTCTTTCCATTGGAATTAAATATTTTCCATGAAATATTATCCGTCGATTTTGCCTTTATAAAAATGCGTTCACCTGAAGGATTAGGATATACCGCCAAAGTCCCTGCAATATCCCCAAGATTCAGCGCTATCTTTCCGGAGTATGCGTAGCTTCCATCCAGATCCACCATTTTCAGTCGATAGTAAAGCGTAGCAGATGATATATTGGAAAGAAGCTGATCCAAATATGTGTAACTTCCAATGCCCGCCTTTTCGTTGGACTCCACGCGGCCAACTGTCGCAAAAATCTTTCCATCTTCGCTGCGTTCTATTTCAAAGTGCGAAAAATCAACCTCGTTTATCGTTTTCCAGGTAATAAGTCCTTGCCTCTCGACCAGCTTTGCCTCCATAGACAGAAGTGTTACAGGCAACGAGGTACCATTTTTTGTTGCGAAAAAGAAGGTTGAAAAAGAGGTGACGCTGGTAGTAAAAACAAAATCCTGATCCCATGAACTCGTTGTCGAAGCGATCAGAGTAGCAGCCGAATTAATATTGGTTTGGCAAGTATTATCCTCACTTTTGAAAATACCTACATCAGCAATGGACTCAACGGGTGTACTAATCGACTGTTGCGACGCTGCTGCGACCGATTCGTACTCACTTTTAGGAATGTAGAAACGAACATCAACCTTAGTACCCGGGTTCAGTACTTTGTTTTGGGGAGTTATCGTGATGTTCCGATTCAGATAAAGTCGTTGCTGACCGTCAGTTCGTATGATTCCGGCATTGACATAAAGAGACGCCTGAACACTGCCCAGATTATTCCCGTTGGCATTTATCTCGGCTATGGCATCCCCTTTCGAATCAGTAATGGGTACCCAGGAACTATTGTTTGAAATGTCAATCGAAACAGCGGATGCTGATAGACAAGTGCCTGGGTTACCGTATGAAACAGGCGCAGGCACAAGCGTCAACGCGCCTGATTGCGGCTGGGTTCCTGAATTATAGTCCAGATCGATCGTCTTTTTATACAAGTTGCCAGCGGCATCCCATTCGAAAATAACACCATATCCGAGCCCACCTCCGTCAGAGGTTGTTCCGTAAAACTTGTCGCCGCTCAGCGTCAGACTACCGAGTGGTGTGATTCCCGAGCCATAGCTTTCAAAATTTTTCTTTTCAGCAAAAACATTGGAGGTAAATCCATATTTAAAAATTCCTCGTTTAGTCATGCCGTAAAATGCATCGTCTTTCCATATCAAATTCCCTGACGGGCTGACATCTGCGTAATCAACGAATTCATACAATTTCGTGTAGGAGTTGCGAACCGGATCCCATTTGAACAGAACACCATCCTGATTCTTCCCCCCCGCACTATTCAGTCCATAAAAAATTCCATCTCTGAGCGTCATATTACCTAACGGTTTGCCGCCATTCGCCGCCGATAAGTCCTGTTTCTTCAGGTATGAGCTTGTTTGCGGATTCCACTCAAATATTACCCCATATCCATTGCTACCTCCAAGGCTTGTAAGCCCGTATAATTTATCATCTTTAACAACCAGGCTGCCATATGGATTTGCGCCATTACCAGACTCAAAGCTCTCCTTTCTCGTGTAGGTATTGCTAACCGGGTCCCACTCAAAAATAACGCCGAGATTATTATCCCCTCCCTGATTGGTCATTCCGTACAACTTGTTTCCGTAAGGTGTCAGATCTCCATACGGCGTGATACCCTTGGAAGGCTCAAAATCCTGCTTACGGGAGTACTTGTTCGTGGCCAGGTCCCACTCAAATATCACCCCATTCCCAAACTTCCCCCCGGCGGTGGTCATCCCATATAGCTTCCCATCTTTAAAGGTCAGGCTCCCATGAGGCATCGAACCGTTGGTTTCAGAAAAATCAATCTTTTTTTCATATGCATTGCTGATCGGGTCAAAACCGAATAGAGAGCCAGCTCCATTTACTCCACCGTCTGAGGTAAGCCCGTAAAGCTTGCCATTAAATGACAACAAATTATTGGTAACAGGTGAACCGGTTGCTTCACTGAGGCTTTGCTTTACCTGATATACGTTTCCAGTGGGCTCCCACTCAAAAATAACGGCATAGTGGTTCGGACCGCCTGTGGCGGATCCGTAAAATTTGTCTCCTGCTAATGTCAGGCTGGCAAATGGATACTCTCCCGAAGGTTCACTTAGCACCTGTTTCTTGATATAAGTATTCCCAATCGGATCCCATTCAAAGATGGCTCCGGAACCATTTTCCGCCTTCCCACCGCGAGTAGTTATCCCATAAAACTTTTCCCCTTTTAAAACGAGGTTCCCCCAGGGATTACATCCGCTGTCCTGCGATAAATCCTGCTTTTGGGTATACCCGCCCGTCGCCGGGTCATATTCAAAAATAACCCCCAACCCGTTTGCGCCTCCATCATACGTGAGTCCATAAAGTTTGCCATTGAATGAAGTCATACTTCCCAATGGATGGGCACCAGCAGAAGAACTTAGCTTAAAAGTTTTTGTGAAAACATTCTGGACGGGATCCCATTCAAAAATGACCCCGTTGCCGCCGTCACCGCCCTGATTGGTCATTCCATATAATTTATCGCCCTGCACGGTAAGGCTTCCTGAAGGCACACACCCGGAAGTATACGTGAGGTCCTGCTTTTTCAGATATCCATTAGATAAAGGGTCAAATTCGAAAATTACACCGAGTCCATTGCTGCCGCCGTCCGCTGTCATTCCATAGAATTTGCCGTTAAAAAATGCCAGTTTGCCACGTGGTGTAGCACCATTTAAATACGAAAAATCATAGAGAGCAGTATAAATATTCGCTACCGGATCCCACTTAAAGATGACTCCCAGCTGGTTTTTCCCGCCAGCAGCGGTAATTCCAAACAATTGGCCATTGTATTCGGTGAGCTCAGTATGAGCAGGAGTTTGCCCGGGAACTGCGATGTCAAAGCTATGCCGGTTGACGATATTTCGACCTTGACCGTCCGTACTAAAGATTGTTCCGATATCATTAGTACCTCCCCGACTGGACATACCCCAAAGCTGATAAATTCCTTGAGCTTTGGACGATATAGAAATAAATGTAGCAAAAAAGAGAAGTAATGGTAATTTCACGATAGAGGGTTATATATAATTGTAGTATTACAAATTATATGTTTTTTCACATAAAATAAAAGAGAGCATACGCAATTAATTAATATTTGATGCTACTCCAAAACCACAACATATTGTGATTACCACTAATAAAATAGTTACATAAAGGACCTAAATTCGTCAATTACACATAAAAAAAGCCGGCAATTCGAAAATCTGCCGGCTTTTCATGTCAATGGGGTATCTAATTTATTATTTCAACCAACACTGGATTTAGAAGCTCGATTTCCTTTTCCAGCTGGTCAATCAGGTCTAACAATTTATGGTGTTCGAAAGAAATGGAGTTTTCAAGTTGCTGAGCAATTCTGGTGACTTCGCCCAGGTAGGCAGAAGAAGCAGCACCCTTTAATTTATGACCGTGAGCTTTGATCGATTTCAAATCCTCTTCTGCAAACGCAGCTCTTAAATCAAGTAATGCATTTGCCAGCGTTTGTTTAATAAGGATCAGAAATTCTGATATAAACAAGTCATCATCCATATACACGGCCTTCACCTTTTCCATATCAAAATGCTGGACATCGGCGACTTCTAATTGTTCCAACTTGGTATCAGATTTCGCGAGATACTTTCCCAATACCTGCCTTATGCTTTCTTCGACAAACGGTTTGGATATAAAATCATTCATCCCGGCTTCCAGGCACCTTTCTTTTTCGCCTTTAACATTCCCTGCCGTCAAGGCTACTATGGGCACCGCAGCTCCCCCAGGTAATAATCTAAGCTCTTTTGCCGTATCGTAACCATTTTTTTCCGGCATCTGTATATCCATAAAGATGAGGTCAGGAAATTTGTACTTGCAGACCTTAATTGCCTCAATTCCATTTTCGGCATCCCATAGCCTCGAGTTGGGCATGATACGTCGAACAATTGTTTTGGCAAGGAACATATTGGCGGGATTGTCCTCCACAATCAGAATCGAATTTTTCTGTTCCAACAACGGAAGGGTATCAGGCGATACCGGCTCTTCCGGCAACAGTTTCTCCTCCCTGAATAACCGCGAAAGAGACAGTGACACGTCGTTTAATTTCAACGGTTTTGTGACGCGGTGTTTGATACCCAATGATTCACTTACCGCGTTCACCGAGGCATCATCCGCCGAACTGGTCAGCAACACCACCGGAATGTGCTCCGCAGAAGTAATTTTACGAATACCTGCAATGGTTTCGAGGCCATCCATATCCGGCATGTGGTAGTCCATCAGCACTGCATCGTAGTCGTTGCTCCCGATCAATGATAAAGCCTTGTTGCCACTTTCTGCCAAGTCACAATCGATAGAGAAAAACTGCAGCATTTTTTGCAGGATGAGGCGGTTATGCTCGTTATCATCAACCACCAGTATCTTTTTGACGGCGTCTGGCTGATCCCACACAGAAGGCATACCCTGCTCTGCCTTTGAAGTTAGGTCAAAATAAAAAATACTGCCTTTCCCATGCGTACTGCTCAACTGCAGCCGACTTCCCATCATACCCAAAAGCTTGTTGGATATGGTGAGCCCCAAACCTGTTCCTCCGTATTTTTTTGTAGTTGTACCATCTTCCTGCGCAAATGCAGTAAATATTTTAGTCTGTTTTTCAGACCTGATCCCGATTCCGGTGTCTCTTACCAAAAATCTGCAGGTAACTTCACCCGACACTTGATCAAGGTTCTTCAGTATTTCAACTTTCAGCTCGATCTCTCCTTTCTCCGTAAATTTTGCCGCGTTGCTGAGCAAATTGATCAAAACCTGTTTCAACCTCACCCCGTCGACCCAGATAAATCGGGGAAGATTGGAGGGTATATCCAGCAACATTTCCAAACCTTTTTTCTGAACAGGAAAAGAAATAATATCTGACGACTGCGACAGTATCTCATATATATCACAACGCTCGACATCCAGCTCGAGTTTTCCTGCCTCTATTTTAGAGAAGTCTAGAATGTCGTTGATGACCGCCAATAACGCATTGGCCGACTGGTTGACGATATTTAAATACTGACTCTGCGTCTGGCTCAACCCGGTTTTTAATACGAGTTCCGTAAAACCAATAATTCCATTGAGCGGTGTACGAATTTCGTGACTCATATTGGCCAGGAACTCAGATTTAGCGGCACTCGCCTGCTCCGATTGATAGCGTGCGTGTTTGAGTTCTTCTCTCTGCCTGACGTATTCGGTCACATCACGGGTGAACATCATAATCCCACCAACCTTACCTTCGAAATTAAACCATGGGCGTACTTCCCAGTTTAGATACTGATCTGTTTCCCAACCAATCGGGCGCCACATTTCTTCCTGATTGATGATCACTTCTCCGCGCAGGCCTCTCTGATGAATGTCTTTCCATTCGTCCGATATATTTGTAAATACCTCATAATGAGACAATCCTATTATTTCTTTGCCCGTTAACCGATAATCCTCCATCCATCTTCGGCTCGTTGCCAGATATTTGATATTCTTATCAAACATTGCAACGGCGGCCGGAGCATGTTCCACAAAAGCCATCAGCCTTGCCCTTTCCTCTTTCAGCTGAAGCTCTACTTCTCGTCTCGCTGACAAATCATTCGCAACGCCCAAATAGCCTATGATTTGATTTTGATGATCCCGAATGACTGTAACAACCAAGCTTACCAGTATTGCAGCACCTGATTTGGTGATATACGTCCATTCACGAACCTCTGACGTTTCTCGCTTTGCTTTGTAAATAAACGTACTGAAACCTGATATTGGCACTGCATACTCTTTGGAAAGCTCCTCACTACGGGCCTCCACTTCACTAGTCAAATGGATTTTAGCGACGTTCATTTTCCCGACCACTTCCTCGGGCGTATACCCTAATAATTTTTCAGCACCTTTATTGAACAACGTGATCAGTCCACTTGTGTCTGCCGCAATTATACTGACCTCGGAAGCCGAATCGAGTATATTCGCCAGCATTCTCCGAGAATTACTGACTTCAAGCTCTATTCGTTTTCTTTCGTCTATGTCTTGAAATGTTCCATAAACCCTTTTACAAATACCATTTTCAAACTCCGCGTTACCAATCACCCTCACCCATACCGTCCTGCCTTTGCTCGTTATTAACTCTACCTCAATTGCAAAATCGCCTCTCCCTGCAACAGCCCCATCAAAAGCAGCTGTCATTCGGTTCCTGCTATCGCCTTCTTTGTAAAAAGCCATGGCCGCTGCTAAATTCGGGATGTAAGCCTGGCCAACTTCATGAATGTCTTTCGTGATTTCCGTCCAGAAAACTGTATTGTAAATAGTATCAACCTCCCATCCACCAACACGAGCGACCTGATTTGTTTGCAAAAGCATTTCCTTTGTCCTTTGCAAATTTCTTTCCATATGGCAACTTTCGGTCACATCAATCGAATTAGCTACCACATATGTTGATCCATAATTATCGGTAACAAGCGTATTGTTGTAGTTCCAAATGCGGTATGAGCCATTTTTATGCAGTGTGGTCATCAGCCCAACCGACTTTCCTGTTTCCCTGATTTGGCGCAGATATTGTTGAAAGGCCCCATGGTGTTTCGGTGGGACGATCGATATAAGATTTGTTCCCAACAGTTCCTCCGGAGTATACCCTAATAAATTGGCACCGGAAAAATTTACAGTCAAAAAATTTCCATCTATGTCATGTGTACACATTAGCCCAAGCGAATTTTCAAAAAACGATCTGAAATGTGCTTCACTTGCCCTTAATTTATCTTCTGTAATTTTCTGGGCAGACACGTTCCGGCCGATCGCTATAAGATTCCCTGATTCGACATTAGGTTTAACATTCCATTGTATATGAAAGTATTCTCCGTTCTTACTCTTAAATCTAGTAATAAAGTTCTTTACCGTTTCGCCCAACAACAACCTGGACAGTTGATCATACGAAACCTCAAGGTCGTCGGGGTGAACCAATTCGAAATAGGAAGTTTTAAGCAGAGTGGTCTCATCCCAGCCTAGTAACTGGGTGAAAGCCGGGTTCACTTTTTTAAAGAATCCGTCGGTTCCTGCAATACAAAGCAGGTCTTCCGACTGGCTGAACAAAATCTCAAAATTTCTGAGTTCATCCAGCGTCTCCGGTGTTGGTGAAGTCAATTTATATCTCAGTTTAAATGTGTCGTTTCCTCATTGACCTATACTAATTTACTCAAATTTGAGCCCAATAAGTATATAAATTTCAGTGATTTATTTAGAATAAACAATTAATTCTACGGCGACTATCATAAAAACGCCATTAGAGAGTCGGAAACATTGTAAGGAGTTTAAATTAAGCAAATTTTAATACCCAATTTATTTGGGTAAAAACGTAAGCTGCAATACACCTCCCTGCGAGCCATCGGCGTTTGCACGCTGCCAGCCAAGAGATAATGGCAACTGTTTCGTCAGAAATATCCCGATACCGACTGTCAGCCTGCCCTTCGCATGACTACCAGATATCCAATCGGCCAGAAAATGTAATTTTTCGTACCATATCCCTAAATCCATTCCGGTTTGAAAACCATGGTTTGGGCCGTCACTCAGATATTTGTGATTCCCGTAATAAGGTCCGGCAGCAATCTGAAAACGGTCATGATCTCCAAAAGACGCATTGAGATTCGCATAGGTATAATAAACCAGCTTTGGAGATGAAATATGACGTATGCTTGTGCCACCCAGAGCTCCTAATCCAAAAGACAGAACACGGTTGATCTGAAACACTTTTTGGGCATTCAAAAGTAAAACAGGAGCATATGGTGTGATTGTCGAAGTGTCATTGCTTTCGAAGTGCCTACTTTCTAATCCGTACACAACATTGATCAGGTTGACCCCGATTTCCCAACCTTTTCCTAAGCCATAGGTCATGGTAGTAGAAGATTCTATCTCATTTTGAATTTCAAGCTGCTCCTGAACACTCACCTTTCTATAATCGGTGATTTCCGAAGAAGATACATTAAACACCGTCAGCTGAGCAAACAGCCCGGAATGGAAAGTCAGGATCATGCACACCACGAGCAGGAAATCTTTTTTCATAACATACTTAGTTTAAACCAAGTATGATCAATAACCATTCCGAACCTGATTAGGTCGAGTCGGCTACTAAACCTGTGGAAATGCGTCAGCAGAAATAAAATAATTAATGCTCGCAGAAAACTTTGATATCTTTACACCATTCAAACAACCTTTATGATAAGTAAGGAATCGATTATTAAAAATGTTTACCTGGCCGATGACGACGACGATGACCGGTTCTTGATTTGCGAAGCCATAAAAAGTATTTTACCAACGATCAATATTATTGAAGTTACTGATGGGAGACAATTACTGGATAGAATAGTCGGTTCCAATGCCAAATCTGCCGCCCTGATCCTTCTGGACATGAATATGCCCCGAATGAACGGGCTGGAGGCAGCAGCGGCTATTCGTTCCAATCCCAGTCTGGACGAAATTCCCCTTGCAATGATCACTACCTCGAGCGACAGGATTCTCAGTGCCCGAGCATACGAATGCGGGGTCAACAGCTTTTTTATTAAACCGTCCAGTTTTGAAGGTCTGATTAAGATGGCCCGTGAACTTGTCTCACAGTTTCTGCACGAAGAAAATTAAGCTTTTACATTTGCCTCTCTTGGTTTGATAAAAATCGCCAGCCAGCTTCTTCGGGCTAGCCGATATGCAAGCGGGGTAAGGATGATTAGAATTGGTATGATAGTGAGTAGAAAATAGTTGTAGTAATTACTGAAAAAGAAATTAAACAAAAAGAAGTATATCAGCATAAATGCCACGTAAAATGCATAGCTCATATATAAAGCTCCCTGGTAGAAACCTGGCTCCGGCACCAGATTCTCCCCGCAATGCGGACACGATTTATTCATCTTATCAAAATTTCTGGAATAGGCGGTTTTGGTGATAAAAAAATCCCCCTCGCCGCAACGCGGGCATTTGTTAAAAACGACGCTGTGAAATCTGCTATGGCTGCTCATGATCTTCTGTATTCAAGTGATATTCCCAATACAAATTTCCCTGATTTCAGGAAGTCAACAAAAGACCGTTTACTTGATTGATGGTAAAAATCAACGATTCGAAAAATACCTTGATTACTACTCGATACCTTCGATCAGACATACTGCGTCCTAAACTCTTCAGGCGTTAATCCTGTGTGCTTTTTGAAAAATTTTGTAAAGTAGGAATTGTCACTGAAGTTGAGCTCATATCCCACCTGCGCAATATTCAGGTTTAGATTTACCAAAAGTCGTTTTGCCTCAAGAATAATGCGATTCCGGATCAGCTCGCCCGCCTGAATTCCCAAATATGCTTTGCATACTGCATTGAGATGATTTGGCGTGACCGAAAGGAGTTCTGCATATTCTTTTGGTAATCGTAACGTGAGATAATTCTCCTCGACCAGTTTCTGAAAATTTCGGATAACTGTATAATTGTGAGGCGGTATGCTCTCTATCCTTGCTGATAAAGTCGTACGCTCAACCAATATAAACAACTCCAGCAACAATACTCTGATCATATCCTTGTACAACTCATCGCCAACCCGCTGACTGAGTATTTTTTCAAATATTGCTTTGATATCCCCTGCCGGTTCGGGCGGAATGTTTATCACATTATCCGTAGCCACCCCATTGAAAAATGAAAAATTGGCCAGGTAATCAGCGTTGAGAAGAAAGGTTTTAAAATAAGACTCAGTGAAATTGACAACAAAACCATCCACCTCACCTTCAAAGGCCCATGAGTGAACCTGACCAGGAATCATAAAGTAAATCTGGTCAGTCACAAGAGTAAATTTTGTAAAATCTATTGTATGACTCCCCGTGCCTTTGGTAAAATAAACAAGGTGATAGAAATTGTGGCGGTGCGCCATCACCAGATTTTTGTGGTGCTGCTGTAAATAATCTGCAAATCGTCTGGCCAACACATCCTCCTGCCCTGATTCATAAAGCTTGGTAAAATCGATGGTGGGGATACGCTCCGGCTGCATAGGGCTGATATTAAACTGAGACAAAATAGGCAAAACGAGCTTGGTTAGCAAAAAAAGCCGTAATCTGTCGGCAGTATATATCAATATTTTCACGCCGTCGTAAAAACAACGGTTATTGAGTCCTGTTAGAAAGCATACGTTTTATTCTAAAAATTTTTCAATTCCGCTTATATTGTCTGACTTTTTGTAAAGCGGCTGACGCGTGTTTTCCTTTTGGAAAATACTTCAGATACTCTTCAAACCCTTGTTCCTTAAACGCAGGTTTGGTCTCATCGGCTAGCGCCTGCGTCCATAATACTTCATCAATTTCGTCTAAATACCTTCCCTGCGGGTATTTCTCGAAATACCTTTCTACTGCAAAAACCTGTCCTTTTTTTACATCCGCATACATCGCATCTTCTTCGCTCACCTTCAGGGCGGCATCAATTTTCTCTCGTTCCTTCGATGCACGGTCGTAATATCTGCCGGTTGGAAACAGTTGCAAATAGGTGGTATATTTAAAATCGTCAATTGCATTCGAACTTGTCTTCCAAACAATATTTTCCACTTCATTGATATGAGCAGCCGATGGAAAGTGTTTGACATACAGCTCCTGATATTTTGGTTTATTGATGTCCGCGAAAAGCAACCCTTCAAGCTGCACCTTTGCATCATCAATATGACCTCCCTGGTTTTTGGAGACATAGTCAGACAGCTTCTCGATCTTGTTTTTCGACCTTTTTTCTTTCACAATCTCAACCCAGGCTTTGTCCTCTGCGTCCGAAACTTCTGGCTGGGGGATATTAGAATTCAGGTCCATTTGCCATTGATATCTCCAATCCCTCGTGATCACTTTCATTACCTTTTCAATGGCATATGCTCTTGATCCGGTGGGTGAATCTTCGTAAATCAGGCCAACGATTCCATCAGAGCTTATCAACGGAGCACCGGATGTACCAGGCTGAATACTGTTGATATCAATAATTATTTCATCGTTTGAGCTGAAATCATTTATAGACCCTGCAGCCGCCCCGGTTGGAACATACCAATCCTGCGCTCGCCCAATAAACCAAACCTTGGTACCAGTCTCAATTGCTTTCGAATAAAACTCCTTCGTCCATTTGAAATTCCGAGGTTTATCAATCTCGATAAGGGTAATATCTAAATTATTAGATTTTAGCTGGAGCGGTGTAGCAGTATATACCTTACCCTGATCTTTGAAAAAACGCACCTTGACGGCTATTGGTTTTGCCTCATCACTAATAAATCCCCGGCCATCCAGCCGATAAACCACATGTTTTGCAGTCATGATATATAACTTGTCAGACACTTCGGATATGACCGTCCCAAAGCCATTTTCGTCTGATCCGTCAGAGAGCGTTGTCTTTATTTGAACAACGTTATTTTTCAATTCCGGGCAAAACGAACACTGATTTTGCGCACAAGCCAACCGACTCATTAACAACGTGATGCCGATGATTACTGATATTCCCTTTTTCATAATTTCATAGCGATGATGGTAAGTCTTACTTTGAGAAAACCGAATTTTTGACACTCCAGATCATGGACCAGATAAAGACGACACAGCTCCAGAAGAAAGCGAACGATTTTGCATAATACATATACTCAGCGACACTTGGATTCAGCGTTTTCTCGAACAATTCTGATCCGGCACGAACCTCAGAAACCTCACCTTCGAGGTGCAGTTTCAATACCTGCCCTGTTCTCGATAATTGTATTTTTCTATTTTCAAGATCTGACAAATGAAGCCAATCGGCTTCATCCAGAGCATATTCCTGTTCTGTTTCTAAAATCTTTACCTTTCCGGAGCGTATGGATGATGTGAATTTTCCTGAACCGACGGGGCTTTCTTCCAGAAAGTTAATATCGGAAACAGACATCCCTCTGAACGACCAACTGCTCGTATCGCTCATCGATACTATAACAGGTATTGCGATAGAAGAAAACGTTTTAACCGTAATAATTTCCGGAATTTGGTAGTCGAAATTCCGATCTTCCTGTCCATCGTTTATATCCATTCGTGCCTTGCCGACCTGAACATCGGTGGCCAGCGGGGCATTTTTAATAATCCAATTTTGAATTGTGTCTTTTATCAGAATTGTTATTTCCGAATTCACTGGAAAATCGAGCTCGTTGACCACAATCTTTTTACCGGTAAAATCTACGCCGAAAGGCTCTTTATTTTTCACATTCACCTCCGCACCCGCTCCATATACCTCATTTACATTTGAGATACTTAAATTGGACTGAACGAACCGGTTACTGATTGTCCAATCCTTTTTCAATTTAATGCTTACACTTCTGGTAGTCAGATCGATAGAAACATTCGTTTTAGGAATTTTTATCACCAATCCCGCTCCAATCAACATGATAGTTGCCAACCCGATCAGGATCGACAATTTTCTGATATCAGGTTTTTTATTATATTTTTCAATAATCGAGGACGAGAGATTTACCCATTCAATATTATTTCGGGCAGTATCTTTATCGTCATTCAGCAATGCATCTTTCGCCAACTTCAATCGTCGATTGGCTTCCTGCTGTAATCTTATTAAAGTGTGATCGTCTTTCATTTGATTGCCACTTTATACTGCACTTTGATCCAATCCGTGCCCGCCTCCAGCATAGCCGCCACTTCAACAAGGTAAGATCCATGCAAACTTTGAGGTAATGCGAGGCTAATCGCTTGCCCGGACTTAAAAGACTTGTTCACCTCCTGATATGTGCTGAGCGATGCTCCTACGGGCGCGTAACGATACTTAACACCGAGCACTCTGGCGTTGGGTCGAACTACCAGGTAGTAATTCTTGTCAGCATCGTTGTATGACGACGATACTGGTTTGACAGGAATATACACTTTTTCCTTTCCCACTGTTTTCCATCCATATACGCCAAAAGAACCTGATGGAATCTTCAATTCCAAAAGGACATCCTTTACTCCCCAATCCAGCGTTTGACCATTTGGCAAAACCGCATCCATTCTGTAATAAGTATTTAATGGAAGAGCAGAAGATCGCACGTTTAAATCGGCACCGGTTAAATTTTCTATCTTAATGGTTTCGTTTCTATCCAGTTTGTATGCCAAAATACCAATTGTAAACCCCACGAGATCGAGTGTCGGTGCACCAACTTTCGCAGCATACGCTCCCTCACATCTGTTACCTATATCCCTATACGCAACAGCTGCGTTATCAGATGGTTTCAGGGTAGTATCGCATTGACCCAAAGCAAAAAGCCGCCACAGAAGGAAGCCGAAAAGAAGCAGACTTTGTTTCATAACGATTCAGGATTGAGATATAAGAGTTAAATAATACAGCCAACGGTGTAAAAACACGGCACATTCCAACAAATCATCGTCTCAAAGCCTTCCGATATATGCGATAAGGTACTACTAATCAATACAATAAGCCATATACTTCTTGTTTCATTTATTAAGCGGTTTTACTAAGCTCATTTTGTCACCTGACGCTTATCTGGAGAGTGTAGCAGGATCTTGAAACGATCAAGAAGGACGATGTGTAGCGCGTCATTGAAAAGCTAAATTTCATAGTTGGTTCACATCAGGTTTTTACAGGGCAACTATTAAAATCAAACAGGATACTGAGTTAGCCAATAATTATCAATAATATGCTGAAATATCCGCGTTATCCAATAATTTCAAAGTGCACAAGTAACAGCGTGGAATTGACTCCATTCCCTTATTCGTATCTGATAAAACGCTGGAGGCCTTCTCCACCCGATGGGTTGGCTGAGATGTTGCCGATCAGCCTGGTCGCAAATTTTGAGGTTTATTTTGCCCGGCATTATTTTAGTGCACGAGCTCACTTTTACAAAACCGTACTTTTTTATCCGGTGCGATAATCAATACAATTTAAATTCAACGGAAATATAATCAATATGGTAATCTCTCCTCCTTTTTACACGCGGCTTGCTCAGGTGCTGGTTAGCATCATATGCATCTTTTACATTGCAATTATAGGCCAGACGCTTTTGGCCCCATTGATTTTTGCATTCCTGTTTTCGCTTTTACTTCTCCCCCTTGCAGGATTTCTTGAAATTCGGCTTCGTTTCCCCAGAGCATTATCCTCCATAGTTTCTCTGCTGACTCTGATCGGTGCAATAGCCGGAATATTTACTCTTCTTGGCTCACAGCTTACGGCACTAGCCCAGGATTGGCCGGCATTCAGGCAGCAGGTTCTCGACACGACAGTTGATCTTCAAAAATGGATCGAGGTAACTTTTCACATGGATAGTCAGGAGCAGATGAGTTATATCAACGATTCAGCATCAAAGGCAGTCAACAACGGAACTACTATTTTAGGTCACACGATCCTTTCGGTTTCGTCAGTTTTGTTGTTTCTGCTATTTACTTTCCTGTATACATTTTTCTTACTCTTGCACCGACGCTTGCTGCTGCGCTTTATCATTTCAGTGTTTGACCAGGAGCATAGTGTAATTGTGTACGATATCGTAAGCCAGATTCAATACATTGTAAAAAAGTATGTTTTTGGATTGTTTTTACAAATGCTGTTGGTAACCGGGCTTTCCTGTATGGCATTTTGGTTGCTCGGTGTTAAATACGGACTATTGCTTGGACTTATCACCGGAATACTAAACCTGATCCCTTATATCGGCATTCTTACAGCCCTGCTGCTGGCCTGTCTGATCACATTTGCAACGGCGGGGACAAGTCAGTTAATTTTCGTTGTAATAGCCATAGTTGCCCTACACCTGGTCGACAGCAATTACATCATGCCTAAAATCGTTGGCTCCAAGGTCAAGATCAATACACTTATTGCCTTGATCGGTCTGGTACTTGGTGAGATGATCTGGGGAATTACCGGAATGTTCTTATCCATTCCGGTAATTGCTATTTTCAAGGTTATTTTTGACCGTGTGAACGGTCTTAATCCGTGGGGGATTTTGTTGGGAGAAGATGACAGTGACCCCGTATCAAAATCTGCGATCCAGGAGGTTATCGACGATGAGAATAGTCAGGGGAACATTGTAAGCCCATAAATATGGTGGGCTTATTTGTAAGATAGTTGTCCATTACTTGCCCGCCCTTTATTTAAAATCGACGACACCTTGAAAAGCCTTTTTTGGGTTATTGTCCTGGTCAAACAAAAGCGGATAATCCTTTCGGTTGGGTACCGGAAAATTATCCAGCCAACTGTATTTATCTGACACATTCCAAAAAGTGACACCCGTGACAACGTCTTTATGTTTCCTGAATATCTCAAAAAGCATTTTGTACTGGGCGGCCTGTTTTTCTTGCATTTCTGCGGTCAGCTCGCCGTTATCCGTTGGCTTTTTTTCGCGTCGTTCATGTTCTTTCGGATGCACCGAGACATCGAGTTCGGTGATCTGTACCGCCAGTCCCAGACTTGCAAATTGAGTAATAGATTTTTCCAACTCGGCTGCCGTAGGTTCATATATAGACCAATGGCCCTGTAAACCAACTCCATGTACAGGCACATTTTTCTCTTTCAATTTTTTTAACAAAAGAAAGATCTTCTCTCTTTTCGCAGTGCTCTCGGTATTATAGTCATTATAAAACAATTTGGCCGTCGGATCGGCGGCATGAGCATATTCAAATGCTTTTTCGATATAATCTTCCCCAATGATCTCGTAAAATTTGGATCGGCGATATATGCTGGTACCCGTGTCTGGTACTGCTTCATTGACTACATCCCATGCATATATCTTACCCTTGTACCGGCCCACCACATCGCTAATATGCTCTTTAAGTCGGCCGAGAAGCACTTCACGGCTTACCTGATTTCCAACGGAGTCTGTAAAAAACCACTTCGGCGTCTGATTATGCCAGCAAAGGGTATGCCCGCGTACTTTCATCCCGTTTTGCAATGCAAAAGCTACGATCTCGTCCGGCCCCTGCCAGGCGTACCGATTTGGTTCAGGATGGATCGGACCCATCTTCATCGCGTTTTCAGGAGTGAGGCTATTAAACTGCTGAATGATCAGCGCGGTCTCAGGACCTTTCAAACTCCTGGGCGATACGGCTACTCCAATAGGAAAATACCCATTATAGGCCTCTTTCAGGGACTTTTGAGATTGCCCCCAAACTTGATCCGACAGGATTACGACGCAGATAAGAAGCCCCAGGTTGGCTAATATTTTCATACAGGAAATGTATTGATTGTAAATTTATTTAAACAAAAGCTGCGAAAAACCGAACAGATCATGCCTCCACACAGGCCAGGTATGGCCGCCAGGATATTCGCTATATTTATATCTGATACCAAGCTCGTCATACTTCGAAAGCATGATTTTGCAGTTTTGATATGCAATGTCTTCCTGTCCACCCATTGAGATCCAGAACTGTTTCAAATTAGAATTGATAGTGGCTGCGTTAGTTTTGATAAAATCATAATGCGGCCCTGAAAGTGTTGGATTGTTGGCAAACCATCCGGAACTGAACACACCCAGATAAGAGAACATGTTACTATTTTTTACCCCTGCATATAACGTCTGCAACCCACCCATTGATAGCCCCGCCAATGCGCGCCCGGCAGCGTTGGTTTCTACACGATAGTTGGTTTCTATAAATGGCAGAGCTCCGAGTTTCAGCTCATTTTCAAACATTTTCAATGCGTTCTCATTAAAGCCTGCAATACCCCCAGTACCTCCCATATTACCATCCAGCATGACCACCAGCATCGGCTTCGCCTTCCCTTCTGCAATCAGGTTATCCAGTATCATGTCCGTTTTCCCCTGGGTTGCCCAGCCACGCTGATCCTCACCTCCTCCGTGCAGCAGATAAAGCACCGGATATTTCTCGCCGGATTTTTCATAACCGGGCGGCGTGTACACGTACATTTCCCGCCATCCCCTACTTGCCTCCGATAAATACCGCTTAATACTGATTTGTCCGTGAGGCACATCCTTCATCGCATAATAGCCACCTTCACGATAAGGTATCTCGATACCGCTTGCCATGCGCCCCATTCCATAGAATGATTCACTCGCCGGGTCGGCCAGCGCCACGCCATCGATTAATAGTGAATAGTAGTGGAATCCTTTGCCGACAGAATCTGTAGTAACTGACCAGAGTCCGGAAGTATCTTTTACCATATCGTACTTTTTCCCAAGATCAATTTGTACTTTTTGAGCGTTGGGTGCCTTCACGCGGAACACCACGCGATTGTCCGGCAATATCTGCGGATATTTGGCAGACCGCACATTTGTAGCGGCGGGAGTTCCGAGGATAGTATATTTAGACAAAGAGGATATATCGACTGGTTTGAACAAAAACTGAGAAAACATATACAGTCCGTTTTTCCAAACTTTGAAATCGTGGACGCCCGGTTCTACATAATAAACATGGGGTACACTGTTTTCGAAAAGATAATCATGAGTTCGCTTGCTGAAAGAAATCAGCCTGTCGTCATCACCACATGACAGCCAGAGTAATTTTAATTTCTGTTTTGCTTCCGCAGGATTTGGGATCAGCTCCTCAGGTTTTTTGGTATTTGGAGCAGAAGAAAACCCGCCAACCCACGCAAACTTGTCAAGATTGCCTAACCCGAAGTTGAGCGACTGCCCACCTCCCATCGACAATCCGGCGATTGCACGGTGTTCGCGGTCCGTCAATACAGCATATTTTTTTTCAACGAACGGAATCAGGTCGGTTAGTAAATCCTGTTCGAAAGTTGCGAAAGCTGCGACTTTATCGGGGGCCATTATATTGCCTGTTGCACGATCGTCTTTCATGGCTCTTCCATTCGGCAAGACCACAATCATAGGTTCGATTTTCTTCTCCGCGTAGAGGTTGTCCAGGATTAGCTGCGGGTTCCCACCATTAAGCCATTCTTTCTCATCTCCGCCAATGCCGTGCAGCAGATATAAAACCGGGTACTTTTTCTTTTTTGAATAACCGGGAGGAGTGTAAATAACTGCTTTTCTTGGATTGCCCACTGTCTTGGATTGATATTCGACCGTGTCAATTTTTCCGGCAGCATTTCCTTCTCGCCTGGCGTCAAACCCCTTTGGCATTTGCATCAACGATTCTTGCGCAAGTGACGCGAATGTGAATAATAGCATGCCTGCTATAAGCGATATAGATCGCATAGGATAAATATTTTAAAATTGATGATTAAAGTGAATGAGTAACAAATTAGATTTCAACCATTTTGCCCGAGGCCACCGATTTGTAGATCGCTTCCACAACACGGATATCACGAAGACCCTCTTCCCCGGGTGCTATCAGGTCTGTATTGGTGAGAAGTGCAGTGCAATCCTCGTCCATTTGTTTTGCCTGCTGACTTTTAATCGGGAAATTAATAATCGTCCCATCCGACATGCTGCCCTTATTGCCGTTATATCCGGATTGGGGTTCTAATTTCGCCCATCCCTTTTCATAATTGACTTGTAAATGATTCATATTGATGCCGAAGCTTGTCTGGCAAGCCGCGCGTGCTCCGCTCGGAAAGTCCAGCATAAACATCATCGTTTCCTCCACTTCCTTGTATATCTCCGGTCTCGTTGTGGAAGCCTGCGCAATTACGCTAATCGGCTCTTCACCTGTGGCAAGACGAGCCCCCTGCAGTGCATAAACGCCCATATCACCCATGACTCCTCCTCCAAGTGCTTTCTTCTGCTTCCAGTGATCGGTACGCGCATCGAAATATCCTGCTGCACTGTTCACCATTTTAACTTTACCAAACTTCTGCTCTTTCGCAATCTTCATTATTGCCTGAATATTCGGATCATGCTGGCAACGGTATCCTATGGCAAGCTTCACCTTATTGCTCTTACAAGCACTGATCATCGCCTCGCAGTCAGCAACTGAGGGTGCCATGGGTTTTTCACAGAACACATGTTTGCCCGCTTTTGCTGCTCGTACGACGAACTCCCGGTGCATTGACGGCGGCAGGACAACATAAACAATATCTATATCCGGATTGTCTGCGATCTTGTCGAAATTCTGATAGTTGTAGATATTCTTGTCCGGAATATTATATTTGGCCTTCCAGGCTTCGGCTTTCGCAGGTGTACCCGTCACGATGCCCGCCAGGTAACATTTCTCCGTTAACTGGAGCGCAGGCGCCAGCAGATCCGTGCTGTAATATCCCAGTCCCACCAAAGCGATTCCAAGCTTTTCCTTGTTGGGGCCTGTTGATGCCAATAATGTATTTCCAGAAAATAAAGTAGCCACTCCTGCCAGCGTCAAGGTGGAGATAAAATCACGCCTTTCGATTTGCATTGTAATGTTTGGTAAGGTTACACATGAAGAATTTATTTGATATTTAGTTAGTCAGGGATTAATCGTTTTTATATTTCCCTCGGCGTCTCTCAGCAGTTCTCTCACTTTGACTGTACGAAGATGTGTTTTACCTGAGAGTTCTGAGTCATGGTAGAATATATACCATTTCCCTTTTATTTCGACGATTGAATGGTGAGTGGTCCATCCTTCCACCGGGTTCATAATCACGCCCTTATAAGTAAAAGGCCCATAAGGAGAAGGACTTTCGGCGTAGCAAAGTAGATGGGTATCACCCGTTGAATATGAGAAGTAATACTTTCCATTGAACTTATGCATCCAGGCTCCCTCGAAAAAACGTCGTTTCGTATCTGATGCCAGCAAAGGTTTTCCATGCTCGTCAAGTATCTGAACATCATGCAACGGTTCTGCAAACGACAACATATCCCCACTCATCAATGCAACCTTGGCGTTCAACGCAGGCTCATTCTCATGACCTTTCCCAAGATCGGTCATCAACGTTTTATCATAAGTTCCCGAATGCCACCGCTGAAGCTGACCGCCCCATATACCTCCAAAATACATATAAGACTTGCCGTCTGTATCCGTAAATACGGCAGGATCGATACTAAAACTTCCCGGAATGGGCTTGGCTTCCGCCTTGAAAGGTCCCGTCGGCGACTTACTGGTTGCGACGCCTATCCGGAAAACCCCCTCTTTATCTTTTGCAGGAAAGTAGAGAAAGTACTTGTCGTTTTTAAAGGCAGCATCCGGTGCCCACATTTGTCGTTCCGCCCAGGGAACGTCCTTTACATCTAGTGCCACTCCGTGATCGGTTACTTTCCCTCCGATCTTATCCATTGAATAGACATGGTAATCCCTCATCTGAAAATGTCCCCCTTCATCGTCCTGCGGCACATCAGCTTCCACGTCATGGGAAGGATAAATGTATATCTTTCCATTGAAGACATGAGCCGAAGGGTCAGCAGTATATATATCTGATACCAATGGCTTTGGCTTTGTGGTTGACGTTTGTGCTGTCAAATCTTCCAGACTGCAGCAAAAAATTGTCAGGACTAATGCTAATTTGTACTTGTAAGTCATTGATAATGATAGTTATTTCTGTTTGATATTATTTAATCTATTGATTTGGATTGACCCGGTATTAATGGCAGTAAGAAGCCATTTCTGTTGGTCAGGCCTATTAATAAATACACTTCTACGTGCATCACCGCGGATCATCAATCCACTTTCCGAGTTCCGCACTGACGTAAAATTTCCCTTTCCATTTCCCAAGAGCAAGAGTCCGTTGGACGCATCCTGCCTGCCCATGTTTACTTCATTCGGATAAAAATTACCGGTGAGGATTACATCCTGATGCCCGTCAGAATTGATGTCATCAGTCACGATCCCGAAAACGGGAGACTTCTGAGCCTCGATTGGCAGTGCATGGATTTTGAAGTTCTTGTTGCCCATATTTTCAATATACGCACTTTCCAGATAAGTCACCTCGGCACTGTATGCGCCTTTAGTTTCTTCGGGAGTAAGTAAGTCATCGAAAGTTACTTTGGCATAGTCGGCGTAATGCGGAAATTTGCGGCGGAACTGGATTACCTGCTGATTCAAGGCATCCCGAGGAATGCTGGGGTACCGTTTACCTTTGATAAAATAGCCCATCAAAGGGTCGAAAGTGCCGTCACCGTTGAAATCTTTCGCCACAATTTTGATCGGTTCCTTTTCCGAGGCGCGGTAAAATGTATTTAGTCCTTCATTTCCTGCAATGAAATCGATATCGCCGTCGTGATCAAAATCACCGGCGGCTAAGGAATTCCACCAACCAGTAAACTGGCCCAGCCCGTTTGGAGCGGTCGGGGATTGCAATGATTTACCTTTTTTGTTTTCGAAAATCCTGATGGGCATCCATTCTCCAGCAAGTAGGAGATCCTCATACCCATCCTTATCGATATCAGCCCACAAAGCCGAACAAACCATGCCTACGTCGAGTAATGACGGGCAGTATTCCGACGTCACATTTGTGAACTGAGGAGTTCCGCCTTTCGAATCATTTCTGAGCAGATAACTGCTGGCCGGCAAGGGATATTTTCCCGGGATACTACGTCCGCCAATGAATACATCCAAATCTCCGTCTTTGTCAAAATCATTGACAGCAATGCAGGAACTGCTCAAAGCAAGCTCTGGCAACGCCGTCAACGGGGCTGGCGTAAAGCTACCAGTGCCATTATTTAAATACAGTTGTATTTTGTAAAATGATTTATCTGTCGCGGGAAGCTCATTGCTCCCGTTGGTGATCAGCAAGTCCTGATCGCCGTCGTTGTCTGCATCTATAAACGCGGCTGCCGTGTTTTCATGCAAGGAATCTCTCGTTACTATTCTCTTTTCGAAGTACCCGCCAGCCTTTTGGATAAAAATCGTCGGGTTACCTCCCTGATAACTGCTACCGGCAAAAATGTCTTCCAAACCATCCCCATTCACGTCACCCGTTGCAATCGGAAAGCCACTTTTAGAAAGCATTTTATGCATTGCAGCCGTTTGCTTGAAATCGACAAAGTTTCCTTCCTTATGATTAAAATCAAGATTTGCCTGCGTGGATATATCTGTAAAATAGGCCGGTAAGGATTTCATATCAGCTTTTTTAGAATCTGATGCGTCTTTCTGCTTCAAAACAAGATGCCTATTTGCCTTGATTCTGTAAATTTTTTGAGCCTTACCTCCCGGCCAGACAACTTCCAGACTATCAATCTGATTTTTTTTCCCGATGCCAAAATGAAGTACAGGATCTACAGACGATTGAAATCCTCGCACAACGCTTAACTCTGCATATTGAACCTCTTCACCCGCCCATATCGTCACTTTGCTGCCTATTCCGGCGAGGTTACCTTTAACTCCCTCCGCCTTGATACTCAGAAAGTTTGAGCCTCCCCTTTCCCGGCTTTTGTTCTGATAAATAAACGCCTCTGAATCAATATTGTTAACCACCAAATCCAAGTCCCCATCTCCATCCAGATCCGCGTAGGCCGCTCCGTTCGAATAAGATAGCTGGTCAAGTCCCCATTCATTGGAGCTATTCAAAAACGAAAGATTACCGGAATTTTTGTAGGCATAGTTGGCAATCTGTACCTCAGGTACCTTTTCGATTAGCTCCAGGGCATTTTGTTGCTTGAAATTATTGGTGCCAAAACTTGAAAAGTCCTCCTTGAACTGGATAAAATCGCGGTCTGTCACGTCACGGCGATACCCATTGGTAATAAACACATCTTTCAGTCCGTCGTTATCAAAATCAGCGATAAGAGGTGCCCAGCTCCAATCAGTTTTCGCAATGCCCGCCATTAACCCGATTTCACTGAACCTCGGTAGCCCGTTTTGCCCCTCTTCGGTTGACGGTCCGAGGTTGAGCTGCAGCATATTCCGCATGTACTGAAGCTGATAGGCATACTGTTCAGAAATACTCATCTCCTTGCGATCATAGTCCTGCCCGGCGAGCATCTTTTTCTGACGGAAATTATCTTCCGGGAGCATATCTAATTGGAAAATATCCGGATAAGTATCATTGTTAATATCGGCAACATCCAGACCCATGCCGTATAAACTTGTATGGGCGGTCGCTTCGCGAATTACATTCTTAAATCCAGGTGCACCGGTACCATTATTCAGGTAAAGAATGTCGCTGCTAATGAAGTCATTGGAACAATATATATCAGGATAACCGTCTTTATTTAAATCACTTATTGCCAGTCCAAGACCAAGTCCTTCGTACCTGACCCCGGCTTCTTTGGAAATATTAGTGAAGACTGGAATTCCATTTCCTCCAGTTCCCTCGTTGCGGTATAGCCTACCGGTACTGGGATAAGAGCCATCATTATAAGTCTTTCGGAGGTAATTGGGATTCTGTAGATCGGGCGCTGAGTTCATCATAAAAGCGTCCAGATCGCCGTCCAGATCCGCGTCGAAAAAAGCAGTTTGTACTGTAAAAGAAGGGTCGTTCAAACCATACTCTTTCCCCATTTCGCGAAAACTCGGCAATTTATTCTCTCCTAACCCCTGATTTACAAAAAGCAAATTCTCACTTGCAGAAGGATCGATTGAAGCCATTTTCACATGCTTGGCGACGCTTATATAAATATCAAGCAGGCCATCCTGATTGATATCCACCATCGAAATACCAGTGCACCAGCGGCTTGTTTTCACACCCGCCGATTCGGTAATGTCTTCAAATGCCCATTTTCCTGAAAGTGTATCAATTTTACTAAGATATAGTCGGGAGCTTACCTGATTTCCGCCAAAAAAGATATCCGGTTTTCCGTCATTATTAACGTCACCAATCCCGACGCCGCCACCATTATAGAAGTTGGTAAAAGTGAATGGGTTGATAGAGTCATTGGGTGTTAAATTATTGGAAAAAGAAATTCCGGTTTCGTCAGCAGTGTGAGAGACGAACAGGGTTTCTTCTGTTTTTTTGCAGGAAAAACAAAGCGTAACAATGATGAAGATACAGACTGGAAGTAAAAATATACGCATAAGGAAAAACACATGCCCGATTACAAACCATCAGCAACAGTTAGGATGTTGCTGATGGTTAAATTAAGAAGAAAAACGCTGATCTAATAGCCAGGATTTTGGTCGGCAGGCTCAATTTTGGCATTGTTGTCCACTTCTTGTTGCGGAATTGGTAACAATTCATGTTTGTTAGCCTGGAAATAGGTGATTGGTTCCACCTTCAATTTATCCAGCTCCCTCCATCTCAAAAGGTCTCGGTTCCGGATTTGTTCTCCGTTTTGCTCCACACGTCTTTCATGAACGATCGCCGTGAATACCTGATCTTTGGTTGAAACCGGATAATTAGCGGTTGGATATGCTGGCATGCTTACGCTTTTTCGTGCGCGGATCATGTTAAGGTATTTAACTGCTTCGGCAATATTCCCAGCCTCATTTTCCACTTCGGCCAGCGACAGAATAGTTTCTGCAAACCGCATAATCCGCTGATTGATAGCTCCTGTTAAAAATGATTCGTTCATTTTGTACATGAGCGAATATTTTTGCCAGCTCACTTTCTGTGTAACGCCATCCACCACCGACGAATTGCCATTCTGCTGTCCGTCGGTGAGGGTATTGGCACCCTTGTTGTATTTTTCGCCTGTAAAATAAAAAGAGTCGTCGTAACGCGGGTCCGTCTTGGCATCGCCTTTCGACGTTTTTTCAAATTCCGCCAAAAGGGAATTCGAAGGGATCAGGTTACGCCAGCCGATGGCCGAATATTCTTGTGTACGCACCGTCTCTGTACCGGCTGTGGCGCCGTTGCCATCTCCATCCCAATTATAAACTCCGCCCGAAGGAAAGAAATTTACCTCGAAAATGGATTCATTGTTAAACTCCGTTTCTTCCAGGAAGTTATCGTTGTAATTATCGACCAATGAATATACTCCCGAATTGTAGACCTTCAAAAGTTCCGTTTTCGCGTTAGCATAATCTCCTTTCTGCAGATAAACCCGTGCAAGCAGCATTTGGGCAGCGCCTTTGGTCGCACGCCCCTGGTTTGCGGCATCGTAAGTAGCCGGTAAATCAGCCTGAATTTCCGTCAATTCGGAGATCAGATAAGCGTAAACTTCTTCGACCGGAGACCTTGGCAAACTTCCGTCTACTGTCAACACATAATTTTTGTAGAGTGGTACAGCACCCCAAAGACTCACCAGCTCATAGTAAGAATAAGCCCTTAAAAAACGTGCTTCTCCAAGCAGCCTTTTCTTGTCTGCATCCGCCAGATCAGTCACTTTCTCAGAGTTATCTACCACCGCATTGGCTCTGTGGATCATCCGGTAGTAGGCAAGCCATATGGTTCCCAATACTGAGTTTCCGGTGTCGTGCGTACCCAGCAGCAACTGGTTTCGCGGTGTTTCCAGCTGTCCGCCGCCCGCCGAAACGTCATCGCCACGCAGATCATGGAGGAAAAACCATTCCCTTGCAACCAGATTATTGGATTTAAACATGGAATATACGCTCGTCACTCCACTGGTAAGCTCAGAACCATTTTTGTAGTAGCCGTCCACGGTTACCCCATTCGGGTTCGTCTTTTCAAGGATATCATCGTTGCAGGCAAATACTATCCCCAACAGTAAGGCGTAAATAATGATTAGTTTCTTTTTCATTTCAGTTCCTTTTATAAAATTTTTCAATGTCAAAACCCTACACTCAAACCCACTTGGAGGGTTCTTGGCTGTGGATACATTCCGTAATCAATTCCATTGATAAGCTGAGTTGCAGTGTCCGTAGAAGAGCCGTTAACCCCAACTTCCGGATCCAGTCCTGAATACTTTGTGAAAGTCAGAAGGTTAGTCGCAGAAACGTAGATACGAGCCTTGGTAATGAACTGTTTCGTCAGCGAGGATAACATTTTAGTAGGTACGTTGTAGCCGATGCTGAGGTTTTTAACACGCATATATGATCCGTTTTCGACAAATCTGTCACTCGAACGGCTATTGTTGTTCGGGTCTCCGCTAATGGCTCTTGGCACGTCAGTATCAGTATTCGTGGGAGTCCAAGCATTTAGCACGTCAGTTCCGGCATTGAACAATCGAAGCATACCCTGCTCGATCACTTTGGTCCCGTTGTAGATCTTGTTGCCCTGAACTCCCTGGAGATACAATGTGAAGTCGAAGTTTTTGAAACTGCCTCCAAAATTGGCACCATAGCTGAATTTAGGTATAAAACTACCGTTATAAGCTCTGTCGGAAGCATCAATTTTACCATCCCCGTTCAAGTCCTTGAAACGAATATCTCCCGGTGCAGCCTGATCCTGATATTTGGTCTTGTCATCGCCATCAAGTGCGTTGGCCGCGTTAATTTCGTCCTGGCTTTGAAAGATTCCGTCCACCTGCCATCCATAGAAAGATTGTATTGGGTGCCCTGCTTCGGTTTTAGTAATATCAAACCCACCAAAGTCAGCATTGGATCCGGAGAAAAGGCTTGCGCTCGGAGTAGCAAGACTCAATACTTTGTTTCTGGTAATATCCAGATTGACAGAAGTGTTCCACTTGAAGTCGCCATCATTTTTACTATACCCTAACTGAAATTCATATCCCCAGTTTTTCATACTGCCGATGTTGGATAAAGGCGAACTTGAGTAACCTACAGAATTGGGGATCGGTACCTGGAGCAATAATCCGTCAGTATTTCTCTGATATGTTTCCGCTGTAAAAGTTACACTATTATTAAATAAAGCAAGGTCAATCCCGAGATTCGTCATTGTAGTGCTTTCCCATTTAAGTTCAGTGTTGGCGAGGGAGCTGAAATAAGATCCAAGTACTTTATTACCTCCAAAAACATAGTTACTATTATCTGCAGAAACAAGTGCCTGCCATGCGTAGCTTCCAATTCCGTTAAACCCGGTTTGGCCATAGCTTGCGCGGATCTTAAGTTCAGATATCTGCGGAACCGATTTCAGGAATTCCTCTTCGCTGATGCGCCATCCCACTGAAAGTGAAGGGAAAGTCCCCCATTTATTTCCCGGTGCAAAACGTGACGAACCGTCGCGCCGTATAGAACCGCTTAACAGGTATTTCCCAGCATATTCATAGTTCAAACGTCCCACATAGGAAATTAATGAGCTTTCATCCAACGAGCTTGTAGCAGTTGGATTGGAAACGCCCTGTAATTCATTGATATCGTTGTTTGGTCTGTATCCTGAACCGTTCAGCGTATTAGCCCGGAAATTTTGCTTGTCCAAAATTGCGGTAACGTTTAGCAGGTGTTTACCAAAAGTCTTCTCAAAAGTGAGCTGATTGGTAATAACAGGCGAGAAGTAGTTGGTTCGGCTGTCTCTGATCTCATATTGCGTGCGAGATTTGAAACCATCGTTATAAATAGGAAACTGATTGGTCGTAATTGCTGACACAACATCTGCTCCGAAACTAAAACGGTATTTAAGAAAGCTGGCAATTTTTACCTCCGCAAAAATGGAACCCAGCAATTTCAAACGTTGATTGCGGGTGACGTCCATGAGGGCAATTCGAACGGGGTTGTCGGGGTCACTTCCATCAGCTGCTGTAGGAGAGCTGTATCCACCCAGCTTTGTAGGATCCGTAACCGGCCAGTAAGGAAGGTTCCTGATCATTTGCATTACAGCGGTTCGGCCTCCCCCAAAACCTTGCTCACCACGGGATTTATCGTAAGATATGGTCAAGGTTTGACCGATACTCAGAAATTTGGCAACCTGATGATCCGAGTTAAGGCGAACATTCGCACGCTTGTAGTTTGTACCAATCAAAATCCCCTCCTGATCAAAATAACCAACTGATGTAAAAAAGCGGGATATGCTATTTCCCCCTGAAACAGACAACTGGTGTTGCTGAATCGGTGCACTACGGAACATTACGTCCTGCCAGTTGGTGTGCGTCTGGGCAAAAGTTTGAGTAGCACCCTGATATACAGGCTGGTTCAATTCCGAGAGTCTGCCCGGCATTGCTATACCGGCATTTCCGAGCAATGCGGTAGCATATTGGATATATTGGTCAGTATTCAGCACATCCAGCTTCTTCCATGCAGCCTGGGTTCCGAAATAAGTATCCAGATTAACATGCAATTTGCCGTCTTTCGATCCTTTTTTTGTCGTAATGATAATCACACCATTTGAAGCTCTTGATCCGTAAATGGCTGCCGAGCTCGCATCCTTTAGCACTTCCAAAGATTCAATATCCTTTGGATCCAGGTTGTTCAAATCGCCCGCGGGAATTCCGTCAATAACATAAAGCGGACCGGAGGCGTAGTTGATAGATCCGATACCTCTGATGCGAACCACAGGTGTTTGTCCCGGGCTACCGTTATTGACCACCCTCACCCCTGGCACACGCCCCTGCAATGCTTGTTCTGCGCTGATCACGGGCAATGCAGTCAGCTCTTTGGATGATACGGAAGAAACCGCGCCGGTAAGCGAGGATTTCTTTTGAGTACCATATCCAATCACAACTATTTCTTCCAATGCCTGTTCATCGGCAAGCAGGCGAATGTCGATCCGAGTTTTGGATCCGACTGGTACCTCCTGCATTTTATACCCTATGAAGCTAAAAACCAGCACACTGCTCTCGGAAGGCACACTCACAGAGTACTCTCCTTTTGTGTCCGTGATTGTTCCTATACTACTTCCTTTCAGCGTAACATTTACACCCGGCAGGCCCTCACCATTGTCGCTCGTTACTTTGCCGGAAATTTGCTGGTCGGCAACTTTGCCTCCATAAACCAACTGCACCATGAGCAGCAGCAAGAATATAGTCCCGCTTATGAAATTTACCCGTAGAAGGGGAAAGATTTGTAATCGATTCTTCATACACATTAGTTTTAATTCTTGAAATGAAATCTGTTGAACAACATAAAATGCCCCTTCCGGAGCAATCAAGCCAAGCACATTCAAAAAGCCCTTTGGAATATCTCTGAACTGAATTGACCATGCCTGATCACTACTGCAATGCCCTCCTGTGCATCAGGTTTTCTAAGGATGTAAATCAACCTGCAGATCATATGGTGTCAGATAAAAAATTTAAGTAAGATAAATGATTATGAATTTTCGGATATTTATTAAAACATTATGATCAGGAAATTCAGGTCAGATTTTCCCGCAAACTTTTAGTGTCAATTTGACAATACTTAAAAACGGCGTATTTTTCTGATGTTTGTGTCATTATAATTATAGGTTAAGAACAGCAATTTTATTTGAGCACCAGCAAGTGATACAAAACTGAGCTTTGATATAGGAGCGACAACTTTCCCAGTTATTGTTCAATTAATTGTTATCAAAATTAAATCAAGGTTGCCGAAATCTGTGAGCAGTTTTGTTCATTTTACCGCTACTATTGTTCAATTTCGATAGAAAAATGGCGAATTCGGTGACAAATTTGCATTATTAAGATTTTTTGTCGTCAGGAATGAGGATTTCTAAGGATGACATGTGGTCATTCCGAGGTCGTTTTTCCCGACAGTAAAATTTGTATTCAGTAGTGATACAGAATGGTTTTTTGATCAACTTTTCAAACCAATGCGCTTTAAAATTCTTCCCATGTTCCGGATTGTATGCTTAACTGTGATCGTCAGTGGAGTGTCACTTATTTGTAAAGCGCAACCGGCGCAACCCAGGTTTACTTCTTTGAGTTCGATGGACGGCCTATCTTCGAATACTGTGACGGCTATTTTAAAAGATAAACTGGGTCTGATGTGGTTCGCAACTGATGATGGTTTAAACAGGTTTGATGGCACAGATGTCTTGGTTTATCGCCATAATAAAAAGGATCCGGCCTCGCTGAGTTCCAATGACGTGTCTAGTTTACATCAGGATAAAGCTGGGCGGATCTGGGTTGGGACCATCGTAGGCGGACTGCAGCTTTATGATAGACGAAAAGACTCGTTTGTAAACATACTCTCTCAAAGCAGCGTAACAAGTATAGATAGTGACGCTTCGGGAAAACTCTGGGTCGGGACTACCACCGGCCTTGTTACAGTAGACCCGATAACTTATAAAGTCAGCACCTTTTTTTCAGGATCCAACATTTCTGATCAAATCTCCAAAGGATTAATACTAAGTGTAGCAATCGACAAAAAGCAGCGGATCTGGATTGGTACCAGCGAAGGACTTTTCAACTTCGATCGCTCTGTTCAGAGTGGTGGACATATTAATTATTTACAACCTCTTCCCGAAGACGTCGTTTCGCGTGCAGTGAAGTCAATCACCGAAGACCATAGAGGGAACCTTTGGATCGGTACCTTTGGCGGCTTATTCGAGCTAAATCAAAATGGCCAGATAATAAGAAGGTTCCGGTATGAATCGGGCAATAAAAACTCTCTTAGTAGCAATATGATTTTCGCGGTCAAACAAGATAGCGAACGTTACATCTGGATAGGCACAGATGCTGGTCTGAATATATTAGATACAGAAAATGGCACCTTTACCCGTTATGGCCCAGATCCGAGAACACAATTCAGTCTAAGCAACAAATCCGTTCGCTGTATACTAATTGATGATCAAGGTGTTTGCTGGCTGGGAACCTACAAAGGCGGCGTTAATAAATATGATAAAAATATGGCCATATTCGGATTAAAGAGATCCGAAGTAAACGACCCATATGGCCTTAGTGCACCATTTGTTACGTCATTTGCCCAAACCGAATCAGGCCAGATATTTGTGGGGACAGACGGCGGTGGTCTGAATTTGTATGACCGTCACTCGAATCTCTTTAAGAAATTTCCAATTAACCCAAAAAACAAGAATGCCTCTTCCGGCCTGGCAATACTGACTTTAGAATTAGCTTCAAGCCACGACCTTTGGATAGGTACCTTTCAGGACGGGCTTTTTCATTTAAATCCCAAAACAGGTGCCTATACTCAATATACGCGAGAAAAAGACCCGCAGAGCCTCAATAACAATGATATCTTCGCTTTAGAAAAAGACAGAGCTGGCAAGATATGGGTAGGAACCAACGGAGGAGGTGTGCATACATTCGATCCGGTGACGAAACGCTTTCGACGATATTTCGGTCTTGATGCGCAGCTTCCCAACCAGGAAATTCCCCTGAATGGATATATCAGGGATATCGTTCAAGACAGGAACGGAAAGATGTGGATAGCTTCGCACGGAAGCGGCATCGCGGTTTTCGATCCCCTCACTAATAAATCGCTTCTTTTAAATAAGGAGACGAGTGATCTTCCAAGCAATGTTGTGTATTCCATCCTGGAAGATACGAAGGGCAATATTTGGGTTGGCACAGCAGGAGAAGGGATGGCACTTTACGACCCGCGCGTTAAAAGATTTATTCCATTTGGTGAAAAAGAAGGCCTGGCAAGCAACGTGGTGAATAAAATTCTTGAAGACGCCCAAGGGCGTATATGGGTAAGCACCAACCAAGGTATCAGCTCTTTCGATCCCAAAAACAAGAAGTTTACCAATTATACGTCTTACAATGGTATTCAGAATAAAACCTTTGTACTAGGTTCGGGCTTACGCGCTTCCGATCACACGCTGTTCTTCGGTGGCATAGCCGGATTTAATATTATCGATACCCGGAGCCTCCCCACCAGCAAAAGTATTCCACCTATTATTTTAAAAGATCTCCGGGTAGGTAATCGCAGTATCATGCCAGCAGATTCAGGTTTTATCGATGCAGATATTTCCATTGCAAAGAAAATCAACCTTGATTATAAACAAAATTTCTCATTGGGCTACGCTGCCCTTGATTATGCAAATCCTAAACAGGTGCATTACCGGCATCGGCTTCTCGGAATGCAATCAGCATGGAATGAAACCGGACTGAATAATTTTGCAAGTTATACCAATCTCAGTCCGGGCGAGTACCTCTTTGAAGTTCAGGCAAGTAATGATGGTATCCACTGGAGCCCTCAGACAACCTCTATTGCTATCAATGTAAAGCCCCCGTTCTATCTTACCATTTACGCATATATATTCTACCTGCTAACACCATTTGTGATCGTATATATCATGAGACGCCGTGGAATTCAAAAGCTTCGGAAGCAGTTCAGAGAGCAGCAAGAGCGTGCGGAGATCGAACAAGCTCAGGAATTCGACCGGTTAAAAATCAAGTTTCTTACTAATTTAAGTCATGAGTTCAGAACACCTATATCGTTGATCCTGGCTCCGGTCGAGAACCTGCTGGTGAAGACCAAATCGACCGAATTACATCCTCCCGTGATTGCAATAAAACGAAATGCAAAGCGCTTGCTGAATCTTGTAGACCAGTTACTTGATTTCAGAAATATGCAGCAACAGGAAGTTAAACTGGATCTGACCCGTAAGGATATTATTTCGTTTATTAGAGACACATGCGATCAGTTCAACGACCTTTCAATCCGAAAAGCGGTTGACTTCAAAATTGAGAGCGATCTGACAATGCTCATCATGGAATTTGATGCGGACAAATTGGAACGGATTCTATTCAATCTGCTGTCTAATGCTTTCAAATTCACTGAAAAGGGAGGAAATGTAGCATTGAAAATCAGTCTGCAAACTGCTTCGGAAGATAAAAACTGGCTTCGCATAGAAATTGCCGACACTGGCATTGGAATTCCTGAAGATAAAATCGACAAGATCTTTGATCGGTTCTTCCAAAACGATACCAATCCTGCCGTACTCAATCAAGGAAGTGGCATAGGCCTGTCGATTGTCCGGGAATTCGTTCAACTGCACCATGGCACAATATCGGTTAAAAGCAAGTTTGGTTCTGGAAGTATCTTTGTCGTTGAGCTTCCTGTTAATGCTGATTCCCAGCAGCTTTCGGAGACGATACCGACCAATCCATATCCTGACAAGGATACAGTCGGAGTGGAAACAAACGGTAGTTGGCAGGAGAAATCAAACACAGAGACTCGATCCAATGTTCTGATCATAGAAGACAACGAGGAGTTCAAACATTATCTTAAAGAAAGCCTTATGCCCTTCTACAATGTTATCGAAGCCAGTAATGGAAGGGAAGGTTGGCAGAAAACGCTGAGCCATCACCCGGAACTGATCGTAAGTGATATTGCAATGCCCGAAATGGACGGTATTTCTTTAAGTCAGAAAATTAAGTCAGACAAACGGACAAAACATATTCCGATTATACTTCTCACAGCTTCCACAGGAGAGCAGCAGCAACTGGAAGGGCTGAATTCCGGGGCAAATGATTACCTGACAAAACCATTCAACTTTGATATTCTTAATGCGAAAATCAATAATCTGATATTGTTAAACCGACTTCTGAAAGGCGTCTATTCCAGGCATTTCAAAGTCTCGGGAATGGAGCCGCAGATTGAATCCAGCCAGGAAAAATTACTAAAGGATATGTTATCTTATATCGAAGAAAACCTTCATTCATCGCAACTTAGTGTGGAAAATCTAAGTAAACAGGTCGGTATGAGCCGGGGAACGCTATATAGCAAAGTACTCGAAATGAGCGGTCAAACGCCCATTGAATTTATCCGCTCCATCAAACTAGAGAAAGCTGCCCTATTATTAGAAAACAGTGATTTGACTATTTCGCAAATTTCATACATGACCGGCTTTACCGCTCCTAATTATTTTGCAAAGTCATTTAAGGCCAAGTTTAATATGCTGCCGAACGAATACATTTCTAAAAAACGAAGGCTTCATTCCTAAATGCCCTTCTGACTGGCTGCTTTTTTCGCAGATACCACCACCGTAGCATATCCAATTGTCGCCATTTGAAGGAGATAATTATCGACTAACACCTATGTAGTGTCTCGCCCATCTTTGCTAAAGGTATCTTAGAGTACTAAGTCATGAAATATATTTATGGGAGTTAAACAGGTTATATACAACATCCCGCAAATCACTGGAATGGGATCTGTTTACCTTTCAGTTTATTAAAAGTCAATTCTGGATCATTTTTTTCTTAGGCCTGATTGCAGCTTGGGTCGGGCGATTCATCTTCGTGAATTTGGTCCGATTAACCCGGCAATCAATAAGGTTTCAATTTTCTTATTAACCACATTGCGTATGAAATCTGCCTTTATATTGCTTTGACAACTTGCCACCTTATTTCAGCGCAAAGCTCCGTATGGTGTTGATTTTGTTCTTCAAAAACGTTTTAATCATTCCGTTTACGTTAGTTTCCAGACCCTATTTATATTATGGATCACATATTGTCTACCTATTTCCAAATCAGCCATTTAGAGATCAATTAACACTGAGCCAGTTGCAAAAATCAATAAGCAGTAGCAGTTTCATGGCTTTGTAAATCAGCGAGAATGATCTTTAGCGTATCAATATGTCGCTGCATTTCATCCTTTTTTTCAAGATAATCGGTTGACATAGAGCTATAACCCTTTTGGGCATAATCGACTTCAAGTTTTCGCAGGAGGTGTTTACGTTCTTCCATCATCCTGAGCGCTACCCATAACGTCGAGCTCGCTGTTTCCGCCTGCTTGACTACCAAATCCTGTTCGGTATACGCATGACCAATGTGGCACCGATAGCGATTGATTATATCCCCCTTCACCGCCCACAGATTTCCGCCACAGTCAGGACAGGCGAATACACTTTTATCCGCAATTTGCTCAACAGCATCGATACCTACTGCCGTCTTTTCAGCGATCTGCGATTCGAGTACTACTTGCTCTGGCGCCTGAACCTTTAAACTGCGTTCACGGCTTGTCAATTCTGTTAACAGCTTTCCTATCGAACCCAGCTCACTCACATAATCCACATCCATATTGTTGATCACCGATAGAGGCATGTCCGGGTATTCGGCCTGGTTTGGATCCTGTACTATGCAAGCTCCGCCACTTCTTTTAATGGCCCACATGCCCGATGTTCCGTCGTCAAGCATCCCACTTAATATGATCCCGATTGCACAAGATGTATACGCTACCGCAGCCGAACGGAACAGCACATCAATAGACGGCCTGAAACGGTTCTCCTGCGGACCTGATCCGAGCAAAATCCTTCCATCCTTCACAAGTAAATGCTGGTTTGGAGGAGCAACATAAATATGCGCCGCTTCGATCAGCGAACCATTGCTGGCGATACTGCACGGCATGGAAGTTACCTTGCCGAGCCGGTGGACCACGAAGTCACCAATCCCTTTACGAGATAGGTGGAGCACAATCATGAAGCCAGCGTCCAGTCCCACGGGAAGTGTCTGAACCAACTCTGCCAGCGCATTAAGTCCGCCCGCCGACGCCCCAATTACCACGATAAACTTCGGTTGACCAGCCATGTTATTTATTTAAATATATCGTAAACTTACTTCCGGCACCCAGCTCACTTTCCACTATAATCCTGCCACCGGCGGCGTTGACTATTTTACTGGCCAGATACAGCCCGATCCCATACCCGTCTCCGTCTGTGTGCAACCTAGTATATTTATCAAAAACGGCATCCTGGTGACGTTTATCCATCCCTATTCCATTGTCCTCAACAGAAAGAATGATTTGATTACTTTCCGCCATTATCCGAACAATGATGACCGGAGGCTTCTCGGATCTGTACTTAATACCGTTAGCGATAAGGTTATATAATATACTGCGCAGGTTCTTTTTAGAAAATACAACTTGTTTCACCCGCACGTCCCTTTTAATTAAAGCTCCGCTGGATCTGATCCGCTCAGTCAAGCTCCAATCAATGTTATCCAGAAGCTCATCCATATCAACTGGCTCTGTTTCCAGGGCATTATTTTCAATTTTAGCTACCTCTGCAATCTCACTGATCAGTGAGCGGAATTTTTTTACCGAAGCGCTTACTATCGGAAGAACTTCTCTGATCTCGCTATCACTGGTGTTAATAGAAGTCATCAGCGAAATACTCCCCTCGATGGTATTTAACGGATCGAGCAAATCGTGCGAGGCGGTATGGACGAAATTATCCAGATCTTGATTGATACGCATCAATGCTTCATTTTTCTTATCAAGTTGGTGCTGGATAGTTTTAAGCTCGGTGATGTCGTTGAATGTAATGATGGCCCCGGAGGTTTTGTTATTGACTTGCTTGATATAAGGCATCGTCATAACCTGAAACCACCTGCCTTCTTTTGTCTCAATTTCTTTGGTGATCACTGCATCGCCGGCTAGCACCACACCGACATCTTCGATTATTGTCTCCACTTTAAAATTTGTCGAGATATTGGCCAAAGGCCTCCCGACATCCGTTTCAAGGAGGTTAATCAATTTAGCCGCACCCGGAGAAAATTTGATCAGGCGCAGCTGGTCATCCAAAAACAGTTGCCCGTTAATGTTACTCCGGAAGTAATTATTGAGATCATCGTTAAGCTCGGCAAGTTCTTTGTTTTTGAGCTGATAGTCAGAGTTGATGGTATGCAGCTCTTCATTGATGGATTGCATTTCTTCACTGGTGCTCTGCATTTCCTCGTTGGCGGAAAGCAACTCTTCATTAAAAGACTGCATATTTTCTTCCTGGGAATATAACTTCTCATTCGAAGCGATACGCTCTTCTTTCAAGTCCCGCACTTCCTGTTCAAGGCTCTGTGTATATTGGTCAAAATACATTTCCTCATTAAAAACCAACTTTTCACCCCCTGAAGTCTCGGTTGGAGTTTCTTCGCTGATTCGGACAACCAGGAAACCATTGCTGCGACCTTTGTATATCATCGGGCTTATAGATAATGTCACCCTGACGATTTTGTCTTCTTGTTTTATGTTAATGCCTGTGACCGTAGCCACTTTGTCATTATCCACAACATTATTGATAATCGCATTGTAAGCAATTGCCAGAGGACCTGGGAGTAACTCTGTAAAATCGGCAGGCATGATTTTCTGCAGCAGGAATTTGCTGGTATCTCCGTAGAGTTTCAGTATTTTTTCATTTTGATCAATGCAGATCACCAGCTGGCCCAGGTCTTTCATGACTGTCTCATTGACAGCATCGCCCACGGTTCGATCCGGCAACTTGAATATTTGATCTTTTGAATATGTTGCGTCGGCTGGCTTCTTATAAGATACTTCCGGCAACGAAAATGACTCAAAGCGTACCGGGCGGTTGGTTCCCTGGTTTTTGTAGACTTTAAATTTTTTACTGATCACATTCAGGCTCTGCATAATCGGAAGCGGGTTTTCGCTCGACCCCAAAAAAAGATAGCCGTCTGCTCTAAGGCCGAAAAGCAGCATCAGGTAGATTTTCTTTTGCAGGGCTGGTGCCATATAGATCAACACATTGCGGCAGCTTATAAAATGCATGTTACAATACGGTGGATTTTTGACCAGGTCGTGCTGGGCGAAAATGACCATTTTTCGAAGTGCCTGTGTAACTCTGTAATCCTCTCCGGCCACTTGAAAAAAACTTTTAAGTCGTTGTTCTGATAAGTTGGCCAGGACATTAGCCTTGTAAAGACCTTTACTAGCCTGGGTCAGCGCCGCACTATCAATGTCTGTTGCAAAGATTTTTACTGGATGGTCTTTTATCCTATCCCCCAGCCGTTCACTGACAAGCATGGCCATCGAGTAGGCTTCTTCTCCTGTGGCGCATCCGGTAACCCACATCCTTATTTCCTCTTGCGGTGTCAGCGCGGCGATGATAGCGGGTATTACGTGGCTTTCCAGGAAAGCAAAAGACTCGGTATCCCGAAAAAAACCGGTCACACTGATCAAAAAATCCTTTGCTAAAATTTCTAACTCGCCTGGATTGGCTTTGACAAAATGAATGTAGCTCCCCAGCTCACCAAGGTTATTGGCGGCCACCCTTCTTTTTATCCTTCTTAAAATGGTTGACTGTTTGTATTCAGCAAAATCAAGGGGCAACTCTTTACTGATAAGGCCGATAATCTCTCCTACATATTGCTCATCATGGATATTGGCGGCTAATAAATCCAGTTCACGTTTTATGTAATCATCAATCACTACGGGCATTGCATCGGGCTCCAAAATAAAATCTACCATCCCGGTTAATATCAGGTTGGCAGGCATACTATGAAATTCCGTACCGTCAGGCTCTCTGGCAATCACGAGGCCGCCGGCTTTTTTGATAGCCTTGGCACCATCCGTTCCGTCAGATCCAAGTCCCGAAAGTACAATACCGATGGCTTTCGGGCCATATTCAGCTGCCAGCGAGTTGAAGAAAATATTGATCGTCAAATGCGGGCCATGATCCTCTCTCTTATCTGTTAAATACAAACTCTGACCTCTGACGGTCATTACTTTATTATTGGGAATGATGTAAACCTGATTTGCCCGAATAGTCATCCCATCTTCGGCCTGCTGCACTGTAAGCTTGCTATGACTGGACAGCAGTGAGACCATATGGCTTTTAAATTCTGCCGACAGATGTTGAACGATGATATAGGATACGCCATCCGATGCACTTTGATCGAAAAACGTAGTGAGGTCATCAAGGCCGCCAGCCGACGCGCCAATTGCAATGACATGGTGCGGTTCCGTAGTAAACATGACGTCTTATTGAAAGGGTGGAAAGTTCGCAAAGTAGCACTAAATTTCTACCAACTTTAATTTATAAATATTAAAGTGCCATATCTGCAAAGATTGGCTGTTCGATGGCCCAGACGTAGTACAGGTAAATAAGATTAAAATTGCCTAGAGCCTGTGATGATTGGACAAGTTCAGAAGCTAATAATGGGGTATTTTATCCATACTTATTTATCCCACATCGTCATGTATTATGGCCTCCGCGCGAGGTATAACTAACGAAACCTAATTGATCCTTTTGATCTAGGGCACTAAATAATTCCGCTGCTTAATGTGTAGTTGTAAAAGTAACTTTAATCCAGTTTAGCATACCCATCATTTCCTAAAATATCTTTGCCATTGTTTTTTTTGAATACATCTATAATGGCGTTCAATTCGATTATATTTTTTGGATCGACACTAATAATTATTCCACCTTCAAGAATTGGCAGCGAGCCAGCTTGCTTTTCATCCATTACGTTTGATCCGTCCTGCAATCTATTCGACCTACCGGACGCCTGTTCTGATAATTGTGCGGATTGAGTGTTTTGATTACTGTGTTTTTTGACTCTCAACCAGGAAAGAAATTTATCGGCGTACGATCTCAAAAAATTTTGATAAGTGGGTGATGGTTCCTGCACTTGAACTGAATTCTCAGCATCCGGCCTCTGAAATTTATTTAAAGTTTCATCGGACATTAGCATTGAAATCTCTTCATCAGTATGACCAAGATAAATTAAATAATCATGGGTTTTTTTTGCGTCTTCTTTTGAAAAAAAGACTGCGGAAACAGTTCCGATCGGAAGTGCAGAAAAAGAAGAATTCTCCATTTTATAACATTTGATATATCTTAATTGACCCGTTAAAATTTTGCTGTTCGGCCCACCCGAAATCGTATCATAGATTTTAACTTTATATTCCGACGATATTGCACTCACAGGTCTTCAGTTATTATTTTGACTACCACTTTTTATGGCCAGTACGGCTTCCCTTTACCTGCATCATTAAATAATTTTTCCTGATCAATTTACCTATCTCAACAGTCTCCCATAATTGCAAGATAGCTGCATTGCAACTTGCATACCAGCAAAATCATATCTCGTCAGATTGGAATTTATGGAATGGTTTTTGTTAGTGGCCATAATGGTATCCAACTACCCTATTTAACGATTAGCACCGGAACGCAGCCCTTACGTTATTTTGATTACAACGTTAATTACAGTTTTCTAAACTTTTTCTCATAATAATATGCCTTCCAAAATTGTTGAATTATGCAGTCAGGTGATTAGCGATTATGGAATGACGGTCGCGTTCGCAGAAAGTGCTACTGCCGGGAGAATGGCAGCCGAGTTTTCGCTGACGGAAAATTCGGGTAATATACTTAAGGGTGGTCTGGTGTGCTATGACGCGTGCCTGAAAGAAGAAATTTTGGGAGTAAACCATACCTTGATAGAACAATATACCCCTGAATCAGAACAGGTCACAAAAGCCATGGCTTGTCATCTTCGGAAATTGATTAAATCTGATATTCAGGTGGCGGTAACCGGATTAATTTCTCCTGGCGGCAGCGAGAACGAAGACAAACCGGTAGGAACTATTTTTATTCACCTGATAATCTCGGGCCGCTCATTTGCCATCAGGAAAGTTTTTGATGGAAACCCGGAAGCAATAATGCTTCAGGCTGTAGATGTGACTGCGTCGGGTATCATCGCAGGTCTGCAGGTTGAGTCATCGGTACACAGCGAGTATATGGCGAAGGTTTTTGGTTAAATTTCATATTCCTATACCATAAAAAAGGAGCCCCCAATGGCTCCTTTTCCTTTTCACGCTACTATTCACTCTCACTCGGCACTAGCTTCCTCATTCACATACGTTTCTGCGAGCTCGGTCAACAAATGATCTGTCTCTCCTTCCTGATCCAAAGTCTGTTGGAGCAACGTGGCAGCGTCCTCGTAACCCAGAGTTCTGGCTATATTCCTAAGCGTGCCATACGAAGCGATTTCATAATGTTCCACCTTTTGAGCGGCCATAATCAAGCCGCAGTCGCGCACCATCGTACCTTTTTCAGTGCTATCAATTATTTCGGTCGCTTCTTCCAGCAACCCTTCCATGGCTGCGCATTTTTTGGCCTGCGCTTTTTCCCCAACCATTTCAAAAACCTGTTCAAGGGTTGCCGCATGTTGTTCAGTTTGGGTGGTATGCAATTCAAAAGCCGACTTCAATTCTTCAGAAGTTGTATTTTTTGACATCTTAGTCAAGGCTTTCGCGAGGTGCTTTTCAGCCCAATAGATATCTTTCAGGCCATCCACAAACAGCTCTTTTAATTTTTCGCTGTCTTGTTCTGTGATTTTATTAGCCGCTGCCTTTTTATTTTTAATCGTCTTCATTTTTCTTGTCTAATTATTTGGTTTTGAATTTGTTACTGCGTGATACTATTAAAAAAGTATACCAATTTTCGCATTGAACACTGCTCTTTGGAAAATAGCCGTCAGGTTCTATCACCGGACGGCATTTTTTTGGAAGATCATGCGGGGATTTTCCTTGGTTTTTCCCTCTCCCAGAACCTATGCTGTGATATGGCCAGTATGAACTTATCAGCAAGTGTTTCAGGGTCGTCTGAAACAATTAATCCCTCTTTTTTTACAGTTTCGTCCGAATATTCCGCTGGCAATTTTTTGCTGAAATAAGTCGCTTCCAAAACCTGCAGCGCCCCTGAGTCGGCCGCGATGGCTTTACAGTGTTTGAACGCTTCGTTCAGAAAATGAACCGCGTCCGCATCTGCCTCAACAGTAGCCACACTGTTTGTTCCGGATGGCACGTAAACCGCGTCATACAACACCGAAGCGGCAGTAAGGAAACTATGATCAACTGCAATCTGAGCATCATTCTCCGCCACAATATAATTGAGCCGCGGGGCAATGATCTCTACGGTAGCACCAGCCGCTTCAAGCGCGTCCTTCACGGTAGTTACGGACAATTCATCCACTCCATCCGCAGCCAGAAAAGCTACTTTACGCGTTTTAATACCGTCTTTGATCGTACCCGCCATACTCAATGCGTCGGATATAGTCACCGTTGCCTCAAAAGAATATGAATCGTAATCGGCAGGGTCTCCGTCAGCAGGGATGCTGTGATTAACCGGAAGTTCGGGATCCTGTGGAACGTGAATTCTCAAGTTGAATGCTACCTGAGAGGCAAGTCCTTTGTCAATCATCGACAAAATTCCCAGCATTCTGCGCCGGATGTCAACGGTTTTCACTTTTCCTAGTTCGAAACTTAATGCATCTACTATATGGTTTTTCTCGGGGTCAGACTGGCTGTTAAAGAAAAGTTTGGCCTGGCTGAAATGATCGAAAAAGCTCTTGCTTCGAGCGCGCACTTTTCGCGCATCAATTCTTTCAGGATAGGAGGTAAAACCGCCCTCTGCCGCTTTTGCCTGCGCCGGGTATCCGTTTCCAAGTGTATTCGGATTGTAACTCGACTTTCCTTTATTAATCGTCTGACGCATATACCCATCTCTCTGGTTATTACTAACCGGATTGATTGGACGGTTAATTGGGATTTCCTGAAAATTAGGACCTCCTAATCTGATTAGTTGCGTATCAGTATATGAAAACAACCTTCCTTGCAAAAGTGGATCGTTTGTAAAATCAATACCCGGCACAACGTGACCGACGTGAAACGCAACTTGCTCTGTTTCAGCGAAGAAGTTATCCGGATTCCGATTTAACGTCATCTTTCCAATAAGTTGAACCGGCACAAGCTCCTCCGGGATCAGTTTAGTCGGATCCAAAAGGTCGAACTCATATTTGAACTCATCTTCTTCTGGAATTATTTGAACCCCAAGTTCCCATTCGGGGAAATTGCCACTCTCAATCGCATCCCATAAATCGCGTCTGTGGAAATCGGGATCTTTGCCAGATATATTTTGTGCTTCGTCCCACGCAACGGAGTGAACACCCAGTAGTGGTTTCCAATGAAATTTCACAAAGTTTGAGACGCCTTCCGCATTAACAAAGCGGAATGTGTGCACGCCAAATCCTTCCATCATCCTATAGCTTCGCGGTAAAGCGCGGTCGCTCATTACCCACATAATCATATGTGCCGACTCCGGCATCAGCGAAATAAAATCCCAGAAGGTATCATGGGCTGAGGCCGCCTGTGGCATTTCATTATCAGGTTCAGGCTTTACAGCGTGAACCAAATCGGGAAATTTGATGGCATCCTGAATAAAAAATACAGGCATATTGTTACCTACCAGATCAAAATTGCCTTCCTGTGTGTAAAATTTGACGGCGAACCCACGTACGTCGCGTGCCAGATCTGTTGATCCTCTGGATCCTGCAACCGTTGAAAATCTTACAAACACCGGTGTCTCAATTGAAGCGTCATTAAGAAATCCTGCCTTTGTAACAGAAGCCAGCGGCTCATATAGTTTAAACACACCATGTGCTGCGGATCCCCTCGCGTGTACAACGCGCTCTGGTATACGTTCATGATCGAAATGGGTGATCTTTTCGCGAAGAATAAAATCCTCGAGCAAAGTGGAGCCCCTCTCACCTGATTTCAACGAATTCTGATCATCGTTGATGCGTACCCCGTGATTGGTGGTCATAAACTCTCCGGAGCTATCCGACTTATGCGCAGCCAGACCGGCTGTTTTTTCATTTTCCTGTTGTGGAGCCAAATTCTCCGAATCCTTTTTCGTCGCCATAGTATTCAAATTGTGATCAGGCTTCCTCAGAAGCTTTATAGTTTACATCATTTTCAGCCACTTCGGTCAGCAGCTGATCCGCCAGCTTTTCCTCATCCAAAGTTTCTGATAGTATTTCGGCAACATCTTCCAGACTTAGGGTCATTGCCAGTTGAACAAGGCCTCCATAAGTAGCTATTTCGTAGTGCTCCACTTTTTGAGCTGCCAGTATAATGCCCACATCACGCGTGGCTGTCCCTTCATCAGTGCTCTCAACAATCCCCTCCCCTTCCTTGGAAAGTCCCTCCATCGCATCGCATTTCTTTGCAATTGCTTCAACTCCTAACAGATCAAAAATTACTTCGAGGCGACTCACATGTTGCACGGTTTGCTCCAGATGGTCTTCAATTGCGCTGCTCAGCTTTTCGGAAGTAGCGGCCTCGATCATTTTAGGAAGCGACTTTACCAAATGGTTCTCAGCCCAGTATATATCGCGAAGACTGTCAAGAAATAATTCCATTAAGGCTGGCTCGGCACCGGCGGAAGTCTTAGTTTTAAATTTTGGTTCAGAACCTGTTTCGTTTTTCATATTGTTGATTATTATGTTTGAACCGATATAGGCAAATCCCATTCCCGCCCTTTAAAATTGAAATGTTCAATTAATTGCGTCACCGCGTTCGATAGATTATCGATTAAAAATTACCTTCTCAGCGAAAATATATGGATGGGGAGTGTTTTCCCCTTAACTATGAAACATGCTAATCCTGACCAATCTTTGCCTCCATATAATGCTGATAGTTAGAAAATTAACGTATACTCTTAGCGATTGTCAGCCTATGAAAATTTACCGTTGCGGAATGTAGTTTCATTTTGAAATCATGGTCACTTGAAAAGACAAGTTGCGAGATACACCAGCTTTCATAATTCACTTCAAAGGAATTTTCTTCAAACGGCCAGGGTTCAACAATCATCTCTCCATTATCAGCCAGACTAAGCTGATAAGCCACTCCATCCGGACCGTCGCTAATTTCCATTTTACGATTTTCCGGCTGAACCAGTCCCTGACATAATAGTAAGGAAAACGCATCGCAAAATTCAAGAAGATCGTAGCTGGCCGACGCCTCTTTTTGGCTGGTATTAGTCTCCTTGATCCAGGATTTCTCATTCTCAATTAGCCCGTTACAGTATTTTTTAGCACCCGGCTCATCGTCATAGAGAAAGCGAATATGCATGGAAGTCAGTATACCGATGTATCGCCCTTTGCTCAGAGCACGATCCAATAGTTCATCGCAATATTCGCTGTTGAAACGACTCGTTTTGAAGTTTTTCGGCCCTCCATTTTCATGGATCAATCCTGGCTTGTCGAGTTCGTCTTTTCCATCATCATGTTCTGCGGTCGCAATCAACGTTTCCACCCAACGCTTCGGTTGATTGTCCTTCTTCCAGTGAGCGCAGATCTGCGCAGCAAGTAGTCCATGAGACCTCTGCATAATTATCGACCATCCTTTTTCTGTGTATTTAACGATCATACCAATTCTTAGAACTTCCGTTATGCAATCATCAAATCTCTCAATTGCTCTACTAGAAATTGTAGTGATCCCGACTTCTCAAGGTATTTGTCAACGCCGATCTCATCTAACCTGGCGTGCCACTCGGGAGATACTGCACTTGAATAAATTACAATACATGAATGGTCGAATTCACTCAACTTCTTCAATTTGACCAGACATTCTCCGCCGTTTATTCTGGGTAAGGTAAGGTCCATGAAAACGAAAGCCGGTGAGTCGACATCGGAGTTTTGGAAATGCGATATGGCATGCTCGCAATCCGAAAAAGTCAGCAACTTCAATGGCTTTTCCAATTGAGCAAGCGCAATATCAAAGATCTCGTGATCGTCGTGATCATCATCTATCATTATGACTAAATTTTTATCTTTCATTTTGATGTTGATTAATCCTTAAAAGCTTTTTGATGATTATTCTCCAAGTATTCCTTCTGCAAGTAACTTCCACTGAACTTTAGAGAAGAAGGTTTTGGCGATTGCACCGTAAACAGCGTTTCTAACTTTATCCAAACCATTATCAGATTGCGTGTTGATCTCTATATTCTTGTCATAAATTCCGACAACAACCTTTTCCAGTTTTCTGGATACTGTAAAAGAGCTCGACGAACCTTGCTGGTAGAAATGAGCAATAGAATCGTCTTCCGGTTGAGTAGGATTGGAAACTGGTTTTACCCTAATACCGATACTTTCTTGATCTTCTTCTGATTGTTCGGCAACTTCTTCGACAATTACCCAATCGGCGCCGTCCCCGGATTCCGTTCCTGGGCCGATAATATCAATTTTAATATAATCTCCCTTTTTTACGACGGTGTCAAGTGCCGATCCTTCTTTGTTCACTAGCTTAAAACCTGCGAAATGCTTTCCAGCCAGATCTTCCCAGTGATTTACGTCTAGAAGGAGTTCCTTTGCGTTTCGGTAAGACAGTTTTGCAGCCTCAGTATTGACTTCGATCCTTTCACTCTCTACCGTAATATCTTTTCCTTTTGTCCCCTCAGGGATGATACCCGAATTATTATTAGCTTCCATAACCACGCCATTTACGGTTTCAGGACTACTTTCACACAATCTTCCTGCTTTTCATCGAAGATTTTATAGGCGTAAGTCGCTTCGATCAAAGGGAGAGAGTGAGAAATGATATCATCCAAAACGACTTTTTCGTCGTTCACAAGTCCGATCAATTGATCAATATAATTTAATACCGGTGCTTGCCCCTGTTTGATGGTAATACCCTTGTCAAAAATTCTGTGCAGAGGAAAATTATCGTACGGAGAACCATATACGCCCACAATCGATACTGTGCCCATGCGCCTTACTGCTTCAAAACACATGTCCAGGACTTTCATCGAACCTTTCTCAAAATTGATTGCAGCCCTTGCTTTGTCCAGCAAGTTACGTTCGGGTTCAAAGCCCACCGCATCCACGCAGACGTCCGCTCCTCGGCCTCCGGTCATATCCCGAATTGCCGCTACGACATCCACCTCGTGCGGATTTAAAGTGTCCACTTTATTTACCTTTCGAGCCCTTTCAAGTCTGTAGTTTACTGGGTCAATTGCAATCACACGACTTGCTCCGTTAATCCATGCAGCCTTTTGAGCCATTAAACCAACGGGCCCGGAACCGAAAATTGCAACCACTTCGCCACCTTTCAGTTGAGCCCAGTCTATTGCCGACCAGCCGGTCGGGAATATGTCTGTAAGAAACAATACCTGTTCATCGGTCATATTATCAGGAACTATCCTTGGACTGACGTCGGCATACGGAACTCTGACGTATTCTGCCTGCCCACCTGAATAACCTCCATATAAATCTGTGTAGCCAAACAGGCCAGCTCCTTTCTGGTCTAGCAGATTACCATTAGGTCCATAATGCTTGAAATTGGAATTCTCGCACGCAGGCGAAGCGCCGTGATCACAAAAGTAGCAATGACCGCAAGCGATTGGGAACGGAACTACTACCCTGTCGCCCTTTTTTAAGTTGTTAATGCCCATACCTACTTCTTCCACAATACCCATGAATTCATGACCCATTACCATAGGATCTTTTTGTGGAACAGCTCCACTCAGTATATGCAAGTCCGATCCGCAAATAGCGGTTGAAGTAACACGTAAAATGATGTCCCGCGCATCAAGAATTTGTGGATCTGGAACATTGTCCACTCTGATATCGCCTGGTTTGTGAAATACTGCAGCTCTCATGATAAATGGTCTTGATAAGTGTGTTGGATTATTTGTTGACACTACTACATTAAATAAACGTACCAGTGAAGTGCGCGACTAGCTCATTATCAGTCTCATTATTTTTTCAAACGGATTGATATATCATTCTGGGAAATTCGGGCATAATCTTGAAGGTTGCCTATTACCGACAGCAGAGCGCTGGTTACACGGCAGTCTGTTTATCACAGCCAAAGAGCGTTTTTGCCGCCCTTCAAAGAGGCTACTCGTAAAGAATTGCATGATTTCGGGGATCATTGTCGACCATATGGTGCCTTGAGTTACCAATACTAATTTCTTCAATTAAGCATCAATGCTGTCAAGCATATCTATTTTTGGCCGAACGACGACGACTGTCCCCGCGGACGTCCTGCGGTATTTGAAAATATATTGGTCCCAAGTAAAATATTCTTGTCTTTTTTAAAATCCGTTAAACCAAACGGTTCCCTCTTTGAGGAGTTTTTTGCGCCGTATATTTAGGACAATAGTCATATATGACGGATTAGATCATTTCCGAAAGCTTACTCCGATAGTCTCAGGCAAACATCTTTTCCAGTTGCTTACCAATAGTTAACCGCTCCGACTACGGTTCGAAGCACAAATTGACAAGATTCGAGTAGCAAGAAAAAAGATTGAAATTGAGCTGACCGATATATGCTCTCGGCTAGCAAGGTGGCTCGCGCGGGAAAAACAGAGCGTAGAAAATGTTTCAGCCTGTCAGACTACTTGGCCCGATCAAAAATTGTTCGGAGCCGCGCATTCCTGCCAATATTCAATCATTACTCTGATTGTTATTTTTAAATTTCTCAAATGAGCCTGGTTTGACAAAAAAGCCTTGGGCGGAAGTGCTGTAAGCATCAACAACTGCCTTCTGATCGATGGCCGTGGTAAAAAACACATAAGGGATACATTTCAGACTTAACTCAGAGTCTGTGTGAAAGTTTTGCCTGAGTTCCAGTCCGTTTAACCTTTGACCATCTTAAATTAAAATTTATGATTTGATCAAGGTTAGGTTAGCACTTTTCAGGCTGTCGATGCTGGAATGGTTGATTTTAACTTTACAACACTGGGCCCGACAAGAAGCAGGGCGCTTTTTTTCGGTTAAATTTGCTCGTTATAATTAGGATCAAATTCCACGATCCATTCAATACCAAATTTGTCTCTGAACATTCCGGCGTACGTACGCCAAGGACTATCGCCAATTGGCCCCTCAATGTCTCCACCTGCTGATAATCCGTTGAAAATTTTGTCTGCCTCTTCACGACTTTCTGCACTAATTGATATTTTAGACCTGTTTTCGTTTTCGTTTACCCGCCCCATAAATTCGGGAACATCATTGGCGATTAAAAGATTGTGTTTTCCTACAGGCAAGGCAATGGTCATTATTTTATTTGCCTCGTTCTCTGGCACAGGAAATTCAGGGCTTGACAGGTCTTTGAAACGGATGATCTTTGCGAAGTCTCCGCCAAAAACCGATTTGTAAAAAGTGAATGCTTCTTCAGCATTTCCATTGAAGTTGATCCAGGGATTGATTGTTCTCATGATTTCTATTTGAGTTTCTGATTTCCTTATAATTTTTCCGATATAGCTGTCAACAGATTTTCCAGGTTTTCTAATGTCATGGTAAACCCAATCTTAAAGCCCTCCAGTAATTTCTCCATTCGTTCAAACGATTCATTAAAAATTGTGATGCTCACTTTTGTTCTTCCATTTTGTTCGCTGAAAATATAATCCCATTCAGAACCCGGCAATTCGCGGTTTTCGTCTTTGTCTGCAAAGGAATTATACATTTTAAAATTTGTTTTGGGAGTAATGGACGTATACTCCTGAATTGACCAACGCTCTTGCCCGTCGGGACTTATCATCGCATAAAATCTCCTTCCTCCGACTTTAAAATCCATATATTTAGTTTTGGCGCGCATTGGAGCCGGTGCTCCCCATTGGTCCAATAGTTCCGGCTTGGTAAAAGCATCCCATACCAAAGAAAGTCCTGCATTAAACTCCCTGGTTATAAATACCGTTTTCGCGGCTTTGTCAACGTTAAAATCAAATAGCAAATCGTTGTTCATTTTCTCTGTTCTTTAATTGTTGATAATAGTTCGTCAAGTTGATTAAATTGAATTTCCCAGCTTTGCCTGAATTGGGCTAACCAATTGTCAAACTCCTGCATTTTTTTTGGATTAAAGTGATAATAGATCTCCCTGCCTTTCTGCTCAGGTTTAATCAATTCGCATTCGTGCAATACCTTAATATGTTTTGATACTGCCTGGCGGCTCATATCAAATTTTTCAGCCATTGCATTTGGTGTCAATGCCTGGATAGCGATTAACGTCAAAATAGCCCTGCGTGTTGGGTCTGATATGGCCTGGAATATATCTTGTTTCATTCTTTATTGTTTAATCTGCAACTCTCAGGTTGCAAATATATATGCAACTTTTTAGTTGCGCAAATATATTTGCGTTTTTTTCGAGGTATTATGATGGAAATAGACAGTTGAAGATAAATATGACTGTCGAGCAGAACTGGTAATGAAGTTCATTTGGAGGCTTGATTTCAGCTCGAGGCTGAAGCCAAGTTTGCGTAAAATCGGCCTGAATTCCCTGGTGTCTTCCCCTCCGCCTTTCTCAGCATCACCAATAGCCAATTTACCAATACGGAAGATGAAGCGAGGTCAGCAGATTTACTTATTCTTCGAACTTAGCCACACAAAAATATCTTTGATTATTTGAAACACTTTCGGTTTTTGAAAGATCAGAAAATTTCGATTTTGGGTTATCTAGTCGTGCCTCAAATTTTTAACAGGATTTCTTAACGCTGCTTTGATCGATTGAATCCCGAGCGTCCCAGCCGTAATAATTACTAAAACAACCCCAGTCAAGGCGTAGATCCACCAGTCTACTTCTATTTTATAAGCAAAATTGCTGATCCATTTTTGAGAAAAAAATGCCGCCACCGGCAGAGAAATCCAGAACGATATAAACACCAATTTTTGAAAATCTTTTATCAGCAAAAAGGTCAAATTAAATTCTGAGGCTCCAAGAACTTTCCGAATTCCGATTTCCTTCGTTCTGTTAACAATCGAAAAGGCCACAATACTAAACAGACCAAATCCTGACAAAGCAATGGTAATCGCGCAGAACAAAGCAAATATTTTGCTTGTGATCATGTCGGTTTTATGTAGCAAATTGAACCGGTCTTTGATAAAGGAATACTGGAAGGGGATTTCGGGGAGATGTTGTCTCCATAGAGCATTTACCTGATTTAAGGTTTGAAGTTTTGGCAGATCTGGTGAAAGTCTTATTACCATTTCAAACCGATGATATCCAACTTTCATGACCATTGGCTGAATTTTTTCGTGAAGTGAGCCAAAGTTGAAATCTTTGACAACACCAATTACTTTGTAGTTCAAATACACCGAATCACGTTCGTCCCTGTAGGAAAGCTCTGATCCTATTGATTCTGATCCTTTTGTATTCAGCTTGAATTGGTCGGCTGCGGTTTCATTTATAATTATTGACTCTTTTTCATTCTCATGGTTATCGGAGAAATTACGCCCTTGTACGAGGCTAAGCCCCATCGTTTCGATAAAGCCTTCATCAACTGTTAACCAATTGACGGCCCGGGCCAGTCTGCTATTTTCATCTCTGTCAGGAAAGGTAATGTTAGTTTTTACCCACCTCTTTTGAGATGGTGTGTAACCAGTCACGGAGACTTGTTCGACTCCAGGTAGTGCGAGTAGTTCATTTTTGAATCCACCAATTTTTTCCAATGAACCCAGCATGTAAGGATTTGAAAGTGCCACTGTATTTTCCTTATTGAATCCCAGGGACATGTCATTGATCAGGCCTACCTGCCGGTATGCCACTATGCTCAAAGTGATCATAATTGCAGAAATAGAAAATTGAAGGATAATAAGTCCTTTTCGCCAGTTCAGGACCGAGTCGTGCTGCCCCTTTTTCCCCTTCAGTGCATCGATCGTATGCAATCCTGATAGATAGAAAGAAGGATAAAAGCCCGCCAGTAAAGGGATACTAAGCATCAGTCCGCCCAAAAAGAGCAAGGTATTTCCCTGTATGATATCATTAAGAGACAGGTTTTTTGAAGTCAGCTCGTTAAATTCCTTTAAACCGACGGCCACAAGAATCAGAGAAATCAACAGTGAAACCACCGTGATTAAAAAAGTTTCAAGCAGAAACTGAAAGCGTAGCTGTATTCGCATGGCGCCCAATGCCTTTCGCACACCTACTTCTCTCAGTCTATTAAAGGAACCCGCCGTGTACAGATTGACAAAATTTGTTACAGTAATCAATATTAGCGCTGCGCATACGAGCAAAAGAGCGTAGATGTTTTCGATATTCCCTTTCAACGCATTGTCGTCATTCAACAATGGCGAAAAATGTATACTTGTGATAGGTTCCAAGTTAATCCTTCCCCTTTCGGAAGACGGATTTTGATCAATAGTACCAGATTTGGAATTGAGTTTGCTTGCAAAATTTCCAACATTGGTATTAGGTCTTAGAAGTACGTATGTATATACTTTACTTTCATCGTTCATCCATTCCTTGTGCTCGGTCGGAACTGTGGCAAATAACTGGGATGTAAAGTGGGACTGCTTTGGGAAATCATCAAAGACACCGGTAATGGTTAGCGGAATTCGCCCATCAATTAACAGGGGCTTCCCGAGAACTATGCTTTTTCTCCAATTTTCACCGAATATCTTTCTGGCGATACCCCTACTGATGATAATGGATGATGGATTTGCCAAACATTGTTCTTTGTTTCCAAGAAGAATCACAGGATTAAAGACTCTGGAGAAGCCTGCATCGGTATAGATGATTTCTTCTTTGAAGGCTTTCTTTTCAGAGAAAAGAAATACTTCGTCTTTTGCAAGCAGCCTTGCCATTGACTCTACCTCGGGAAGCTTTTGGGTTAAAACCGAACCGAGGTTCCCGCTGGTTGTAGCGGAATGATATTTTGTGCCATCAAGGTCGAGCGACGTAGTCAGGCGGAACATGCGATCCTTAAATCTATAGTGGCGATCAAATTGCAGTTCGTCAATGATGTATAGCCCGATGAATATCGAACCGCTCAGACCGGTGACCAATCCAAGAATATTAATCAAGCTGAGAAGCCGGTTCTTCAAGAGAGACCTCAGAGCTATTTTCATAAAATTGTATATCATGAGGATTTAACTTTAATTGAATATTGGTTAAATTAAATCTAGCAGTTTCCGCTAATTTGGAAGATCGCCAATTTGCGGCATAAAAATCTACTTTCTCAGTTACTCCATTTGAATATAATTACTGGATTTTCGTGGCAAACACATCAATTTCAAACGTGGATCAACCGTCTTAAACCTCGCTTGTTAAAAGAATATGGTCGGTAGCATTTGTTACTTCTATCAATACAACGATGGAAAGTTTGCCATATGTTTATGATTCAAAAGCAAAAAATCAGTCAACCTAATGGAGCTGACTGATTAATTAAGGATACAATTAAAAATTATGGATGCACAATAGCCCAGCCTTGCTGCTGCCGAATGATTATCTCTCCATTGCCACTAGGAACAAAGGAAGTAAAATCGAAGAGCTCGTCCCTACTACGCTTGCGCTCTCTGAGCGTATTTTCACATCGTTCCAAGTATGGCAACTTTGGCCTGCAGCCCCTTTAACAAACATACATAAGAATTGAAACAAGATCACCGATTCCCGTGCTGGTGTCAATTGGCCCCAAAAGTAACCTTTGGTTTACAACTTTACTTTTCACTCTTCGATCAATTCTATGAGCTTTACAGCCATAAAAAATTTGCAGCAACGCCTTACAAGCCAGATTACCATTCTAAACGGTTTCGGCGTCCTTTACCGGGGGAATGCTTGCTTTCAAAGATACCTTTGAGCAAAAGGCCGGTTTGTCACTAATTACCCAGGGAGTCAAAGGGAAAGGCGCGGTTTACTATAATGGTTTCCTTTCAGCAGACGACTACGAAGATGATATTACATTGACGCATACCGGGCAGACTGCTAACCTTGGCCGTGTATGTGGCCGTGAAACAGATTTTAGCAAGTGTAAAATCAGGGTTGCGAAATCTAAAATTAAAAAAGCACCAGACTTGCGCCTGATGCTTTATTGCGGTTTAAAAAAGTGTGAAGTTTTCACAACTCACTGATTTACAATTTATTCTCGCAGAGAGGAAGAGATTCGAACTCTCGATGCAGTTACCCACATACTACCTTTCCAGGGTAGCTCCTTCAACCACTCGGACACCTCTCTATTTGTGATTGTGGGTGCAAAGGTAAGAGTAATATCATCACAAACAAATCCATAATCAAGTTAAGGCATCATCCCAAGCAGAATTTCGCACGGTCTCGCAAGTTAACACAACGTTAATCTTTCCCAACTTTTCATCCTTAACCCTCCCCCTCTTTAACCCCAAACCCCTTCCTTCTTTTCACCCCTCCTCCCTTTTCATCCCTTATTACTAAACCCCCGAAATCACCATTCCCAATAATTTATAAAATTCCTTTAATATCGCCGGATGGCCAGGCCAGGCTGGAGAAGTGACCAAATTACCGTCGACTATGGCCTTATCAGCCGGAATATTCTTCCAGGTTCCGCCAGCCAGTTCGATATCAGGGCCGATAGCTACATACGCCGTCAGTGTCCGACCTTCCAATACTCTGGCCGCTGTCAATATCTGGATGCCGTGACATATGGCAGCAACCGGTTTATTAGCCTCAAAAAAGTATTGTGTGATTTCCAAAACCTTCTTATTCAGACGGGTATACTCAGGTGCGCGGCCTCCTGCTATGTATAAGCCGTCATAATCAGCGGGATTGACAGTCTCGAAATCCGCAGTAATCATAAACCGGTGACCGGGAGTCTCTTTGTAGGTCTGATCGCCCACGAAATCGTGAACCGCCGTTGGCACCGTATCTCCCTTTTTACGATCTGGAGCAAGTGTATCGACCTCCAACCCTACTGAAAGCATCGCCTGAAAAGGAACCATGGCTTCATAATCTTCAACATAGTCTCCGGCTAGCAATAAAATCTTTTTAGACATAATTGTAAAAAGTTTAGAATTTAAACACACTTAAACTTACAAATAAATAACCTACAATTTCGAGAAGAAATTGTCCAAATGATCGCCTTTTGGATCAAATTATTGCTACTCACTGAAATGGCATTTTTAATAAACTGCTAATATTGTTCAATAAGTAAAATCGCGGCAAATTGACTTATTTACTCAGCCAGATATATCAAAAAACAATGAGCAAATTAAACCGCCGGAAATTCATCAAACTTTCAGCAGGAGCCGCAGCAACAGGCACATTCCTGAATATGCTTCCTCCTTTGATTCAAAAAGCCTTGGCTGTCGAAGCCCACAATGCCACAAAATCTATTCAGGATGTCGAGCATATTGTGATTTTGATGCAGGAAAATCGGTCGTTTGATCATTATTTCGGTACGCTCAAAGGGGTTCGTGGGTTTGGCGACCGCTTCCCGATACCATTGGAAAGTGGCAAAAGGGCATTTTTCCAATCAGATGGAAAGAAGGAAGTTCCGCCCTACCGTGCTGATAAAAAGACAATGAATGCAGCCCTCGTCAACGGCACACCTCACGATTTCCCAGACACGCAGGCAGCGTGGAATCAGGGAAAATATGGCTACTGGCCATTGTTCAAGACGCCTTATTCCATGGCCTACTATACGCGTGACGAAATACCGTTTCAATATGCATTAGCAGAATCCTTCACGATTTCGGATGCATATCACTGCTCCATCGCGACTGGAACAGATCCTAATCGAATTGTATTTTGGTCGGGCTCGAATTTCGACCCGGAAAAAAGGAAACAGGGGATCAACTGCACGGATGCAGATTCGGAACCTTCCAATTTGCGGTGCTGGCCGGAATTTGATCCCAAAACCGGAAAACCGGGCCTAATGCCTGAGCCTGGATATCAATATCAGGGCTCTGACTTTAAATGGGATACGATTCCTGACGTGCTCGAAAAAGCCGGAGTAAGCTGGCGAATATATCAGGATCCGAACGATAACTGGGAAGGCGCCATGCACGGTTGCCTGGCATTTGAAAGCTTCCGAAAGGCTAAGCCGGGCTCGCCCATATATGAAAACGGAATGCGTCACTGGACGCTGGAAGATTTGAAAAACGATGTCAAAACCAAAAAGCTGCCTCAGGTAAGCTGGATATTGCCAAGCCAGCGCGATTCTGAACACCCAAGCGGGCCTTCGAGCCCCAACCGAGGCGGAGATTTTACACATCAGGTTTTAAGCGCAATTACTTCCAATCCTGAAGTGTGGAGCAAAACGGTATTCTTCCTGACATTTGATGAAAACGACGGATTATTTGACCATATCCCAGCCCCGGCCGTGCCTTCGTACAACCTTGACGGAACGCTGGCTGGTAAGTCGACAATCGATTTGAAAGGAATGTATTTCAACAATATCAAAGGCACTGAGCCGTTCCCGAATCCTTTTCACGCATCTCAAAAAAACAAAGATGGCTCGGTTCGTATGCGGGTATATCAGGACAAGCGGGATACTATTTCCGGAAATATCCGTCCATGGGGAATGGGGCCGCGGGTGCCTATGTACATCATTTCACCGTGGAGCAAAGGTGGCTGGGTTGACTCTCAAGTGGCTGATCATACCTCCGTCGGGCAGTTTTTGGAAAAAAGATTTGGGGTAACAGTGCCGGCAATCAGTCCCTGGCATCGTGCAGTAAGCAGCGACCTGAGTTCTGCGTTCGATTTTGTTACACCTAATGATCCGGTTCTACCTTCACTACCAGTGACTTCCAATTATGAGGCCATTGAAGAAGCCTCCAAAAAACTACCCAAAGCATCTGCTCCTGCTTCTCCTACCCCACTTTACCAGGAGAAGGGGATGCGGAAATCGCGTGCGCTGCCTTATCAATTGCATGTTCGGCAATCAGTTATGTCGAACAACAGCAGCATTAAGCTAACGTTCGATAATCCAGGAAAAGCTGGTGTCGTCTTTCATGTTTACGATCTCAAACATTTGGATAGAATTCCAAGAAGATACACCGTCGAAGCTGGGAAGAATCTGGAAGATATATGGGATACTAAATCGGACAAAGGCGAATATCAATTGGAAGTATATGGGCCAAACGGTTTCTTCCGAAGTTTTTCGGGCGTTGTGTCAAAACCCCAACCTGAGTTCCTCTTGTCGTATATACCGGCCTCCGGAAAACTCAGACTTCAAACCACCAATAAAACCAAAGCTACTTTGAAATCAATTTTGACATCAAACGCCTATGAATTTGAAGGTCCTTGGGAGTTGAATGTTGCACCAGGAAAATCTGTAAACAAAGAATGGTTACTTAACAAAAGCGGCAACTGGTATGATTTCTCAGTCCGGCTGGAAACACATCCCGAATTTCTTTTCCGTTTTGCCGGAAGGATGGAAACTGGCAAACCAGGAATTAGCGACCCGGCAATGGCAACGGAGATTTGAGAATCGCGATGATTTGTATACGATATTGTTAATGAGTAGGCTTTGATTTGAAGTGGCTAACGGAACATCGCTCCCCAGCCATCTTCCATATCATTGTCTTTGTCAAAGGTTGCAATCCATTCCGCAAAAACGATTCTGAATTCGTCTATGGTGTTGCGAAGTAAGTCCATATAACGCTTGTCAGAAATTGAAAATAACTCGCAGGTATAGGTGTGAACAATCAGCGCGCGCGCGGATAATTTTATCAAAACGGCATTTTCCATGCGCAAGGTATACATATTTCCTCCCTCAGCACCAGCGATTTTAGCAGGAATAGTAGCCGCATCGGTTAGCATGGCCTCTCGAAGGTATTGCAAATCCGCATCCTCAGGAATTGTATCAACTATGGAACGCACGATTCTAAAAATCTCTTTCCCTTTGCGCATAACAGGAAGCTGCTCTATCCTAATCTGCCCGTGTTGCAAATCATCGTCTGCATCCTGCCAATCGAAATTTTCGTCATCAAAGCTCATCCTAATGCTGGTGTTTTTAAACTATTAATAAAACTTTCACGCTGAACCTTTTGTAACTGATAACGAAGGGTACTGCTATTTTTAAACGTGTGAGCCAGTGTTGAAATTCAGAAAACGCCATGAGCGATGTCTGCATTGGTTAAATTTAGGAGTGAATTTCAGAAAGAAATTCTGGAATTCAAATTGATCAGGCATAAATATTGCAACAGATTTTCATTTAAATCTTATTATCATGAAAAAGAACGCAACATCAGAAAATGTAGAAGGAGGAAGCCCGTCTACTCCAACCAAGGCTAACGAGGAAAAATATAAAGACGATTCTGTAAAACCTTCTTCAGTTATCAAAAAGGACGCTATTAAAAAGTCTGAAAAGGGGAATATGAATAGTCAGAAAGGTTACAACGAAACACCAGCCAACGTACCGGTGAAGTCCTCAACCTCGAAATAAGTCCTGCAATACGCTACTTACCAACAACCGCCTCTATGGCGGCTGCCAGGTAAACCATCGGTGCATTCCAGTTGATGGCAATTTCGTTGGACGCATATGAGCAGTCGTCATCTGTAAAGCATTCGTCTGCAAACGTGCTTGTATAACTTTTGCATTTATCCTGCTGCCCTGGGTTTGGCCCTCCCGATAAAAGTCCCGGAACTGGATCTATAATCTTATCCGCCACGGATGGACGATGGTGTGGATGCATCACTCTTTTTGAACCAAAACCCGTTAAAAAACAATATCCCGTCGCATTTCTGCCGAGTAAATAGTCAAGATTCCCCAATGCCGCATCAAGGTATTTCTTTTGACCAGTGAATTTATAAACATTGATCAACAATATTCCCTGGTTGGCGGCTACTGAACTGCTTCCCCAGGAATAGTCTCTGATATTTCCACCCATCACTGTCTTATACAGTTGACTTTCAGAACCTTTCAGAAGCTGATCAGCATATGCGGTCAGTTTTGGAGCAATTAATTGTCCCAATGAACTTTTGTGTTGAAATCTTAAAATCGTATAATATCCCAATGTTTTTACCTGACTCCATGTAGGAACTTGAATCATGATTTCGCCCTTCCTCAATGTTTGCTGATATGCTTCCTCGCCCGTGGTCTGGTACAATTCTGCCGCTGCCCAAAACCATTCATCCGACAACTGACCGTCTCCATAAGCGCCTGTTACAATATCCGGATCGAAAGACATATTTAGTTTATCCTGATTATATTTAATATCCGGATTTTTAACCGCCCACGACCAAGCCGTCTCCGCTGCATTTCTACAACTGTCTGCCAAGCCGGGAAGCTGCTTCTCATATTTCCCAAATACCCTACTTGCCTGAGCCATAACAGCCGCAAAATCCAGCGTCGCGGCTGTTCCTTTTTGAACCACATATCTTGGTTGCTTGCATTCATCAGGCATAATCATGCCGTCAAATTTGGCATTGGTCAATTTGTGATATACCCCACCGTCAGCTGGATCCTGCATCGTCGCCATCCATCTCAGATTCCAGAGTACTTCATCTAAAATATCCGGTAAAGTGTTATTGCTTTCAGGAATATTGGTTTTCAAGCTCTTGCACATATCCGGAAAATCCTCATATAAAGACATGAGTGTGCCCATTGTGATTCCGGAATTGACGATGTACTTATTATAATCGCCCGCATCGTACCAGCCTTTGGAAGAACTAATAACAAAATTCTCTTTTCTTGAATCAGAAACTGCTGAAGTATGCATCAGGACCTGATCGTCCGGGTGGCCCGACTTTCTTGCCCATTTCCCTGCATACTTTTCTGGTAGGGCTGTTGAAGCGCGTTGAAAGTAAAACCCTTTTAAAGCTCCGGCGGCAACTGCCCAGTGAACATTTTTACCGATTTCAAAAGGTGCTGACTTCCCAACACCTTCGACGAAAATCTCATATTTGCCACTTTTAGTAAAAGTACTAAAATCGGCGATCCGGCCCTTTTTGCCTGAATATGGACTGGATTTTACGTCGCCCAATTTCCCAGAGAAAACAGTTTTGCCTGAAGTTATATCACGCACCACAAAAACTGTGCTCCCCTCTGCCATCACAACCGCCAGCTTCCCCTGCCCAGGATAAAACCCAACCTGATTCAACCGAATCTGATCAGAAACCCCCTGTGCAAATAAATCGAAACCCACAAAAACCAACGACCACAAAATCAAAACCTTTCCAATTCTCATAATAGAGCAATTTTAAAATTTGAAACAGTGCCAATATCCGACTGACTTGACACCCAGACCCAGGAACTCCCCTCTTATCCCTTCCTCCGTTTCCCCCTTCTTCCCAAAAGCAAACCAACTCCTCTTTCTATCCAAAAACATCCTAAATCTCCTCCCACTATACCAAACGATAGTACTATACTTTATTATATTACTAACTAAAATATAGTGCAATGTGTTATCTTTGTGCAAGATTCTAAAAATCGGAAAAAGAAATCAGATCATGGAAACCAAACTAATAGAGAAAATAGTTTTTGCGCCCGAGCATGCAATGGGCGATATGACTGTACGCCAATCTTTACCTTCTAGTCAGCTCGAATATTTGGATCCGTTTGTGCTGCTACACCATGGTATTAATGAGATCCCCGAGGATTTTCATCAAAACCGGGAAGGCGTAGGCCCGCATCCACACCGTGGGTTTGCACCTGTAACATTCGTTTTTGAAGGTGGTGTGCATCATCAGGACAGCCGTGGCAACAAGGGAACTGTCTTGAAAGGCGGCGTTCAGTGGATGAATGCAGGGATGGGAATTATTCATAGCGAAAGGCCTGCGATAGCTGGTAATCAGGAGATTATCCAAATGTGGGTCAATATGCCGGCGAAAAACAAGAAAGATCAGCCAAGTTATTATCCACTGACAAATGAAGAAACACCAAAATATATATCGGGCGACGGGCTGGTTGAAGCGGGCGTCGTAAGCGGAGAATTATTCGGGATTAAAGGTCCGATTCCAACTTTGAGTCCCATCAATTCCGCGATGATTCGGGGCAAAGAAGGTGGTAAATTTGAGATTAGCATCCCGGAAGGACACCATTCATTTTTATATATCCTTGATGGAGCGGTTAAAATAAACGGGAAGGATATCACCCGGTTCCATCAGATCGTTTTCTCAACTTCAGGCGAAACGATTGACGTAGAAGTTACGGCAGATATGAAAGCTTTGTTCATGAGCGGTGAACCAATCGGCGAAGAGATTTTCGCCCGCGGTCCCTTTGTTTTGAATAAAGAAATAGAAGTAATGGAAGCTTACCGCGACTATCGTATGGGCAAAATGGGCGTCCTGATTGAAGACTAGGAATAAGCCGTCTTGATATTATGTCTGATTAACAGAACGTAATTTCAAGGCGGCTTTTTTATCTACCTGATATTTAGTCCGGTAGTGGTCAGGAATTGTCAGGGGACGCCAAGTTATATATGTGTCGCATACCTTGGCGGCAATCGAATTCTAATTTACCTTTTTAGGGCCAACCGAATCGTATATGACCACCTTTTCCCATAGATGGGAGTAGTCTTTTATAAATTCAAGATGAATCGGGTCGGTTTGATAGATCTCCTCTTCAATGATATTCTTAAAAAAACACATCCACGATATCGCGTAATCCTTCACAATCACCTCGCGGCTTGTATTCGCAGGCTTGCCGATATGGGCATATTGAATGGATGGAACCTTGGACAACTTGTGAAGACCTTCCAGCAACTTGGCTTCATCCTGCGCATTGTTGGGGTTTTTCAGATAGAAAAACACATGATGAATGAAGAGCTCCTTGGTCCTTTCCGGCTCTGCGATGGGTAATGTCGTAACGGCAAGAGAAGCGAGTCCTGCCTTTTTGAAAAATTTCCTTCTTGATGGGTTGCTCATAAAATAGTTGTTCCAGCGATTCAATTGCTAAAACTACATGAAGTCAACCTATTTCTAATCGCCATTTTCTAATTCGTCTGCCATATTTGCAAGCTTGTTTACAGTTGCCCAGTTTCTGGTGGTCGCCACCAGCTTTAACTTTGACTCAAAAAAGTTGTTACTCAGCTTCGTGTTCCCATAGCCGTTTGGGCAGTGGAGATAGATAGCGTTTCCAGATATTTCAAATTCGTCGGGGATGTATTTTTGAGAATCAATAGCGTTAACTCTGTCTTCTGAAGGAATATCTGCGAGAAACGTAACATGCAATTTGGCGAAATCTATATCCTGATAAGCTGAGAAAGGATTGTTTGCAATCACAGATTTAAGGTAGCCGGCAGTGATTACAAGCGTCGGAACGGTAGCTTCAAAATCCCTTAGGATGATTTCGGAAATAGCTTGCGCAATACTTTTTACGTTCGTGCCGTCAGACTTAAAAACCACATTACCGCTCTGAATATAGGTCTTGACAGACTGATAACCAGCGGCTTCCAAGGATTTTGTCAGCTCTGCAATTTTTATCATCGTCTTTCCGCTAACATTCACTCCTCTCAGTATTGCTATATATGTTGTCATTTTTGTAGGCAAAGGTCAGGCAGTTAAAACATCTTCCTTCTAAAAGAAGCGGTAAACCTTTTGAATACTGTCCTTTGATATATGAAATTTAACTTTTGCATGTCATGCTATTAGTCAAAAAAAGGGATATTGCAGTTGCAGTGGTTTCAGTCTTAACCACTTTGACTGTCCTTCAAGCGGCAAATCAGGTAGATAATTTACAATCAGCAGTATTCGACTGGAAAGATATTCCAATCAAGGAAACAAAAACCGGAGCTGTTCGAACGGTCTTTCGCTCAAAAACGGCGACGCTTGATGAGCTCGAATGTCATATTACGACTCTTAATCCAGGAGAAGCATCGCACCCTCCGCACAAACATCCGGAAGAAGAAATTCTGATCATCAAAGAAGGTACGGTGGAAGCGTTGGTTAACGGACAAACGAAACAAGTCGGACCGGGGTCTGTGATATTTCAGGCATCCAATCAAATGCATGCCATTCGGAATGTGGGAACAACCCCAGCCACCTATCATGTCTTTAGCTGGCATTCACCCGGAACAATGACATCCAAATAAGCCATATGTAAAAATCAAGCGACCTTCCCAAAGCTGGAAAGGCCGCTTGGATTTAACCGGGACTAAGTTATCATCTTATTCGAACATACGCATCTGACAAGCTGTTTTCCATATGTCAGCCTTTCCGGGTTGCGCTTATGCCTGAGCTATACTTTTCTATAATAATGTCACCACTGCGTGGTTGGAGAAAGTCAAAAGGGTATATATTGGAATAACCATGCTGTTGATTTTCCGAAATCCATTTTTATTTTACTTTCGCGAAATCAGCTGCCTCTTTATTCAACGCTTCATCACTTAAATGCTCGGAAGCAATGACGACACGATATCTGAAAGTAGTGGATTCGGCATGTTTAAGTTTGAAATCGAGGATATCTTTCCCATCACTAAATGCCTTCTGCCCTAATGGATTCACAGCAAACAACCCATATCCTCTCGCGTGCCAATAAGCAGGATAGCCCACATTTTTAGGATGATCTATGATCGCAATGCTGATATTTTCGTCATTAATTTTCCCTGTCAGGTTACACCATATAGCCCTTTTAGCCCACACATCCTCGCCGGTAATACCATTGCTATTGCGGTAGTTACCCGTAATTCCCTCGTTATTCATCTTAGGCACTTTAGTGGCGATTCCACTGGCATCGGTAAAAATTTCTGGCTTGTCAGAAGGTAGCTCCAGCTCACGTGCGACGCGAATCGCAAACATCCCGTCTTTAATATCAGGCATCGCTACGTTTCCGTTTGCCGCCTTCAAAGTTGTGGCTCTGTCAATTGTACGGATATTGCCTTTTCCAGCGAAAGTATAAGTCGTTGTTTCCTGTAACGTGACTTTGCCGTCCTTATCTTTCCAATCTGCCGTCACGACAAGCACTCCCTTGTCCTTTCCGGATTTCATTGAAGTAATTCCCGTATGAATAATCGTTCCGTAAGCGCGTTTGGCATGGTCAACTGCATTGGAATTATTCCAGTAGTCATTGCCGTTAACGTCCTCATAGTTAAGCCATATACCCACATGGTGCGGATGGTCCACCCGTTCGCCTGCACGCGGATCCAATGGCCAACCACGGGTAATAAGCGTTCCTTTTGGGGTTCTGACAGGATATAAAACTGCCTTTTTTAACACATCCGTTCCCGGATAATAATAATTTGTGAAAGGCTTCCCGTCGATAACCACTTCCACCATATGCTCCTTCTCTTTATTGATCAATTCAACTTTCTGAGCCTCGGCAAGGCCACAAAAAGCGACCATCGAAATGGCCGAGAAAACCAAACTTTTGTACGTAAGATTCACAATAATTGCGTTGGTTAATTGTTTAATTGGCTTTTGGCAGTAAGCTTTCGATTGCCTGTACTCAGACCTAATTGAAAAGCTTTGGGCGGTTGGCATTCGTTTGCGTTACTCCGACTTTGTTTCAATTAATCAAAGTCGGAGTAATTGAGTCGTTGATAAAATCGAGGTTTTAACCGATCCATCGACAGCCGACTGCTCAAAGGCGATTGCCTTTTCAACCCTTCTAACTTAGAACGATATCCTTTTTCACAGGATCCCAGCTCACACGTTTACCGGTATGTAACGCCTTGGTAGCCATTATATTAGCCACTGAGTGATTAAAACCTACTCTTGCCGGCGCATTGGTTTCCTTTCTGCTGCGGATACATTCCATCCAGTTCAGCATATGTAGTGAAGTCATCGGATCTGAACCTGTGTTGGCATCTGTCGCGATTTTCGCACCTGCTTCCAACGATAGCTCTGGAAGCAGATTTGCTTTTAGCCCCATACCTTTCGCGTCTCTTTCCTGCAAGCCACCGGTTGGTGTCACTTTGTTGGTATCCAGGTTAATCATCCCTCCATTAGAGAAATAATATTCTTTCACACCACCCGCTTCATTATTAAAACGTGACGAATAGATCACCTGGAATCCTTTCGATTTGTCATCAAACGGACCATAATCAAATGTTGCGCTAAATGTATCGACGTTGGTACGACCATCTTTCCATGTATATATACCACCATTCGCCACTACGTTTCTTGGAGCATCCAGTCCTGAGAACCAGTGTACTGTGTCGATCTGGTGAGCCATCCATTGGCCGGGGATACCCGAAGAATAAGGATAGAAAAGACGGAACTCAAGATAAAAACGTGGGTTCCAGGCCACTTTTGGACGATTCATCAGGAAGCGATCCCAATCAGTATCTTCCTGACGTATTTGATCAACCAATTCTTTCCGTCTCCAACGACCGGGCTGATTTACATTCCAGGTCATTTCAACGGTGGTGATATCTCCAAATTTACCAGATTTGATATACTCATATGCAGCCCAATAATTGGGTGCACTGCGACGTTGCGATCCAACCTGAACAATCTGTTTCGAAGCATCCACGGCTTTTACCGCAATTTTCGCATCTTCAAGTGATTCCGCGAACGGTTTTTCAACATATACATCCCTACCCGACTTCACAGCTTCTGCACATATTAAAGCATGCTGAAAATCGGCGGTACTGATAATCACCGCATCTACGTCTTTTCTTGCGAAAAGCTCCTCGTTATTTCTTGCTTTTACAAAGTCTTTGGATGCATATTCTTTGCCTTTGAAGAATTTCTCTGCTTCATCTCTGCGACGATTCCAAAGATCGGAAACCCCCATGAATTCAAAATTAAGATCCTTGGAATGTTCTGCAAAACTCGGCGCCAGTGAACTTCTGAAACGGTCAGAAAACCCTATAATTCCTACTCTTACCCTGTCGTTTGCTCCAATAATTTTACGGTAACTGGCCGCACTGAAGGCATTTGAGCCCACTGCCATGCCAGCGGCTGCCAACGCCGCATTTTTTATAAATTCTCTTCTGTTAGCCATTTTTAATGAATTGATTAGAAATTATAGTTTACAGATACTTGGTTAGTTTAGACTTTTGATCTTCAAACTTCTGAACATTACATTGTCATGATGGTCCTGAAGGAGGAGATATCCCTCTTTGGCCATCCCAAAGTTTTCGTACTTCTCATATTTCGACCTCGCTACCAGCGCTTTATAAATGGCCGATCCTCTTTTAAATTCTACCACTTTTTGTCCGTTCAGGAAATGCTGAACTGTTCCGTCGGGATATGCCACGATGCGCCCTTTATTCCACTCTCCTATTTTCTGAACCGAATTGGCCGGCTTGTCGGAAGGAATCAAATCATACAATGAAGCGAGCTTTCTGTTTCCAACAGCTCCCATTTTTGCATCGGGATGAAGCTCATCGTCCAGCACCTGATACTCCAGACTAACGCCGGAATGCGTATTTGCGTCATGTGCTTCTGGCACAAAATATTTAACGCCGCTGTTTGCTCCTTCGGTCAATTTAAAATCAAACTGAAATTCAAACGCAGGACCGTATTTCGACTTCGTTACTAAATCTACGCTTCCCTTGTCATCCACTGCTTTTTGAACTGCAATGGTCCCGTTATCAACCTTCCATCTCCCGGCAGGAATACTGTTTGAATTGTAGCCAGTCCATTGATCCATACTTGCCCCATCAAATAGCAACGACCATCCATTGTTTTTTTCATCCGGCGCAAGATTATTAGGAACGAAATTAACTATCCGGATATCAGTAGCCAGTGAAGTTTTAAGACCGGTGGTTTTAATTTTGATATTTTTCCATTTTACCTGAGTACCGTCTTTGGACTTGTCTTTCCCTATTCCGTGAACCTGCAGGCATATGAAGCCACTCAATGTCAGATCATCAATGATATGAGCGACCGGCACTCCGTTCACAAAAGTTTTGATATCACTGCCTATGGCCTCAATCCGGTAATGATTCCATTCATTTTTCTTAAATGCGCCCTGCGCTCCAGGGTTCAAGTCGCCGGGATATAGCCAGCCACGACGGGCTTCGTCGTATATACCACCCGACCATTTGCGATCAGAGGGGTCGATCTCCATTTGATAACCGTGTACCCGTCCATTCATAAAATCAGATTTGGACAGACTACGAAATTGGATACCGGAGTTCAATTTATTGTCAACCATAAGGTCACATTCGAATATAAAATCGCCGTAATCCTTCTCGGTCGTTAGAAAAGAATTTGGTGTATCCATGGCAGAAGTGCCCACGATGGCGCCATTTACAACTTCATATTTTGCGTTTCCATTTAGCTGCTTCCAACCCGTCAAGTCTTTTCCATTAAAAAGGGACACCCATCCGCCAGCTCCCTTCTGCGCAAACCCGGGAGTGACCAGCAATACTGATAAACATGCAAAAATTGTAACAAGCCTTTTAGTCATTGATTCTGATGCTATTTGATATATACTAATACTCCTACAAGACGTGAATTCACTATTGTCACCCTCAAAATGAGGCAACAAATTTTTAAAAGTTGACTCACAACGCGCACAAAACGCCGCCGTGCTAAGATTAGCAAAGTCATCATCATTGAATTTTATACTGCTATAACTTCAAATAAAAAGCCCTATTCCAAGGGCTCAAACATTTTAACCAAAACGACAAAACCAGACTTCAATATTCATTTTGAGCTCCGCCGCCACCGAACTCACCACCTCCAAACTCAAAACCCTTTTCCGTTGGCGTCTGTCCTAATTGCTGAGCGACCAAAAACGCCTCCAGATTGGCAAGTTTCCGTTTTCCGTCTTTTTGATCTGATATCCCCCATTTCGTATTCGTGAAGAAGCGTATTGCCCAAACAGCAAAAAGTATCAATGCCCCTCCCACCAACAAAGATGCCATTTCCAGCGAAAGAAGACCGAAATAGTACTTATATGTAAATCCGGAAAAAGCTACGGCAAACATCCCGGTGATTAACTTCATTCTGTTTTTAGTCCGAAGGCCTGATACTATATATAGAAAGGGAATGAAAAAAGTCAGGATGTAAAATAGTAATGCAAAAGGGATCTGAGGGGCGGATGTAGTATCAAGCTCATTGATCAATGCATTACCCTCCCGTACCACATAATAGTTGCCTCCAGCATAAAATGCGATCAAACAAAGCAATTCGAGTAATGTCTGGCAATCGGCATAATAATCAAACTCACGTTTTCTATTGATAAAGAAAAAGGTACACGACAGAATCATGATTCCAAATGGTAGTAATGCCGCGCCGAATTTGAACTGCATCATTATATTAGAGAAGAGTATCAAACCGGCGGCAAAAGCGGCAGCCACTGTCGCCAGATCTGCGTATCGAATTATTGCTGGAATCAGAACAAGCAAAGCCACACAGCAACTAAGCCAGACGGGAGGATTTTGTATTAGCAAAAAAAATGGAACAAGTATGGCTACCAACGCAGCATAGAGCAACGCATTATCAACTCCTGAATGATATAACTTTCGATCCTTTATCAGAAATTCGAGTGCCGCGACGAAACAGATCGCTGAAATAAAACTCATGATAGATATAGCTCCATCTCCATTATTTCCTACCAGAAACAAACTCAAAAACGCGGAGAAAAACACGCAAGCAATGAGCCCGAAAATGAACAACCCAATTTTCACAAAAATACCCGGCCGGTAGAAGTGTTCCGGAAATTCGGTTTGGACTGCGGCAAATTGAGCGTCGGATATCATTTTCTTCTCTAGCCACGATTGAGCGGTTTGCTTTATTCGCAAATTCCTGACCCATTCTATATTATATGCCTTCATCATTTTTATTTACTCCCAATATTTTTTTCACATTTAGAAGAAAGACGATCACTCCCGCGCTGGAGGCGATGAAATAGAAAAATCCCATACCTCTGGCAAAGAAGTCGGGCATAATTTGAAACAAGGCATACGTCACTATGATATAACCATATATCACCCCCATCAACAGGAAGAGTAAAGTATGGGTTTTGCGGGCGAAATAGATGAAATAAACCGACAGGCCGGCTGCGATAAAAAAGTAAAGTATTTTGATATCGAATGAAAAAAGTCCGATCATCGCAGCTACCACTGCCAGATTTCCCCCTAAAAAAATATATGTAAATCCAAAGTGCTTCTTCCAATCTCTTTCAGATGTAGCAATGCCAACTACAACCAATACAATACCTAAAATTATGGCCGTATGTACAATTCGCGCGTCTGAAAAGTCATTCTTCTGCAGTATTGAAATTGGAGCGATCGTCAACCCAGCCCAGGATGCCAGGCCGGTGATGGCCATCGAAAGTACCCCGCGGTGGTCAAAAAAATAGGCACAAAAGAAAAAGATAATGGTAGGAATGAAAACGGCCAGGCCATATTTCTCACCGAAAACCGCATATTGAAATTGCAGGTATCCCTCCAAAGTCAAAAATGCCATGCAGCCTAATAATAATATATAAGAAGCCAGGGAAGACGAATCATCCACCTCCAGCCAGCTAAACGGTTGACGATTTCTATATACGAATGCGAAACAGACCAGAGTAAGTAAGGTTATGAATCCGATAATCGCCTGATGTCCAATGGTATCTATATTCTGATACACCAGCACGCCAATACCAGCAGAGAAAAGAAGAATGCCGATGTACAATAACGACCTTAATTCCCAATGAATTGAAAAAGGCTTTTCGCGTTCGTAGGTTTCTATTTGCGCGGCAAGTTCGGATGTAATGATCTCCCTTTCCGACAGTTGGGCAAGAATGGATTTATAATTCATATCAGGTGATAGCTGGAGGATATAAAGGTATTTACTTAATACCACAAGTTGGAGAGATGTTTATTGAACGGCAGGATGCTGAGAACAAGAAAGAGGATGTCTATACAGACACCCTCCGGTTCACTTCAATTAATGATATCTCAATATCCAGGATTCTGCGGGAAAACTGACTTTCCATCAGTTGTTTTTGCGCTTCTGTCGATCTGGGTCTGAGGGATCGGTCGAAGAACGTGGAAATCCTTGATGTTGACCGCTGCTTGTGGATTGTACAATTTAACACGTTCCAGCAATAGCCCCCATCTTTTCAAATCCAGCCACCTTGTCTGCTCGCCAGCCAACTCTCTCGCTCTTTCCTCAATAACCATTTCCATAGTCATATCTGCTTCTTTGATAAGCATCGCATCCTTTTTACCTGGCCATCCTGCTCTGTATCGAACCGCGTTGATTGCCTCTGTTGCTCTTGCTGTATTCCCTGCTTTTAATTGAGCTTCAGCAAGCATCAGATAAACATCTGCCAAACGAATTGCAAAATAGTCACGGCTTCCAGCTTCGTAAGTTTTGTCCGGGCGTTGCGTATCAAAAAACTTCTGTAAAGTTGGGAATAATGCCTCGCTATATTTACTTGGAACCAAAACCTGATACTTTTTCGTAGCCCTTTCTTCCTTCGTCATTTCATAACCCGGGATGAAGATTGCAGTATCGCCAGACGCAAAAGTAACTGATGTTTTGGAGTCATCGAACGACGCCGAATTATACGTACCAGGCTTGTTAGACTTCCATGTGTCACGGAATGTCTTCTTATACCTCGAGTCGTTCGTGCGATCTTTGAAGACTGTGTTGATCAGGTAGCTGGTCGGACGCAGACGCTTGAATGGACGACCGTAGAAAACATCACGCTCCATACCCGGCTGCACGTCATATTGCATACCAAAATACAAGTGCAAACTATTTCCAAGATTGTTAGTCAATGGATCTGCCGTATACTGAATCGCAAATACTACTTCGCTATTTACCTGATTGTTTTGATCAAAAACGCTTGCAAAGTCATCAAGGAGTTTGTAGCCATAGTTACTAACCACACTTTCACATAAAGCTGCCGCCTTTGTAAAGTCGTCCGGAGATTTTGAGGCAGAATAACCTTTTGCGAGGTATACTTTCGCCAAAAGCGCTTCCGCTGCAGGTTTGGTTGCCCGGCCATAGTCGGTAGACTGCGCTTTTGCTTCAAGCCCGGCAATTGCATCGTTCAAATCAGCAATTATCTGGGTATACATCTCGGAATCGGTTGCTCTTTTTGTCTCCTTTGTTGGCAACACAGTTTCCGTCAAGCGAAGGTCTACACCACCATATTGCTGATGCAGGATATAATAGAAATGAGCTCTCAGAAATTTCACTTCCGCGATTCGCAACGCTTTAATATTATCTGCAACACCGGTTACGTTTGCAACTCTGTCTATTACCGCGTTGCAGGTATTGATCCCTTTGTAGAGTTCGTCCCAGGTTGTGGCAAGGTAGTCTACCGTCGGGTTCAACTGACCGTCATAAAAATGGAAACCTTTATATCCGCCATCGGCACCGGTCGCGTAAATGTCAGTACCAAATTCGCTCATAGTCAGCCCTTGCTGGGTTCCGTAATAAAACCGAAGAGATGAATATGCAGCACGCACTGCATCCTCGAACCCTTTTGGAGTGTTCATGTAGTCGTTGCCGATCCCAGATACAATCTCCTCATCCAAAATATCCTTACATGACTGCCCACCCAACAGGAGCGCCGTCATACCCATGATCATTATTGTCTTTTTTAATCTCATGATTTCTTATGTATATACTTCAGGTTTAACCGTCTGTTTGTTTAATAATCTCTATTAAAATTTGGCGTTCAAACCAAAAGTAATTACCGTTGTCGCAGGCGTCACACCTGTTCCACCCGCTGCCAAACCAGTAGTTTCAGGGTCAATTCCGTTGTATTTGGATCTGTATTTCGACCAAATTACCGGCTGCTGGATGCTGGTATATAACCTGAACTGTTCCATACCCAATTTCTTCGCTACTTTTTCATTGAATGAATATCCGAAGTTGATATTACGCAGTTTCACGAACGTTCCATCGTAGTAAGTAAGCGTGCTACCATATACAGGGAATTCCTGGTTGCTTTTCGGGCGAGGAAACTCATTGGTAGGGTTGTTTGGTGTCCAGTAATCCACTTTAATTTGCTGATAACGACCGGCAAGTGCGTTGTTGCTATTGTGGAATTCACTACGAATCAAGTTTCCAACACGAGCGAAGAAAAAGAATGACAAGTCAAACCCTTTGAAGGAGAACCTGTTCGTTATACCCGCATTGAATTTCGGAACATCAGATCCAATAATTTCACGGTCATCCGCATTAATAATACCATCGTTATTGAGATCTCTGATCTTAATCTGCCCTACCTCACTTGCATAGGATTTTGCAGCATCCGCTTCATTTGCCTGCCAGATACCATCCTTGCGGTAATTAAACACGGTACTCAACGGGTGACCGATAAACCAGCCGTTACCTACGTCATCCACTTTTCCATTATATAGGGAAAGAATGGCTTCGGTGTTTTTGGTAAAAGTAAAGTCTGTTGACCATTTAAAGCTAGATTCTCTGTTTATGTTAATGGTTGAGAAACTTAACTCAATACCGCGGTTACGAGTTTCCCCCACGTTTCTGGTCACAGCGTTAAATCCTGTAGAACCTGGCAACTGATCTGACAATAGCAAATCTGTGGTATTTGTCTGGTAGAATTCAAGTGATCCCTGAAGTCTTCCTCTCCAGAAAGAGAAGTCTAGACCGATATTGGATGTAGCTGAAGATTCCCATCTCAAATCCGGGTTTCCAATTGTGTTTGGACGATATCCGTACGCTCCAACTGCTCCCCATGCATAGGCAGTTCTGCCCAACAAACCCTGAGTTTGGTATGGAGCAACCCCTTGGTTACCCACTTTACCCCAGCCCGCTCTAACTTTCAAAAGATCTAACCAGGAAATTCCTCTCATGAATGATTCGTTGCTCAAATTCCAGCCCACAGCTACTCCCGGGAAATTACCATATTTAGAATTTTCACCGAACCGGCTTGATCCATCGCGACGTAACGTCAAGGTAACCAGATATTTATCATTGAAGTCATAGTTCACACGAGCCATGTACGAGTTGATCGTCCACTGCGACAAGTTACTTCCAACTCCAAGGATTGTAGAAGATGCACCGAGGTTATAGAACTGCATTGATTCAGCGGGTACCCCTTGTGTATTGGTGATGTAGGTCTCAGAATTGTCGCGTTGAATGGAGTGAAGTAAAGTAACACCCAAGTTGTGCTTTCCACCAAAGGTTTTGTTATAGGTTACTACGTTTTCCAGCGTCCAGTTAAAGGTAATGTTGTTACCAGCAGTAGCCTGCGCATCACCACCTTTCCGTGCGTTTGTTTGAGAGCCGATGAAGCGTCCATATCTGGAAATTGTGAAGTCAGGACCGAAATTAACACGGTATTTTAAACCATCGATGATTTTAAATTCTGCGTAAAGACTATTGAATATCCGATATCTTTTCAGGTTGTCGACTTGTGCACCGGGCACAATTTCCGCCAACGGGTTGGTCAGTAGTGCATCATTGGTAGGTGAGAAGATCATCTTGCCATTTTCATCGTATGGCACGGCAAGCGGATTTTGTTGAATTGTAAAACCATAGGTATTAAGGTTCTCTCCGTTTCTGATGCTATACATCGAATAGGAAGCCAAACCAACTTTGAACCAGGAGTTTACGCTGTGATCGATGTTTGCACGAAGCGAAGTTCTTGTAAAATCAAGTCCCTCAACGATACCCTTATCACGGAAAAAACCACCTGAAATATAGAACTGAGTTCTCTCATTTCCGCCCTGAACACCTATGGAATGGTTTTGCATTACTCCATTTTTCAGGATCAGATCCTGCCAGTCAGTACTCGTTCCGTTAGCAATTCCTTTTGCAACATTCGGGTCACCACCTAACACCGCCACTTTTTTATCTGCTACCGGATCTATCACGCCTGATGCAACCGGATTGCCATTTGCGTCGGTATATCCTCCTGTAGCACGATATGATTCTCTGACAAACTCAGCGAATTCCGGTCCATTAAATAGCTCAATTTTATCGAGTGGCTTGGAAACTCCCACATAAGCATCATAACTTACCGTAGTTTTTCCTTTTATCGCACCTCTTTTTGTCGAAACAATAACAACCCCGTTCGCACCTCTCGCTCCATAAATTGCAGTCGCAGTTGCATCCTTCAAAACCTCCATTGATTGAATATCACTTGGGTTAAGATCCTCATAACCAGCGGAAAGTGGAATTCCGTCAACTACATAAAGCGGATCGTTACCTGCGTTAAATGACCTGCGACCCCGAATCAGGATTTTTGGAGCAGTACCTGGTTTTGAACCCGATTGGGTAACATCTACTCCGGCAGCACGTCCTTGCAGCGCCTGACCAAGGTTTGTAAGCGGCATTTCGTTGATTTCTTTGGAACTTACCGAAGAAATTGCACCAGTTACCTGACTCTTCTTTTGAGTTCCATAACCCACCACTACTATCTCAGTCAAAGTTTTAAGGTCTGCTACCAAAGTGACTGAAACACTACTTTTATTCCCAACCACGATTTCTTGCGTTACAAAGCCCACCGCCGAGAATACCAGCACCGAGTTGTCATCCGTTACTTCAATCTTGAACTTACCATCAACGTCGGTATTTGTACCTGTTCTGGATCCTTTCAACACTACCGACACACCAGGGATACCCGTATTATCTTCAGATGAAATTACCTGACCAGACACCGATTTGTCGATGCCTACTGAAGACACATTTGCTGTTAAAGTTTTCAAGTGAGGAGAAGCATGCGTGAACGTCTGGAGGCCCAGGAGGCCTACGATCGTTCCGCCACATAAAATCATCCTTACATTGGTAAAGGTTCTTTTCATTTTATGGATTGGTTTAATTTAAAAGATACGGTGCTTATTTGACGACATTGTTTTCATTCACCCCTATTTGAATAATTTATTTTTTTATAAAAATTGTCAAATATCAAAAATATCCTGTTCTGCTTCCTCACAATCCCGTTGCTCTTCATACTAAAACAGTTATCGAAAAAATGGGTGAAAAATTGACGCTGATCTGAGGGTGGACTATCCGCGCTGCCGACCGAAATGCAGAACTATTGCACAAAACATATTATTCTATTTTTTGTGTGTATAGTACAATGGACAATGATGTGGTGAGAATAGAAATTCGGCAACAAAAATGGAAGAAAATCGTGTTTTTTATTTGTGCAATCGTTATCGGGAACGTTGCCATTATTGCCGGTATCAAATATTTTTTTGAAATATATCAATATATTCGACACTTTATCGAGATTCTGCAATAAGCTGGATAGTAGATAAAATTGAATTATTCCAATAAATCAACAAGACAACATCACTGTCACGGAAGTGTTAGGCAACTCCATTTGCTAGTGCGAGGATGCATATAAATGGGAAGAGCATATTCAAGCACTAGTTCGCTCAGAGCTTCATGCTGAGAAAATGGAGGTATCTTGTTAAAAAAGGGAATGTAGAACTACCTCACCAAAGAAAGATAGAAGAGAATTAAGATTAGCCCGAGGGAAACGAGCCCGATAAGAAGTGCATTTTTGGACGCTTTCATGGACAAAAGTCCACCGCCAGACTTATTGGCTTCTTTGTCGGTGATGATATCCAAAGAATTACGAATTCGTTCCCAAAGAGAGTTGGCTTCCTGTCCCGAAATCGACTCAAGTTTCCAGTCAGATGCCTGTTTAACAAGCTCTTTGGCTGTTTGTACGGTTTCCTTCATAAAAGGATTTTCGGCTATCAACCCTTCCCAATAGTTGCTCATCGAAGGGTCTTCCGGAAATCGAACCCATCTTATAAACAACTTTTCCATTGCTAGCTCCTCAGCCGAAAACTCGGAATAGGGTTTCATCAATAACATTTTAAATGGTCAATTTAATTGGTGCAATTCACTTCGAGTGGACTCTGTTTAATCTCAAAATGAATGGTTTGTTAATGTTTCTGAATTTCTAAAAAAAGAAAGGCAGCTATTGATTATACTCTTAATATGAAATATTCAGAATTAAAATAAATATCAGTAGGCAAAGTTGACAAAAAACCACCAGAAACAAGGAATAATCATAATATACGCAACAAGATTCAATGTATAGTCCTATTTTTGTAGAATAACTCCCTAAAAAGTTGCGTTGCAAACGCAGAAACATGGGGAACCGATTGTAAATAGGTTCCAGTCACGTCGGAGCGCGGTTCCTTTAACCTTTAACCCCTCCTCCATTCCTCCCTATTTCCCCTTCCACCTTTCCCCTTTTTTTCCCTACCTTTGCCGGAATTTTAGATAGGATATCAAACGGAGTTTTTCCGGTCGCTGAATTAAAATCGCATATATTTTTATGACTTCGCATCAAATACGTCAGGCATTTCTGGAATTTTTCAAAAGCAAAGAGCACCTTATTGTTCCATCTGCTCCACTAGTAGCAAAAAACGACCCAACGCTGATGTTTAACAACTCAGGGATGGCGCAGTTTAAGGACTTCTTCCTTGGAAATGGAACACCGCCTTCAAAACGTATTGCGGATACTCAAAAATGCCTTCGAGTTTCGGGCAAGCACAATGACCTTGAAGATGTTGGTTTTGATACTTACCACCATACCATGTTCGAAATGCTCGGCAACTGGTCATTTGGTGATTATTTCAAAAAAGAAGCGATTACATGGGCTTGGGAGTTACTGACAGAAGTATATAAACTCCCAAAAGACAGACTATATGTGTCTGTTTTTGAGGGAGATAGCAAAGACAACGTACCTTTCGACCAAGAAGCCTGGGATCTGTGGAAACCTATCGTGGGAGAAGACCGGATCATATTAGGCAATAAAAAAGACAATTTCTGGGAAATGGGCGACACGGGTCCATGCGGGCCCTGTTCCGAAATCCACGTCGATCTTCGTCCTCAATCTGAGGTCGATTTAATATCTGGAAAAAGTCTGGTAAATAACGACCACCCTCAGGTTGTCGAAATCTGGAATCTTGTATTTATGCAGTTTGAGCGTAAAGCAGACAGCTCTTTAATACCGCTCCCTGCGACGCACGTCGATACCGGGATGGGCTTTGAGAGGCTTTGTATGGCTGTTCAGAATAAAACATCCAACTACGACACCGACGTATTTCAGAATACCATTCAGGTTTTAGAACAATTTTCAGGTAAAGCCTACGGGTCAGAAACATATGCGGACATAGCGATGCGGGTGATTTCTGACCATATCCGTGCCGTTGCTTTTGCTATAACCGACGGGCAGCTCCCATCAAATGTGAAAGCGGGATATGTAATCCGCAGGATTTTGCGTCGTGCGGTTCGTTACGGATATTCGTATCTTGGCTTACAAGAGCCATTTTTCCATAAACTGGTACCAGTGTTGGCTGAACAGTTCAAGGACGTTTTCACGGAATTGAAAGCTCAGGAAGAGTTTGTTACGAAAGTGATATTGGAAGAAGAACGCAGTTTCCTTCGCACGCTAGAATCCGGCTTGAAGAGATTGGACAATATTACCAACAACCTGAAAGCGAGCGAAATACACGTCATTGCTGGCAATGAAGTTTTTGAATTGAGCGATACCTTCGGGTTCCCTGTTGACCTTACAGCCCTGATCGCACGTGAGAAAGGCCTCGAGATAGATGAGGTGGGTTTTCAGGATGCATTGGCTGAGCAGAAAAAACGTTCCCGCCAGGATGCCGCCAAAGAAGCGACAGACTGGATCGAAATTCGTGAGTCGGATGGCGTGGAGTTTTTGGGATATGATTTTGAGGAAACGCATAGCCATATTACCAAGTTCAGAAAAGTAAAAACCAAAACAGGCGAGCAATATCATATTGTGCTTGATAAAACTCCTTTCTACGCCGAAATGGGCGGACAGGTTGGCGATACCGGAACTTTGGAGTGGGATAAAGATGGCCAATTGATCAAGGTTAATATCGTTGACACAAAAAAGGAAAACGATCTTTTTGTACATATATCTGAAGATAAAAATCTGGACGAGGCGTTGACTTCTGCCGGTATCGTTAAGGCGAAAATCAATATTGAGAGAAGAGAGAAAATAAAGGCAAACCACTCCGCTACCCACTTGATGTTGTCGTCGATGCGAGAGGTTTTGGGTAACCATATCGGCCAGAAAGGCTCTTATCTGAATGATGAAGTCTTGAGATTTGACTTTTCTCACTTCGCGAAAGTGACGGATGAAGAATTGCTCAAAATTGAGGACATCGTTAATGAGAAAATCCGAGAGAATATCAAACTTGATGAACGACGTAACGTACCTATCCAGCAGGCACTTGACGCAGGGGCAACGGCTACTTTCGGTGAAAAATACGGCGATTTCGTTCGTCTGATCATATTCGACCCGAAGTTCTCGTTTGAGCTTTGCGGCGGAACCCATATTGACTCTACAGGCAAAATCGGGATATTCAAATTTATTTCAGAAGGCTCGGTGTCAGCCGGTGTTCGCCGTGTGGAAGCAGTGACTGGCGAGCGGGCGCTGGAATTAATGAGAAGCCAGGAAGACACGCTGAGTAAAGTAAAAGAATTACTGAAAAGCCCGTCTGATATCGTCAAATCGCTTGAAGCGTTGTTGGAAGAAAGAGCGCTTCTTCAAAAGAAAGTTGCCTCACTGGAAAATGAAAAAGTGCAGGGTATAAAAACTGCTTTGCTTGATAAGGTGAAGAAATATCAGTCTTTCAATTTATTGGTCGAAAAAGTCGAAGTTCCGTCTGTAGATTCGTTGAAACAACTTTCATATGAATTAAAAGATCAGGTTGAAAATCTGATCGCAGTTTTTGGAACGGAAATTAATGGAAAACCACAACTGTCGGTATATATTGCTGAACACCTGGTTGGAGACGCAAATCTGAATGCAGGAAAAATTGTGAAAGAACTGGCCAGGGAGATCAAAGGTGGTGGCGGTGGCCAGCCTTTCTTTGCAACCGCGGGCGGTTCGGATGCTTCCGGCTTGGATTCCGCGCTTGAAAAAGCGAAAACGCTATTTTAAGGTGGCTAACGGCCCTCAGCTTTCGGCGGTCGTAGGCTTACAAACATCCTGGAGCAAGTTTGAAATCTAAAATGATCCTTGGGGATTTTGCAAACACTTAGCATACCAAATCAAAAATAGCTGCCTTTCGAGCAGCTATTTTTGATTTAACTTATATGGTTTTCAATCCATTTAATTCGCCTCTTCAGCTTTCAATTGGCCTCTGATCTCTCCCATCGGATGGTTAGCCGTGTGGATATTCAGATAGTATTTGCCATTTTTCAAATCTGTCATCTGTTCAGCTGTCAATGTATCGGTAAATACGAATGGGGAAGTAAATGTCGATCCCAAATCAATTACAACAGCTCCCGCGCTGTCTGCTGGTGCTTTGTGAATATGCCAGGCGGTCGGAATAAACGGTTTAAGTGAATCGCTTACTGTGGTGTCAGCTGCGGCAGAATCACTGTAAGTAATGTTTAATTTTAGAATCCGTTTTTCCTGATCAAGAGTTCCCTCTACATCTCCGGTAGCGGTTGATGCATTCAACGGAACTTCATTACCACCATTTAGAGTAGTGGTCACTTTCAATTCAGGCTGTGGAATCGCTGGTATTGTGCTGTCGTCATCATCGTCGCTACATCCCATGGCAGTTGCAAAAAGTATTGCTCCTATAAACGCCAGTTTTCTCATAATTTAATTTTTAAGTTAATAAATGGAACAGGTACTGACCGGATACGGGCAAAACTGAAACCATTGCTTACCAAAAGAGATATAGCACTTACTGTGAGCATCTTAGCTTTTGAGCGGTGATTGTGTGGTTTGGGGAAGTAACTAAACTTATTGCCCCAAAACGCCACAAAACCAGCCGTCATATATAACCATACCACGAAAGCATAATATTTTACAAAGGTATACTTCTTGTTTCCACCTACAATATTAATCTGATTCCGCCGTTTACGCCCAAATACAACCCCTCAAAATCGCCATTTGATCTCGTATTTTCCCAAAGAAAATCGTTCATAAAGGCATTCGTTTCACTCTTTGGATAGTTTACATAGTTGAAAGTCGGCCCGCCGAAGATTGCGAAGTGTTTTGAAAATTGAAACACGGCCAGCGCCCGAACAGAGGATTTGAAATAGTCGCTATCTCCAGATTGAAACAGATTTTGCGAGACCAGTTCCGGTGTTATTTTGAAACGCTGACTGACACGAATATTCATCCCGAAACCAGCCTCAAAACCATAAATCGCCTCGTCCGCAAATTTGAGATTATAGCCGCCGCCCACTATTCCATATAACTTTTTACCACCGGAGCGAAAAGTGGCCATAGTCGTCACGGTTTCATCAACGCTTACAGAAAAGCTCTTTTCACCATTCCTTATGATATTGACGAGGCCAATCGGATAGTCGCTGCTGTCGGCAATATTGATAAATCCGGCAATCTGCACGCCTTTAACTTTTTTTGCAACATTTATAAATCCCGCAACCTGGGTATTGACTTCGTTCGCATAGTTCACAAATCCGGAAAGCTGAACGCCTTTCACTTGTCCTTTTGCCGTACTGCTAAATCCCGCAATCTGCGTTTTCGCATCCTGTGCATAATTGCTAAAGCCCGAAAGCTGGATGCCTTTTACTTCACCTTTAGCCACACTGCTCAGACCTGATATCTGTGTGATAGAATTACCTCCTGAAATATTAGCTAGTCCAGCCACTTCGACCGCTTTGGAATCTTTTCCTGTAACATTCACCAAACCTGCCAGATGAAAGCCCTCCGCCGTATCTTTGACGACATTAGAAACTCCGGCGATCATTACCCCATGACTCGCCTCAGTCAAATTACCAATACCTGCCATCGCAAAGCCTTTTTCAGATCTGGAAACACCTCCGATTAAATGCAGGGAAAAGTCATTTGATATTTTGGGTGCGTCAAGTCCGTTCGTGCTGACCGGATATACAAATCCGATATGCGTTTTTCTGGTTTCCTGCGCAAGGCCAGAAAGTGATATCATCAGAAAAACGATTGTGCTGATTATTTTAAAATTATGGCTCATGATCTTATACTTTAAATGATGCTGAATAATGGAAGCACAACAGCTCATTTTCCAAGTCATGACCGCAGGCCTTCGGTCGTATCGCTCATTTGCTGTGTGCGATATATCGACACCTGACCCGACGTTTACCCTAAATTTTGTTGGAAATTATTTTTAAAGAGGTTTTAAACGCAATAGACGCGATGGGTTTCGCGATGGGGCGCTAAGTCTGATCATATACCAGAATAATAGACAAGACTTACCGGGTTTTCAAAACCTGGTAAGTCTTGCAACGGCCTGTACGTTAGAACCTTACTTCCGACCATACCGCCAGCTTAACCCAGCCTGCGCACCAATCCATCCCGTCGCTTTGTCGCCGATTGGAACTGCATTCAAATAGCCCGGTGGAAATGTTTTGTATCCGGGTACGACCTCCGCATTTTCATTATAGTATATGGAAAAAGCCGGACCAACATATAAGGAAACCCTTTCACTCAACCAGAAGGCCAGCGACATTTGGCTTCGTACCAATCCTCCGGGGTTTTCCCACGAATTCTGAATAATACTTTGAGATGAAATTTCTGCCTGCAATCCAAGCAACTTGCTCATTTTAAATTCTTTCCCAATCCCTAACCCAAGAGTATATACTTTATTGCCGCTGCTTATCCCAACACCACCCATGATCATTGTATACATCTTTCGATTTCCCATTTTCCATGCCAAATTGAATGGTGCAATTTCATTGGCATATAGCGAGATATTGGATGTGCCATGTTTCACAATATTGATAATACCAATACTGACACCGGACGAGCTGTCTGCGTAGTTAATGAGACCGATTTGTGCCCCTTTCAGTTTTCGGGTATAGTTAAAAAAGCTCAGTTGCAGACCTTCTGTTTTACGGGCTGTATTAAAAAGACTGGATATTTGCGCACCGTGTACTGTACTAAAAGTGCTATTCACGGCGGCTGCGACCTGAACTCCGTTGAATGAACTGTCGATATGGTTGAATATGCCGGAGATCTGCGCACCCCTTCCCCGCCCTTTCGCAACATTGGCCGCGCCCGCAACCTGAACGCCATCGATACTTCCACCGGCAATATTGAGGATGCCCCCAATTTGTGCGCCATGCATGTTTTTCAGAAGCAGATTCGCAGTACCAGCAACTTGCACACCCTGAAGTGAATCAAGGACGTGATTGTAAATCCCTGCTGCCTGCACACCTCGAACATCCCCGGAAGTAACATTAAACCAACCCGCCACCTGCACATATCGCATGCTTCGTTTAGTGATATTAAACATACCCGCAAGTTCGACGCCGTTGACGCCGCCGCTATATCCACCGATCAGGTTAAGTGATATTTTATTTTCAATTTGAGAATTCATCATGCCGTGGGTACTCAATCCAGGCGTCAGTGATGCCTGATACGGAAGAGAGACAAAAAACTTCCCGATGTTGCGGCTTTGTAATCTTAACTTATCGGAAACAAACAAACGACCCAGCCAGGTACGCTCTGCTTCTGAATACCTTACCCAGACCGGATCCAGTTCCACAGGTTTTAAAATCATGCTAATACGAAGCTCTGACGCAGCGTTTACGATGACCGTAGTATCGGCATATCCCACCTTACTCACTGAAATGGAAAGCGGAAAACTTCCGTCCTTAAACTTCAATTTGAAAAATCCATTTTCATTGGTGAGGTCGGAAACGAGCTTTGTTTTGGAATATACACTCACAAAATCCGCAGGAGCTCCGGTTTCTTGATCCGAGATATACCCACTGACAATCAGGTATTTCTCCTGAGATTTCCGCTGAATAATAAGATAAGCTCCTGTTTCTTTATATTGATATCCATCGCCCAGCAATTTGTCCAAAACATTCCGAACGGTAATGGCCCTGTACGCTATGCTGACGACGCTGTCGCCCGGAAGAATTGTGCTGCTGTAAGAAAAGTAGAAGCCGCCTTGAGCACTGACCGTGTTGAGCACCTGGGCGATCGTCTGCTGGTTTGCTGAAACGGAAACTGTCTTGTTCAAAAAGCTTTGCCCATAGGTTTTGGTGGTCGCCAGCAGAGCCACCACCAAAACGATCAGTCTTGTGCACGCGTTGTAAAATTGGATCATTCGACAAAAATAACCACTATTTTAAAATGATCTGATCACCTTTATGTTGAATGGCGATGTCGAATGTTTTGCTAATAACGGACAAGATTTCTGGTAAAGTTTGTTGATCAAATGTGGTATTGATCATGAGTTTACGAACCTCATCGCTCTCAATGACGATATCAGCATGGTAATAGTCATTTAAAGTCGATACCAGGTCCGGCAGTGGTGTATCCTGACATACCAGTTTTCCGGTTCGATAGTAGGAATAAAAACCATTACGAACCTTCTCAGGCTGTAATTCAACGCTTTGTGTAGTCACATTGACTTTTTGTTGTGGATGAAGACGCACGCTTTCCGCCTTTTTTGAAACTTCAACGATTCCGGTTTCCACGACCACCTCCGTTGCCGTTTTGCTGTCTTTGATATTGAAAGATGTCCCTACCACCTTCACTGTCACATCTTTCACTGATATCACGAACGGCTTCTTTTTATCCGGTGTGACGGTAAAAAACGCTTCGCCGGTCAACGTAATATGCCGCTCGTCACCAGCCGTGAATGGATCATTATATGATATAGACGAATGTTTGTTTAGGACCACGACCGAGCCGTCGGGCAACGTATCCGAAACAGTCTGATTATCCGCACGAACCAGGCGCTGCCCTGTTCCCGAAAACCTATTCATATTCAAATAAATAAGCCAGCCAATTCCCAATGCCATAATAACCATCGCCGCAATTCCGGAGGTTCGTTGCCACCATGCAGGGCGAAACTCGATTATTTTGGGCTCTTCTTTAGTTTCATTGGTGCGGTTTTTAAAACGCTGCCAGGCCAGTTCTTCATCTACTGTGCTTTTTGCTTCCAGTTTTTTGCTTTCTGCCCAGATCAGTTTGAAATGGGAAAAATACCTCACATTCTCTTCACTTTCTGACAGCCACTGGTTTACCTGTACCTTCTCGTCTGCCGTCGCCTCCTGCAAAATTAATTTCACCAAAAGACCATCTATATGTATGCTAGGTTCTGTTGCCATGATCTTCGTTGTTAATGAATGAGAAATAAAATGAGCGTAATTGGCAAATAATCAATAAGTTGAACCCTCAGCAACTTCAACGCTTTGCCCATCTGATTTTCAACCATTTTGACTGGAATACTCAGCCGATCCGCTATTTCCTGATATTTGAGTTCCTCAAAACGACTCATTTGAAAAATCGTTCTGCACTTTTCGGGCAGCTCATTCAACGCCACCTCCAAACGCTGCTGCAACTCCTTGTGCTCCGTATGCTGGGCTCCATTGCTACTACTTGTTGTTTCCATACTGTACACGGCATATGATTCATATGCTTCCCTCACCTTCAAATGTTTCAAATAATTCAGGCACTCATGGTATACCGATCGATACAAATATCCGCTCACACTCTCCCTGATCTCAATTTGCTCGCTTTTTTCCCAAAGACGCACAAATACATTTTGTACCATTTCTTCCGCCATAACAACGTCCCGGACTATCGTCGCCGCATAGGCTTGCAAACCCTTGAAATGAGCTTTAAACACCATTTCAAAGTCCTTTTCCCTGCCCTTGCTGATATCGTGGACCTGCGAATCGGCTATATTCATAGCTATTTTATACTTTAATGACTGCCTGTTTCGTGTATATGACAACTGAAATAACACTTACCCTAAATTTCGCCGAATTTTTTGTTAAATATTTTTATCAACACCTACTTGCTGATTTTTTTGCCACGAAGACGTGAAGATTGAGGATGAACAAAGACCTTCCTTTGCATATTGCGCTTTTGTAACTCAATAAACAACTAATGACTGGGCGCCCCCGACTAGGCGTCCCCGACTGGGCGTCCCCAACCATTTTCTGACAAAATATTACTAACAAATCACTACACTTCAAGCCAAAAATTACGTCTCCGAAAGCAATCGGCTTATAATTAACACTTATAGTTTTTACCTTTGCATAAAGTATATCTATAAAAAAGAAATGAATATCCAGCAACTGGAATATATCGTGGCCGTTGATAACCACCGGCATTTTGTTCAGGCCGCCGAACATTGTAATGTTACCCAACCCACTTTGTCGATGATGATCAGGAAGTTGGAGGAAGAGCTGGGTATAAAGATATTTGATCGTACCAAGCAGCCGATCGTACCTACCGGAATTGGCAGACAAATCATTGATCAGGCCAAGGTGATATTGAAGGAAGCGGGCAAGATGAATGAAATCGCGCGGCATTATAACGGGGATTTGTCGGGCGAGTTGCGTATCGGTGTCATTCCTACTATCGCGCCATATCTGCTACCTCATTTTGTTCAGCCTTTTATCAAAAAATATCCGGATATACGCCTTCATATTTCGGAGATGATCACAGAGCGGATCATTAATGAATTGAAAGTAGGTAATATAGACGCAGGGATTGTCGCCTCCCCCTCGGAGGATAAAGCACTGCAAGACATGCCTTTATATAAAGAAAAATTTTACGCATACGTTTCCAAAGACACCGGACTTTATAACAAACAGTATATCCTTCCGGCTGATATCGAACCCAACGAACTATGGCTTTTGGAAGAAGGGCATTGTTTCAGAACTCAGATTCAAAAGCTTTGCGAATTGAGCAGAAACAGTGAATTCGGCCATAGTTTCAATTATCGATCCGGAAGTATCGAAACGCTGATGAGAATGGTCGATCGGAATGGCGGGATAACGATTTTGCCCGAGCTGGCCGTCATGGAATTAAGCGAAGAACGAATGAAATTTATTCGTAATTTTCGATTCCCGGAACCTCACCGGGAAATATTCTTATCTGTGAATCGCCAGCAGGTCAAAACGAGATTGATCGAGACTTTACGCGATGCGATCCTGACTTACGTGCCGAAACCGGATGAGCAGGTTTTGACGGCGAAGTAAAATGGTAAAGATGAAATTTTAACGCAACAGGCGCAATGGTTTTCGCGATAGGAAGCAATGAATTAGTTGATTTATATGATATCATTCCGGGAAAATATTTCCACTAAACTTTTATTGACCGCATTATCGATCTTCATCGCTCTTAGCGTTCAGTGCCAGAAAGACATGACTACTCAAAAAAATAGTGACCTATTATATGCTGCTAAAAATGGCGACATTGAAATGGTAAAACGACTTGTGTCGTCCGCCGCAGATATCGAAATCCGCGATGATCGCCAGCGAACGCCATTGATGCTGGCCACACTCGGAAATCATGTGGAAATAGCCAAAATATTGATCGAAAAAGGGGCAAATGTAAATGCGCAGGACGACATCAAAGACAGTCCGTTTCTATATGCAGGTGCCAGGGGTTATGTTGAAATTGTAAGAATGTGTCTAACACATGGGGCCGATTTCAAAGTTTACAACCGATATGGCGGTAGCGCTTTAATTCCGGCTTCTGAAAAAGGGCATGTTGAGACCGTAGCTGAACTATTGAAAACCAAGGACTTCCCTATCAATCATGTGAATAACCTCGGCTGGACTGCGGTGCTTGAAACGGTCATCTTGACCAATGGGGGACCAAAGTTCGTACAAATTTTGCAAATGCTTGTCGACGCAGGTTGTGATGTTAATATTCCTGATGCTGATGGAGTTACGGCTCTTACTCATGCAAAAAGACAAAAGTATCAACCAATGATCAGGATTTTGGAAGCTGCCGGAGCGAAAGAATAGGATTTAAACACAATGGACGCGACGGGTTTAGCAAGGCGCACCAGGACTTTAAGACCACAAATTAACGCCCTTCGAGACCTTGTTTTTGACTTTTAGTTGACACTGTTAATTCTTGCATTCATTGCGAAAAAACATCGCGCCCATTGGGTTTAAAAACATTTATCTTCCCAGCCTCTTTTTCATAAAGGCCTCCATATCTGTCAACGATAAAGCATTGAAAGTCATATCCTTTGTAAGCCCTCCCTTTCGCGCGACTGCAACTCCGTAATGCATATCCAAATATCCTTCCATCGCGTGAGCGTCGGGATTGATGCTGAGCATTACACCTTTTTCGATGCAGTAAGAAATCCACCGCCAGTCCAAGTCCAGGCGCCATGGTGATGCGTTGATTTCCATGATCACATTATTGGCTGCACAGGCATCTATAATTACCTTATGATCAATCGGATAACCCGATCTTGAAAGTAATAAGCGACCTGTTGGGTGGCCAAGAATGGTGGTATATGGATTTTCGATAGCTGTCAGCAAACGAGAAGTTGCTTTTTCCAAACTCATATTCAAATTGCTGTGGACCGACGCGACGATATAGTCAAACGACGCGAGAATATCTTCCGGATAATCCAGCGAACCATCACCCAGAATATCCGATTCAATCCCCTTCAAAATTTTAAAAGGTTTTTCAGGATTTTCCTGTGCAAATTTTTGATTCAATTTTTCAATCTCCTCATGCTGACGAAGTACATCCTCAATAGCCAAACCTTGTGCATATATCGCTGTACGTGAATGATCTGCAATACCCAAGTACTCAAATCCAAGTTCGTGACAATACCGCGCCATTTGTTCCAGCGTATGCTGACCGTCGGAATATGTACTGTGATTATGCAATATTCCCTTGAGGTCATCCCAGGTCACGAGGTCGTCGGCACTGTGATTTTCGGCCCATTGAAATTCTCCAATCCCTTCCCGCATTTCCGGAACGATATAAGGAAGGCCAGCCTTTTCATATATAGCCTGCTCATTGTCAAACGATTCCAAAACCACTTGCTTCCAAACAGTGCTTCCGTGCGAAGTAGCATATCCCAAATGCGCTTCGGATGCTGATTCCAAAAATAGCTCATTCACAAACCTCCCGGGCTTAACCGCCAGTATTTCAACAGCAATTCTTACATCCGCCATTTCTCCACGCCACACAAAAGGCGATGACTTTCGCGGATCGGCAATCAGTATATCAATTCCCTCTACAACAGTCATCAGTTTCGCAGCTGATTCCGTCTCCACGATGATCTTGATCGTTTCCACAATCTCCGACTTTCTCCGAATTTCTCCGGCAATTTCCACCGTTTCAAAATGACTTTCCAGTTGCTCCACAATTTGAGATGCAACATAAAGTGCTTTATCCATCCTCAGTTTTCCTTCCTGACTTCTTAAAAAAGCCAGCGAATCCAGAATTTTTTGTTGGGTACTTCCTCCGAAACCTTTGACTTTGGCAACACTCCCGTTCATACATGCCAGTTCTAGTTCGTGCAAATTGTCGATCCCCAATTCCTTCCACAAAACCGCTATCTTTTTGGGTCCGATTCCTTTGATATTGAACATATCAAGCACTCCCGGAGGTGTATTGGCCAGCAGTTCCTCCAACTCGCGGAATGTACCGGTTCTGGCAATTTCCTCCACTTTTCCAGCCATACTTTTGCCCACACCCTGCAATTTATACAGCTCTTCCTGGCTCATTTCACTGAGCTCGCTTTCCTTATACTTATCAAGATAAAATGCGGCTACGCCGTAGTTTTTGATCTTGAATGCATCAGCGCCGTGAAGTTCCAGTAGTTTGGTGGTAAGCTCTAATACTTCGACGATATCGGAATTGGTCATGAGTTGGAAGTTTATTTCTAAATGTTTTTAAACGCAGTGTTATGGGAGTTCAACGCGGAGATACGCAGAGAATAAAACAAAAAACCCATCGGATATCAACGAGCCCCCCCTGATAACTATGCGTTGAACAGTATAACAGTGCGAATTAAGAGGTATGTATTAGTATTTCCAAATGATTGATAGCGAATAGTCGTTTGTTTTAACGCAGGGTCAAAGGCGTTAAACGCAGAGTAATGTTGCAAAGTAAAACTCTGCGTAAATCTGCGTTGAACTCCTGCCAACTCTGCGTTTAGATGGTCTAGCTTTGAACATTTACTTTCTGTATTTTAAGTAGTTACTTGTCTCATCGCTCTTAAATAGAAAAAAACGGCTATGCAAACACAGATCATTACTCCTTTCTCGCGACGAAAATTTCTCCTATCCGGTGCTGGTTTACTTACCGCTTCTTTGTTTTCACCGAACGTTTTTTCTTTTGGTAAACCCAAGGACCGGTTGGGTGTCGCATTGGTTGGCCTGGGGTATTACAGCACAGACTTGCTCGCTCCTGCTCTTCAAAAAACTAAAAACTGCTATCTGGCTGGTATTGTTACGGGCTCTCCCGACAAAGCGGAAGCATGGAAAAATAAATATAATATCCCGGACAAAAATATTTATAACTATTCAACCTTCGATCAGATAGCCAACAACGACGATATTGACGTAATATATATAGTCTTGCCGCCGTCTATGCACAAGGAATTTACGATCAGGGCGGCGAAGGCTGGAAAACACGTTTTTTGTGAAAAACCGATGGCACTGAATGTCAAAGAATGTGAGGAAATGATTAAGGTCTGCAACGACAACAAACGGAGTTTATCGATCGGATATCGTTGTCAACATGACCCGAATACCCAGGAGTATATGCGTATTGCCAAAGAAAAAGCGCTGGGAAATGTGCAGTTAATATCCTGTGCAGCCGGATACAAGGAAAGCCGGGCAGGAAACTGGAAAGTAAAAAGGGCAATGGGCGGAGGCGCAATGTATGATATGGGGGTATATGCATTACAGGGAGCCAGACTTGCGGCCGGAGAGGAACCAATTTCTCTAACAGCCCAACATGTTACGAACCGGCCGGAGATATTCAAGGATGCGGATGAGATTACCCATTTTCAGCTTCATTTTCCGAGCGGGGCGGTTGCGAATTGTACCGGAAGTCATGGCCTTAATTCAAACTTCCTGAAGGTAAATTATGACAAGGGGTCGTTGCATATGGACAACTTTTCGGCATATACCAGCAACAAAGGATCAAGCACATTAGGGGAAATCAATTTCCCGGTCGATAATCAACAGGCTAAACAAATGGACGAAGACGCACTGGCCATTATGCAAGGCAAACCACAACTTGTTCCCGGAGAAGAAGGCATGCGGGATATCCGGATCGTGGAAGCAATTTACAAAGCGGCAGCGACCGGAAAGACGGTTAAACTGGGATGAAGCTGTCAGGCACGCTCGTCCAAAAGCAACCAATCAACACTAAGTTATTCATAATCAGATAGATAAATAATTTAAATAAAACCCAAAAGTTAATTATAAGCCGCCGCATTAACCGGTTAACCATTAACCCTGTTTTATAAAACAAATACCTTATTCCAATACCTCTTTAACTTTTATGAATTTGAATCCTCTAATTAAGTACCGGCAGGAAGCACATCATCATTTGACTAACGAGCTTCTGCCATTTTGGGAATCGCGCTGCGTGGATAAAGAGAACGGCGGATTTATTACCCATTTTGACAATGCCGGCAACGATTCGGGAGAAGACGAGAAGTCGTTAATCGCGCAAACCCGAACTGTTTTTACTTTTTCGTCCGCCCATCGCGCTGGATATGGCGACGGTCGCTATGCTGCCATTGCAAAACACGGTGTCGACTTTCTGATCAATAAAATGTGGGATCAGGAATATGGTGGTTTTTACTGGCTTATGGACCGTAAAGGCAATGTCAAAATCGACGAAAAGATAGTCTACGGACTCAGCTTCGCGATTTACAGTTTGAGTGAATATACCCTTGCTACCGGCGATCCGATCGGTTTGGAGTATGCAGAAAAAGTTTTCGACCTGCTTCAAAAGCATGGTGCAGATACTTATTATGGCGGATATTTTGAAATGTTCCACCGCAATTGGGACCTGAAAGGACCCGGAGCTGCCGGAGGCGATCGCAAAACGTTGGATGCGCATATGCACCTTATGGAGGCTTTCACAACGCTTTATGAAGCAAGCGGCAAACAAGTACATCGTCGTAAACTGCTGGAAATCATCGATTTGCTGATGAATAAAATCATGCACCCGGTATATGGCACAGGTATCCCGCAGTTCTGGGCCGACTGGAGCGTGGCACCGCAGATTAAATTTGACATCATTTGGGGCTGGGACCGCTTCTCGGAAGACGGTTTTAAAAGCTCGGCAGAAGACAACACCAGCTATGGCCACAATGTTGAGTTTGCGTGGTTGCTCATGCATGCACTCGATATCGCTGGCGTTTCATACGAAGATTACAATACACAATTGCTGAAATCACTGGATCATGCTGTTGAAAATGGCATCGACTGGGAATATGGTGGGGTATATGTCGAAGGCTCGCATGCGGGTGAGGTATATGATCGGGAAAAGGAATTCTGGCAACAGGCCGAGGTCCTGATCGGGATGCTGGATGCCTATCGGGTATATGGCGACACCAAATATCTGAAAGCTTATGACGCCACGCATCGGTTTGTGTTTGACAAAATGATTCACCATTCTGTCGGAGAATGGCTGCCACTTCTCACTCGGCAGGGCGATCCGATATGGAAACATATGAGCCATTCATGGAAAGTAAATTACCATTCCGTCCGCTCGATGGTGCAGAGTATTGTGAGACTGGACAAGCTCTTGGCAAAAGTATAAAAGGTTTACTGCAGATTATAAACCGGGTATTTCGCTCCTTAAATTCTAAAACTTTAAGGAGCGAATACCCGGTTTTTCTTTTCCCAATACTTGTTTTAAAGTATCAAATGTATCGTCAAGCTTTGGGTCGATATGGAAGTCTGGTATTCAGTGGCTTGTTAAACTGCGTTCCAAAATGGTTTCTTGCGCCTCATCTGCTTGAAAACATCCAGCGCGATCTGCATGAGGAGTTTGTGTGTACTGGTGGATTTTCATGGAGCACTCGCTATCACGCTAATCACCGTGAGCTATCAAAGGGATCAAATCCGGTAAAATCTCTGAAAACTGAGTAATACCAATTGAGAATGAATTAAAACTCCTTCAACATATCAAAATAAAACTGAGTATTTCAATCCTTAAAATCCAACATTTTAGGGAAAACGATACTCAGTTTTTGTAGGTAAAAACCGATAGCTCACTTCCATCAAGCACCTCCAAATCGAACACAACGAACTAAAAATCAGCCACTTCCCCTCTCCCTTTCCTCCATCCTCCTTTCCTCCCCAAAACCCCAGGCATCATTTTCGTTATCTATCTAATCAAAACGGATTGCACAACCAATCCAATTCTTTAAACTTAAATTCAAATATCATGAGCGCTTTAACACAGCAGATAAAAGGTAACTGGAACGAAGTCAAAGGAAAGTTCAAACAACAATATGCCGATTTAACAGATGATGATTTGTTATATGAAGAAGGAAAAGAAGATGAACTTCTGGGACGACTTCAGAAAGCATTAGGAAAAACCAGAGCGGAAGTCGAGAGTGAACTGGATAAATATTCCAAATAATCGCCTTCTTTTAGTTTTTAAATCTAACAAACGATAAACCGGGAGTCTGTAATTTTTAATTGCAGGCTCTTTTTTGTGGGCTTGAAACTAAATTAAACCATTAAGAAGTTTAGAAAAGTTAAGTCTTAATATCTCTGAATTTCTTAATTGTAAAACGATTATTGAAGATTATTTTATCCTTATATAAACATGCTTAACATTTCCCACACCCGTATCTCTTTCATCAATTTCAAATCTGCCGATACTTTTAATAAGAGGAAGCAGTTTTGAAAAACCGTAATTTCTGGAATCAAAATCTGTTTTCTTTTTTGAAATAAGGCTGCCCAAATTTGCCAAAAACGTCCAGCCGCCTTCATCTGCAAGGTCGGCGACGCTGTCTGTAATAAGCTTTATAGTTTCCTGATCTAACGAATTTAATGGTGTAGTTTCTGTTTTGACTTTGCCTTTCTTTTTTGTAGTAGCAACGGCTTCAACAGGCAATTTCTTCTCTTGCTTTAATATTTCAATGTAAATGAATTTGTCGCAGGCCGTTATGAAAGGTTTCGGTGTTTTCTTTTCTCCAAAACCATATACAACCATTCCCGCCTCACGCAGCCTGATGGCGAGACGAGTGAAATCGCTGTCGCTGGACACGATGCAAAATCCATCAACCTTGCCAGAATACAATATATCCATCGCATCGATAATCAATGCACTATCGCTTGAATTCTTCCCTGTCGTATAGCTATACTGTTGAATGGGAGTAATGGCATTCTCCAACAAAACATTCTTCCAGCCCGATACTGTTGGTTTTGTCCAATCCGCATAAATTCGCTTGATGGTTGGCGTGCCGTTTTTAGCAATCTCTTCCAGCATTTCCTTGATATTGGAATATGGGACATTATCCGCATCGATTAAAACTGCAAGGCGTTGATCTTTCATCATTTGGTAAAGTTAGATGGTTTATTAGTGTGTTGAATTGCCGTACGATCATAGTTGATCGGGTTAAATATACCTAACTTTTAACAGCGTAACACAGACTCAAAATCAGAAAACAAAAAGGCAGCTCAATCATGTAGCTTGTAGCTTTGGCAAAATCCAGTCTACGTCCTGACCTCAATGGAAACTTGCAAAAAAACTACGATGAATAACACCCACATTCCCCATAATAAAGCAACATCGGAAAAGAAACTGTCGACAATAAACACATTTAAAAACAACAGGTTTATGATTAGCAGATTTTTAATGACGAGTTGCGTTTTTAGAAATCTAAATGCAATTAATAAAAATAAGGATATGAAAAAGCTGGCAGCCATTGATACCTTGCCAACTACATTTTTAAAATACACAATTGCTCCCAGGGCTGAAATTGAATTCTTGGCAGGTCTGATTACCTTATATACGATTTGCTCAAACTTTGTCCTTCTTCCAACAAGAGAGTCTTCTGACATCTCTGCAAACATCCTTTTTACTTCTACATTCGCGGTATCGCCTCCCATTGCTTCCGCCATTTTAGTCTGAGCCTGCATAGCCAGTTGATCTGCATCTTTCTGATTATAAGCATATTTAAATTCCATGGAATCACAGCTCACGAACCAAAACACGCAGGGTAATCCGTAACAAATAATAGTGAGAAGGCGTAGAGCGAATTTAAAACCCGGGTGCTGTATCATGGTGTACTTATTTCTTTTCTGGAATATTGCTCCTTTCACTGATCCAAAATCCCTGCAAGCCCAACTACGGCGATTAGGAATAATGTGCAAATATCCTATTTACTTTTTCATTTTCGTCAAAAAACATGACTTCAATCGACATCTTGTTCATGACCGATTTGTAATATAACGCCACCGAATTCACTCCCTGCGTAACATCAACTAGCTCAAAATGCAGGTCTGTGATTCTCGAAAGTGCTTTTTCCCAATATGCCCTCACCGTAGGCTTTCCGACTAACGACCCGCTCTCAATACCCGCCGCAAGCTTGATCATCGGGCTCGTAATTTCCACATCATCAGCGTAATGCGTCATTATAACATCCAAATCGTGTGAGTTCCACGATTCGATCCATTCCTTTGCAAATTTCTGTGCGTCCATATGTAAGCTGATATACTTTTCTATTTTTGCAATTTAGCAATCCGCCCTTCGATCATCAACCGATCCGGAGAACTTTTGGCTAATTCGTATGCCCACGATTTCCTTCAACTCGGTGTACGGTCCGTCAGTTATCACATTATTTGGTTTTAAAGACTTGCCTTCATCACCTAACCTGTTCGTTCCCTAAAACTTACCCTGGGCAGCAATACCGCCAATCCAATCCTGCGATTTTTTGATATTGGCCTGGAGTTGCTCCGGTGTAGGTGTAAAATCCGGATTGAACGCGCTTCTGAAAATCATCATGAATTCTGACATTTTGCGAAAATTTTAATGGTGATCAATATGTTTACACCCCCATGACGATTGGCGCTTTCGGATTTAGACAATGTGACAGCATATTTTCAAAAAAATTCGAGCACGATCATCCAAACCTCTATAATACCTTACTAATTAATACAAATCACCATTCTTTTCCCTGCATCCGGATCATACTCCAATGCGGCTTCGATATTCTCTAGCTTCTCCGTTTGCGTTTCAATTTCCAGCTTACCGTCAGCGGCTAACTGAAACATTTCGGGAAGGATATATTCATTGAACTTTTTGAAATCCTCCTGCGACAGGCTCCCCAAACCAGAGCCCAAGATCTCGATCGCGGAACTTCTCAGTATGGCAGACGGCAGCGTAATATTTTCTCCAGCCATATCTCCTACCGTAACGATCCGAACTGGATGTGAATACACTCCGATACCGCCACCTTTAAACGCATCGATAATTAATTCCAGCGGTCGGCCCCACAAATAATCGATCACCAGGTCGATCGGTCGCGCAGTCTGAACTTCCTTCAGTTGCTTGGCAATATCGGCTTCGTCCTGAAGGAGAGAAATTGTAACGTCAGCTCCTAATTATTTAAGCTTTTCCAATGATTCCGGATTTCGTCCCGTCGCAATGATCTTTGCAGCTCCGTAATGCCTGGCCACCTGCACAGCCAACTTGCCGGTGACGCCAGTTGCGCCATTGATCAAAACGGTATGTCCCTTTTGCATATGCCCTCTTGAAATAATCGCCATCGTAGCCCCCAACACCGCATTCGGAAGTGCTGCAGCAGTGATATCGTCAATTTTGTCTGGCAAAATGATATACCTTTCCTTATCAATGAGCGCCTTCTCAGCCATCATACCAGTAATCCCCTGAGCATATACCCTGGTGCCGCTTTCCAAAGTACCCACACCATCCAGACCGACCACAACTGGCAGCCTCGTATAGCTGGCATAATGCTTCCCTCCTGCTCTCAACTTGTCGATATTCTTGATTGAAACGGCAGTCAGGTTAATTAAAAGGTGATCTTCAAACTGTGGGATCGGGTCTGCAAAATCCTGATATACAGGCGATGTACCTAATTGATTTAATACGGCTGCTTTCATTTGTCAGAAATTTTACGTGAAGATCGGTGGTCAAAAGGCTTGATTCAACTATGTGCATGTGTAAATCGCCGGATATACCTTTTCAAATGAAAAAATGTACAGAAGCGATAGTGTAAATTATCTCTTTTGAGGGAAAGTCACAAGAGGGAGAAGGTTTGAATGTGATATAAATAGTTATCGAATAATTGAAATATTCTTGCGAATAGTCATTGGAAAAGGATCTAAAAAATTCTCCGTCAAACAAATATCCCACTGCCCAAGCCATCTCCGACCCCGTTCTGGCTTTTGTCGTCAGCATGTCAAAATACTATAGAATTCTGAATTTCACTGCATATATCATTATTCAATATTTGCAGTTCCACAATAAATGAAGCCATGAAATTCTATATTAGCGAAAGACTTCCATTATCAATTCCTAAACCTAATGAATGTGAATACGCACGAAATACCAGTTAGCGTCGTCGGCCTCGGGCTCATGGGCTGTAGTATCGCCACTTGTTTGCTAATTGCCGGTCATCCGGTTGTTGCGCTCGCCCCGATTCCGGCCGACCTTTTGCACGCTGAAGAGCGCATCAAGGGCCATCTGCAAAAAGCATATACCAACGGCCTCACGAAGGAACAACCTGAATTTTATGTAAAGAATCTGACCATATCTCAATCATACAGCGAATTAACCCGCTGTCAACTTGTGATCGAATGCACGATTGAGAATTTGGATATTAAGGCATCGGTCTATCAAAAAATAGAGGAGTATATCTCTGAAACGGCTATTCTGACAAGCAATACTTCAGCGATTCCGATCAGCACGCTTCAAAAACTCACCCGATTTCCAGGCAGATTTTTAGGGCTTCATTGGGCTGAACCCGCTCACACCACCCGATTTCTTGAAATTATCTGCGGCGACGACTCGGATATCAAGAATGGCGAATACCTGTACCAACTGTCGCATAACTGGGGCAAGGAACCGATTTTGGTGAGAAAGGATATCGCCGGATTTATTACAAACCGCCTGATGTACGCCATGTATCGGGAGGCGATTAGTTTGGTTGAAAATGGATATGCAACCGTGGAGGACGTAGATCGATCATGCCGAAACAATGCAGGTTATTTTATGACTTTCGTGGGGATATTCCGCTGGATGGATCTCACTGGGGTAGCCGCATATCACACTGTAATGCAACGACTTAACCAAACTTTGAACAATAGCCAGGAAGTTCCTGAGTTGATTGACAAGATTGTGAGAGAAGGAGGACGTGGTGTTTCCAATTCCCAGGGATTTTATGATTACGAGCCAGGTGAGGCTAAATTGTGGGAAGAAACATTTTCACAATTCAGTTACGAAATCAGAAACCTCGCACTGAAGTATCCGCATGATGTAGTTAAAAAGAAGCTGGATGACTTGAAAAAAAGCTAGCCTTGTCAGAACATCAGACTTGCCAGGGTCTTTAGACTTACCAGGTTTTGAAAACCCGGTAGGTCTTTTACCGGAAATGACACTTTTAATAGTCCTGAATCGGAACTATTTTTTCTTTTTAAAGTATTGCTGTACAATCCCGAACTTGCCGTTGAGCCAGACGAAAACCAGCAGGACCAGAAAAATCAGCAGCGCGTCGACAACAGGGGTAAATCCGATAAAAGATTCGCTTCCATCCTGCTTGATTTCATATCTGATTCCGTGGCGGTCAGCCGTTGTAGTTTCATGATCAAAAGGTAACGCATTATCATATACGATATCTGTGATAAATTTCCCGTCAACCTTCATATATCCATATTTATCGCCAATCCGGATCATGGAAATGCCGTGGTTGAAATAGGATGCAAACTCATATTTCAACGGAGTTCGGATTCTGCCTTTCTTATCTATGTGTCCGAATTTGCCATTAATCGCTACTGCTGAGCGATCCTCCGCCGTGAAACCCGTGGCCTCGTCGTATAAAAAGGGAATTCGAGTTTTGCCTGTGATATCAATACAACCCCATTTTCCATCTTTTTTTACCCAAAACAACCCCGCCGTGGGTTTTCTGGTATCGGTATAAATGATCGGAGTAACTAAATTTCCGGTATGCCGATTAATAAAACCAAACTTTTCACCATACTGAACCCGCTCCAATCCCTGACCTGAAAACTTATATTTAGGGTCAATTCCATCCAAAACTACGGGGACGCGGATTATCATATTCTTGTCAATGATACCATATTTACCTTCATACAGGAAGTGATATATACCTGGCGCTTTCATAATTTCCTCCCGATTGAACCGGCTAAAGTTCCAGTTCAGAAGAAAAATCTTACCCTTTTGCCACCATATAATATCCTCCTTTGTGTCCTGATTACAAACATGGTCAACAGTGGCCTTCGATATCAGAAAGTCATTCTTGAAATATGCGACCGGCACTTTATAAATCTCTTTCCCTTTTTTATCAATAAATGACATGCCATACTGGGCTCCCATCGGGTAAATCACCCATGTTTTTCCATTAAAGAATTTATCAGTTCCTGTGTAGCGTGCAGGAATCACCTCCTCTCCACGCTCATTAATAAAGCCGTGCAGGCTGTTTCCATCCACCCCATCTTCTTTGGATGCAAATTCCGCGAGGCCTTCCGAAAAATCTGCTATATCCCTGTACGCTGGCGTCAGTTTACGTCCGTCCAGATCAACTAAAAAACTACTGTAGTTCTGGCAGCTGACTTCAATTTTTTTGACAATAAACACGTCTCCGTGGCGTGCGAATTTACTGTATTCTTTCAGCCATGGGAACTTCTGTTCATCCTGCGAATCGGCCAAAACGGTTAAATTTCCAACAAAAAATCCAATCAAAGAAAAAACAATAACCGACAAAAACCTCATTGTATATATCTATCCGTCCAGTTAGCAAACATCCTAAAAAACGAATATAAGCATATCTGTTTTGTTGGCAAGAGGAAATGGCTCGAAAACGAGGTCTCATCGCCAATTTCGATCAAAAACCGCGAGGTGGCGGATTGCCTATATTAGGTGGTATCAGTCTCTACTCCGTGAGATAGTCGCTGGAAATCAGCAAGCTGGGACGCCAACCAGTTATCTGAGAAGATATTCCGATCCGGCAGATTTCTCCAGACACCCTCTATCAGGACAGTTGGATTTTTTACAAAACACAAATTTTATTTCGATTTCCACTTTTAATAAAAATGAAACAACCTCAATCGAATCGGATCAGCAGGAAAACATTTTCTTATTTCGATCTATTTTTAATCATTAAACGTATATGCCAAAAAATCGACAATTCTCCCATATGAATCCAAATAAAATTTCTTATTTGGAACGTAATATTAATTCTATGAAAATAAAATTTCATACCATATCAATTTAACTTTAAACAATAAAAACTTTGCACAGTTCATTGAAATTTTAAAACCATTAATATAGAATAAAATAGTATTAACTATATTAAATATAAAAAATATAAAATTGATTTGAAGACTGGGTAAATTTTGAGAAAATTAAAGAATTTCGCTTTGTAGAAATATGTTGATTTTTAGAAATAGGACAATTGGAAATATTTCAGTAAGGATAAGAAAGAGTTCATAACTTGTTACCGATAAGTAAAAATCGGTAAACTAAAGTTGACAAAATAATGAAATTTACGAAAATCATTATTACATTCGCATCAATCTTAAAATGTTCAATATCAAATGTTTAAGAATCGAAGAACTTCGACATTGTGATTTTTAGGCTGACAAAATCAGACAACATTTCGCTAGTTCTGCCATATGGGGGCAGCGAGGCTGATTGCATAAATATTTAAAAAAAAATTAAAGTACCTATCTGAATTTCAGGCTGAAATGGGTAATCAATTATTCATATCTACAATTATGAAAATACTAAAATTTTATTTGAAATTATGAGTTGATCGCTATGAGACATCCGATAGCTTAACTCCTTCAAGATCAATCATCGGAACGACTTACCAAAACGGCGACAGAATATATCGGTAAAGACTGCGCTATAGCACGACGGTACAAATATATTGTCGTAACACAGAAAAGAGCATAAAAAATAATTTATGGATTATAAGTTATCTGACAAATGAGGTAATTCAACGAACAAAACTTTCAAATAGATCAGCGTTATATATTGACATAATAAACAACACAATTAGACTCCAGGATAGAATTACTTTTTAACTCAAATGACGAATTATTCAATGTTTCTATTTTTTAATTAAATACGTTTTCTTATGTATCTGTGTCTGTAGGAATTGCTTAGCAAATTTCAGTACAATCATTTCGGGTGACACTCTTCAGGTGTTACTTCCACACACATGAAGATTTATAAAGTCGGTTTTGTATGGCTATTATTTCTGCCAGAATTACGCATAAAATGCCTTCGACGTAATAATATTAATACAAAGCTTCTATCAGCTACTCAGGAAGAAAAATGCAGGGTTGAAAGTCCAACTGCTCGTTCACTGCTGCGACAGGTTCGTTTCCTGAGAAAGTATGTATCATCGGCGATACCTCTTTCCCAGGATTTGATATTCCTTGGCTTCGCCATGGCTTTCAAGCCCGAAACCTATGATAACACCACATACACTATCCCCGTCTATTCTGACGCGGGAAAGCTATATAGCAGGGCGCCGTCTGTGAGCGCAAGTACGCTTTGCTTATAAGGCTGGCCTGTCTCTGAATTGCTTGTTCATGAAGGTAAGACGAGAGTCTCTATTCATTGATGAGAATTCAAGAGTCTGGCATTGGCTTTTGATTAAAGGCAAACGCTCTTGATATCAGGTTGCCTTTTTGCCCCGATCCAAAATCGTGGCTTCCCGATTTACTAAACAGAATTACCAACCGTCAATTTCATCCCTACCTTATGATCTACTTGTTTAAAATCCTTATCTCCGCGGTCAGAAAAGAGTATTTAAGGATTTTTTTAAATTCCCTGACTTTCACGATTCTACTTTCACCGCTTACTGCCAACTCGCAATGGACGCGAAAGGCCAATATGATTACCAAACGAGCCGAAGCGATATGCGCGCTTTACCAAAACAGAATGTATGTTTTCGGTGGTTTTAATATTAATCCGGTTATTGAAAAAACGAATGAATACTACAATATATCTACTAATAAATGGACTAAAATAGCCTCCTTTCCTGCCGGGAAAGAGGTAACACATCAAGGGATTATACTGGTCGATGACAATGTATGGTTGATCGGAGGTCGGGCCGTGGACTCTCATGGTCCAGCGACCAGCCAGGTGATTATCTACAATATCACTACGAATACCTGGTCGAACGGGCCCACAATCAAGAACCCTGCGACAGGCGCTGCTTTTGCACTCGGAGGCGGGGGATATGCACTTCTCGGACGGACAATTCACGTTTTTGGCGGTTTCGGGCCAACAATGTGTGCCGACCAGGCCAATCTTCATTTAACGATTGATGTGGATCGATATATGGCTAACCGTCAGACGGTAACCTGGGAAAACAAGTCTGCCCCAATGCCCATTCCGCGAAACCATTTTAGTTATGTAACGCTTGCAGGTAAGATATATGCGCTGGGAGGACAGTTTCAACACGACTGCGGCGCGTTGGATCAAAAGTACTGTCATGTTTACGACCCCTCTACTGATAAATGGACCCGTTTGACAGATCTTCCGATTGCCCGTTCTCATGCTGAAGGTTCAACTTTTGCTGTAGATGGAAAGATCTATATGGCAGCCGGGCAGGGAGTCAGCGACCTACCGCAAAATACAGTATATCAGTTCGATCCTCAGGCTAATAATAACGCCGGTGCCTGGACAACACTGGCATCATACAGCCCGCTACCTGGAAAATTTCTGGGATTATGCGCCAAGGTCTATGGTAGTACGTTAGTGATCAATAGTGGTGCTTTGAATAGTTATGACAACTCGCGAGCCGAGACTTACACTGCCTACGTGCCTCGCACCAACAGCCGAACTTTGGGTTTTGGCACGGCATGTATTTCCAAGTCGACCACAGGCAACCAGTCGATCGTTGCTAAAAACCTCCTATATGCCATCGAAGATGCAACACCTTATACGCTGACCTCAGATGCATTTTGGTTGAAGGTTACCAAAAACAGAACCGGAACGGTGGACCTGAACGGATCAGATATTGAAGTCACAGCAAGTCCGATCGGTCTGGCCCCCGGATCATATACCGGAACGATCACAGCGAGTGGCTCTTCTTCGGTTACTCCAGCCACATTTTGCTTCAATTTGACAGTATCTTCAAATAATAATTTACCGCCGGTACTTACCGCCATTGGCGATAAAAGTGTCGTTGTAGGTATACCTATCACATTTACTGCCACCTCTGCAGATGAACCCGCACAGACCAATACCTTCTCATTAACAAATCCGCCACCAGGAGCTGTTATTAACAGTCAGACTGGTGCATTTAGCTGGACGCCAATGGCTACCGGAAGTTTCCCGGTGACAATAAAGGTGACAGATAATGGCTCGCCTGCACTTTCCGATGAAGAGCCGATTACGATAACCGTTTCAAATCCGCCGCCAAACAGTGCCTTCAGAATCAATTCAGGTGGTCCTTATTTTGATGCGTCTGGAGATCGTGATTTTGTAGCAGACATGTTTTACGGTGGAGTTGACCGAACGGGCTCGCTGGCAAGTGGCGATATTCTCAATACAACTGATGATGCGCTCTACCTGACTGAACGATCGGCAAGTTCATTTAACTATAGCGTGCCAATCGCGAACGGCAATATGACGGTTGTGCTTCATTTTGCTGAAATCTGGTTTGGTGTGCCAGGTCGGGGAGCAGGAGGAGCAGGCAAAAGACAATTCAATGTGGATATTGAAGGCACTAGAAAACTGACTAACTATGATATTTTTTCGAAGGCCAGCGGGGCATTGCGAGCCATTCAGGAGACAATACCGGTAACTGTTACAGACGGAACACTTAATATCAATTTCGGGAGCGGCGCGGCTGACCTGCCAAAAGTGTCGGCCATTGAGATTATACCAAGCCCTAACAATCCGCCTGTTATTGCCGCTATTGGTGATAAAACTGATTCCGTCGGACAAGCCCTTAGTTTCATCGTCACGGCAACAGACGATCCCGGCCAAACTGACACCTTTTTACTCATTGACCCTCCCGCAGGCGCATCGATTGACCCAATCACCGGGGTTTTTAACTGGACACCCACAACGGCCGGAAGCTACCCAATCACGATCCGGGTTGTCGATAATGACGCCTTCCCGTTGTGGTCTGAACAACAAATAACTGTTACGGTTACCGAAGCTCCACCACCCATTATGGACCCTATTCGTATCAATTCCGGCGGACCGGCATTCACGACAGAGGATAACCGTCAATTTTTGGCAGATACTTACTTTGAAGGAACAGATCGTGTCAGATCGATTGACGGTGTCAGTATTGCCAATACAACGGACGATGCACTTTACCGAACCGAGCGATCCGCTGCGGCATTCAATTATGCCATTCCTGTCACCAACGGCAGTATCAACGTTGTGCTTCATTTTGCTGAGATCTGGTTTGGAGTAGCGGGTCGCGGGGCAGGTGGAGCGGGAAAAAGAGCTTTCAATGTTGATATTGAGGGAATCCGCGTGCTGACAAACTATGATATCTTCGCAAAAAGCGGAGGCGCATTAAGGGCTATTAACGAAACGATTCCGGTGACGGTTTCGGATGGGGTGTTGAATATAGTATTCTCTGTTGGAAGCGCAGATTGGCCGAAAATTTCAGCAATTGAGGTGGTGCCGTTGGACAATTCAAGCGCTAGAGTAAGTCAGTTGCTGCCCGAGACGATCCTTGAAAAGAAACCGGAAAAATCCATCGTCTACCCAAATCCTGCGCGAGCACATTTCAGTGTTGAATATGCACCAGAATTTGAAAACGCTACAGGATTTCAGCTGGTTAATTCGTCCGGGAAATCGTTCGCAATCAGCCCAACGCGAGATAAGAATATGGTCTCGAAATCGGAAATAGATATCTCGAAATTATCGCTTCCGCCGGGAGCATATATTCTGAGGCTGCAGTCAGCGGCAAAATCGGAAAATATTAAGATTCTGATTGTCGAGTAGACAGGGATCTAAACAATTTCAAAACAGCTCAACTATCTGATATACAAACCCATATCATCAGACAGTTGAGCTTTCTTTTTAAGCACTTTCAACGGCCCATTACCTTCAATCCACTGGGTACTTTTTTCGGAACACTTTTGTCGAAGTTATCGTCGTTCAGGCAATTCAGGAATTCAACGATACTGGAAATGTCTTTAAAATTGACGTCCATGTGGGTTGCGAGCGTGTCGACATCACCCATTTTTAGGTTGGGATTCAATATTTTCCCGCCTGCTATATCCTCATAAAACATCAGAACCTGATCCAACGTCGCGAATTTGCCACTATGCATATATGGGCTAGTATATCTCAAATTACGCAATGACGGCGTACGAAAAGCATATTTTTTAGCCGGACTTCCGGTGTCGCTCTCCTTACGGCTTTCGGAATCCGGAACACCCAAAACATGCAATTGGTAGTCCGAAAGCATCGGTCCGGAATGGCATTTCGCACAACCTGTTTTCAGGAAAGCATTCAAACCGTCCTTTTCTCCCGATGAAAGCGCATTGCTATCGCCCCTCATATATTGATCAAATCGGCTGTTGGTCGCAATTAAAGTCCGCTCGTATGCAGCAATCGCCTTACCCAGATTTTTCTGGTTAACTGGCTCATTCTCTCCCGCGAAAGCCTTGTTAAACAAGGTGTTGTATTCGGGAATCTTCTTGATCCGCGCCAGAATTTCATCAATAATATGTTCATCTTGATACGACCGACCCATCATTTCCTCCAACGTTTTGATAGGCTCGAGCGACTGTGCCTCTAAACCTTTTGAACGCATATCCCAAAACATGGGCGCGGAGTCAGGAAGATAGGTTTCACCGTTTTTCAATCCATTAAAAGCTGTATTCAATATGGCCTGAGAATTTCGTTTGACAAAAGGTATATCATTGTGAGCCAGGAACCTGCGTTTGCTTCCACTCCCCACCCCGTTGACTCCGATTGAAGTTTCCCTGAATTCGGCGTAATTAAATTCTGGTTGGTGGCATGTCGCGCAGGACACATCCTTATTACCAGACAATATCGGATCAAAGAAAAGCAGTCGCCCTAAATTGACTTTTTCAGGGCTCGTTGGGTTGTCAGTTGGATGAGATACCGAAATCGGCAGTGCGCCTAAATCGGCAAGCGTTTCAATTTTTCCGACCTTATTAGTTTCGGAAGTATTTGTTTGCTGTTTGCAGGAGGAAATTAAAACCGAAAGCACGCATAGAAGCAAAAATCCATTGAATACCAAATAGATACAATTCGATATTTTTGAATTTAAACCATATTTATATATCAACTTTACACCCATTCAACCTTCAAATTTTTCCCTCACAATCTAAATTATAAGCCGCTACTTGCCATATAAATCGGGATGATTTATGTCATTTCTTCTATCAAAAAGAGTAATCATAGTGTCATCTACTATCTGACCAGCGGCAGCCATACCGTCATATCGTGATGACCTCTGTTACCCCATGCATAATATGGAACAAGTCGAACGGGTACTATTTTGGGAGAGGTCGTGGAAACTTCTCGGTACAACTTGTTATGCCAATCGGAGTTATCTACCAACAATGCATCTCCAATTAGAGTAGTGATCGGACTATTCTCTATATTCAGGTTTGCTGGTTTCAAGTTGTTCCTGGCACCTATCGCGATATCAAAAATGGTTCGTCCTTTGGGCAAGTCGACTGACTCAAGACAATATACAATGGGCCCGCGCTTCACCGCCACCTGGTTGCGAGTTTCCTCCACTAATGGATTTGATTCGATTAATTTCACCGGCATAGGCAGTATCAGCTCAACACGATCTCCAGACCTCCAAACTCTTTTTAATTCAGTATATGATCCTGATCTCAAGCTCATTGCGGCCGTTTTTCCATTCACCGCAATACTCGCATTGCTGCACCAGCCAGGTATCCGAAAAAATAAAGAAATCGCCCCGGATGGCGCATTTTCTATACTTACATTCACCTTTCCGTCCCAGGGATAGTCTGTTTTTTGCGACAAATTCAGCGCTTCGCCAGCCACTTTCGTCTTTAAAGAATTACCTCCGTATAGGTTAAAATATAGAGCACTTTCTGTTTGACTATAAGCATATTGAGCCACCTCCGAGATCGTCCGGACTCCATTGGGCGGACAGCAGTTTGACTTTGAAATATAACTTTGTCTGTCTTTTGACCATCGCTGTTTAAATGGCAATGAATCCGAATAACTCAATGGATTGGTATATAGGAATTTATTTCCCTGAAGATTGATCCCCGACAAAACGCTGTTGTACAACGCCAGCTCCATAACATCAGCATATTTCGCATCGCCCGTAATCTGAAGCATCCGCCAATTCCAAAGCACGTTCCCGATATTTGCGCAGGTTTCGTTGTGAGCCGTAAAATTCGGCAATTGATAATCACGGCCATATGCCTGGTGAATCTTCTGAACTTCATCTGGTTTGTAAGAAGTCCCGTCCGGCGAGACACCATCGTAAAGGGACCCACAGCCGCCGGTTACGTACATTTTATGCCGTGTGACATCGTCCCACATGATATTAAGTTGGGACAGCAGGGTCGGATCTCCCGTTTCAGCGTATAGATCAGCAACGCCCGCATATAGATAATTGGCACGTACCGCGTGGCCAGTTACATGGGTTTGTTGCAAAAACGGAATACGATCCTGATTGTCGTCCGTACCTTCCGAAGCACCTTTGATAGAAATCAAATGGGTTACGAGGGTCAGATATTTCTCATCTTGCGTCGTTCTGTACAACTCCGTCAAACCCATATAGTGGGCAGGACAAATTGCATTTCTGGCTTGTTCAGGAGTTGCATTGGCATAAAAACCGATCAGGAAATCAGCAGCCTTTTTGGCGACATCCAATAACGAAGTTTTGCCAGTCGCCCGAAAATGCACACAGGCAGCCGTCATCAAATGTCCAAAATTATAAGCCTCGAAGCTCAGCCTGTCATCAAACATTTTGGTTTGTCCCCGCTCCTTTTGCTCAATAATAGCCTTGGTATAGATATATCCGTCAGCACGTTGCGCCTTCGCGATTACGCCAATTGCGTCGTCCATCAGGTTGTCTAACTTCGGGTCGCGAGTGGTAGCATACAGGCTTGCCACGGCCTCAAATGTTTTATAAAAATCACCATCATGAAACGACGGCCCTTTGAATTTTCCATCCTTCACGCCCGCCGCTATCTCAAAATTAAGAAACGCATGACTTAATTCCGGGTCAGTATATATGCTCCACATATTAGGCACCATCGTTTCCGAACAAACTTTAAAACGATCTGCCCAAAAACCAGAACTCCACTTAACCGACTGCATATCAACACTATGCAGTTTTGCAAATCTGCTGTTGCTGGTATTCGTCAGTGCGTTAGTCTGTGCAATCAGCGGATGGAATCCCGTCAAAGTGATAAAACCGAAGAGTGTGATTTTTGAGAGGCGCATTGCATGATCTGTAATTGAATATACTTTTAATATCATGAGTCTTGATATTTGAATGAAAATGAAGAGTCAGGAAGATTCTACTTTCGAAATGATGAGTATTAAGAAATTCCTTTTGCATGCACAACGGGTTTCATGACAAAGAGCCAGAAAAGGATCATATCTCTTTGTCATGAAACCAATTGACCTATCTTTCCGAAAATCTAACCCGCTTGCCTTCTGATGAAAATATTCTCAATCCTTTTCCTTTTAAATATTGCACTTAATTTATCCGGCAAATGCGTAGCCCAAACTCCTCAAAAATCAACCTCAAAAGATAGCAACATCCAAATCGCAGCCTTAATTGACTCCCTCACAAGTTCATTATCTCAACATTACATTTTTCCGGACAAGGCTGCGATAATTAACCGTTATTTAAAGGAACAATTTCATAAAGGAGTGTACGATAACATTCACGAGCCTGATAGGCTAGCCAGTCAATTGGTTTCTGATATTCAAAAAACTCATTATGACTCCCACTTCATGGTGTCTTATCAAGATTCAGGTATTGAAAAGAAAGAGCAAAATGCCCATGAACAAGAGAGACAAATCCAGGAAGAAATAGATTTTGAAAAGAGCCGAAATTTCCGAATTAATAAGCTGGAAATTTTGCCGGCTAATATTGGGTATATGCAGTTAAACGGCTTTACAAACCTGGTAAGCGAGGCCAAAGAAATTCTGAGCTCGGCAATGACATTTCTAAAACACACCAAAGTCCTGATCATCGATCTACGTTACAATGGCGGTGGCAGTCCCGAAATGGTCCTTGAAATGGAAAGCTACTTTTTTAAAGAAAAGGTCCACACCATCGACATTCTATCGTCGTTCCAAAAAGATACGATTTCAATATATACAGATCCAACCCACTCAAAAGGCATATTTCTTTCTATGCCCATCTATATTCTGACAAGTAAAAACACTTTTTCGGGCGCCGAAGATTTTTCCTATACGATGCAAGCATTAAAAAGAGCGAAAATTGTTGGAGATAAAACCGGAGGTGGGGCACACCTCGCAGACCAGTTTGCGATTGGTCAGGGATTTACGGTTAGAATACCTTTCGCACGCCCGGTCAGTCCTATAACTTTAAAAGATTGGGAGGGTGTTGGCGTGGTTCCTGACGTAATAGTTGCTGCAAAAGACGCCTTGACGAAAGCTCAGGAAATGATATACAACCAACTATTGTCAGAAGCAAAAACTGAAAAAGAGAAAAGAAGAATTCAGTGGGCATTGAACGACTCCAAAGGTAAACTGAATCCACAATACCTTTCTGAGAAACAGCTAAAAAGCTATACCGGAACATATGTTGGTGGCATTAATTTCTTTACTCAAAAAGGACTGCTTCTCTGCAAAAATCCTGAACGTGGCGGGGATGATATTTTCAAACTTACACCAGTTGCAAAAGATATTTTCTTACTAGACGAAAACGCACAAATCGAATTTGTAAAGAGCTCTCAAGATAAATATACAAGTATTAAAATACTTTGGATGGATGGCAACCTAACCGAAAAGCCTTTAAAAAAGGCTGAGTTATAGAGCCACATGTCAACGACATTTTCAAAAAAACTCCCCGTCCAGATAATACCAAAGTCCGTCTTCAAAAACAAAAGTTGACTTTTCATGGTGCACTTGTTTTCGGCCAGCTTTATTGACAAAATGAGCTTTGAACTCTACTGAAAAAGTATCCGAACTGATTATTTCCAGTTTTTGCCAACGATTACTTTTCGCCCAATTTTCAACCTCCCTTCTATTCAGTAAGGCCCGCTCCATAACCTGTGTAGTTGCGATCAGATAATCGATAGCCGCTACCACATATGCACTATATCGTGAACGCATCAGTCTCTCGGCTGAGTTGGCAGGAGTTACACCTTTAATTACCGGGCTGCAGCATTTCGAAAACGGCTGTTCCGAGCCGCAATAGCAATTTTTCATTTGATTCTTTTTCAATATGTTATTTCTGGCAAATCACTTCACTTCCGTGATGCGCAGCGCCAGATAAGGCTTCATTGGCAAACGTACGGATTTACGCTCCTTATCAAAAATGCGATAACCCTCCGGCGCAGAAGTTTCGAAAACTCCCGGCACGGCAATCACCTTCATATTCCAGGTATCCAGAATCTCGACTTTGAACTTTTTCTGATGCGCTGGTCCGCCCTTTTTCGGCAAATTAAATGACCATTCCGCCTGCATTTCTTTTCCGAAATATACTAGATAATAGCTGCTGTCGGCCATTGCAGTATGGTGATCCTTCCACGGGTCTGCCAGCTGTAGCGGGCCTGGAGCTTCCTCTAAAATCTTCCGCAAAAACCCGATTCTGGCCGGACTACTGCCGATTAGTCGGCCTCCCTTTGCCCAAAAAATAGTGTCGCCATCGTTTTTATAAGTCTCGCCATGTGTTACATAGGTACCCGCGATGACGCCCTGCCAAAAAGCATCCGTCATTTCTTCGCCACTCAACCGGCCCCAGCGTTGTGGAAGATCGCCTTCGTAACAAACTTCATCGTATATCACGGGCTTGAAAAACACGTCCCGAAGTAATATCGCTCGCCCAAAATCCTCAACCGTCGATCCATTCTGGATACTTACATGTGTGAATTCCGGCTTCCAGTTGTCGTAATAAACACTTCCATTATGAATGGAGCAAAGGTGCTTATATGGATCGGAATTGACGACCGCCTTTGTATAGATATCCCAGGCTTCGCGAGGTTTGGTTGTGATATAGTCAAATTCATTTGCCATCGACCACCATACATTCCGGAAGGATGACAACCTGGCCGTCAGGTATTTAATATATCGAACGTCATTCTCCAGACCCAAACTATCGAAGCCCCAGTGACCTTTGTCATAAGGATGAAAAATGATGATATCGGCCTCTATTCCCAACGCCTTCAGATCATCAATCCTTTTTTCAAGATGATCGAAGAAGACAGGGTTGAACTTTGTAACATCCCACACGAACTTCGTTTTTCCATCCGCCAATTTCAACGAATCCTTCTTCTCGTAAGGATAAAACTCCGGCTCGTTCTCTACATTGGAATAATATTTAGGAAAAACACACATCCTGACTTTGTTGAACGGCGCATCTTTCAGCGTTTTTAAGGTTAGTTCTTCCAGTCCTTTCGGTTGGTGCGTCCAGGCATATAGCGTGGTTCCGAATGGGTAATAGCGTTTTCCATCTGCGTACTTGAATGCATAGGTATCGGCCACTTTGACGGGACCGTGGTTATTTCCGGTAGATTCCGTGCATAGAAATGAGCCATTTTTACCATTCAACTGTTTGACATTACTGGAAGTTTTGTATTTCCATTCGCCAGTTTTTGAAGGCATGAATCTGATCTTAAATTGACCATTACCATCATAAAATCCTTCTGCTTTTATTTTCTCCGAACCATTGACGAACTCCGCGGAAAGCGTGACATCAAGAAATGGATTGCCGGTTTTGGGTCCATTTAATATTACCTCAAACCGATCCCAGCGTTCGATTGACTGAGAAAAAATACTCGATGCGGCAAAAACCACCATTAAAAGAGAAAACAGAAATCGTTTGATTTTCATGATAAAGTTCGGGTTGAGGCTAAATTTCTCAGAATTCTATCCTACTTCAAAAGTCGCCTGATAGATATTAAATGACCTAGTAAAATGACCGGAACTATAAATGTTGGCAGCCAGCTAAACGGAAAATTTAAGATTGCAATATTAGGCTGATCAAAAGCAAACCTTTGCAAGGGAGAAGGCGTTGATAGCAAAGCATTTGTTACTATATTCAACAAAAGACCTGCACAAATAAAATTCCAGATCAATAAGATTCTGCCGCTCAACTTTCCCTTCGCTATACCAAAATATGCGATAATTGGGGCGGTGACTCCGGCAATGATATCAAAATTCCGGCCCTCAAACGTCATAAGCTCGGGTATTGATTTGTTCAGAAAAAGCAACCATAGGACTAACTCGACCGGAATTCTGACGATATTGGTATAGGTGATATTGACTAAAGGAAGGCTGTCGATAAACCTTCGACCTTTCTCAGTTGTGAGTAATACCAGGATGGTCAGCAGCGCTGGCAGTATGCCAAATAACATAATTTTCGGTGGCAGAGAAGTCGTGTCGAAACTGTAAAGCTTTTGCAGCGTCAAAATCGCCTGAAGCGTCAACCAGCCGATTAAAAATGCAACAATTTTCCATACACTTTTGCGAACAATTTGAGAATCAGAATTTGCAACTGTCCAGCTAAAAAGTACCAGCGTGGCAACGGTAGTCAGTCCGAAAAAAACGGCAATATACGAAGGTAGATTCTCTATCATTTTTAAATTGCCATCAGGGCTTTTGTAACCGTTTATTTATATCACCTGCGTTATAATGCAAACGATATTAAGGTTAAAATAAATTGAGATTCTGATCAATTCGATAGGTTTTTCCTTTTTCCGTCGGGAAAATCACCCGATTGTCCCCATATCTAATTGTACACTTATTCCCGGCTTTAGAGGTGACAGCCAATGATTTGAGCTTTCCGTCTTGCCATTCCATGACCAATTCAAACCCACCCCGAGCCACCAGGCCTGATATCTTCCCATCGGCCAATGCTTCTGGCAAAGCCGGCAGAACATGCAGCTCTCCCAAATGGCTTTGTACCAGAAGTTCCAGGATCCCCGCCGCGCCGCCAAAATTTCCATCGATCTGAAATGGCGGGTGCGCATCAAACAAATTGGGATAAGAGCCTCCTCCACTTTTCTTAGCAGACGCATCCATAATAGGATTAAACAATTTCCGGATCATTGTATATGCATGCTCTCCATCACGAAAACGGGCCCAATAATTAATTTTCCAGGCAAGGCTCCACCCCGTTCCATCATCTCCCCGATATGTCAGTGATTTCTTGGCCGCGGTAACCAACTCAGGCGTTTTTTCAGGGACAATTTCTTCACCCGGATATACCCCCCAAAGATGCGATACATGGCGATGATGACTCGTAATATCGTCAATATCTGTCATCCACTCCTGCAATTGCCCATTCTTCCCTATTTGATTGGGAGCGATTTGCGGTACCAAATTTTTCAGTTTGGTGGCAAAAGGCTGATCCTGCCCCAGCACTTCTGAAGCTTCAACACATGCATTAAACAAGCCACGGATAATCTGATGATCCATCGTCGGTCCGGCAACGAGGCCGCCATTTTCAGGAGAATTGGAAGGTGAACTGATCAGTTTTCCGGTGCGTGTATCTTTTATCAAAAAAGCCGTAAAGAACTCGGCAGCACCTTTCATCAGTGGATATGCTGTTGTTTTCAAAAACGCTTTATCCTGCGTAAATCGATAATGTTCCCACAAATGCAAGCTCAGCCAGGCGCCACCCGTCACCCAAATTCCGTGATCAGAACCATTGATAGGTGCTGCACCCCGCCAGATATCTGTGTTGTGATGCACCAGCCAGCCGGGTGCATTATAATGTTCCTTCGCGACCTCCGCGCCAGTTGTCGACAAATCTTTTAGCATCGCAAAAAGCGGCTCATGGCACTCACTCAAATTTGCCATTTCTACCGGCCAATAGTTCATCTCGGTATTGATATTGACAGTATACTTACTGTCCCAAGCCGGCTTGAGCTGATAATTCCATTTTCCCTGCAAGTTTGCCGGAGCAGATCCGGGCCGGCTGCTTGATATCGTCAGGTATCTTGCGTATTGAACATATAAAGCCAAAAATGCAGGATCGTTGGGATCTTTCTGAAAACTCAAAAGACGCTCATCAATTGGCAATGAAGAATTGCTTCCGGCAGGCAGCATCAATTTAAATCTTGCAAAAAGGCGTTGATAATCAGCAATGTGCCCCTCCTTTGCCTTATCAAAATCAGGGGCCTTTTTCAATAATTTATTTGTGATTCCAGAAGGATTTGCGTTGACCGTTTTATAGTTGACAAAATTAGTCGCGGCCACCAAAACCAACGTCGCGTTGGTTGCACCCGTGACGGCGATAACCCCGTCGGTTTGTTTCACTTTCCCATCGGTTTTCAGCTTCACTCGCGCTACGCCTTCCAATACACCACCATCCACTTTCACGTTCAAAATGAGCTCATTGCCTTTTCCTGATATACCTTTTTGCACATGAACGGCGTCTATCCTGATCTTGAAATTAAGTTTTTTTCGTTGGCTTGAATTAAGGTGTAAAAAGATTGCATTGGCCGGATAGCTGGCAAAAACCTCTCTGGAAAAAGAAATACCATTGGCCTCATACGTCACCCTGCTCACTCCTTCCGACAAATCAAGTTCGCGCCGGTAATTGGTGGGATTTTTATGATCCGGGAAGTCGAGATATAGATCGCCGAAAGGCTGATATGCCATTTGGCGCAGCGGTTCACTCATAAATTCCTTAGTTGCCAAATCCTCCGCCTCTTTTTGCTTTCTCGAATTGATCAGGGCTCGGATTTGCTCCAAATATTTGTAGGCGCCTTTATGGGCATAACTTCGGGGCTGCCCGGTCCACAAACTTTCTTCGTTAAATTGGATATGCTCCGTTTCCACTCCACCAAAAACCATGGCCGCGAGCTTCCCATTCCCGATTGGCAAGGCATCTTCCCATTGTCTGGATGGCTGTTTATACCAAAGTTTTATGTCCTGAGAATTACCAGAATGAACAAGAATAATAAATAGTAATGTAAAAGTCCTTCTCATCATGGAATAAATAAAAGTGATCACGGTGGGTTATGCTAATATGCTTAAATGTAAAGGCAGTTCCTTACATTCGCTAATGACCTTTCTGCGAATAAATTGCCGGGCAACAAAAAATCCTCCCGGTTGGAAGGATTTTAATCAAAATAAGTCTTAACGAAGAAAAATCAGAACGGGACAATGTCAGCGTAATAATCAAGTTCAGCGGACTTTACGCGTGAATTCTTTCGAAATTTCTCAACCCACTCTTTCTCTTTTCCGGCCGGCACGTTAAACATCAGGAAAGTACCACCAACATCAGGTCGGTCTGTTAATTCTTTAAGTTTAAATTTCTTAACCGAAGCTAACCAGTCGCTCTGATATTGCTGATTTTCCATGTGATAAAGCCTGGGAAAAATATAAATGACTTGCGTCTGGTAATGCAGGTACCCCGACACATTCCACCCGGCATCGTTAGTATAAGGCTTGGAATTAAGATTATCAAGGACATATTGCAAACTGTCGGATGGAAGAGAAGACGTGTAGTAACTGTATTCGATATAGGAAACCTCCTGATCGTACTGATTGATGAAATCAAAAACCTGATCAATGGCCACCCCTTTTTTCATCTGTACCACTACACTATTAGGAGCAAATCTTTGATTCGTCTTTGCGGGGTCAATTTCGGAACTTGATTTCTTACAAGCAGCTCCTGCAAGGATCAATATCAGGAATACAATAATATTCTTCATGACAGAGAAATTCTATTTAAAACCAAGAGTCGAATTGAAGTGAATTAGTTGTAACCGTTGTGAGTTTTTTTGAACACAATGACCAGGTATCCTCCGATTCAACTTTTCAACTTCACTCCCAACGGCGGCAGCGGTAATGGAACCGGATCTGTTTCACCTTCAATAACGGGAAATCGCCCGGCCTGCCAGTCTTCTTTTGCTTTTTCGATCAGAGCTTTATCGGAGGACACAAAATTCCAGAATATAATACGTTCTTCCTCAAATGGGTCTCCTCCAAACAGATACACGGTTGTCCCCGCCTCCATCACGAACTCACAAAGAGAAGCCTCCTTGGCGACCAGGATTCTTTTGGGTTCATAAATATTTCCGTCATTTTCGATACTCCCTTCGAGGATATACAAACCCGTCTCTCCAAGAAGCTCAGTACCAATTTTCACAGTTTGCCGCTGGTCCGACTTAATTTCTAAAAGGTAAAGCTCGCTGTAAACAGGGACTGGCGACTCATACCCCATTACCTTTCCAGCGATGAGCTTGAAATGCACCCCGTCCGATTCCCAGGAGGGTATATCCTCCGCATTAGCATGATAAAAAGAAGGTTCCATTTGCTCCAGGGCTTTCGGTAATGCAACCCAGATCTGCAATCCATGAAGCTTTTTATCGGTATGTCGCAGATATTCAGGTGTTCTTTCAGAGTGGACAATCCCTTTTCCCGAGGTCATCCAATTCACTTGTCCTGGTTTTACTTCCACGTTTGACCCCAACGTATCACGATGCATAATCGCCCCTTCGAACAGATATGTCAAAGTTGAAAGGCCTATATGGGGATGTGGGCCGATGTCAATATTCTGATATTCGTTCAGATTGGCTGGCCCCATATGGTCAATAAATGCAAACGGACCCACCATTCGTTTGTCCCTGAAAGGCAAAAGTCGACCAACCAGAAAGTTGCCAATATCAGCTGGCCTTTCTTCAATAATTACATTAATATTTGACATGAACAATCTTTAATGTGTTTGATATACTGTACCAAACAGCTGTCTTTAATTTAAGATATCCTAAGCCTATTGTTGCCAAGTGTCACTAACCATCCAGAGTAAAACTGGATGTCAGGACATCCCCGCGACTTCGATGCAGGCGTCATTTTAAATTAGTTACCCTTATAAAACCACTCCATTACATAACCATCTTCCTCATCCCAAACATGATTTGTCGATACGAATCCATTCTTTTCAAGTATGCGCGTTGAGAAATTACTTTCCGGAAGTGTTCGGGCAGATACCACAATTTGCGCGTCAGTCTGGAGAGAAAGTTGCGTAAGCAAGCGACATATTTCGGTTCCGATTCCCTGTTGCCGAAACTCTTCAAAAGTTCCGTATGCAATCTCGATGATACCATTTTTTGGACTTCCTTTGAAACCGCCGCAACCTACCAACACACCGTCCAATTCAGCGAAATAGCCGATCCAGGGGGGAGTAAAACCGACTCGTCCATAAAATGCGGGATATACTTCCAAGATCTCCCTGCAATATGGATTTTGGAAATAATGCTGGTTCTCTTCCGGCTTTTCAGATATCGGCAACAAAATCATATGACTGTCGAACGTGGCAACTCAAATTTAACGATACTGAAATTCGGAAGCAAGTTAAACAGTTTTTAACGGGACATTAACAAGACCAATGAGTCGACGTTTGTGATATAAACCGCTATAATGGATATAAAACCGCGGGACCGCTGGAGCCGATTTGAAATCGGTTCCCAATGGTTCTGCGTTCGCAACGCATTTAATTGAAGTATATTAAAAAAAGCATTACTTCACCTTCCACAAATTGGGCAGCAGGTTATAATAAAGTAAATGTCTCCAGGTACTCCATTCATGAGCGCCGTCGCCACCTATATAGTAGTCGTGCGGAATGCCGTGTTTTTCCAGCGCTAAATGGGTTGCCTCCGAACGTTTTCCGACAAAATCAACTTCCTGAGGCCCGAAGCCAATCAGTATATAGCCAACTTTCTTTCTGATATTCGGATCGTTTAAAAATGACGCATTGACCTTCTCTGCCTCCAAATCTCCAGCACTCAATATACCGAACGAACTAAAGAGATCTACATTTCTAAAACCGATGATCTGCGTATGCCGTCCGCCCATCGACAAACCAGCAATTGCACGAGATTTTTGATCACTTTTTACGCTGTAGCTCTTCTCGGTCAGCGGAATAATTTCCTTCTTCAATTCAGTTTCAAAAAGGTCAAAAGTCTTGTTCACGTGATCGGGTGAACTACGGTGAAAGACCTGATTATTTGGCATAACAATAATCATCGGCGTCATTTTACCTTCGCTAAGCAGGTTATCCGCAATAAAATTGGCCCGCCCATCCTGACTCCACATTTCCGCCAATTCACCGCTTCCTCCTAACAGATACAGCACAGGATATTTCTTCTTGATATCATATCCGGGCGGGGTGTAAACAAACATTTCACGTTCACCTTGCAGCACATTCGAATGATAAATATGGCGTGTAATTGTGCCATGAGGAACTGGTTTCGCATCATAATATGCTGGCCCGTCGCCGTGGACAATTACCGTCCCATATCCTGGTTGGTTCCCCGAACCGACGAAAGTATTATTGGGATCCACAACTGTAACACCGTCCACAATCAACTTATATACATACATATCCGGTTTAACAGGCCCAACCGTCAGCGTCCAGTTACCATCCTCTCCTTTTGAAAAGGGAATAGGATCCTTTTGTTTTAAGGCAAGTAAAATCGGCCCACCTGTTAACGCAACTTTACCGGCTTCAGGAGCTTTAATCCGAAAGGTAATCCTATGATCGTCATGCACTTCCGGCGATATCACCGACGCTCCAAACGGCAATAGATTTTGAGTGTTTTTCTGAGGATTCCAATCCAGATTGATATGCGCCTGCTGAGCTTCTGCCACTTCAAAGCTCCCGGCTAAAATAATTGAAAGTAATATTTTGAATCTATTCATTATTAGCTGGTAGCTGTTAGCCGTTAGGAATTAGTTTTTTTTAGATTAATGCTGAACGAAAGGCTTTTATTTCAGCGTATTTAAAGTTCTTTCATGCCAATTTAATATTTAATTCCGCTGCCTTTTTCATTACATATGCCCGCGCCTGGTCATACTCTTCAGGGGTTCTAAGATGTTCCAACATCAGGGGAATAGCGTGATTTTGGGCGACGATGTTTTTTAGATAGGCGCTATAATCCATTCCCCCTTTCCCAGGCATGGTTTCAGCGAAATGAACATCTTTTCCGTACACATCTTTCGCGTGACAGGATGTGATCCATTTGCCCAGCTTTTTGAAAGTTTCATTGATAATCTGCGTGTTATTATAATATCGATCCGGACTGTTCAAAATATTGGCGATGTCAACATGCGCCCCAAAAGCCGGACGGTCAATTGCTTTGATGAATTTCAGATACGAGTCTGGCCCGTCTGGTAAACTCCATCCCATCATTTCCAGTGAAAACTTGGCGCGACTCGGCTTCACCGCATCGATCACCTTTCTGACATTTTCGACTGTAGCATCGAAATATTCGGTCGTCATATTACGGGGATCGGGTCCATCCCACTGCGCGGGATTGTATGAACCGCCAATGTTGACACAATTGATCGCGCCAATCTCCTCCGCCAATGCCAGACGTTCGGTCACATATTTGATATTATCCTTTCGTTTTTCCGAATCCGCATCGAGCATATTTACCCACGCTCCAACTTCGGCAATCACCACATTTTCAGCCGCATATGCTTTGCGAACAGCAGCAATTTTATCGGTTTCTCCTATTGCCAGTTTGGGAACATATGCCGCACTGTATCCCAACCGCCGGTGCTCGCGGGCCAATTCAACCGGATCATCTGATTTGAGAAAAATGGGTCCGCCGAGGCGTAATAATTGATTATTATCAGTAGAGTGAAATCCCGATAACGCGATAGTTGACAAGCTGCCAACAGAGGAAATCAGAAAATGACGACGAGACAGGTCAGCCATAGGAGAAATATCTTTCAAGCTAAAAGCCGGAGGTCTTTTGTTTCCTACTGACTGAGCAATAAATGGGAAATTTGAAATATAATATATGGGGACACTTAACTCCTCGATTGACAAAACCGTGGCCCGTGTCTCCGCGAGACCTTCAGGGGTTCGATATGATCGAGGGAAACGCGAGGCAAGAATATAATTGGCATGACAAGACCCAGGCCACGGTGGGGTCAGATATTTTTTAAGCATAGCGCCCTTTGCAAAAGAATCAAACGAGCTGAACCCTTGACGACTTAAAAGTTCAATTTATTAAACCACTTTTTTATAGCAATTACCGCAATCCATGAGTAGTTTTAAGTCACCGCTACGAGCCTTTTCCATATTAATATTTTTTCTTAAATCAGTTATTAATAAGGCATTTCCAGACAGGTTGAAAACTCAATACCATGAATGAATTTATTGCCGCACGCTCGCAAATGGCCCTTTCGCTGGGTTTTCATATCGTTTTTTCCTGTATCGGAATGGTCATGCCGTTTTTTATGGCCGTTTCTCACTTTTACTACCTCAGAACTGGTCAACTTGTATACAAGAATGTGACGAAAGTCTGGTCGAAGGGTGTTGCTATTTTTTTCGCTACTGGTGCAGTTTCAGGTACCGTTTTGTCTTTCGAACTGGGGTTGCTCTGGCCAAAATTTATGCAACATGCCGGACCGATATTCGGCATGCCATTTTCACTAGAAGGGACCGCGTTTTTTATTGAAGCAATCGCGCTGGGGTTCTTTCTATATGGCTGGGATCGCTTCAATAAATGGTTTCACTGGATCACCGGTGTTATCGTTGGGGTAAGCGGATTGGCTTCTGGAATTCTGGTCGTCGCAGCTAATGCCTGGATGAACAGTCCGGCTGGTTTTGATTATAAAGATGGGGTATATTCCAATATCGATCCGATTGCCGCCATGTTTAATGATGCCTGGTTTTCGCAAGCTCTTCATATGACAATTGCCGCATTCGCCGCCACCGGTTTCGCAGTAGCTGGTGTTCATGCGCTCATGATCCTGAAAGCCAAAAATGTTCAATTCCATACCAAATCGTTCACAATTGCAGCTATATTTGGCTGTGTCGCGGCTTTGATACAACCCTTAAGCGGTGACATTTCAGCCAAAGATGTTGCCATTCGGCAACCAGCCAAACTGGCTGCAATGGAGGCACATTTTGAAACGGAACCAAAAGCAAGCCTAATTATTGGAGGTATACCTGACGAAAAGAAAAAAAAGGTAAACTACGCCATCAAGCTTCCTGGCTTTCTGAGCTTTTTGGCGCATGGAAATTTCACTGCAGAAGTAACAGGTTTGGATGCTTTTCCAGAAAATGAACAACCGCCCGTGGCCGTCACACATTATGCTTTCCAGGTGATGGTCGGTATGGGAATGGTGATGATGCTGATCGCACTACTGTATTTTTTTGCCCTTTGGAAAAGAAAACAATGGCTGGTAAATGGCTGGTTATTAAAATGTTTCGTCGCAGCCACGCCATTAGGTTTCATCGCAGTCGAAGCCGGTTGGACAGTAACCGAAGTCGGCAGGCAGCCATGGATCATCCACAAAATCATGAGAACATCGGACGCCGTGACGCCTATGCCGGGAATAGTATATTCATTTTATATATTTTCGGCAGTATATGTCTCGCTGGCCGTTATCGTCATTTTCATGCTTTATCGTCAGATTAAAATGGTGGGAATACTTTACGACGTGCCGGAAAAGTAGCTTAATGGTTAAAGGGTTAAGATCAAATTTTTTCACAGCAAGGTAGTTAGTATCAGTTTCACGCACTATGCTGAAGCCAGAAGAATTAAGCGAAAACGCCTTCTTTAACCTTTTCACCGTTAGCCATTAAGCCCAATCGCCGTCAAGTTACACCGACAATTGTTAATCCAAATCTCCCTTTTTCCATGCTTTACGTCGTCATCACATACCTCTGGGCCTCTATTTTACTTTATCTTCTCTTTGGCGGGGCCGATTTCGGGGCGGGTATTATCGAGCTTTTTACATCACGAAAAAACAAGGGCCGAACAACAAATACGCTTTACGAAGCCATCGGGCCGATCTGGGAAGCCAACCATATGTGGCTCATTATTGCGATTGTAATATTGTTCGTAGGCTTTCCGGTGATTTATTCCACAATGTCAATATACCTCCATATCCCATTGACAGTCATGCTTTTAGGAATTATCGCGCGGGGAACCGCCTTTACTTTCCGGCATTACGACGCGATTAAGGATGATATGCAAAATATTTACACGCCCATTTTCGAATATTCCAGTTTCATCACGCCGCTTTTTCTAGGAATTATCGCCGGAAGCGCTGTTTCCGGGCATATTGATACGGATGCAAAGACGTTTATGGAAGCGTATATTTTCAGCTGGCTTAACCTTTTTTCATTTTCCGTTGGCCTGTTTACTGTGTCCATTTGCGGTTTCCTTGCCGCGGTTTATCTTATTGGCGAAGCAAAAACAGATGACGAACGGCTGCGTTTTGCGCACAAAGCTCAGTTTTTCAATATTGCTGCTGTTGTCTGCGGAATCCTGGTTTTTGGCTCCGCTTTTAGGGAGAATATTCCTTTGATGGAATGGGTTTTCGGAAATTGGGTGGGAAGAACTGCTATTGTTTCTGCAACACTTTCTCTGATGCTGATGTGGTATCTTCTTTATATCGGCAACATTCAATGGCTGAGACCATTAGCCGGTTTTCAGGTTACCATGATTTTGCTTACCACCACATTCCGGCACTTTCCGAGAATTGTATTGCTAAAAAATGGAGGATATCTTTCTCTGCTCGAGCACAGCGGCCAGGAAAAAGCGATATATGCATTGGCTATGGCGCTACTGATCGGCAGTGTATTCATTTTGCCAGCGTTGGGGTACCTTATATATAGCTTCCAAAAAAAGCCTGACGGTGTTTTAAACGCAGAATAATGGGAGGGGCATGCTGAGTTACGCAGTGAAAAAATAGTACGTAAGATTCTGTACATCCTTTATTTCCTATCTTGAACTTAGGACAATTAAACTCAAATAAAACTCAGCGCAACTCCGCGAATCACCCCCCGAATACTGCGTTTAAACCAAATTTTATCCCCAAATTCAAAAACCAGTCAAGGAATGGTCAATATTGTATTAAATACACAAAAATTTATATTATATATTTGATCTAAACTATTCCTGAACCCATTATAATGTTGCTGCGAAAGTTACTTTTAGTAGCAGGATATCTGACAATCCTGATGTCATGCGGACCCGATCTTCCTGATGATATTCAAACCGCATACGACGAACTCCCAAAAAAACTGGACTATAATCAGGATGTAAAACCTGTACTTTCCGATAAATGTTTCGCCTGTCACGGCCCGGATAAAAGCAAACAAAAAGCAGGATTAAGGCTTGATGTTAAGGAAGTTGCGTATTCAGAATTACCAGAAAATAAGGGCAAAGTCGCTATCGATCCCGGAAGTCTGGCCAACAGTGAATTTTACCACCGGATCATGTCTGGCGATCCCGAATACATGATGCCAACTCCAGCGTCTCACCTTACACTGACAGCAAAGGAAAAGGCGATTTTGATCAAATGGATTGAGGATGGCGCGGAATATAAACCGCATTGGGCTTTTGTAAAACCCGAAAAACCTGAAATTCCTGAAACGAATGATAAGTGGGTGCGCAATCCGATCGACAATTTTGTATTGGAAAAACTCGAAAAGGAAAAATTGACGCCCTCGCCCGAAGCGAATAAGGAATTGCTGTTGCGCCGCCTCTCACTTGACCTGACTGGTCTGCCCCCTACTCCTTATGAAACCGACGCATTTTTAGCCGATCAATCTCCAAACGCATATGAAAAACAGGTAGATCGTTTGCTGGCTTCGGCCCATTATGGCGAAAAAATGGCTGTAGATTGGCTTGACCTGGCTCGTTTTGCTGATTCTCACGGCTATACTGTTGACAGACTGCGGGATATGTCGCCGTACCGGGATTGGGTGATCAATGCTTTTAACAAAAACATGCACTATGACCAATTTGTCCATTGGCAATTGGCAGGTGATTTGATGCCGAAGCCCACCAAGGATATGCTGATCGCCACAGCCTTCAATCGCAATCATCAACAGAATATGGAGGGAGGAGTTATTGAGGAAGAATTTCAAACTGAGTATGTTGTAGACCGCACAAACACTTTTGGGGACGCGATGCTGGGGCTGTCGGTTGGATGCGCGAAATGCCACGACCATAAATTTGACCCGATTTCCCAAAAGAACTATTATGAGTTGTTCAGCTTTTTCAACAATGTGAAAGAAGCTGGTCAGATATCGTGGAACGACGCGCTTCCTACGCCAACGCTGATGCTTCCTACTGACCAGCAAAGCAAAACATTGGACTATATCAAATCTCAAATCAAGACGCAGGAACAACAGCTTTCGGTGGTAGCAACAGCCGATCAGAAAGGTTTTGATGAATGGTTGAAAAAGGGGCTCTACCAAAAACTGACCAAGGAAGATATCCCACAAAACGGATTACAGGCCAAATATTCACTTGATAACCAATCACTTAAAAGCACAAAAGCATCTATTGACGTTGGCGTGATGAAACGGGATGCAGGGCAGCCAGGCGAGGCTCCGGTTTTTATAAAAACGGAAAATGGAACCGGACTTTTGCTGGACGGCGATACTTTTCTCGATTTGGGTAAAACAGGAGTTTTTAGGAAATCGCAGCCATTTTCAATTGGCATTAAAATCAATATCCCGGCTGATTTGCGTGAAGGCGTGATTTTGCATAAAAGTCAGGCGGAACGATTGTATAATTTCAGGGGATATCACCTGTATCTGAAAGATAACAAGCTGGAACTCAATATGGCCCATACGAGTCCTTCGGATGCGATTACAAAAGTTTCTATTCAGGATATTCCGAAAGAAAAATGGATACAACTTACGATTACGTATGATGGCTCGTCTGCGGCGAAAGGCTTGAAATTATTCCTGGACGGGAATGAATTGGCGATGCAAACCACTATGGATCAGCTGACTAAGGATATACTTTTCAAAAGGGATCCAGAACCTGGCCTTCAGATTGGCGGATGGTGGCGTGGACTGGGCTTCAAGAACGGGAAAGTGGACGATATTGTGGTTTACAACCGGACCCTAACCCCTTTTGAGGTGAAAATTCTGGCCGGAAAAGCGTCATGGAGCTCGGCGGTAGCGAAAATGCAGCCGGCGGATTTGGCAAATCTGAAAGCATATTATGACGCCGCTATATCTCCGATTGCACTTTCAGAATGGGGAAAATTGGTAGCTCTTCGATCACAATTGGCTGATTCGACAGAAAATATACGCGAGATTATGGTGATGAGAGAGTCGCCGATCCGTAAAAAGTCTCATATCCTTTTACGTGGAAATTATGATTCGTTCGGGCCGGAAGTTTTCCCGAATACACCCGAATCGGTTCTGGCTTTCCCAAAAAATTTGCCTAAAAACAGATATGGGCTGGCACTTTGGCTGACCGACAAAAATAACCCATTGACCGCGAGAGTGGCTGTTAATCGTTTCTGGCAAAATTTCTTTGGAACTGGTATTGTAAAAACGACAGAAGACTTCGGTAATCAGGGAGAAATGCCGAGCCATCTTGCGCTGCTGGACTGGTTGGCAATTACTTTTCAGGATTCAGGATGGGATGTTAAAAAACTGAATAAGCTCATTGTAATGTCTGCTACCTACCGGCAAAGTTCGCGCGGCGATGCGAAATCCAGAGAAAAAGATCCTGAAAATCGATGGTTATCTCATGGTCCTGCGAACAGGATGAGTGCAGAAATGATCCGTGATAATGCCTTGTTTGCCAGCGGATTACTCAATAGCACAATTGGCGGAAAAAGTATAAAACCTTATCAACCAGAGGGTTTGTGGGAAATTAATAGTGCTACCTATACCCCCGATTCAGGACAATCGGTGTATCGAAGAAGTCTTTATATACTTGCGAAACGAACGGTTCCAAATCCTACCCTCTCCACTTTCGACGGTACGTCCCGGAGTTTTTGCGTGGTGAGAAGACAGCGCACCAATACTCCTTTGCAAGCATTGGTAACCCTCAACGATCCGACTTTCAACGAAGCGATGAAAGTGCTTGGCGAGCAAATGGCAAGGATATCCGATAAGAAAACGGCTATTACAACTGCCTATCGAAAATTGACAGGAAGAACGCCTGAGAAAAAGGAAATCGATCTGCTGGAAAAATTACAAGATATCGAATACCAAAAATTTAAAGCAAATCCAGAGAAGTCAAAAGGATGGATTTCAGAAGGTCAGTATAAAACAGATCCAAAACTGAATAAGGCATTAATAGCAGCTAACGCCGTGGTTTCGAGCACAATACTCAACTCCGACGCTACTCTCACCAAAAGATAATATGGGACATCATCACGACGAGTTTCGACTTCATACCCCCGAGTTCAACAAACTTAATCAGAAGCTTGACCGGCGGCAGTTTTTGACAAAAACCTCTTTGGGGCTGGGTGCTGCTGCACTGGGTTCTTTGTGGGGAGCAAATAAATTGTTTGCTTCTGATTCGCCTATTCCAATTGAAAGTGAAGAGAATTTTGAACAGGCAATTCTGAAAGCTTTACCACATATTGCGCCAAAAGCGAAAAGAGTGGTATATCTCTTTATGGCTGGAGGACCTTCCCAGTTTGAAACCTTTGATTATAAGCCCAAACTGGTGAGTCTAGCAGGTCAGAATCTACCGGATTCAGTCAGAAAGGGCCAGCGTTTAACAGGAATGAGTGCCAATCAGAGCGCTTTGCCGATGGTACCGTCGATTTACAATTTTAGCCAGCATGGCAAAAGTGGAACCTGGGTGAGCGAACTAATGCCGCATACTGCCAAGGTTGTTGATGAACTTTGCGTGATCAAGTCGATTAATTCTGAGGCAATTAACCATGATCCGGCAATTACATTTTTCCAAACAGGTAACCAGCTTCCCGGACGTCCTTCTATCGGTTCGTGGATGAGTTACGGGCTTGGTTCTGACAATAACAATCTGCCGACATTCATTGTTTTGGTATCAAAAAATGGCTCGAAAGATCAACCACTGTACGCGCGGCTTTGGGGGAATGGATTTTTGCCATCCAAGCATCAGGGCGTGCAATTCAGGTCGGGCAAAGATCCGGTTTTGTTTCTCAATAATCCCGAAGGATATGATGGCGCCGACAGGAAGGAAATGCTGGACTATCTTTCCAAGTTGAATCAGATTCAGAATGAACCATATGGTGATCCGGAAGTGGAAGCGCGGATTGCTCAATACGAGATGGCATACCGGATGCAGACTTCTGTTCCCGATGTAATGAATACAAACGACGAGCCGGATTCGGTTTTCGATCTATATGGCCCTGATAGCCGGGATTCCGGAACATATGCCGCCAATTGTTTGCTTGCCAGAAAATTACTGGAAAAGGATGTGAAATTTGTGCAGCTTTACCATCAGGGCTGGGACAATCACGGCGGGCTTCCAAAAAATATTGCGCACCAGTGTAAAACCACCGATCAGGGAACGGCTGCGCTCATTATCGACCTCAAACAGCGTGGTCTTTTAGATGATACGCTTGTTGTCTGGGGCGGTGAGTTTGGCCGGACGGTATATTCTCAAGGCAAGCTGACAGCAGACGATTATGGTCGTGATCACCATCCCCGCTGCTTCACTATGTGGATGGCCGGCGCCGGTGTAAAACCAGGTATCAGCTACGGCGAGACGGACGATTTCAGCTACAATATCGTCAAAGATCCAGTTCACGTGCATGACTTTCAGGCAACGCTAATGCACCTGATGGGAGTTGATCACGAGCGACTTACCTACAAATTCCAAGGCCGGAGATTCAGATTAACGGATGTACACGGGAAGGTTGTTAAGGATATTTTGAGCTAATTGGGAAGAAGGGTGAAAAGGGAAGAAAGGGAGAAAGGATGAGGGGAAAAAAAAAACTCCGCGAAACCCTGCGTGGTACTCTCTTAACTCTTAGTTTAATCGTGCAGTTTAAGTTTTTGTTATCATCATCCAACCGTTAACCTTAGCAGGTATTTCTGCCCGTAATTTGTCTTTATTCTATTCCAAAGACATCTAATTCCATGGCTCAGAAATTTCACGCCCTTCGCTTTTTCGCTCTTTTCATATTTTCTCACCTTTTCCTGTTCAATGCCCTTGCTCAAAAAGCAGGAGAATCGCTTCCGGCATGGAAAGAGGGCGAAATGGAAATTCACCATATCAATACCGGTCGGGGAAATGCCACATTTTTTCTGCTTCCTGACGGCACCACCTTACTCATCGACGCTGGTGCGCTGGACCCCACCGATCCGAGAACTCAAAGTGCCCGCAATACCAAAGCGGCTCCGAGCGGCGAGAGACAACCCGGCGAATGGATAGCCAGATATATCCGGAAGGTGATGACGAACGCCCAATTGCAACCCTTTTTGAATTACGCTCAAATCACTCATTTTCATGACGACCATATGGGTATGCCGTTTGACAAGTCGGCAAAAGCGGCTAATGGCGACTATATGCTGGCCGGAATCACAGAGGTTGCGGAGTATATACCTATTCAAAAAATCATCGACCGTGGCTATCCGGATTATTCTTACCCTCAGGCGCAGAATGATAATGTGATGAAGAATTACAAAAAGTTTGTCGATTGGAAAAGTAAAAATGGAATCACTTTCGAGCAAAGTAAACCAGGGCACAATGACCAGATAACCTTAAAAAGAAACGCGGCCTCATATACGCAAATTTTTGAAGTCAGAAATATCATTGCGAACGGTGAACTGTGGACTGGCTTGGGAACGAATACGCGCTCACTTTTCCCGGAATTGAAAAGCCTGAAAACCGGCCAATATCCATCTGAAAATATGTGCAGTATTGGTATCAGACTTAGTTACGGCAAATTTGATTATTTCTCGGGCGGTGATATGCCGGGGGTATTGCAATTTGGCGCGCCCCTTTGGAATGATGTTGAAACGCCGGTTTCCAAAATTGTCGGTCCGGTGGAAGCGCATATCCTTGACCACCATGGAAACAGAGATTCACAAAATGAATCCCTGCTCGCAGCGCTGCGACCTCGTGTTATTGTTATCCCTACCTGGTCATCCGACCACCCGGGCCACGATGTATTGGCGAGAATATACAACCAGCAGATTTACGCAGGAGACCGTGACGTTTTCGCGACAGATATGCTGGAAGCCAACAAGTTGGTAATCGGCGAAATGCTCGACAAATTGAAAAGTGACAAAGGACATATCGTGATCAAAGTTGCAAAAGGCGGCGATAGCTATCAGGTTGTAATCCTGGACGACAGTAATGAAGATTTGATGGTAAAAAAAGTATTTGCCGGATATTCGGCACGTTGAAAGATGCGGGTCGGCAAAAAATCTTTATTTTGGATTCAAAATTGCATATCAACGTCTGATGCTACTTGAGGGGATCGAGGCCCATCCAAAAACTTATGATCAGAAACATCTTAGCGATAGTTGTCGGCTACCTCATTTTTGTAGTGACATCTCTTGCATTTTTTAAAATTTCAGGACAAAGACCTCACAGCGAAGCGACTATTGTCTTCATGATCATAACGGCGATATATGGAGTCGTATCTTCATTCGCCTGTGGGTATATTGCGCAGCTTATATCCAAACCTAAGAACCTGACAATAAATTATATACTAGCAATAATCATCGCCGGTTTTGCCACTTTTTCATATTTCAAAGCAGAAGGCAGCCATTGGACTCAGTTGTTGGCCATATTCATTTTTGCACCAGTGTCAGTATTGGGAGGAAGGTACCTTTTGTCATCAATTACCCGAGCCAGACGATTATGACGATGAACGGATTACCCACATCCGGTAATAAATTGTAAGGATTCTACTAAATCAAACCCAGTCAAAACAATGACAAGAAAGGTTTTATGGCTATTAATGGCAGTCCTTGCAATCGTGATAGGACTTTACCCGCTCATATACTTTTTCAATGATGCAAAATTCGGATTATTGGGTTCAAAGTCCGACGAGCTACTCGCCAACAAAATATGGCACTTTGGCTTTTTTACGCACATTGTTTTGGGTGGAGTTGCCTTATTAACAGGTTGGACTCAATTCAGTCCGGGCTGGCGAAACAAATATCTTAACATCCATCGGCGAGTTGGGATAATTTACTTGGTCTCGGTCGTTATCAGTTCACTAGCTGGTATATTCATCGCGTTTAATGCTACCGGTGGAATTATACCTTCAATTGGCTTTATCTGCCTGGGAATAGTATGGTTTAGCACTACTGTGAATGCTTATGTCAAGATTCGGAACAGGTCAATTGTCGGACATGAGAAGATGATGATATATAGTTACGCTGCCTGCCTCGCCGCGGTGACACTGCGCATATGGCTTCCTATTTTAATTATCATCTTTGGTGATTTTGTAAAAGCATATACTATTGTAGCCTGGTTGTGTTGGGTTCCTAATTTACTCGTGGCCTATCTGATTGTCAGGCGTCGGTTTCCGAAAACGAATATCTCTCTGGATCAATAAAAGGATCTTTCAGAAGGGGCACTTCGAGAATAACAAACTCTTTCATTTTTTATATAACTTGACGTTGTAAGCATATAAATTCAAACACATCGCTATTCCAATGAAATTCACAAAACTGGTTCCCAACGTCTTTTATCCCGACATCCAATCTGGGATAAAAACATTTGTCGATTGTCTGGAATTTACGATCGGGTATAGTGAAATTAATTCAGCTAATCCTTTCTGCGTGGTTGAAAAAGATGGACTGCGGGTGAATATTTTTCAGAATGAAGAATATGCGAAACAGGACCATCCGGAATTCAGGCTTGTCACCGAAAATATTGAAGAAGTGTATGACAATGTTTCAAAAAAATTTCCGGAACTGCTACACCCTAACCTGCCCAAAGTGACCCTCAGGCCCTGGGGTGCGAAAGAGTTTGCGTTGATGGATAATCAGATTGGAATTATAATCCAGCAATGGTAATAAGCCAATGTAACTAACAACTAACCAGTTATTTACGAATATAACTCCTATAAACATTTTAAAGCCTCGCTTTCACCTTCGGAAGTGCTGCATCCACCCACAACTGGTGCATTTGACCGGAAAAATGGAGACCATCGCTCGCGATCATTGAGGGGTTGTTGAGAGCAGTCCTAGAAATTTCGGTGATGTTGATAAAGAGTATTTCAGCACTCATACATTCCTCTTCTGCCACTTTATTAAACTGATCTATTTCTTTGGCGATCTCTTTTCGATCGTAACTAGCTCCATATCTGCTCACTCCCCAATCGGGAATTGACAATACAAAAACGTGTTTGCTCTCACCGTCGGCCAATTCGATACTTTTACGGAGTAGCTGCTTAAATTCTTTTCTGAAAGTATCAATGGATTGCCCCTGATATTGGTTGTTCACGCCAATCAACAATGATACCAGGTCATAGTTTTTCGGGGGATTATCATTTTCGATCGCTGTCAGCAAATTAGCAGTTGTCCAGCCTGTGACTGCAATAATATCGGGCGACAAAACTTTGACATTCTGGTTTGATAAATTTTTGGCCAATATAACTGGCCAACGTTCTGGGATCGATACGCTCTGGCCTATGGTATAAGAGTCGCCCAACGCTAAATAGCGCTTGCCTTTGCCTGTATCCGGGGTGTTTGTAGTCGGATTTGAGGTAGCAGGTATTTCATTTTCGCTCTCCTTACATGCGATTGAAAGAAACGCAAAAAGCAGAAATATTATATTAATTTTCATGATCTCAGCGGGTTGAACTATCATAATATACCTGCTAAAAATCTGTTTGGATCGATTGGGGCTGGTTTTATTTTGAGAAATGGTAGTGCTTGGTGACCTGAGTCACATCAGGACCACGTCTTAATTGCAGAACATCCTTCAAACAATCACCTGCAAATTCCTGATACCTCGCGAGGAGATACGCGCCAAAGTTAAGTAGATTCAGCAGTCGTCGTGGTCGACAAAAGTAGTAACCCTATGGGCAGACTCTCACGAATCTGTCCATAGGGTATATGACAACGTACTATTCAGATCTCAAACTCTTGACCGGATTTATAGTCGCGGCTTTGATCGCCTGGAAACTGACGGTCAATAAAGTGATTATCATCGTACCCAGGCCTGCTACAGCAAATATCCACCAGGCAATATTGGTTCTATATTCATATTTTTGAAGCCAGTTATCAAGGAAGTAATACGAAACAGGCGTTGCTAACATGAGGGCAATAAGTACCAGAAAAACAAAATCTTTCGATAACATTCCCCAGACATTCATTACGGTTGCTCCCAAAACTTTTCTTACGCCAATTTCCTTGGTCCGTTGCTCTGCGATAAATGAGGCTACTCCGAACAACCCAAGACAGCTAATGATGATGGCGAGAATGGAGAAAAAAGTGGTAAGCTTCGCAATGCGCATTTCATAATAAAACTTGCCAGCGTATTCCTGATCCACGAAATTATATTGGAAAGGAGCGCCAGGATCATATTTTTTGAAAGCTGCCTCAATCTTGCTCAGTGACTCCGTGGTACTTATTGCCGGATTGACTCTCATGGTCACCACCCCGCCCTGATCAGAAGCAAGACTGTATATCAATGGCCTGATTGGCTCATAGGGGGAATTGACAACCATATCCTTCACAACACCGATTACATGGACAGGCTCGTCAAACCACATCATGTTTTCACCCACAGGATTTTTCAGACCCATAAATTTGGCTGCGGTTTCATTGATCACCAAACCCGAAGAATCGGTGGCAAATTCTTGACTAAAATCTCTGCCATCAATGAATTTCCATCCCACCGTTTTTCCATAATCATGTGAAACCTCATTGAAAAAAAAGTCAACAGAAAATGTCGGATCTTTTCCTTTCCAAACAATTCCACTTGTGCTAGACCACGAATTCGTTGTTGGACTGCTCGATTCGGCCATATTTACAATCGCGCCGGAGCTTTTTAACTCGCTGCGGACTGCGTCGAAGTGGGTGTGAATATCAGGTGTAGATAAATAACTGGTAATCAGTCCCTCACGGGTATACCCCACCGGCCGGTCCTTTGCATACTGAATCTGGCGGAATACCACGATGGTGCCGATGATCAGTATAATGGAAACAGTAAATTGAACAACTACCAATGTTTTCCGCGGCAAAGCGGCAAATTTCCCGGCTTTATATGCGCCTTTGAGAACCTTAATTGGCTGAAAGGAAGACAAATACAGCGCTGGATAACTTCCTGCGATAAGAGCCGTTATTGAACTGAAAATAAATCCTGCAACCCAGAATAGCGGCCTATTCCATGGTATATCCAGTTTTTTATCGGCCACGTCGTTGAAAAACGGCAGGATAAGCACTACCAACAAGAGGCAAACAATAAAGGCAAAAGCTACCACCAAAAAAGATTCGCTAAAAAACTGGATGATCAACTGACGTCGTACAGAACCAACCGCTTTGCGGATGCCTACTTCCCTGGATCTTTTTTCTGAACGGGCAGTGCTCAAATTCATAAAATTGATGCACGCCAGCAGCAAAACAAACGCTCCGATCACACCAAACAACCATACATTTTCAATCCTTCCGCCTACCCTTTCTCCATTTTTGAAAGTGGAATACAAATACCATTTGCTCATTGGGTTCAGGAATACGTCAGGCTTGAATTTCAGCTGTTCTTTTCGAATATTCTTCTTTTTCACATCCCTGATGTTGGCCGAAACCGCGTCGATATCCGTGTTTTTGGCCAGTTGTACAAATATCTGGAAGTTGTTGGGCCGCCACGGATCCTCCATTGTTTTCAAATCCGGACTGGTAATTTCCTTGAGTGACCAGGGTGCAACAAAAGCAAGATCTCTGAACGACGAGTTGTATGGCAAATCCTGATATACTCCGGTCACCTTCACATTTTGGCTGTTGTCCAGTTTGATGATCTTATCCATTGGATCCGATTCGCCGAAAAAAGCCTTGGCAACAGATTCAGAAAGCATGATTGAATATGGATCTTTTAGCGCCGACCAAGTCCCTTTCACCATTTTTAATGTTAGCATTTCGGGCGCTTCCGAGTCCATATAATTCCCTGACTTGCTTATTTTTTTATCCCCATATGCAAGTATATGCATGTTGGACCAGGTAGACATGATCACATGCCGGAAGTTGCTGCCATAATTTTGGCGAAGCTCGTTGGCAAGTGGATATGGCATCGCCATCTGTGTACCGATTTCGCCGTTTCGCGTTTGATGCTGCATTACCTGAGCAATGCTGTCGAAATTTTCATGATCTCGGTCGTACGAAATTTCATCAAAAATCCAGAGGCCGATCAGAATGGCAACTGCCATTCCAATGGCAAGCCCGGTAATGTTTATGAAGCTATATACCTTGTTCTTGGCGAGTGTCCTGACTCCTATTTTAAAATAATTTCTGATCATATCGATACTAAGTAAAGGTGTATGAGAGTATTCCGATGGCTTTCTTTTTAAGAAATATGGTCTTAAGTGTAATAATGCCGCGAATGCATATTCAATCTTGGCCCTTAAAATTCCGGTTCTTGATATACGTCTAGAATAATTTTCATGTAAGTCACCCAAAATATCTTCAAGGAAATGCGGAGCCAAACATTTTTCCAGAATTTGGTCAACCCACTTAGGGGGTGCTGACGGTTGTAAGTTCTTTCGATTCATCGCTTTCTGATTTTTAGGACTACGATTGAATCAATTGCAACTTTTCAGCCGGAATAACCCGCCAGAGTTCCTGTCTGATCTGCTGAATTTCCAGCAATGCCCGGTTTCCGTATGCCGTGATCTGGAAGAACCTTTTCCTTCTCCCTCCCCTTTCCGCGGTGGCTCCTCCCATTTCTGAACTTAAGAACCCTTTGTCTTCCAATCGGTAAAGTGTGGCGTGGACGGCACTCATAGTAATGGATCTACCGGTATATTGCTCAACGTTTTCCAAAATTGTTACGCCATATGCCTCGCCAGTGCAGCCCGCCACGACGAGTAAAACAATTTCCTCAAACTCACCCAGGAAAGTCCTCTTCATTGCTTTAAACTATTAGTTATAATTATGCAAGACAAATACCTTGCCAGTTTTAAAAATTGCCCTAAATGGCCGTAAAGAACCATTTTACGTTTTTAGGATGTTCGAAATCGTACAAATTTGTTCGGACGTGAACGAGATGGCAAGCTTAATTCATTGTATATGCAGAATGTTTGGCTCTCGTCGATATCAATCTGAATGACAATGCATACTAAAGCTGATAGGCAGATGGCAGAGATATGAAAGGTAATTATCAAAATATTTTGTCATCTATCAAATTAGTATATATCGAACACTATGATGTAATTTTACATATCCTGCTTTACTTACTCTACTTTTAAGCTATATTTAACAACTCCAGCACTTCGTCACAATCCCCGAATTGTCTTTGATGAAAGTAATACTCTATATCTTGATCGCTCTGTTTGCCTGCTCGCCATGTTTGGCGCAGCAAAACACGTGGACCGGAAGAACCAGCGATGATTGGAGTATTGCATCAAACTGGAGCAATGGAACCGTACCACAGTCCACTGACCAGGTAGTAATTCCTGAGGCACCAAATCAGCCGTTGATCAGTTCTTCGGTTGATGCATATTCTGTCGCGATTGAAGTAAATGCAACCCTCAATATTTCCGCCGGTGGTGAGCTTTGGATCAAAGGATTTAGCAGCTCCTCCAGTTTTGCTGAGATCGGCTTATACAATCATGGAATACTTACGAATAGCGGTAGCATAATAGTTGGAGATGAAAAGTCCAATATCATGGGATTTTGGGGCTTCATTAATGACGGAACGTTCGAGAATAAGTTGGGTGCTTCGGTCAAAATTGTGCAGGCAAAACGCTCCGGTTTTATCACATATGGCAAGACGGTTAACGAGGGCAAAATAATAATCGCCACCGTCGGACCTGGTTTACAGGAAGGTTTTCAATTGGCTGAGACTGGTAACTTCACAAATGCCAAAGGCGGGGAAATTGAGATCAGCAACACAAACAGTACTGGTCTGGTAAGTGGTGGAAATTTCATCAACGACTCAAAAATCAATATCAAAGTTTCGAAAGGAGTAGGACTTTGGTGTGTCGGTAAAACATTTGCAAACAATACAGGAGGAGAAATTATAATAGAAAGTGTGACGAACACAGGCCTGATTGTAGGAGCCGGTTCCTTTACCAATTCCTCAAAAATCGATATCAGTTTGATTCCCGTCAAAGTACCTGACCCCAACGTTCAAAGTATCGGGCTTGCTCTTGAAACAAATAACGCACAATTTACGAACACCTCGGGCAGCAAACTGACAATCAACAATGCCAGTCAGTCCTCCGCAGATATTGAAACTGTGATTGGCTTCATTAACCGTGGGACGGGTACCCTTACAAACATGGGACAAATTGTGATGGGCGACAAAGCGGCGATCGGAAGTGTCGGCATTGACAACAAGGCTGGAATTTTCAATAACCAAGGCTGCCATGCGCTGCTGAATGTAGCTTCCAATAGTTTTATTTCCGGCGGTCCGGGATTTTCCAACTCGGGGACAATTATGGAAAACTCTTCGGGAAACAGCAACATTGGAGACAATCAGGGAACGATACAAAATTTGAATGGCGGTACCTTTACCGTAGCCTCGGGTAATGCGCCTTTAAATTTGGCTGCTCCCATACCCTTTGTAGACCTTGTGTCAAATCTGACTGCCAGCCAGACAGAAATTTGCCCGAATACTACGGTAACACTCAATGCAGGGTGCTCAATAGCCGGCGCCATGGTCAACTGGAATCCCGGCGCGCCTACTGTCAGGCCTTCGGGAGATGACGACGTTTACATATATCGCGCTTCGTGCAGTATTGGTGATTGTATCAGCAACGAGTCCAGCGTTGAAGTCAATATAGTCTGCGAGCCTCCTTTCCCCGCTCACTGGCTACTGGTACCAGATGCTTTCTCACCAAACGGAGATGGCGCTAACGACCAGTGGAGCATTCGCGGAATTGAGAAATTTGATAAAGTTGAGCTCCTGATATACAACCGCTGGGGACAGTTAATTTTTAGCGACAAAACCGGATATCAAAAACCTTGGGACGGAACGTATCATGGAAGTCCCGTTGCTGTTGGCTCATATCCTTTCACTATTAGGCTTGTCTTAGAAGATAAATCTCATACTCTTCGAGGTACTGTTTTAATACTTCGTTAGCTGTTAACTACATCTTTCATTTATTTCAAAGTCCAATTGACTGTTTTGGGTTTACGATATAGCATGTAATGCTGCTTGCCTTTCTTCCCCATAACGTCTAATTTTCGGGATCTAATTCATTTTAAATTCCCTGAAATGGAATCCCAAACCGACCTTTTCGAAACATCCGCAGTTAAATATGAATATTATCCATTGCTTGTCCCTAGCGATCCGACTATCCAAACCCTAAAGGACATCAATGAGTTATTAGCACGGCAGGAAGGAATTAAGGCTTCTCAACTTACCAAATTACATCATATTTCGATCGATGGAAAGGTGACTTATGAAGACGACGCGAATATCATTGCAACGATCCAAGAAACCATCAGCAGATTGGATCCGGTGGCAGTAAGTTTCGGTGAAGTCAAATCATTCCCTGGCTTGACCGTCTATTTGTCAATCACAAATCCAGACGATATACTTGCATTCAATAAGACATTGATGGACGCACTCGGTGTAAAAACTACGAAATTGAAGTTGCACCTCACCCTCGCGCGATACGCACAATTCGCTTATTTCGATAAGTTTAGAGCGGAAAGTATTCCCTACCCGACCTCCTCATTTTTTGACAAAATTGTGATATACAAGCGACCGTATAAGTCCAAGGAAAGGTATGAGACTATTGCGACACTGAAAATAGGTGGAGCTTGAACAAGACGCGCTAAAAATTGAAAAGAATGTCCGGATTTTAGCACTGGTTTTGTCTCTGATTTATCCTGGTTCACACTTAAAAAAACATGCTATGACATCGGAAGAACTCGTTAACGATCTGAAGGAAACGACACTGGAGCTGCTGGAAACCCTTATGGCTTTCAGTGCCGAAGAATTCAACGTTGTTCCGTTTGAAGAAAGCTGGACAGCAGGACAACTGGCCGAACATTTGATAAAATCTGAAGGCGGCCTTCCTGAAGTACTTGTCAACAATACCAAACCAACGGAAAGAGCGCCGGATCAGCACTTCAAAATGCTTGCATCTGTTTTCCTGAACTTTGATACTAAGCTCAAAGCACCTGAATTTATCGTCCCATCGAAAGGACCACATGATCGCGAAACATCGATCCGAACTTTACTTGATATAAGGAACAGGTTGATTTCACTTGCAGGAAGTCTGGATTTATCAATGACTTGCAGCGACGCAACATTTCCGAATATAGGAGAATTCACCCGGCTCGAATGGCTATATTTTGTACTTTGCCACTCTAAAAGGCATGTACACCAGCTAAAAAATATTCTGATGCGCCTCGACCCAGCTTGACTTATATCTCTTTTCTCATTCTGGAATTCGTGTATATTTGTGGTTCACCATCCACTATATCCACCTGTATGAGTACCGGTTTTTTTGAAGGTCACAGCTATTTCATTGACGAAAAAGTAAATTTTTTTAAGTTCGAAAACACCTATCAGGTTTATAATGATTCAGGTCGAAATATTGGATCTGTTCGACAAAGGATTTCACTTGGGCACAAACTAATGCGAATTCTGATCAACAAAGCAATTCTTCCATTTAAACTCGAAATTGTAAATACCGACGAACAACTGGAAGCAACCATCTCCCGTGGATGGACGCTGTTTATGTCAAAAATCAAGATTCATGACGCCAACGAAAACCTGATTGGATCTGTTAATCAAAAATTCAAATTCTTTAAACCGGTTTTCAGGATATTCAACAATTCAGAAATACAAATTGCGGAAATTACCGGGGACTGGAAAGCATGGAATTTTAATATCAAAAACGAGTCAGGAGCTCAAATAGGCACCATCAGCAAAAAATGGGCGGGAGCCATGAAGGAAGTTTTCACCTCGGCCGACAAGTACAATGTCAATATCGATAGCAATTATGCCAACAATGAAAATAAGGTTGCCATTCTCGCAAGCGCGATCACGATTGATATGGTGCTGAAGGAGTCAAAATAAACAGCAAAAACGGGCAGGTATCTCCCGTTTTTGTTTTAATGTTGATAGTCGACCGGAAGTTATTCCGAGACAGTTTTGATATCGATTTCGAGAACACGAGCTCCTCTTTTCTTTGCTTCAGCCACCATATGCTCGGTTCCGCCCGGACCATCACCACCCTTTCCATCCCACACAGCGATCAAAGTTGCGTTAATGCCTCCATTAACCAACGCATTATTTAAAAGCCATAAATTGTTTCTCGACCAGATATCGTAATTTGGCTTTTTGCTCAGCCATTTCGGCAAATCACTGTTTTCTGATAATATGGGATGCGGCAAAGCCTGGTACAATTTATCAAACCTGTCCCGCCAACCTATACCGGCAAAATCGACCGACGACTGCAGAAAATCCTCGCGAGGTAATCCTAAAAACATCTGCGACTTAATACCCAATTCCTGGCAAACTTCCAGAAAAAGAATATCTCCTCCACAGGCTCCTCCCGTGATTGCCATCAAGGGTCGATCAGGCCCCAGCCTTGCTTGTTCGGCCTCTATTTGATCTTTGATTTTCTGCCTGACCGCCAGCTCTTTAGATACAGGAAATCTTGGTTCGGCCCGGTCCGGCTTGTCGATCATATGACCAGTGAAAAGAAGATAATATGTTTTTTGACTTATGTCAACGGGTGGAAAAACGGCCAAAGCGGCATTTACGTTCGCGGTTTTGAATCCCAATTTTTCAAACAACCGCAACTGACGGACGATTGAATCGATACTTTGATTATCGGCGTTTGGCAAAAGCCGAGTATACATATTGGCCACACGGGCGGCATTTTCGGATGTCAAACACATCAAATCGGCAGCACTGATATCGATCCATATATCGATTTTATCCAAACTCTCTTGCCTCACCTTGGCGGATTCAATTGAGAACTTTACCGCCGGAGCCAATTTCTGAGCCTTATCAGTATATTCCAGCCGTTTTTGCTGCGCTTCCGAGCTACTATCAAATAATAACTCCCAAGCCTCCGGATTTCTCTGACTCAAATCCAGAAGGATCAAAAGCAACGCCAGTGCGTTCAAGCCAGAATAAAAGTGATCCAGATTCTGAAAAAATCCCTTTTCATAGAATTTGATAGCATCAGTCAGATGGGGCGATGACAACGCAATTTTTACCAATTGATCACCTTCCAGATCCTTCCACGAATTTACCCAACGCGTTTTTGCATTTCTTGCTTTAAGCGCAAAAGTCTCGGCTTTTTTGGTATCGGTCAGGCTCGGGTCTTTCAATAAAGTTTCAATCGACAGGTCTGATTTAAAGAGCAACGCATCTGCTCCACCTGTATTGGTTGCAAGTTCTAAATCCGCCAATCGCTGGTAAATTGTTGCGAGTCTGTCATTTGCGTCGCTATCTCCAGGTTTATTTAAATCAATTTTTTCCCAAATGGACTTCGCGCTCGCAAAGGCTTTCAACTTGTATAATGTTTCTCCGATGAACCTAAGCGCAGGAAATTTCCAGCTAAAACCTTCTGTCTCCGATGCTAACAAGGCAAGACGACCTTCAAATTTAGCATCTGTCGCCATCCTTACCTCCTTCACAAAATCTTCCGGAATAGCCAAAAATCTCTCCGGATCCTGAGATTTGAGTAGCGGTAAAATATTAAAAACCGGACTGTCCTTACGATCACCCTCAATAGTCTCCTTCATTGATTTGATCAGCGCTTCGAGCGCTTCTGCCGGATTATCTTTCGAATATGCCGTATACCGGTAACCGATAATATCAAAAGGCGTTTCATCAAAACCAGAACCTTTGATCAGAATCGTCCGTTTGTCGCGCAGTGAATGCCTTATGCCCAATTCATAAAACACATTGGCATTATGAATGGTAATATCGGCAATTACGATATCGGCCAGCAATAATTCCGAGAACATATCCTCCATGATATTACCGGCCGCAAAGACTTCACCCGTGGTGCCGCCCGTAAGCTTGCAGGCATTCATGGCTGGTTTGATAAGCTCTTTTTCTACTTTATCAAAATCAAAATTAACAACCTCGGTATCCGCGCTATTTTTGATTTTTTTAAGAACCGGCCGGTTTCCAAATGGACGGACGATGAACACTGACGACATATCGTTGATTTTTAGGGAATTGGTGAGAATCAGACTGTTGGCACGGTCGGCAAAAATGAAGCAAAATGGCCCATACTTACTTGCTTCGCTGCCGCTTTTCCAACTCTCCGCAGGTTTGCAATGTTTTTAACAGAGTCCATTTCTCTGATCTCGTCGCTGTCAATATCTTTAAGTCCCAAAGCATCCAAACCTGCCCAACTCAGATCCGCGTTATAACGCATATAGCTAAAGTGACGATTGGCTTCGCTCGACAACGGCAATATCTTTCCATTTGAATCAAGCGGGATCATATCGTTCATTTCCCGGTCGATCGGTGCGCCATATATGCACCTTCCCACTGTACGGCAGTTGATATCCTGATCCACTTGCATGGCGTACATGAGGTTGTTTGGAAGTTCTTTAACTGTTTCCAGAATATTGTCATATGCACCCGGGCTTGGCGCAGATCCCGTGCCGACAGATACAATTAACAACTCCTTTTCACCCGTTTTCCAGTTCAGACCATATGGTTTTTGAGTTGCCATCCGGTACAGTAAAAATGCAGGATTGTTATATGGCGTGACACCTCCATCGACAAAAACAAATGTCTTCTCAGGGTTATTCTTATCCCACTGCAACGTCTCTGGACGGAAATATGCAGGAGCGGCCGTACTCGCCCTAACAAGCTGATATAGTGGAATTTGTAAATTACAATCCGGGCGCGTTACGAGGTTGTATTTAGCAAAAGGATTGTTGCTGATCGGCCAGGGAGAATCTGTCGAACGGTTCATGGTCACGACGAGCAGCAAGGTTTTAAATACCCCGCTTTGAACGGAAATATTGCCCGTACCAAAGGTCTTCTGAAGTTCCTTTACCAACGGCCCGTCATTGTAAAAATACTTTACCTTTTTTAATAAAAATGCCTTATCAAACATCGCTTCACCCTTTGCCTCGTAGAAATCCAGAAGCTGGCCAGCTGACATGCCCAACGACAATCCGGCGGCGATAATTGCCCCCGTACTTGTACCTCCGATATAGTCAAAATAATCACTCAGGCGAAAACTGTCGCCTTTCCCTAATTTGGCTTTCAGCTGTTGTTCAATTTCATACAAAATTTCAAGCGTCAAAACACCTCTGATACCTCCGCCATCGAGGGCAAGAATTTTACGAGGCTGTTCAGTTTCGTACCGAGCAGCTAATGGACCCCAGTCTGCCATGTTTTCAGGAATTTTATGGTTAAAGGATATCCACAAGTTTTGGGAAACCACACAAACCTGTGGGTAGATAATTACAATTTAATATCAAAATACTGTAAATTATTCAAAGGCGCATGTTTAATTATTTAACGGCGTTATACGGAATCATTTCTTAAAAAAACTCCCCCTGCATCCTGATTCCCAACACCTAATGACTGCCAAAAAAGCAATTGAGCAAAGCGCGGGATATGCCTAAGGATTCTCCTCGGGGCTTCCACCCGGCTAATAGATGATGTATTGACAAAATATGCCCATTCCTGTTTCTTCATCAATCAATATTTCCATTATTTTACACCAGAATCATCATCCAAACTACACTCATGTATAACAGTAAATATCTGAAGTCATTTCTGCTTACAATATTCATACTAAATATTTCGCTAATTGTCGCCACTGCGCAGACTGCGAGTTCTGATGGGATTCAGTTTTTACCCGGAAATTTTCAAACTGCTTTGGCAAAAGCAAAAGCAGCGAACAAGCCGCTTTTTGTGGAAGTATATCTGACCGGCTGTCCACATTGCGAAGCCCTTGCGCCTATTTTGGCAGACAAGGGAGTCGGTGATTTTTATAACAAGAATTTTGTAAGCTGGAAAACGGAGGCCAATTCTAAGGAATCGATCGCGTTCCAAAAGTTGAAAAGCGTTGCATATCCGGAATTCCCTGTGCTATTCTTTTTTGATAGCAATGGAAATCTGATACATCTCGCAACACCCGCGGAACATAAATTAAAAGCAAATTTTGTCAACGAAATCATAGCGATTGGGACAACGGCGCTGGACCCCGCAAAACGTACCGGAAGTTATGCAGCAAGATTTAAGGACGGCGACCGTGAATTGACGTTTTTGATCAATTATGGAAAACACTGCAAAACGATCAAGGATCAGGCAAATTTGGATAAAGTCAACGACGCACTTGGAAAAACGCTGACTACTCCTGCCGATATGATCAGCCAGACGGGATTCTACATTTTGCAGCGATTGATGAATGATTATGACAATCCGCTTTCCATTTATTTCTTTACTCATTTGGATGAATACCGCACTAAATATCCCACGAGAGATGTGAAGGAAGCCGGTGAAGCCATTTTATATTATGCACTCTACGGTCCAAAAGGTGACACCTATCCCGTTGCGAAAATTCTGCAGATGCGCAAGAGTATGGTGGATTTGGGAACTGCCGAAGCGGATGCCGATGCAAGGTTTTTGCTGAAAGAATTGGATGCATATTTGCGCGATAAAAACACAAAGGGCGCCGCAAACCGGTTTAACGAATACCGCCAGCATGCAAAAAATATCGGCCTTCCCGATTATGCATACCTGATGAAATATTTTAACGAAAAAGCGACCGACAATTCCTATCTGCCGAATATGCCTGTTTGGGCAAATGAGGGTATCAAATCCGCAAAACCTGATGAATTGAATTCAAAAGCCATGGCCGGACTTTACTATGAATTAGCAGAAGCATATCGCAAATTGGGTCAAAAAAAGGAAGCAGTAAAATATGCAAAAAAAGCATTGGATACCGCCAGAATAGCCAAAGACGATCCAAAAAGATATGAGGAACAAGTCGCAAAATTGAAATAACGCTCAAAGCTCGGCCCGATTTGCAATCGGGTCGCTATGGTTAAGCGTTTGCAACGCGTTGTTAAAAATCGCATCATCGCCACCTAAATAGCGAACAACAGCTCGTCACATTTTTTAGGATCAGTCCGAAAAGTTGGGGGGCGACTAAAAAAGTAGTTTTTTTGCAGTGAATCAATAT
>NZ_JBXHAQ010000007.1:0-331526 GCF_056895215.1 Dyadobacter sp. HNCC25DJ184 | reverse complement strand
AAGAGATAAACTGATATTTTCTAAAAAGGGACCCGTGTATGGAAGGGGATATGACATTCGCCATCAAAATCCATATTTTTCTTTCCAGTTTTCCAGCCATCTCAGGATACTGAAAGATCTCGCAGTGGTTGACCTGATCTCATCAGACAGTGAAAGACGCTCTGAATTTCTAAAACAGGTCGACAAAATTCTGGAAAGGTTTAATCAATTCTGGGAAAATTATCACCTGCACTATCCAATGGGTTCGGAAACGATCGCTGATAATTTCTTGCTAGCTATCAGATTTGGCAAAATCTTCTACGCTAATATTCTGGAACCGGGTAAAACGGACATAATTGTTTCTTGGGAGTTTGTGGAAGATCTTTGCGATTCTGTCCGGGAGAGAGAGGAGAGCCTTGCCGTCTTTGTTAGTGAAATTCTGCAATTAGATTCGCCAAGTAATAAAGCCGAAGAAAATCCAGAGGTGTCCAGTGAACAGGTCCCTGTCAAAATTAAAAGGCGTCCTGTTTTTGCTGATGGGATTGCCGACCAGCTTTTCAAGATTCTAGAGAAATACTTCCTAAATGAGCAACAGAAGACATTGTATTCGCTTCTTAATGATAACGTCCTGCCTAAAAACAAACTCCTGTTTAATAGTAATGTAAATCAACTCGCAGATGCCTTCAAACAGCTCATTGAAGCAAATCTCATTGTTTCTTATAGCAAAGCTGAGCTTGAAGGTTGGATTGTAGATAATTTCCAGTACGTATCAAATTCTCTTGTTAAGCCATTCACAATAGGCTACCTTAACAGTATTATTTCGTCCGATGTCAAGGTTTGCAAGTCACCTATTTTCAAGATTTCGAAAGATGGCTCACAATTGATTCCTATTGCCTGGATTAAGAGAGGTAAGAATCCATAGTTTTCTAGATTAGGATTTTGTTTTGTGACGCCATGTTGTCCTAGGAAGCCAACCATAATACAACTTGAATTCAAAAATATCCGTGTCAACAGATGGATTTGCAACCTTTACTGCCCGAAGGCATCTTGCAAAATTATCATCAATTAAAGAAGGCAAAACTTTAACAGATTGTTCTTTGTCCGAAAAATACCTAACTGTCCAGAAACGATTATTGTAAACGTCGGACATGTTCGTAAGTTTAACCGAATGTATTGAAGACAGAGGGATTCGATGCTGTTCACTAACATAAAAAAAATGAGCGTCGAACTTTAATCCACGGTAAAAGAAACCATTCTTAAATAAGTATATTATGAGAATGAGTGGCAACAAAAGGATGACGTTTTTCATATTTCTGTGGGATTTTATTTATACATATAACTTACAAAAGGGATTGTGATCAAATTCATTAATACGCATTCGTTTCAATGTCAGGATGCTTATTCATTTTCACTACTCAAATTTTTTAGAATTATCGTCGCCTCGTTAAAATATGAATAAATCGAAAGTTAAAAACAACCTTAATTTTTAAACAGTAATTATTTAGAGGAATTTTTTTTACCACCGTTTTGAAGCTTGTAAATTATAAAGGCAAGTGCCTGGTATTTAAAGTCAAATCGACTGGTGTCGACATTTAACACGCTCCAGAATATCCATCAATGATGTCCGAATCACTTCGAAGACTGGTGATAAGCGAATCCGTAATTTTGGATAGGTCTAGTATTGAAAGCTTTTTTATCAAATTAAATTGCCTATGCTTCTCTCTTATCATTAGAGGATCCTTTTCTACTCGGACTTCAACGTTTGAATCATTGCTGTCAAAATCATCTCTTACCAAAATATACATGTCTACGGTGTCTCTGGCATAAGTTGCGACTTCAATGATGGATTCGAGTTTAGGTTCAATTATAAAATCTATCGTCCCCAGAATTGCTGTACATGCGTTTAAAGCAAATGAAGCTGTTAATTCAGGGAAATCCTCCGCATCCGGAGTGACAATATCTACTGCTGCCCAAAATCTCTTAAACTCTTGGGTATCGCACAGATTAGCATTAATTAAGTGCAAAAAAATGTTATCAATTGCATCTCGAAGTACTTCCGGGTCGCCCCACGTTGCCAAATTGTGAAAGTGGAGGTAGTTAGGATACAGGTGGTCGCAAGTCAGTGCTGCAAATAATAGTTTTCCCTTGTCGGACAACTTTGTCAGTCCAATCCTAAGATTTTCTTGGTACTGGTCCATCAGTTATTGTCTGGTCAAATTAGACGAGGAGGTTAAATTAGTTGTCTTAATGTAATGTTGTTGACAGTTCAATACCAGTGGCTATTCCCCAGGCAAGGCTCCGCATAGTCAATAATACCTTCACCTTGTAGTTTCAAAAGCTTTTCTCTAACAGGCAGATATGACTCATTTGCCGGAACATTGATTACAAAGTAACCCTCTTTAAACTTTTCTGACTCGCAATTCAACGCGTTGAAAATTTCCCTGATTTCATTAGTAACTACATTTTTCATAAGTATCACGACCTGGATAGTGGAATTTCCCGAATACTCAATTGTATCCCGGTATATCAACCTTTCTTTGCCTTCATCGTATTCTGCGTATACGATGTTTCCCGTGCTGGTCGGAGCATAAAATGGAATATTGTCAATTTTGTAAAGTCCTTTGTCTTCATTGGTGATTTCTGCCCAGACCGTTTCCACTGTCCAAGCATCTAGCACGTCGCTATGAAATTCGAAAAGAATTTTCACATAGTCCGTCTTTGACATATAATGCAGTGATATTTAATTGAAGACGTACACATATTCACGATGTACTGTCAGATTGTTTCATTGTTTATCTGGAAATTGATCTACCCTAGTCAACAAAGGAGAGCCACCACCATGATGGCTCGAATTAGGATAACTTTTGACCCACTTACCTCCCTCAGCGTCCAAGTAGTAAATATTCCAATCTTCATCGCGTCCGACTTCAACAAGCGATTTTTGCTTTTCATAGAGCTCCGATCCTGTTAAATGTGTTTTGTCTCCATGTTCCTTCAAAATAACGTCTAACATTTCTTTAACCACGTTTGCGATAGACCTAGAGGGAAATGTATCCTTAAAACTTGATAAGACATGTTTTTTATTGTTTTTATCATGAACGCTGATTTCTAGCCATTTAATTCTTATTACTGCGCTCTTCTGCAAAAGGGTGGTTTTTTCAATTCGCGAAAACCCCAAAATCCGCTTATGAAATAGCCACTTGAAAACCGGATTGATATTTTCAACTTCAAAATGTCTCTGAACGAGATTAACTATCAATATATTGTCTCCCCGAGTCAAATAGTATGCGTGGCATGCGCCATAGACTAACCACAAAAGAACCGCTACTGATTCCGTCAAATTGTTCTTGAGAAGCAAGAAATAAATCAACAAACCGAATGGCATAATTAACATAAACGCAAAAAAGAAGATCGAGCCGCCAATAGAGCGATCGTTAACGTCTAACACAATTCTATCAGAATCGATTCTTATGATACGATCAAACTTATACTTTTTAATAAAATGATTTAGCCTCAAAATCGAGTTCTCAGTTTTACGATTCATTTCATTGTCCATGAAGCATCAGTGTACAGAAACAATTGAAAAATATTAGTAGGCAAAAAGTCGGGTAAAACCCCTACCTACTTGTAACCCACCAAAGTAACCACATAACATTGCGGTATCAAACACAAAGACGCATTGTTATGGAACAGTACTCATTTGATCAGCTGCCACGCGCAGTTTCCGAGCTTCATCAGAAGCTTGACGTCCTTCAGGATCTTATTTTGGAATCACGGCAGGCAGTGCCACCGGCCGTTGAGCTGATGACAATTACAGAAGCTGCTGAATTTCTTAATCTATCGGTACAGACCTTATATGGTAAGGTTTGTCACAAGGAAATTCCTGTCAGCAAAAAAGGGAAGCGGCTTTATTTCTACAAGTCTGAATTGGAAGACTGGATCCGCTCAGGCAAGAAGAAAACCTTGGCAGAGTTAAAACAGGAATTCCCGGCAATTACCAGAATTGGTAAAGGGAAATTACGCTAGACACTAGTTTGTATATCATGTCAGCTAATAACTACCCGTTGAACCTGCCAGGCAGTTACATACGAGTGCAGACCGGCTACTACAAAAAGTGTATGCAGCCGACTGTCAACAAAGAATTCACAGAAATGTGGATTCCATGGTCAGCCGAAATGCTGAGACAAGATCTTTTGCCCAGCCAGATCAAGAAGATTAAAAAGTTTGATGGTTTCTGTTGTGTTCCGGATCATCTGGATTACAAAGAGATCGTTGGTAACTTTTACAATCTGTACCATCGGCTGGAAGCTAGGCCTGAGCCAGGGGAGCCGGTGGCTACCCTGGGATTTATCAAACATATATTCGTTGAACAGTATGAGATCGGTCTGGATTATTTAAGTCTACTGTACCAAAGGCCAACACAGAAGCTACCCGTGTTATGCCTGGTATCCAAAGAGCGGAAAACCGGAAAGACTACCTTTCTGAATTTGCTCAAATTGATTTTCGGAAAGAACATGACCTTTAATGGCAACAGTGACTTTCGCTCACAGTTTAATTCGGACTGGATGAATACGCTCATCATTGCAGTGGACGAAGTGCTGCTGGACAGAAGAGAAGACTCTGAAAAGATCAAAAACCTGAGTACGGCCAGAAACTCCAAAATAGAAGCGAAGGGAAAAGACCGGAAGGAAACCGAGTTCTTTGGAAAGTTTGTGTTATGCTCGAACAACGAGGAAAATTTCATTGTCATTGATCCTGCAGAAACACGCTACTGGATCCGTAAGGTTCCGGTATTGCCTTCGGAAAATATCCACCTTTTAGATATGATGGCCAGGGAAATTCCTTCTTTTCTCTATTATCTGCTTTCCCGGAATTTGTCAGTTCCTGTGCCGTTGACAAGAATGTGGTTTTTAGAAAGACAAATACGAACGGAAGCACTTTTGCGGGTGATTCGTAACAACCGCAACCGCTTGGAAACAGAAATGCTTTTCATACTCCGTGAAATCTTTGAGAATACGGGGACTGACAAGCTGGAATTTACCAATAAAGATATGCTGGAACTCTTGAAGCGCAATATGCCCAGATTGACTAGGCAACAGGTATCCAATGTGCTTCAAAACGACTGGGGGCTTCGGCCGGCAGCTAATAGTTTGAACTACCAAACTTATTTGTACAACAGCGCCAATGATTTAGTTAGTGTACATTCTACCGGGAGGTATTACAGCATTTCGATGAATTGGGTGAGCCAAAAGTTTGATGAGAATACCTAAATGGGGCTTAAGTGTTTAGTCATCAGCTAATAATGTGCTCATCAAAGTATTTGATTCTATGATGAGGTATGATGAGTATGATGATAAAACTCATCATTGTGATTATCGATGATGAGGTTATGATGAGCCCGGAACTGTATTGCCTATCAGATATTTATCTGTATTTCTCATCAGCTCATCATTAATAGGGCTACCACTAGCCTGCCTAAAAAATCTTTGCTCTTCAAAAAGATAAAATCATGAATATCAAGCAGCTAAATCAGATTCCGATTTCGGATTTTCTGGACAAAATTGGCATCGTTGCCAGCTATCAAAAGGGTGGGGATTATTGGTATATTTCTCCGGTTAGAGAACCTGAACAGACGCCCTCTTTTAGAGTAAACACAAAGATTAACCGTTGGTATGATTACGGATTGCAGCAGGGCGGAAAACTCTTTGATCTGGCTCAGAGGTTGAATCCACATCTGGATTCAACAGGTCTGATTGCAAAAGTCAGCGACGTTTTTATGTTTGAGCAGCAACATTCTTTGATGCGACATATATACCCAGACGTTCAGCCGGAAAAATCCATTTCTGCGGGTATTGTAATCAGTGAAGTTAGATCGCTTGGAGGTAATAAAGCGATTGCCGCATATCTTCAAAACAGAGGAATTGATCTAGGGATTTGCAAGCCTTACTGCAAGGAAGTATACTATCAGGTCGAGGGTAGAAGCTACTTCGCAGCAGGCTTTAAAAACAACTCCGGCGGATATGAACTAAGAAGTCAATACTTCAAGGGCTCATCTTCTCCCAAGGATATCAGCCACATCGAAAATGGTAACCGGTCGGTGTGTGTATTGGAAGGGTTCATGGATTTTCTTTCCCTTCTGACGCTGAGAAAAGAAAGCCTGGTCCGCAGTGATTTTCTGATCCTGAACTCTATCAGTTTCGTGGATCGCAGCATGGACATTTTGAAAGATTACAAAAATGTGTTTCTCTATTTGGACAATGATAATGCAGGCAGAAAGGCTTTGGAAAAATACGAAGCAGCTGGTCTGAACACCATTGATGCATCTGGTACGTATCAGAAGTTTAAAGATCTCAATGAGTATTTATTATACGGGCAGTCAAGGCAGCAAGAGCAAAACCAACGCAGGGATCTGAGAAGGTCCAGGGGGTACGGCTTATAAATGTCTTTAGGGAGCAAGTTTGTGTTTTCGCTTCGCAAAAACCCGTCCCGCTCCCGCGTGACTTCAACTTGCCTTTTTCTCCCGCTGGTCAAAAAAGGTTTGAAACAGATAATGGTATGTGTGATGGAAGAAACAGAAAAAAAAGACCAGAAATCTTATAATCCAAAAGGTGGAAGACCGACCAAGAAGGTCAAGCGTGAAAGTCAGCTGATGGTCAGGCTGACAGAAACTGAACGGTTTCTGATCGAAATGAAAGCCAGAGAAGCAGGTATGAAACCCAGCGCATGGTTTCGGCAGGCCGCTAAAAGAGCCAGGGTTATCGCCAGGCTAAAACCCGAGGATGCAGGACTTTTAAGAATGCTGGCCGGTATGGCGAATAACCTGAATCAACTGGCGCATCTGGCGCATAAGGACGGGCTATTATCTGTTCAGAAAAAATGCCGGGAGTTGCTTTCTGATATTGACGATGTACTTAAAAAACTACAAGAAGATGATCGGTAAGGTAACAGTCGGCAGCAGTTTTGCCGGGGTCGTGCGGTATGTCATTCAAAAACCGGAAGCCAGGTTTATCCATGCAGAGGGAATCAGAATGGAAAACGTTCAGAATGCAATCGATGATTTTAATATGCAGCGGAAACTGAACCCGGACCTTCGCCGGGCAGTTGGCCATGTGGCCCTGAGCTGGAGTAAAAATGACATCGACAAATTAACGACTGAAATAATGATGCAGCGGGCAAAGGAATACATGCAAAAGATGAAGATCAATTCGACTCAGTATCTTCTCGTTGAACACAAGGATAAAAGTCACCCGCATGTACATCTGATTTATAACCGCGTCAACAACGAAGGCAAAACAATCTCTGACCGGTTTCAAAGAGAAAGAAATCAAAAGATCTGTAAAGAAATGACTTTGAAATACGGCTACTACCTGGGCAAAGATAAAAGCCAGGTCAATCGTTTGCAGTTAACCGGTGCGGATAAGATCAAGTATGAACTTTATGACGCCATCGCGGCTGCTAGTCAAACGGCGCAAAACTGGAACGAGCTGGAAGCGGCTCTGAAAAAGCAAGGAATGGGTCTGGTGCTGAAATACAAATCCGGAACTCAGCAGATCCAGGGAATTAGCTTTAGTAAAGGTGATGTAAAGATGAAAGGATCTAAAATCGACCGAAGCCTGAGCTACAGCAGACTGGCTGAGAAAATCCAGCAGAATCAGAAACGGTTGATTGTAGGACTGGCTGCTTCGCCGGTCTCAGGAAAGCCAGGCATACAAAGTCAACTGCATACTTTTCAAGGATCAATCAGACGAGTGCATTCCGAAGATAATTTACTAAAAGACCTAATGAGTCCGGTCGAGTCGCATTCACAAACGGACCCGTATGAGCTCAGACAACGAAAAAGAAGAAAAATGTTTAAAGGACAATCATTATGAAAAAGATAGAAGAACAACTTGACGCAATAGAGGAAGTGCTCACGCAGCTAGTCAGGAAAATCTCTGCTGCCGATGAACATAACAAAAACCAAAAAGTCACGCCAGATGATAGGATCAGCATTATGCTGGCTGAAATCAATACCCAGTTAAAGAAACAGCCATCCGGGCAGTTGTTAACCGCTCAAATCAATGGCTTACAAAAGAGTATTGAGACCATTTCGCAGCAATCCCAGGTCAAGCACCACCATCATTTTGACCTAAAATCCAGGGGTTTTATTATTTCAGCCGCCGTACTGTTGATTGTCTCGACAATAAGTGTCGGCATTGCCGTCACCAACAACAATGAAAACAATCGGCTACATGCAATGGATGTTAAATACCGGATGATCCGGCAAGTAAATCCGGAAATTGCCACCTGGGCGGATAGCATATATTACCAGAATCCGGAGCTTGCGGAGCAGGAGACAGAAAAACGAGAAGCTCACGAATTGGTATTAAAGGATGCGGAAGCGCTTTTGAAACAGAAACAGCAGGAAATCAAAAATGCTCAGAATCTCGTCAAAAAACTGAAAAAGAATTGATTTTAACTTTTGTAGCCAAATAATTCCTCTTATTGACATAAATCGATGAATTCGGCAGCAAAAGTTGATGAAAGTTTATGTTTGGTAGAAAAAGTTAACTTTTGGCAGGATTAATCTTTCAGAACTAAGATATAGGTATTGCTGAATGAGACGAAACGTAAGTGACAACTGTAGTTATTAGCCCTTTTTTCTTAGCAATTCCATCAAATTGTGAGCTGTATTGTTAAGTCCAACTTTGCAATTTATCAGAAGGTTTCTGGTCCATTTATCATGGATTTGATCTGACCATTTCGGAATAAACAAACCAACATCTGCTAAATTTAGTAACAAATCTCTGATTGGCGCCGGATACCAAACACAAGCATCGAGAATAGCAACAAACAGGGATGAAGAAATCATTCGTAACCCAGATTTAAGTGCTGAGCCTGCTGAGCCAAAAAAACAGGCTGGTTTTTCTTACTTGCTTTTGCTCCGTATCATATGCCAGTAATGGGTCTAACGAAATTCGTCTATGGGTGCCGCCTTTTTAAATGGGATTACTCCTGTTTCAAGTAGCTTTATTATATGTGGTCTGGACACATTCAGAATATCCGCTTCCTGCTGGGTACTTAATTCAGAGTCAGATGGGATTAGGGAAATTGTTGTTTCTTCTGCCATGAATGATGAAATCTGTAAAAAATACCATTATAAACTTATTTCTGATTTAATCTCCCTTCTACTATCTTGGTCAGTAGTTCATTCTTGTCCTGCTCTGCTTTTAGAAGCCGCTCATAGAGTTTTTTATTTTCTTCAAGTGCCTCAACCCATTTATCAATCGGATTTATGTTAAATGATGGATTGTAATTCACCAGACCATTGGTATCGTGGAATGTATTAGAAATGATATTTATAGCCTGTTGCTCGTCAAAGTTTTTAATAGCATCGGCTGGAACATGTAATATTCTAGCGACTTGATCCAGAATATCCTGTTCTATGGTTTCTTTCTGTTCCAAAAGCGATACCCGTTTTTGTGTCCAATCTTCACCTAACTCATACGCAAGCCCCTCCTGTTTAATCCCCAGCATTTCCGGGAAACGCTTCACATTTCTGCCTTGGTGTATGTTTTTGGTCATATCAGATGATGAGCTCATGCCGTAAATTAGCGATCCGTCCGAGTTCATTCGTCAATTTTGCAGCTTGCACAGCATTGCAGATTGCAGATTTTTTCTTTGGCAGATGTTAAGCAATTCCGTTTCAGCTAAAAATCCGGATGCAAACGCATCTGCCGGAGAACAGCTTTATTTTTTTGAAAACCTGATGCCTTTTATCGAGCCGGTCTTCTTATTGCAACATTCTGATGCACAACAAACAATAGTCGTAAGTTCCGAAAACAAGGCCTCACATGAGAATATCGAAAGTCCGTTATCAGACAAAAACTCCTCCGTGAACGCTCCCGACGATTCTCCGTTCACCGGACAAACTGGCATGAGTAAGCTTAAAAAGAAACATAAAAAGCTAAAGGATCACTCCGTTTGGTACAGGGAAAGAATAAATGACCCCTTCCAGGTTATACGTAGTTTCTTTGACTACTCTTCACTAATGAGCTTCAAAACTAATTTATATGAAATATTGGAAGTAACATCAGAGGATTATTTTTGTCAAAAAGGAAGCCCAAATAGTGTTGCGCACCATCTTGAAAGGCTTGAGTCTATCATCAATGCGGCCTATCTTATGAATGGAGAAGACCTGAGCCATATAGACACAAAGTCCAAATCAGGAGATCAGCAATTTCCTGTAACTCAAGAAATGTCTCACTCCTTGCTAACAAAGGAAGAAATACTGAGTCCTCACAAAGTCGTTACGTCCTTTTTTGAATACAAATCCCTGAACGAGTGGAAGAAGTCTTTAATCGAAATCAATGATTTCGCATTAAACAAACATCCAGCCCATGAATGGGGTGTTTGGATAGACGTACTTCCGGTTTTTGTACATTCAATTAGGCTTGCAGAAGCTTTGTATCTGATTGGTCGCAGCCAGGAAGAGCAAGATGAATAAGGGTGTCCAACTAATATATTTAATTGTGCAGCTTTTTGGGGTTCAATAATACCGAGGTATTTCTGTAAAATGACGTTAGCCTGCCATTTCTCATTTCTTGTCCTTTCAAGGGTTATATGCGGGTCTTTTAGTTCATTTTAGGCTGGTTGATCCTACCTTTAATTGTAACATGAAATGCTCTCCCTACGTGTTGCCTTTTTAGTTTGGCTGAGTAACAAAGCTACTTAGAGTTGATAGCCAGTCAGATTCTATCGAAAATGATTCATATCTTTTTCCCCTATGGCTAAAAAGTTACTTGGTCGAATATTGTTTGCGGTTGCCTACATTTAGGTTGCAGACCAAGACTTTGTACCCCACCACCACATACAAACCCAGCAGCATGAACCTGCACAACATCATGAAGGGCATGAGCACCACAACCCGCAAGAGCAGCGAGATTAAATTTTGATGTAATTGGCTCATTTGACCACTCACATGGTGCTGGACAGACTAGCAACATCTATTCAATCAGGCCCAAGAGCAGCTTACAAACAGTGATAATCACGAGGCAGCTGCTGTTATTGGAGTCGACTACCCGAACGTAACTTGATCCGGGAGCGAACAGTGATAGGATTACCAGCTGCCCGTTCCCGGGGGAGATAGGGAGGGCGCCCGAAAATTCTGAATTCAAATAAGCAGCAGTTGGTTGTTCCGCTCTATGAAGCTAAAAAGACAACGGTCAAGAAATATGCGAGATATTAGAAAGCCTACTTTTTACGAATACATAAAGGCAAGTGCAAGACAGAAGCTAGGTTAACATTTGGTCGATGGGAAATTTCGTAGCAATGTTCGCGCCCCCCCACCTCAAATGTGGCAAAGCGTCTTTCTAATATGTTCGCCGATTACAACCATATCTGCACGGACTTATGGTTGGTAATGTTTCCGCAACAACAAAAGTTGTGCCATCCTGGCGGTAACCGGCGAGCGTTTTTATCTCAGATTAATGCTTTTAAAATCGCGTGTCAGGTTGGTCAGTGATTGTTCAATGCCCATTCTTTCCAGAGATGAAGCCCCGACAAAACCATGCACGTCGGTTTTACTAAGTATTTCGCGTACATCGTCAGGGGTATTGACCGGCCCGCCGTGAGCAAGAAAAAAGATATCCTTATTCACTTCTCTGCCTGCATCAGCAATTTCCTGGGTACGTTCGATCGCATATTTCATGGAAACAGCTGCGCCTGTTACGCCGACGGAGCCGCCCACTGTAGTGCCTACATGCGCCACAATCGCATCAGCGCCGACTTCCGCCATTTGCCGCGCTTCTTGGGGAGTTGCCACGTAAACGATAGAGAATAAATCCATCATCGTAGCTTGTCTAATCATTTCGACTTCCTTGGCAAAGCCCATTCCGGTTTCTTCCAAAACCTGCCGAAAATGCCCGTCGACGATACAGTGGGTCGGGAAATTATTGACACCGGAAAAACCCATTTCTTTCACTTTCAACAAATGGTGCCACATTCTGCGACGTGGATCGGAGCCGTGGACGCCGCAAATGACCGGAATTTCTTCGACTACCGGCAAAACCTCAAACTCACCGATCTCCATCGCAACCGCGTTGGCGTCGTCGTAAGCCATTAAGCCAGCCGTAGAGCCGTGGCCTGACATTCTGAATCGGCCGGAATTGTAAATAATAATCAGGTCCGCGCCACCTTTTTCAATGAATTTGGCACTGATTCCCGTTCCCGCGCCTGCTGCGATGATCGCTTTTCCCTCATCGAGGGTCTTTTTCAGGCGATCTCTGACTTCTTGTTTTGTGTAAGGATTTCCCTTACCGGTCCATTGGTTCGGCATAATAATGTATGGTAGTAATACTTAAATAGTAAGCTTTCGTTTCTGCAAAAGTAACAGTAGATTATTAACCAGCGTCTCGGCAAATGCAGGATCGTTGATATGCATATCAGATTCGATCAAATCCACGTGGCTGGCCGCGTGATCTTTTAGGGAACCGAATAATGCTGCATCTGCCTCAGGCTGGTAAAATATCCCGCCTTCCGAGTCCAGCTGTGAGATTCCGCGTAATGGAATAATGATAGAAGCCGGAGCAGGCGAGGCACTTACCCTTTTCGCCAGCTGCTGACCCAGTATTTTATTCTCTTCCACATTAGTGCGCATCAGCGTCACGTCAGGCGCCCAGCTGTACAATTGCCGGTTTTCGTATTGGGTTGGTATGGTGTCCAGATGGGCGAAATTGACCATATCCATGCAGCCGGGCACGACTACCTGTGGCAAACCCATTTCAGTAGCGGCGGTAAGCCGGGTAGGTCCCGCGCTGCAAATGCCTCCGCAGAGATCGTCGGCCAGCTCGGTGGTCGTTATATCAAGTACCGCGTCGAAACTGCCTTCGCGGATCAGTGCTTCCATGGTTTTCCCGCCTACGCCTGTCGCATGAAATGCGAGCACTTCGTAACCTTCTTTGGTCAGAAGTTCGGTGCATTTGTCCACGCAGGCGGTGGTATTCCCAAACATACTGATCGCAATGCGGCAGGCGGTCTTGCTGTCTTCGGTTACGGGCACATTCGCCATCGCGCAGATCGCCGCCGCCGCCTGCGCAACGAGCCTTTTGAGAATATGGTTTGTGCCCGCGACATCGACTACCGAGGGCATTAAAGTAATATCCTTGTCACCGATTTGCCGGGAAAGGTCCTTGGAAGCTACGGTGCTGAGGCAAAGTTTGGGTATACCAAAGGGAATCTGCTGCATGGCTGCGAGGGTAATATAAGTCCCGCCGCCTCCGCCCATGCCGATCGCCGCCTTCACTTTTCCTTCCTCCACCAGCCGGCCCACGATCTGCGCTGCGCCGCGACCCATGATATCCATCGCTTTTCCACGGTCGTGTTCCGAGCGCAGTGATGCCAGGTTGTATCCTCCCTCCATCGCAACTGCCTCGGCTTCGAAGTCAACGTGAAATGCGTCGATTGTACCGAAAATGCCGGTATTGATCGTAATTGTCTGTTCGTTTTGGGCGAGAATGCGTTCCCGCAGGAAGGTGAAAACGTCGCCTTTCGTATCGAAACAGCCTAGTAACAAAATATACTTTTCGTCTGAAAACATATCAACGCATTAATTTTTAACCTCAAAATCAAAAACAACCACCCGTTCCAGATTGGGTACCACCACCTCTTTCGCATGCTCGTGCACGGGGTGGGGCAGGTAGGCGTCGCGGGAAGCCGGACTGTCGAAAGTCATGACAAATCCATGCGTAAATCCATCGTTCATGCCCTCCGGACTTTCGTAAGGCCCGTGTTCCATGGCCAGCAGTCCCGGGATCTGCCGGACCATTTCCATCATCGTTTTAAAACAATGTACGATTTGTTCGTCCGTAACCGTGTTTTTGAATTGAAAAACCCCAAAATGTCTGACCATTACCGCTATTTTAATGTTTTAATATAAGAAAGCAAATCGGCTACCTGCTTGTCGGAATAGCTGTCAATCAAGCCTTTCACCATAAATGAGCGACCGCCGAGGAAACTCTGGCTTTTAATCGCCGCCGCTTCCACAAAAACCTTCGCCCCGCCCATGAACGCAATCGTAGTTCCCTGGTTATCACGATTCACGAGGTAACCTTCCAAGCTGGTACCATCTTTTTTATTAACCCGATAAACTGCATAACCAGACTCCACAGCAGCATCCGGATCGAGAATGGCAGTAAGTAATGCTTCATTTTCACGATTGGCAGACCCGTCGAGCGCGGGCGCAATACTCTGCCCCTTGCTGCCTACCTGGTGACAAGCCAGACAGGTTTGAAACAATACCTTTCCAGCCTCAGCATTCCCGCCCTTCTTCTCAGCCACCGTCATATATCTGGTAAGCTTACCTTTGAATTCTTTCTTCTTTTCCTCGTCGCGCTTTTTCACACCTTCCATGATCGCGACGCTGCGTTTGTCGTTTTTGTTTGCATTCAAAATGCGTTCGGCCGCTGGAAGATCGAAGGCAGACAGGTCAAGCAGCTTTTTTTCGTGCATGGAAACCAGCAGTTCAGCGCCCTGGCTGGAAGCAGACAGGATAGAGGCGAGCTCTGCTTTTTCGGTCCGGTTCAATTCTGGAACCCATTTCAGCGAAGCCTGTTTACCTGCGGCCGGGTCGGTTTTGGAGAGACTGTTTAAAGCCGCCGCGCGCACATCGAAACTCATTTTTTTATCATCAACCAGTTTTGCAAATACCTGCTGATTTTCCTTCGGGCTTACTTCCAATGCTTTCAAGGCGAGCCTCAAAGTATTGTCTGGCAGCTGATCGTTGATCATGCCTGCTACCGCCTTGCTCAATTGTGCGATCCTGAATTTACCGATCGCGTCGAGTGCCAGGTCTTTGTCAGCCTGCGTGCTACTTGCCAGTAAATTTTTCACGGGCGCGGCCAATATTACTGCCATTTCGGGCGATTGTACATGCGACTGGTTCTGTAAAGCGAACGTCGTATAAGTTTTTGCATTCGCCGGATCAGTTGCCAACTGCTTCATAGCCTTATCAATATCCTTATTTTTGAGCATGCTAGCCATACTTACGAAAGTCGATTCGTCGAATACCGACATTTTTGCTTTTGGCCAGAATTGAAGAAATGCAGTTTCCCGCTGTCCTTCCGGCAAAGCCTGCACAGCCCAAAGCATATTGACCGCCGGTACATTCGCGGCAGCCGGTGAGCTGATGAATTGCTGCAATGCCGCCGGAGATTGTTCCAGTGCTTTTCTTGCCAAAAACCTTTCAAAACGCCGCTCGTAACTGCCCCCCATCGCATTGCCGGGAAGTTCCGGTTTGGAGGCTTTTACAAGAATCTCAATGACATTCTGATCCGCATTACCTGCGTCGGTGAGTGTACGGATTACCTGCGAGCGAACTGCGGGGTTTTTGTCTTCGATCAGGTTTTTCGTCAGGGAAGCAATTTCTGGCGTTTTCAATGAAAAGCTGTTGAGCGAGCGAATGGTCTCGCGCCGGATATCCGAAGAGTTGTCCTGCAACAATTTGCCCACAAGTGCAGCGTCATACTGTTTAATACCTTCCAGCGACCACAGTGCATGAATGCGGGCGACCGGATCGGCCGTTTTGTCTACGGCAATAGCGACCAGTTGCGGCGCCAGGTTGGAAGTTTCTGCCAGCGGCCGGTCGGAGATCTGGTGCCAGGCTGCGCGTTTTTCCCAAAGTGAAGGGGATTTCAGGTAGCCGGTCAGGTCTTCGGTTTTTATTTTGTAAAAATCAGGTACTTCGCGCGGCTGCTGACTTACATGCCTGATCCGCCAGATCCGCCCGTGCGTTTTGTCGCGGTCGGGGTGGGTAGTAGGTAACTCATTGTGCGACACGATCTTGTTGTACCAGTCGGCAATATACAGACAACCGTCGGGGCCGAACTCCATATTAACGGGCCTGAACCAGTCATCTTCCGAAGTAAGCAGATCTGGCAAGTGGCTTGAAGTCACAGTACCATCTTCATTCCGAACCATTTTCACAGCATTAATTGAGCTGGTAATAGGATTTGCCAGAAAGGCTACGTCCTTGTATTCAGCCGGAAAAGTGCCGGAAGCATCGTCGGGAAAAGCAGTACCCGAAATCCCTGTTCCGCCCACTCTGAAAGTGTGCAGCGGCGGCATAAAGGGCTGGTAGGTACGTAAACGGTCATTTCCGATACCCGGAAAACCAACGCCTGGTTCCAGTTGCACAACCGAATAGCCGAGGTCATTCGCCTCAGAACCATACCATTGCCCATTGTGCCGCAACTGAAAACCCCAGATATTGTTCAGCCCGGAGCTCACCAGCTCGACCTTTTTTCCATCCAGCGAAAACCGCGCAATTTTGCTGAAATCAATCTTGGCTTTTGCGTCGCTTTTGAGCGAAGTTACCTCGCCTTTGTTAAGTCCGCCGTGACTGAAATGGATCCAGTCGCCCGGCCCGCGAACGAGTGTATGCGCCATGGTATGCGTGTCTGTGAATCCGAAACCGGTTAGCAAAGGATCGCGCTGATCTGCTTTTCCATCGCCATTTGCATCGTCTAAAAAGAACATTTCAGAACCCTGCGCCACGTAAACGCCCGATTTGTAAGGCAGAATGCTCATCGGGATCGTCAGTCCGTCGGCCCAGATCGTTGCTTTCACAGGTGTTTTTTTATAGAGATCGGAAATAACGATGATCTTGTCGGTACCCTTCGTTTTTCCCTGATACAGGTCGAGAATGCGCTTGAAATTGGGGTGCGTTTTCTGTTCGTCCTGGTTGTCCATCAGCCGCAGCAGGTCATTCCACTGGATATCGGCAATAGGGTCGAGGGGATACATTCTGGCTGTTTGCGTCCAGAGCCGGCCCGCGTCGTCAAATGCCAGATCGACCGGGTTCACAATGCTGTCGCGCTCGCTGGCGACTAGCTCGATTACAAAACCGGGCGCTAACTTAAAGCCCGCCATTTCCTGTTCGGGCGTATTGACTCTGGTACGGACAGACTGCGTTTTATCTCTTTTCTGCGCCAATATGTGCTCAGGCGAGCATAAAGCGATCGTTGCCACGATTATCGCAGCGAATTTTTCAAGCCTCATAGTAAATGGATTTGCTGTTACTAGGTCAGATTTTGTCAGAGCTCGATGAGTACCAGGTCTCTGAACTCGACCTGGCCCACACCGCCGCTGTGTATTTGTACTGCTATCACTCCCTTTTGCGGGATCTTCTGGTCTGTTTCTGTGTACTCGCAGGTTTTAACGCCATTGATATACAGCTCATGCCGGTTGCCCTTGCAGCGGATGATATAGGTATTCCAATCGTTCTCTTTCAGCACGTGACTGAGCGTTTTCAAATCACCGCCGACCAGCTTGCCGCGGCGGTGTTCATCATAAATATCGCCCCAGTAACCGGTTCCTATATCCGCCTGGTAACCCACCATTTTACCACCCTCGATCACCGACCGATACTGAATGCCGCTGTTGATCATACCCGTTTTAGGGTCGCCGGTGAGTCGGAAGAGGCAGCGGAACTCGAAGTCGCCGTATTCTTTGGTTGTGAAAAGATACCTGTTCGCATCTATCTTGTTTTGGCCGTCGCCGCTTTTCAGCGAGCTGTCCGCTGCCGACCAGAGCTTCATTTCTGCCGGGTCGATGGTTTTCCAGCCGGTGAGCGTTTTTCCGTCAAACAGGGAAATGGTTTTTCCGGTAGACTGAGCCACTGCGTTACCGCAAATGCTAGCGAATGCAAGTTGTAACAGCAGGTTTTTGTTTTGAAATAATCTCATTGTACCATTTTTAACAGTTTACCATTTCGGGTGCTGCACCAGCGTGCCGCCCGATTTATCGATTTCAGATTGCGGGATAGGAAATACATCGTGTTTTCCGTCTACGTATTTGAAGAAATTACCACCCCACTGCGGGTTGATCTTCGTATCGTTCTGCCAGCGGTCTTTCGATCTTAAAAAGCTGCCTGCAATACCCCATCTACGCAAATCGAATGCGATTTTCCCCTCGAAAGTAAATTCAACCCTTCTCTCGTGACGGATCGCTTCAAAAACCTGCGCCTTGTTGAGACTGGTAGGCAGCGCCGGCATATTCACCGACGGACGTGCGCGGACCTGGTTTATATAAGGTACAGCAGCTGCCGGACTTCCCGTTTCATTCAAAACCTCGGCGTACATAAGCAATACCTCGGCGTAGCGATACAATGCGAAATTCGCAGAGGTATGCCACGGGTAATTCTGTTCGATCTCCGCGCCTGTCTTTCCTGAGATTACCCATTTTTTCAATGCAAAGCCGGTTCCGTTCACTACATCTTTGAAAATCTGTCCTTCAAAATTGTCGCCTTTGCGGAATATCGAATAGGTAAGGCGGGGATCTTCTTTGGGTGTTTTTTCATATTCATTAACCAGATCCTGCGTCGGCCGGATCCAGCCCCAGCCACCGCCGGGTACATATCCTTCTCCGTTTGGCGCACTGTAAGTAGTTGAAAAGTTGCCCAGGTTTTTGCCGGTATTTGCTTTGTATTGTATTTCGAAAATGGATTCACTGTGATTTTCAACGGAACCGTCGAATAGTGCAGAATAGGAATCCAACAACTTAAACTTGCCCGAATTGATCACCGTTTCAAGCAAAGGTTTAGCCTGAGCCCATTTTTTCTGCCACAAGTACAGTTCAGCGAGCACCGTTTTGGCAGCGTAGGAAGTCGCACGGCCCCGGTTCGCATCGTCGTAAGAGTCGGGCAGGGTAGCAGCTTCGAGTAGGTCTTTTTCAACCTGGGCAAATAATTCTGCCTGCGTCGATTTCGGCACGAGCAGGTCGTCGATACCCAATGTGGTCGTCACCAGTGGCGCGTCGCCGTACATCTTCGCGAGGCGTAGCATCCACCAGCCGCGGAGGAAATAGGCTTCCTTGATCAAGCGGCCTTTCAAGGCTTCGTCCATTTCGATGGCAGGTATTTTTTCCATAGCCTGGTTGGAGCGGTAAATACCTTCATAGATCTGAAACCACTGATTGGACAATTCTCCGTTATTTGGCTGCAAGGTATATTGATAGATCTGGTTCCAGGCCACACCGTCCGGGTGCGGTTCGGCGTCGGAGCTTTGAATATCTCCCCACATATCCATACCCGTCACATTACTGGTGCTTCCGCCGGTATGGTAGGCCAGGATCGCATTGTAGCAGGCCGCGACCGCAGCATTTGCGTCTTCGGCGCTGGTGTAAAATCCGTCTTGAGAGACCGAACCGATGGGTTGCAGGTTGAGTTTGTCGTTGCAGCCGCCTGCCAGCACAGCCAGCAGCGCGATTGTAAAAGTTAGTTTTTTCATTCGTATATAATGGATACGTTGTTGACAGTTATTGTTAAAAACCAAGGTTCAATCCCATGTAAAGCGAGCGGGCGATAGGGTAGGTGGTCGCATTCGTTTCCGGGTCAAAACCTGGGTATTTGGTGAATGTGAACAGATTTTGGCCTGCTATGAATAATCTGATCTTGCCCAGACCTGCTCTTTTAATCGCCTCTCCTGAAAAGTCGTAGCCCAATTGTACGTTCTGAATGCGGATGTAATCTTGACTTCTCACCCAAAAATCCGAAGAGCGGGAGTTGTTATTCGGGTCACCGCCAATAATGCGCGGCACGTAGTTGCTCGTTCCCGGAGCAGTCCAGCGATCGGCCCACATGATATTGGTCGATTCTGCGGCGCGCGCTGCGGCGAATCCGCTGGCGAAAATGTTCTGGTACCGACCAAAATCGCCCGTCACTGATACTGCGAAATCGAATTTTTTGTATCGCGCGCTGCCATTGAAACCGATGATCTGTTTGGCCAGGAAATCGCCGATATAGGTTCTGTCTTTGTCATCGATCACATTATCGCCATTCAAATCCTTGAATCTGATATCGCCCGGCTGTGCATTGGGTTGAAAAGGCGAAGCCGCTATCTCGTCGGTGGATTGGAAAATGCCGTTGTGGACATAACCATAAAATGAATTGATCCCGTTACCCTGCGAAGTGCGCGTTTCAACACCGCCCTGCCCGCCGCCTGCCTGGATAATATCCAGCCCTTTGTCCAGCTTGGTAACTTCATTTTTATTGATCGTAATATTGAAGCCGACGTTATAAGTAAAATTCTGATCCAGCGCGCTGCCACGGTAATCGACTGTAAATTCCATTCCGCTGTTACGCACACTGCCCACATTTTGATAAGGATAAGTGGCTAACCCTGAAATGCTTGGGAGTGGCACGCGCACCAGTACGTCGGAGGTCCTGCGGTCGTAGTAATCGATGACGAACCCTAGTCTATCTCGGAAAAGGTTGAATTCCAGACCGGCACCGGTCGTAGTCGTTTTTTCCCATGAGATATTGCGGTTGGCGAGTGCAGTAGGGCCTGCTCCTGAAACCACATTTTGAGAAGAACCAAAATTATAGAACAGGCTGTAATCGATCAGCGACTGGTAAGGGTAAATCCCCACATCCTGATTGCCCAATACCCCATATCCTGCGCGAAGCTTCACATAACTGACCGGACCTAGCTTGCCCGAGATGAATTCCTCCTTCGAAAGTACCCATCCCGCTGATAAAGAAGGGAATATCCCCGTCCGGTTGCTCTTTTCAAAACGGGAAGACTGGTCGATCCGGATGCTGGAAGAAAGCAGGTATTTTTCTTTAAATGCATAATTTAGCCGGCCCAGATACGACTGCAAAGCCCACTCGGTGTAATTACCGCGCGCCAGATCGTTGGAAGTAGCGGCGTCTAGCACTTGCAGATTTTCATCGTTTCTGCTGAATGTATTCCTGAATGCACGCACAAATTCGAAACGCTCATCCTGGAAGGTGTAACCCGCCATTAAATCGACTTGGTGATTGGTTCCGAAAGATTTGCTGTATGTCAGAATGTTGTCAATAATGTAGTTTTTCGTGCTGTTCACCTGCCGGTTGAGTGTCGCGATCCCGTTGGAGTTACCCAAGCCGAAGTTGTAGGAAGGCACGAAGTTCTTCATATCCAGATTGATGTATTCGGCACTAATACTTGTTTTGAATTTCAATCCCGGAATGATCTGGTACTCAGCAGACAAATTACCCAATAAGCCCAGCCTGTTATCGACATTTTCCCGCTCAAAAGCGTAAACCAGCGGCGCGGTCATGGTCGTAGGCTGGCCGGCGCGATCTGCGATTCCGTAGCTTCCGTCGGGATTGTAAGGCAGTACGTTCGGGGCATAAATCAGTGCTGCATTCACTGCACCCTGCGGATCGCCCTGTTTCAATGCACCGTAGCTGAACCCGAAGCTGCTGCCTATTTTCAGGCCTTTTAATGGTTGAATATCATTATTTACCCGAAAGTTTGCGCGGCTGTATTTGGAATTGAGAACAATACCGTCGCCCTTGTAATAACTCATTGTGATCGCGTGCAGGTTCTTTTCGGTACCGCCGCTGAAAGAAAGTGAGTAATTCTGTTTGCCGCCGGTGCGGAATATTTCATCCTGCCAGTTAGTGCCTTTTCCCAGCGACGAAGGATCTGCATAAGGTGCTGCCTTGCCCTGATTTACATAGAAATCATTCACCATCGCGCCATAAGTGGCCGCGTCCACGGTTCCGATCTTGTTAATCGGCCGGTCGAAGCTGTACATGGATTGAAAGCTGATCACTTCTTTACCAACAGCCCCTCTTTTGGTAGTCACCAGCACCACACCATTCGCGCCGCGCGAACCGTAGATCGCCGCCGAAGAGGCGTCTTTCAGCACAGTTACCGATTCAATACTGTTGGGGTCAAGGTCGGTCAATCCGCCATTTGTGATGATACCATCGACTACTACGAGCGGGGAAGCACTCGCTCCGAAGCTGCCCATTCCGCGGATCCGTATTTCAGCACCTGCGCCGGGCCCGCCATTGGTCTGGCGCACATTTAAGCCCGCTACTTTTCCCTGCAATGCCTGTGCGAGATTAGGTACTGCCTGGTTTTCAGTTTGTTTGCTCGAAACCAGCCCTACCGCGCCGGTAAGGTCCGTTTTCTTGATCGTACCGTATCCGATTACCACCACCTCGCTCAGTGCCTTGATATCGCCCAGCAGCTGCACGTTCACTTCCGTGCGGCTGCCCGCAACTATTTCCTGACTGACATAACCCACGAAGCTGAAAATCAATGTGGTATTTTCGTCATTTACATCCAGACTATACCTTCCCTGCGCGTCCGTAGTGGTGCCGCTCTGGGTTCCTTTCAGCAAAACGCTCACCCCCGGAAGACCGTCGCCTTGGTCATCGGACACTTTTCCGGCAATCGTATGCACGATTTTTACCGGCACTGTGGGCAATACCATACTTTCTTCCTTCGCCCGGGCTTCTTTCCGGATTACAATGCTTTTGTTAAATATCTTGTAAGACAGCGGCAGGTCTTTCAGCAACTGGTTCATCGTCTGATCAATAGATGCATTTCTAATGTTCAAACTAACTTTCAAGCCTTTTGGAATATCGAGCTTGTCGTACAAAAACAGATATTCACTCTGCTTTTCAATGGCAGTGAGCGCGGCTTCCAGGGGAACGTTTTTCTCGTTCAGCGAAATTTTTTGACTAAATCCATTGGCCGCTACCTGAGATAAGGTGGCCACCAGTAGAAACGTAATTAGTTTCATTGTCAAGACCAGTCTGGGAGGCACGGATATGAAGCTGCATCCCCCTTTCTGTAGTAAAAGGTTTAATTGCATATATTTGTAAGGTTTAGATAAAATGTATTAGACTTTGTCACAAAGGTTTTTTCACACTGTCTGGACTTTCCGGGGAAGATGTTCGCAGCATCTTCCCTTTTCTCTGTCCGGCAGCACAGTAGAGGACTTATGAAGGTGCTTTTCTTTTGTCTTTCATAGTTTTTCAGATTTAGGACTAGTTGGATTTTAAGTATTAACGGTAGTGTTTATACGTAGTCTTAACTATAACTTTACTACCACTTTGTTTTGCTCGATCCTGGCATTCACCCCTGCGTAGCGCAGCATATTCAGCAGCTCGGAAATATTGACATTTCGGGAAACTTTGCCGGTAAACTGTCGTTTCGGAATCTTGCCCTCATAGCTCACTTCGATATCGTACCACCTGGCTGTCTGTCGCATAACTTCTTCAACTCTAGAATCTTTGAAGTAGAACAAGCCATTCTTCCAGGCAATTTCCCGGTCAATATCAACTGTTGCCGTCTGTATCGCCCCGCTTGATGAAACCGTTGCCTGCTGGCCCGGTTTAAGTTTTTTCGATCCCTTTCCATCCCGCAATTTAACTGAACCCTCCACCAGCGTAGTTTTGGATGCTCTCTCATCCTGGTAAGCCATGATATTGAAACTTGTCCCCAGAACTTCCACCTCCGAAGTGCCAAACCTGACCTTGAATGGCCGTTTTTTGTCTTTGGCCACTTCAAAGTAAGCTTCACCCGAAATCTCGACCGTGCGATTATCGGGTGAAAATTCAGTTGGAAAACGGATCGACGACGACGCATTCAGCCAGACCTTGCTGCCATCGTGAAGCGTAACCTGGTACTGCCCGCCTTTCGGTGTGGAAAGGGTATTGGATTGATATTCAAGTTTTTGTGTAGAATTAATGACTGCGATGCTAAGGTTTCCGTCGCCGGTTTTGGTAAAACTGGCCGCGCCGTGACTTCCCAGCAACCCGTCGGCGGCACTGTCGAGCAGGATTTGGCGACCGTCCGACAAAGCGAGCATTGCCCTGTTGCCACCGGGCGGAATATCAGTGACCTGCCGCGCGGAGACTGCAATCTCCGGGACTTTATCTTGCCGGTTTTTGAGCCAGTAAAACGAAAATCCGGCGATGATCAATAAAGAAGCTGCGGCATATCTAAGCCACCACAACGGACGAACCTTCTCTTCCTCCTCATATTCTTCATGCTGTTGTTCAGCTGTTTGTAAAATGGAATAGAGCATTTTTTCGCTCTCTTCCTCAGAGAATTCCTTTTCGTCCGGATGCAGGCTTTCCCAGGCATTTTTGATCAGGCCGGCAAGCGTCTCATCGTTTTCGGACATCCTGATCAGGTGCATCAGCTCATTCGTTTCCGAATCCGTTGACAGCCCGGAATAGTATCGACTGAATAGCAGCGCCAACCTGGAAGAGGATGTTTCCATACCAAAAGAGCATTTAGAATTTGAAAGAATACGGTCTTGTATCTAAGACAGGAAAATTTGAATAAAAGGGGGTATTGCCTTTCAATTTTTTTTAAAATAAAAAAAATGAGCAGAGGAAGATGCTCACAATCAGCTTTTTACGAATGTAAGAAGTAATCGACTCGGAAGATATCTGCAAATACCGTTTTACTGTTTCCCGGGACAGACTCAGGCGCGCGGCTATTTCGGTGTATTTCAATCGCTCGTGTCGGCTCATCAGGTACACCTGCCGCTGCTGGGGCGGAAGCCGGTCGATCGCCTCGTCGAGCAATAGGTATTGGATATTTTCCTCAAAGGTTTCGTCGGTTGCGAAGTCAAGGCTATCGTCGAGTTCACTGGTTAATTTATTTTGCAATGCATTTTTTTTCAGGCAGTTCAGTGCATGATTTTTCGATATCACGTACAAATATCCTTTGAAATTACGAACTGACAAAAGCTCCTCGCGGTTGATCCATATCTTTAAAAATATATCCTGCACCACCTCCTGCGCCAGTTCATGCGACCTGGTAATGTGGAACAAATGGTAGCCGAGACGGTTGTGGTATTTATTGAAAATAATCCTGAAAGCCTTTTCATCCCCCCGCGCAACGAGCTGAAGTATCTCACTGTCTTCGTCTAAGATGGGTAATTCGGACATTTTTGATGCAGGTAAGCAATAGTTCGATACTCTGCAAAGTTATAATGGAAATTATGCTAGAACAAATGTAATTTTATTAATGTCCATATTTAGTTTTACCATAAAACCACTTAAATGAAGTGGATACCCCGAAATAAGCATGGAAGCAACGAAAGCATAAATCGATCGGCGGTTTTTTCTAAAATATATCTTGTTTGAAAAGCGTATCATCAGTGATAAAAATACCCAGGTAATAAAACCAAATCCGATCTTGTAAACAGGACTTAAAGCCAGTGCAAGACAAATCCTAAAAAGAAGGTTATTAGCAAAACGAAAAAATGTTTGAAATGGGCGCCCTGAACTAGAAGCACCGAAAGTGGCTTGTCATTCAGTTGCAAGTCCAAACGAACGTCTGTCGGCAGAGTACGAAGGTAAGCCGCTGCTCGTTTTTGATAATGTTACTTGTAAAGGCAATTGATACTTTACCATTCTCTTTTTCATTGTCCGTTTTGCAAGCACAGCCGCCGTCATGTACATTCAACTCTATAAATTTGGGAAAATGCGCCCATCTTTATTTCGATAAAATAGTACTCCGGAGGATATTAAAAGAACAAAATCATTCGGCCTTTGTTATATTGTGAGGAACGATACAAAATGTGCTATGGCCCGTCCAAAAAAATTTGATGAAGCTGCCGTGCTACTGACGGCACTCGATGTTTTCTGGAAAAAAGGGTGTGGTGGAACTTCGATGGCCGATCTCCCAAAAAGTATGGAAATTAATGCTCCAAGCCTCTTTGATACCTTTGGAGATAATCGTCAGTTATTCTTGACTGCGTTGCAAACGTATATGTGCTACCAGCATGACTGGATGCGCCAATCGGTTGCTGAAAACAAGCCGGTTAAGGATATCATGAAACTGTTACTTACATCTCTTCGGGACGAAATTTTGTCAGATCCAGATGGCCGTGGGTGCTTCATGGTAAATACCATAACAGAAATGGCTAACCAGGACAGCAGGTTTTTAGCATTGCCTTCGACAATGAAAGTGTAGTCCGTAGCATAGATTGAAAAAACCTTGCTGAGGGTGAAAGCTTAGCTAATCCCCACCTCAGCCTGTTATAGACTGTAACTTCAATCAGCCTCAATAAATTTTACAGCTTTAGCCGAGCGTTATATCGGACGTGATTATATTTTTCATATGCTATTAAATTGGTTGACATTATGGCTGATTAGTATGGTCCAGAAAGCCATACTTTTTTGAACCACCAGTTAAATTGCTTACAAAAGTATGATCAGTACCTAGACTATGGCCCAAGAAGTAGGTTCAGAAAATAATTTACATTGGTATTATTGATACTAGTCAAGGACATTTGGATTATATAGGATCTTTATCCGCGCTTGTAATAGCTTCAAGTTCCTTTTCAAGCTCTTCGATACTTGGAAGCTTTCCTTTAAGATCTTTCGGAATGCTGTCTGTGATCTTGTATTCTGAAATCCCTATTGGTTTGTTTATGTCCTTCAAAGCATACTCAGCAACTACCCTGTTTTTGTCCTTACAAATCAGCAGACCAATGGTTGGTTGATCTATATCGGTTTTTAGGACATCATCTACAACAGAAAGATAGAAATTTAGCTTTCCGGCATATTCCGGAATAAACTTACCAGTCTTTAATTCAATAACGACATAGCACCTTAACTTCAAATGGTAAAATAGCAAATCAATGTAAAAATCGGATTCGCCAACATCTAAGTGATACTGCCTGCCTACGAAAGCAAAGCCTGCTCCCAACTCTAACAAGAATTTGACAATATGGTCAGTTAATGCATTTTCCAGGTCCTTCTCCTTATAGTCGTCAGCCAGAGAGACAAAATCAAACAGGTATGGATCTTTTGTAACTTGCTGTGCAAGATCAGACTGGATTGGAGGGAGACGGTTTTCAAAATTGGTAATGGCTTTGCCTTTTCTTTTCAGATAGCCAGACTCAATTTGCATGACCATGATGTCCCTAGACCATCCATTCCTGGCTGTTTCCTGAATATAAGAGAGCCTTTCACTTTCATCCTTTATTTTACCTAACAGAGTAATATGGTGGTACCAGGTAATTTGTGCAAGTGACGCTTGCACAAATTCAGAATCCGGATAGGCCTTGGCAAACTGACGCATATACTTGAGGTTTCTAACAGAAAGGCCCTGCATATCCGTAAACTCACTTTTAAGATCTTTTGCCAATTGTTCAATTACCTTCGCCCCCCATCCGGACTGATCTTGCTGGTCTAGAATTGTCTTTCCGATTTTCCAGTAAAGTAAAAGCATTTCCGCGTTTGCCGACAGCAGCGCTTTCAAACGGCTCTGACGTATGGCAGCTTTTATTTCGGAAAGGATTACCGGGTAATGATCAGGCAAAACACTCATTTATTTCTTCCTATTTGTTAAGAAGCCAATATAAGAAACATTGGTGGGAAAAATCAATGTGGCATAACTATGTAGATGAAAGCAGCCGGACCTAATCTTTGTAGAACGCCATTTTGATAAAAATACCTTGAAAGCCAATAAAATTTTATTGTGTAACATTTTATGTTCAACAGCCATTGAAATGCCAACCAGCCGCACGTTTACCAGTTAGTGCAAACGAAAGTTACGAAGTGAAAAATGACGGCTTCAAGCCTTCACTCCGTCAGCCGGCTATTTACCGCGGCAACTGGCCGCTCCTTAAACCGCCGTCTGGGCTTTGAACCCTGGGGGGATAAACCCCCGCCATTTTTCATTCAAGTGGGACATGCGATTGCCCTTTGGCACAAAGCCGGGCTTAGCTACTTCAAATGTCTTTCACTGATGAAAAATTCAAAAAACGCTCCAAAGATTTACGTAGGCACTTATGGGATGTACAAATCCGGGTCGCTTTTTGGGAAATGGTTTGATCTTTCAGACTATTCAGATGCACAGGAATTTTACAAAGACTGCTATGAGTACCACCGGAATGAATCTGATCCAGAGTTAATGTTCCAGGACTGGGAGTATATCCCATCTTTTCTGATCTCGGAAAGCACTTTACATCAGGACACATTCAAATACTTTGAAGCAGTTTCTGAAATGGATGATGACAGAGCTGAAGCATTTGAGGTTTACTGCTCAGACATTGTATCCTGGCCAGCCAACGGAAATGATCTGAAAGAAACACTGGAAAGTTTTGAAGAGGCCTATCAGGGATATTATGGAGGAGCTTTCAAAGATCCGAAAACAGAGTTTACTTACCAGTATGTTGAGGATACCGGAATGCTTTCGGGAGCACCTGAAATTCTGGAAAGATATTTTGACTACGAAGCCTTAGAAGAAATTTATTTCTTGAAAGCTATACCGAAATCAATGGATTTGTCTTTATCGATAGATAAATATTCAAAACTTTGAGGGCACTTGCAATAAATGTGAGTGCTCTTAAAGTGACAGACTCAGTCCATCGCAAGCAATTCCGGACTTCAAAAACTATTGCAACTATTATTGCAACCAAATAAAAAAGGACTCAGCTTTTGAAGCTAAGTCCTTGATTTTCAAGTGGGCCCACCTGGAATCGAACCAGGCACCTACTGATTATGAGTCAGTTGCTCTAACCGAATGAGCTATAGGCCCCTATCCCTTATGAATGACCTACTGATTACAAATTAGTTACTCTTAGGCCCTCGCGTAAGCGATATTGGAGTGCAAAATTAAGTAAACACTTTAATTTTCCAAGCGATATTAATAAGAATAAATACTTTCTTCCGTTTGTAGTTTGCTACTTTTGTGAAAAAAAGCGTTTTGGGGCAACGAAAAATCATCAACGATCCTGTTTATGGATTCATTTCCATCTCTTCCGATCTCTTATTTGATCTGGTTGAGCATCCTTATTTCCAAAGATTAAGGAGGATAAAACAGCTCGGTTTGGCGGATATGGTGTACCCAGGCGCTCTCCATACTCGTTTCCACCACGCTTTAGGCGCGATGCACCTGATGAGCCAGACTCTAAAGGCGCTTCAGGAAAAGGGTCATTTGATATGGGAACCGGAGGTCGAAGCTGCGCAAGCTGCCATATTATTGCATGACCTTGGCCACGGCCCGTTTTCGCATGTACTCGAAAGTGTGTTGATGCCCGGTGTCCCGCATGAGGCCATCACGCTTGCCTTAATGAAAGACCTGAATCGGCAAATGCATGGACGGCTGAATATGGCGATCCAGATGTTTGAAGGAACATATCCCCGCAAGTTTTTTCATCAGATGATCTCCAGCCAACTCGATATGGATCGGATGGATTATCTGAATCGGGATAGCTTTTATACGGGTGTCGTGGAAGGTTCAATTGGTGCCGACCGATTGATTAAAATGTTTGATATCGCGGATGACCAGTTAGTTGTGGAAGAAAAAGGGATATTGAGTATTGAAAATTTTCTCCATGCACGCAGGCTCATGTACTGGCAGGTTTACTTGCACAAAACGCTGCTCAGTGCTCAGGCAATGCTTACTCAAATTCTGCGACGTGCCCGAAAATTGATTGAGGAAGGGGTTGTTCTCTTCACCACAGCAGATTTTAAGCGTTTTTTAACGCACTACTATTCCATCGAAGATTTCGAGCGAATGCCTGACTTGCTACAGTCGTTCAACGCTTTGGACGATAATGACGTATGGGTATGCGTGAAGAGTTGGATGAACTGTGACGATGCCATATTATCCACGCTTTGTTACGGACTTATCAACCGGCATCTTTTTAAAATCAAGCTTTTTGATTCGCTACCGGATCAAACTGTTTTGGACGATACCAAGGCATTTTTAACCAAGGCAGGGGTTTCAGATGCCGATTTGTCATATTTCCTGATTGTTGGGGAAACGACCAACTGGGCATACGAAAAGGAACAGGATCCCATCAAGGTCAAAATGAAAAATGGGCAACTGTTGGATATTGCCGAAGCATCTGATATTCCGACCATCGAAGCGCTCACTAAGATTGTGCGCAAGTATTATGTATGTTGGGGTAAAAATGTATCTTTGCGTGGTTCATAATATAGACAGGTATTGGGATTAAGGGGCAGTATAGCCTACATATTAATTAGTATTAAACACGTTCAATACGCAACCGGAATTTAGCCTAGAAAATATGAAATTTACTGTCAGCGAAATTGCAAAGATGCTTGATGGAACAATCGTTGGAGATGAGACAATTACAATAGATTCCGCTGCTAAAATTGAGGAGGGGAAACCAGGATGTATCTCTTTTCTGGCCAATACCAAATATGAATCATACATTTATGATACCGAGTCATCTGTAGTAATAGTTAATAATGACTTTACTCCAAAGAGAGAGGTAAAGGCTACGTTAATATATGTAGAGAATGCCTATAGCGCATTTACAGTGTTGCTTCACGAGTACCAAAAAAGGTTGACAAGCGAGAAAACGGGGGTAGAGCAACCTAGTTTTATAGGTGAGAATTCGGTAATTGGAGATGGGGCGTATAGAGGTGCATTTTCGTATATTGGAAAGAATTGCAAGCTTGGAAATAATGTAAAAATTTACCCAAGCGTATATATCGGAGACTTCGTTGAAATGGGTGACAACGTGACGATCCATCCGGGTGTAAGAATATATGATAATACTATTATCGGAAAGAATTGTACTATTTTTGCTAATACGGTTATTGGCGGAGATGGGTTTGGTTTTGCACCTCAGGCGGATGGTACCTATAAGGCGATTCCACAGCTTGGAAATGTCGTTATTGAGGATGATGTAAGCGTTGGGTCGAATACTACAATCGACTGTGCGACAATGGGTTCGACGATTATTCGCAAAGGGGCGAAATTGGACAATTTGATTCAGATAGCGCACAATGTTGAAATAGGGCAGAATACGGTAATCGCGGCGCAGTCAGGAGTTTCCGGTTCGACACGTTTGGGTGATAATTGTATCATTGCAGGGCAAGTTGGAATTTCCGGGCATATCACTATCGCCAATAATACGAAGATAGGCGCCCAAAGTGGGTTGGGTAAATCCATTAAAAAAGAAGGATTGTCCCTGTCAGGTTCACCAGCGAGGGATCTTAGCGAGCACTTACGGGCAATGGCCTCTGCACGCAGGATGCCTGATATTGAAAAAAGGATAAGGGAATTGGAAAGTAAAAATGAAGTTTCGACCCACTAGGTCATTACAATATATCAATGCTCTGATTAACAAGGCTTCCTCCGAAAGCCTTTTGCTGTATAAGTAGAATATAATGAACGAAAAACAACAAACCATTTCCAAGGCAGTATCGGTAACGGGAGTGGGGTTACATACTGGTGTGGTCGCAACAATGACATTTGTGCCCGCAGCAGCAAACCACGGATACAAATTTCAAAGGGTCGACCTTCCCGGACAGCCTATCGTAGACGCAGATGTCGATAATGTGGTCGATTTGTCTCGTGGTACGACGATTGAACAAAATGGAGCAAGAATTAATACTGTGGAGCACACGCTTGCAGCCTTAGTTGGGCTTCAGATTGACAACGTGCTGATCCAGCTCGACGGTCCGGAACCTCCCATTATGGACGGAAGCTCCGTTAAGTTTGTCGATGCGCTGATTGATGCCGGAATCGAGGAGCAGAATGCGTACCGAAACTACTTTGAGGTACCTGAATATGTAGGTTACAAAAATAAAGACAAAGACACCGAAATGGTGGCTTTGCCATTATCGGACTACCGGCTAACGGTTATGGTGGACTACAATTCAACCGTAATCAGCAGCCAGCATGCTTCTTTGAACGATATTACTCTTTTTAAAGACGATATAGCTTCTTGCCGCACATTCGTATTCTTACACGAACTGGAAGCGCTTTATAAGCAAAATCTTATCAAGGGAGGCGATTTGACCAATGCCATCGTGATCGTGGATCGTGAAGTGGCGGACGGAGAACTGGATCACCTTTCCCAGCTTTTAAACAAGCCTAAAGTAAGTGTTGACAAGACCAAAGGGATTTTGAATAATGTGGATTTACATTATCCAAATGAAATGGCACGCCACAAACTGCTGGACTTGATCGGTGATTTGGCCCTGATCGGTCGTCCGATAAAAGCGCAAATCCTCGCAGCCCGGCCGGGACACGCCGCGAACGTTGCACTTGCGAAAAAGATCAAAAAACTAATCAAATCCGGGAAAGGAGATATACCTCAATACGATCCGAACAAGGCTCCAGTATTGGATATCAAACAAATCGGAGAGCTTCTTGCGCACCGTTATCCATTCCAGATGATTGATAAAATCATTGCATTGGACGAAAGCAGTGTTGTTGGAGTTAAGAATGTGACAATAAATGAAGAGTATTTTCTGGGGCATTTTCCTGGAAATCCGGTTATGCCTGGTGTTTTGCAACTCGAAGCGATGGCCCAGACAGGTGGTATACTCGTTTTGAGTAGCGTACCGGATCCGGATAACTACTGGCCATATCTGATTGGAATTGACGCATGCCGGTTCCGGAGAAACGTATTCCCCGGTGATACCGTAATATTTAAATGTGAGTTTACATCTCCAATGAAAAGAGGTATTGTGAAGATGAGCGGCCGAGGATACGTTTCTGGCCAATTGGTGTGTGAAGCAGATATGATTGCAAGCCTGGTTAAGAAAAAATGACACATTCGTTAGCATACATCCACCCTGACGCGAAAATCGCCGATTCAGTAGAAATAGAACCATTTGCAATGATCCATCAGGACGTTGAAATAGGTGAGGGGTCCTGGATAGGATCACACGCCGTTATCAACTCCGGATCAAGGATTGGTAAAAATTGTAAAATATATCCGGGAGCGGTAATTTCTGCAACTCCTCAGGATTTGAAATATAATAATGAGTATACGCTTACAATCATAGGTGACAACACAACTGTAAGGGAATATGCCACAATAAGCCGGGGCACAGAAGAGCATTGGAAAACTGTAATCGGATCGGACTGTCTGATTATGGCATATGCACACGTTGCCCACGATTGCCGCATTGGAAACAACTGTATCATTGGTAATAATGCGCAAATGGCTGGTCACGTACACGTGGGTGACTGGGCTATAGTGAGTGCATTAAGTGCTGTGCATCAGTTTGTTAAAATTGGGCCGCATGCATTTATTTCTGGTGCGACACTGGTTCGTAAAGACGTTCCTCCATTTACGAAAGCTGCCAGAGAACCGATATCTTTTGCAGGGATCAATTCAGTTGGTCTGAGACGCCGCGGATATAGCAATGAGAAAATAATTGAGATCCAGAATGTATATCGTTATGTATACATGAAGGGATTGAATAACGCAGAAGCACTGGAATTGATCGAAATTGAATTGCCTTCGTCGACGGAACGCGATAGCATTGTTAATTTCATAAGAAACTCAGAAAGAGGGATTATGAAAAGCCCTTTCCAATCAGGAGGATCTTCTACTGAAACAGAGGGATAAGATTTTCCCGAATATAAAAAAGCGCTTGAAATACTCATTTCAAGCGCTTTTTTTATGCTATTTTATATTTTTACAGTTGGTAGCTCACGAGCAAATAACCTCGCTGAACATTGGAATTCAGATTTTTATAAACTGCCATTCCGTTGCTGTTTTCATATCGAAGCTCAATACCAAACCTCTGAAAACCTGTACCTACCCCGAAAACAAATCCTTGTTCATATTTTCTAACATCACTTAGTGCTTCACCTTCGCTGGTTGAGGATGGAATTCCATTAAGCGTTCTTACTCTTGTGTACGAATTGGTCTCTGATATCGCCAACGCGTTGGTGATTCCACCCTGAATAAAGCCGGTAATTGTAGAAATGGGGAATTTATAACGTGCCATCGTACTCAATTTCAGATAGCTGAACCCGATTTTTGAAGTCGATGTCTGGACAAAGTTATCGTTAAAACTGATCTTCGATGTTTGCGAATTTTCAACACTATAATTTGTGTAAAGCAGATCAGCGTACACGGAAAATCTCCTTTGGGTCCGGGCAAGTATGAAATTGGCAAATATACCTCCGGAGAAATTTACTGAAGCCGGGATCCGGCCGCTAAGGTAATCCGGTGCGTCCGAGCCCTTGAAATTAACCTTTGTGAAAGTAGCTCCTGCAAGAACGCCGTACTCAAAAAGCTTTTTCTCTTTCACGAATTTGACCGATGGTTTTTCGTTCGTGCATTGCGAAAAGTAAGATTCGTAAACCTGACTTATTGATTTCTCTGAATAAGAAGTAGATTTTATTTTTGAGGCTGCGGCTGCGCAACCTGACAAATAGTGTTGCAATTGCTGTTTATATTGATCGCTATGAATGATATACGATCGGTCGTTTGAGGAATATCTTCGATAAGTATGGTCGACAAGCAAGGTATATTCGCCGTTCTCATTTATGTAGAAACTGGATTTATCCTGATGATCGTGCAGCAAAAAGAGATTCTTCTTTCCTTCAAAAAGAACAAGCAACATCACTGTCCTGCTGACCAAATCAGGAGTCGGCTTTTCAGAGAGTTCATTTATTTTGTCTGAGCTAATATTAACTGAAACAGTCGCTTTGAGATATTTTTCGTTGTGAACTACAAATCCAGCCAGGTCATCCTGTGAATAGGTCGTTGGTTGCTCACTTTCCTCCGTTTTAAAACTGATCTGATCAGGATTAATCTTCCAATTCTTGTATTCAATCAAGCCCTTTAAGGTGTCCATTTGGGCAGTGACAATATATCCTGGTTCCCACTTGCTTTGTGCGTAGTTTGATTTGGGCAAAAGGAAAATGGCGATGAGAAATAGCGGATAAAGAAGTCGGTTCATTTATAGAGAGGGAGTTTAATAGTAAAAGTTCTAAAGCATCAGTGTTTATCAGAGAATCGCCACTGGAATTAATGATAAAGTTCTTATTGTCAGTTGGATATATTTATTTTTTAGAAGTATATCCTTTCTCCATGAACAAAACCCCTGGGCGATGCCAGTCATTATCAAAATCGTAAAAAATCGTTGAGAGAACCGATATTCAGATAAATAGCAGGCTGATATACCGATAATGATTATCAATAAGCTGATTCCAGGGACGATATTGTTACCCACGGTACTGTTCCCTTTTTTGGAAACGGAGGTGTACTCTTTTTTAACCAGTCCATTTTGCCATATCACCATAAGTGAGAGCACAAACGCGAATTTGCTTTCTTTGCCCACTGACCCGGAGATCCAGCTCAAACCAAAACAAGCGGCCGTCATCAACAGTGATGCGCAAAATGATCTTATCGTCGAATAGCTATTGTCGGTGAATGTGAAGTTGAACAGATAGATATATGCGCCAGTGCAAGCAGTCATGATGACTGCAAAGAGCCACAAATCCTTTTGGTAAACAAAGAGAATGATAACAGCGCCAATGAGTGTGCCAACAATAGACCGGGTTAAGAAGACTTGATTTTGTTTAAACAGTATCTTTTTTCCAAATATATCAGACAATCCCTTTGGTTTGAAAAGATCGTTCAGCATGCTGAATGCATATACAGATAATATTAGTATCAAGGCATTCAATCCATTACCGACGGGTTGTCCGGTGGGCAACTTGGATGATAAAAGATAGTAAACCAGCGCAGTAGCCAGCAGGTGCGGATTGAGACTATAAAATACGGACAGATTAGAATCTCCCGATATGCTTTTTCGGGTCTTGGGAGCTATTGTTTTCAATTCGGATTATTCAATAATGATAACGTTGTCGCCTTCTTTGATGTCGCCATGATTTTTGGCGGTCAGATTTTGGCCGAAAAGGATTTTGTTATTGAGCCTGCGGTAGGTGGCCAAAGTTTTGAGAGGCTCCGTGCCTTTTTGGATTGTAATTGGGTCGATGGTCGTCATGACGCACCGGCCGCATGGTTTAACCAGCGAGAACCCGATATCTCCAATTTGAATTTCTTTGACAATATCTTCCTGATATGGCGACATGCCGTTAATGACAAAATTGGGTCTGAACCTGCGCATCGTGATTGGTTCGATCAGACGTTCATTTAAATCTTCCAGCGACGCCTCCGATATAAGCAAGAATGGAAAGCCATCCGCGAAACTCACATTTTCTCCATTTCGTGCATATCTGGGATCGGCTACCCGTTTCCCGTCCGAAGGCATTTTAACAAGTCTTACTGGAATCCCCAGATGATCACTTAACCAGTTATCAACCTTTTCATCGTCAACCAACTCTGCTTCTACTTCGTCGTCAAATATTGTTACCCAAATTAAGTTTGACTGCGACGGCTCGAAGCTTACTGATACGCAACTTTTGGGGTTTTTTCTGTCCACTATGACCAGTCCGTTTGACTCGATAGAAACATCGAGCAACGCCATTTTTGGGTATAATCGCTGGGTGATGAAGACTCCATTTTCGTCCACAATCATCCATCGTCTATCGTACTGTAATCCTCTTTCTTCGACCTTTGCTCGCGAAAGTCTAATACCAGCGAGGGATTTGATAGGGTAAATCCAGATTTCGGATATTGTCATGTGTGGGCTCTGTTGAAAAAGTGTGCAAATAAACGATCTGGCGACTTAATTGTAAATTTCCGACGGATTAAATTATTTGTTTTCAGATGATATTTTACTTTTCGGAAGGATCATTATTAAATCTGAACCAATAGGTTGACCCAAAAACCATCAATATACCAAATCCAATAACGGACGGAATAGGATTGTCAATTGTAATAAAACCTAAAACAAAACAACTGAATGCGATAAAAAGTATCTGAATATATGGACGCAAAGGGCTCTTAAAATTACGCGGTCGGCGAGTTGTAAAAAGCAAACTCGCCACCGCCAGCGTCCCCATAAGTTGGAGTGTAAAGGATGTATAAACCAACACTTGCTCCAATGTTCCTGAAAAAAGCAGCAGCAAAATAATGGCGATCTGGAGCCATATAGCCCTCACTGGGATGTGATGAATGTTGGTCGAACTAAAATAATTCCAGAGCGCATAATCTTTCGCCATCCTGCTCGTCACTCTAGCGCCGATCCAGATATATGAGCTCATGGTTGCGATGAGTTGAATCGAAATTCCAAAACTCACCCACTTGCCACCACTGATTCCAAAAATGTTCGAAAATGAAATCACCGCAACATCCGCTTTGCCTTGTAACTGTTCCAGTGAGGCAAATTTCAGGAATATCAATTGTAATAAAATATAGGAAACAGTGACGACTAAAGTTCCTATAATTAGTGATTTAGGTAAATTCTCTTCCGGTTTTCTGATTTCGCTGACGATGTATGCAGCGGCGTTCCATCCTGTATATGAATAGGTTACATATAGGAGAGAAGTGGCAAAATTGCCGGTAAATATCTCCTCTTTATAGCTGCTGCTAAAGTTGAATGCATTATCCGGGATGGCCGGAAAGTGAATTCCAACAAAAAGTATGATCAGTATAAAAGTAATTTTGACGATTGTTGCCCAGTTCTGAAACCAGCCGCTATGTTTTAAACTGAACGAATGAATTAACCCGATCATCAGAATAATGCATATGGTCAGAACACGAAGGTTGGGTAGCTGAAATGGAGCGAGATACGCTTCCATCGCAATTCCGGCAATGGCCACAGGAGCAGCAAAACCCGCGACCAAGGAAACGAGTGCCGACAGATATCCCAAAAATGGATGAATTCCTTTTGATATAAAGACGTAATCGCCACCGTTTTCTTCTGTATAACGTGTGCCAAGTTCGGCGAATGTGAATGCGCCAATTAAAGCCAATATTCCGCCTGCCAGCCAGAGAATGATGATGGTCCAGGTATTGTTGGAACCGCTAAGCTGGAAACCGAGACTGGTGAAGACGCCCGTACCCACCATATTCGAAATAACCAGCGCACAAGCTGTAAGCCATCCAATTTTATGGTGTGAAGTCGTCATAAACCAATAAGGAGTGAGTTGCAATTACATTTCCATACGTGCCAGCGGACTGACGGTTTGATCGCAAAAATCTCTATTTAAGTATTTGAAGTAACCGGCCATAGCGATCATTGCGGCATTGTCAGTACAATATTCAAATTTTGGAATAAACACATTCCATCTTTGTTTTTCGCCCAATTCGATCAGCGCCTCTCTTAACCCTGAATTTGCAGAAACTCCACCAGCGATTGCTATTTCTTTTATTCCAGTTTCCCGGGCCGCTTTTTTGAGTTTTTTCAACAGGATATCCACCAAAGTATATTGAATACTCGCACAGATATCATTCAGGTTTTCTTTAATAAAGTCAGGATTTTCCCGGACCTGTTTCTGCAAAAAGTATAAAAAAGAAGTCTTAATACCACTAAAAGAAAAATCCAGTCCCGGTATTTCCGGAAGTGGGAAAGGATATGCGGCCGGATTTCCCAGGCGAGCATATTTGTCAACCAAAGGTCCGCCCGGATATGGCAAATCCATGAGTTTGGCCGTCTTGTCAAATGCTTCGCCGACAGCATCATCCTTCGTTTCGCCGATAACTTCCATTTCCAACGGACCAGTTACCTTCACAATCTGCGTATGCCCGCCACTAACCGTCAGGCACAAAAAAGGGAATTCAGGTTTCGGATCTTCAATAAAATGTGCCAATACATGCGCCTGCATATGATTTATCTCAATTAGCGGAATTTTCAAGCCCAGCGCCATGGCCTTTGCAAAGGATGTTCCGACGAGCAATGCGCCTAATAATCCCGGTCCTTTAGTAAACGCAATGGCATCAAGGTCATTTTTTGCTACTTTTGCATCAGTTAACGCTTTGTCGACAACCGGCAGAATATGCTGCTGGTGCGCACGTGAAGCAAGCTCAGGGACAACGCCGCCATATTGGGTATGAATTAGTTGAGTGGCAATAACATTTGATTTGATTTCACCGTTTACGATAACAGCGGCAGAAGTTTCATCGCAAGATGATTCAATTGCAAGAATGTTCATGAGTATCTGAATAATAATATGCAAAAGTAAGCATTTATTAATGGCGACCCGATTTGCAGGGTCTCAGCCTCGATTTTTAAATGCTTTAGCCATAGAAAAGTGATATGTTAGGAATTCTGAGGGCGATTTTGAACGGCCTGGTGGTAGTATTTATCTTTGCGCTTCTCGCGCTGGGGATATGTACTATGGCTCTTCAGTTTCCCTCTGTTCAGACCTATGCGGTCCGTCTGGTTACTTCCAATATCTCCAAAAAACTTGGCTATCCTGTTAATATTGAGAGGGTTAACATAAAATGGTTTGATGTGGTTTCGCTGGAAGGAGTATCTGTTCTGGACACAAACCAGAAAGATATGATCAGGGTGGGGCGGATTGATGTCAATCTGAATGTTAATAATATCATCGAAAATTCGGCCAGGGAGATCAGGTTGGATGAGGTAAATGTATATCAGCCCAATGTAAAAATGAAAGTGGTGCCCGGTGGTGGCAGACTCAATTTGGACGGATTTATTGATAAAATCGCCGAACTGACTGCTCCCGAGATTCCTCGACCCGACAACGCGCCTGAGAATAACACGCCTTTTGTGATCAGCAAATCCAGGGTAATTGATGGCACATTCAGCTACGATGATCCCCGTGAACCGCATATCAGAAATCCACGGGTATTTGATTACTACCATTTTGTACTGAAGGATATCGAAGGAGATTTGAAAAACTTCCTGATTCAGGGAGACACCATCGCGTTCCATGCCAAAAATCTGCATACGGTCGACAGCCAGACGGGTCTCAAAATGCACGAACTCACTACTGACTTTCTGTTTAGTCAGAAGCGAATGGAACTGAAAAGTCTCGATGCTCACATCGGAAAATCGCATTTGAGGGACGAGATCATTTTTGCCTACAACCGTTCCGGCGAGCTGGGCGACTTCAACCACAAAGTGCTTCTGAAAGGTCATTTGGTAGGGAGTTATATAAGCTCAACAGACTTGGGATTATTTTCAAGTTATATCGACGCCATGGAGGAAAATTGGCTGGTTTCCGGCGATTTCAATGGGAAGGTGGATGATTTTGTGTTGTCCAATACTGATCTCCGATTCGGAAAAGACAGCCGGATTGTGGGCGATTTAGGTTTTAAAGGCTTGCCACAATTGGAAGGGATTCAAATGGATCTGAAATTGGGGACTTCCAAAATCCTTCCGGAGGATATCGTCAAATACTATCCTGAATGGGAGTCGCACGAAACTTTGGCCAAGTTTGGTCTAACGATTTTGGACGGATCTTTTAAGGGGACACTGAGTGATTTTGATATAAAAGGAAACGCTTCGACGGAATTAGGGCAGCTGGGTTGTGACCTCGCATTTCAAATCAGAGACGACCAGTCTACCACATATCTTGGAAGTCTAAAAACGGTAGGTTTTGAGCTTGGAAAATTGTTGGACGACGAGAAAACATATCAGTTGCTTGATTTTGAAGGAAATGTTACTGGGAAGGGTTTGACGCTGGCATATGCTTCGACGAGACTTGATGGGGCAATCGGCAGAATCGGTTTCAGAGGGTATGATTATGAGCATATCAACGTGAATGGGAATCTGCAAAAACAATATTTCAACGGTAACGTAAGTGCACGGGACAGTAACCTTGTTTTGAATATTGACGGCGAATTTGATTTAACAAGGGAGAAAAATTATTTCGATGTCAAGGGTGCTATTCAACGGGCAAATTTGGGCGAACTAGGTTTTACCAAGGATAGTATAACCCTAAAAACCGATCTTGATTTCCGGATATCCGGAAATAGTATTGATGAGCTTACCGGAGAAGCCAGGTTGCTTAATACTTCTCTGGTACACACCCATAAGGATCGAAACCTGGTGATCGATACATTGTTGCTTTCTTCAAAAATAGGAGACGGACAAAGGGAAGTTACATTGGGAAGTGAATTCTTGACCGCAAAGTTGGAGGGCGATTTTTTGCCTACAAAAACCTGGAAAGACCTGAGTCAGTTGCTGGAAGAGTACCGACTCTATTTTATTGAAAACGAAACGAACCGGAACGAGTACTACGCGCTGAAGCCGAAGCAACTGATATCTAACCGCTATCAGATTGACTATGAGGTTGAAACGCGGAATATCGCCAGCCTTCTGGCATTTTTAAGCCCTGATGTTTATTTGTCAAAAGGTGCCAAAGCAGAGGGGATGTTCAAGATGGATAATACCGCTTTCCTGACATTCAACATGAAGGCGGATACGATGCGATATGGCAAGAGCCAGTTTGTGACTTCCGAACTGGATGTGACGACTTCCAAATTTGTGAACAGTGCGGAGGTATTAGCTTCTGCGTTCGTGACTTCTAATAATCAGCAGATTAAATCAATGGTTCCGACAGAAGGTATGGAGCTTGAAGGGACCTGGGATGAAGATCATATTGAATTTAACGGCGCAATTCAACAGGTTAACAGTTCCAATAAAGCCGATCTGGGTGGTGAGATTCGCTTTTTGGAGGAAGGGCTGAACATCAGCTTCAAGAACTCGCGGCTTAGTTTGCTTGATGAAGACTGGAATATGCCGGCCAATAGCCTGATATCGGTACGAGGCACGGATATGTATTTTAGCAACGTCGGTCTTATCAGCGGAAAGCAGCGCCTGGCGCTCAATGGTTTCATTTCGGACAATCCGGATAAGAGCCTGAAGCTGGAGGTCACCAATTTTAAGCTCAACTCCATTAACCCGGTTTTCGATGTTAAACTAGGCGGTATTATGGACGGGCAAGCCAATATTCGCAATATCTATAACGGGTCAGAACTCGATGCAAGTTGTAATATTGAAAGCTTGGGATATGGTGGATATGAGTTTGGTAATTTCGAAGGAAGCGGCGAATGGGACCAGAATGAGGCTGAACTGCTTGTTGATGCGCATTTGAATAAGGATTTAAGAAGGGTATTTGATCTGACGGGATACTATCGTCCTTCGGCTCAGACGAATACCCTAAAGATGAAAGCTATATTCAATCGTGTTGACTTCAAGGCACTGGAGCCGTTTGCGGAAGGTTATGTTTCGGATATTGGCGGCACAGCCCAAGGCACTGTTCTGATTGGCGGGAATGTGACTGCACCCGTTTTGGAAGGGTCGTTGATGGTCGAAAATGGAAAAATGAAGTTTGATTATCTGCAATCTGTTTTCACATTCAGTGATAAAATCAATTTTACTGAAAGCGAGATTTCAGTAAACAATATGCTCCTAACTGATGAGGATGGCAATACGGCAAGAGTCAGAGGTGGTGTTTTTCATGATGGTTTCAAGTATTTCTCCCTGGGATTTAATGCCGATTTGCGCAGTTTCAAAATTTTGAACACAACGGCAAAAGACAATAGCATGTTTTACGGAACGGCATATGTCACTGGGCCGGTGAGCGTGTATGGCCCATATGATAATCTTAACATAGAGGCCAATGCTACAAGCAATAAGGGTACCAAGATATTTATTCCGCTGGATGGAGCAACCGAAGTTCAAACTCAGGATTACATTCAGTTTGTAAGTAAAATGCCAAAAGTGGCTCGGGTTGAAGGTGACACGACTGAGCAGATCCGGGAAGTGGGCGGGATCAAGATGGATTTTAATTTCAATATTACGCCTGACGCAACCTGCGAGATTATTTTCGACCGGCAGACAGGTGATATCATTCGGGGTATTGGAAGTGGCCGTATTAATCTTAATATCGATACTGAAGGAGACTTCAAAATGGCTGGGACCTACGAAATCGACAAAGGAGATTACAATTTCACATTGCAAAATGTGATCAACAAGAAATTTACCATCAAGCCTGGAAGTCGTATTATCTGGTCAGGAGATCCATATGGTGCACAGCTGGACGTTAAAGCTGGATATACGCAATCCGTTTCGCTTTTAGGCGTGTTACCGAATCAGACTACAAGTACTTCCGGTGGGGATGTTTTATCAAGGCGTTATCCCGTGGAAGTAACAATTGGTCTTTCCGATCGTCTGATGTCTCCCCAAATCAAATATGATCTTAGAATTCTGGATAGTCCGACTTTAAGTTCCAGCAATTACCAGGGATATCTGGAGGCATTTCAGAACAAACTTAAAACTGACGAACAGGAGCTTAGTCGACAGGTGACTAGTTTGCTGGTAATGAATCAGTTATTGCCGGAAACCAGTTTGTCAGGACAGACAACAACTGGTACGAACTTCCTTGGAAATAGTTTGAGTGAGCTTGTTTCCAATCAGATCAGCCGCTGGGCTTCTGAGATTAATGAGAACCTGGAAGTGGGCGTTTCGGGTTTATCTTTGGATCAAAACGCGTTAAATAATTTGCAGCTTAGGTTTTCATACCGTTTTCTTAACGATCGTTTCAGGGTAACACGCGATGGCAGGATCAGTAATGGAACCGTAGGAGGTACGACGCAATATGATGCCGCGAGTTTGATTGGAGAATGGACTTTGGAATACTGGCTCAATCCGAAGGGCTCGGTGAGAATCAAGGCGTATAACCGTAATGTTCAAAATTCGTTCTATTTCAGCACGGTGACTACCGGCGGGATGAGTATGCAGTTTACACATAGCTTCAATAGATTCATCCCCCTCGCCAAGCCCGGTCTCAGAATACCATTTCTTCCGGCAGATTCAATCAAACACGATTCCACCGCGGGAAAGTTGATCTCAACGAAAACGATTAAAGACTCGAAGTAGATTTTGCACAATCCATGATAGTACCTGAAGAATGTCGGCAGTCCGTTTCCAGCGCCATTAAAATGACAACCACTGACTTCTCCCTGACCATTATTGACCAAAAATGCTTGTTAGTCATTTTTAAGAGATTCCTTGATAGCATGTATCCTGTCGTTGAACGCCAGCGTTTCAAAATCCAGCCCCGGTACACAGGTTGCTTTTAGATAATCCATCACTTCCTGCGGGTGAGGCGTACGTTTTCCGCTAATAATACTGATATGCTTTGAAGTGGTCCAAAGTACCGTTTTGAGCTCAGTCCGGTGATCATTGGTAATAAAATATTCAGTAACCATCGTGTCTTCGTTATAGTGGATGACGCGCGAAGTGATTCGGACCCATTCGCTGATCAAAGCCGGTCTCACGTACGCGATTTGATGCTGATAAACCACCCAGCTCGTCTTTAACTCCCGATACATGGCTTCAAAACTAAACCCGTACAGTTTCGAAACCTGATCCTCCCGGGCGTTGAAGAAATAGTCAAAATACTTAGAGTTGTTGAGATGCATCAGCGGATCACAATCCTGAAACCGGACAATAACCCTGCTTTCAGCTTCAACTGGCATTTCAGAAAAGTTGGCTTTGAAGAGCATAGTTGTTGTTTTTTTTGGATAAAAGGAAGAGGGAGGAAAGGGAAGAAGGAACGCGGAGATCAGACTTTCAGGATGAATTTGGGGTTAACGGTTAATAGGTTAAGGTTTAAAGGGACTGCCGAAAAGTGTAATGTTTTTACATTGAAACATCTTCAACGCTAGGGTATGGAACTACTGCTGATGCCGAAATCCGTTAACCTTTAACCATTCATTCTTAACCCGTCTTCCCACTTCCTCCCTTTCGTCCTCTCTTCCATACTCCTTTAAGCTCATTCCCCCCGATACCTCACCGCCACGCCCGACAGCATATACCCTTCTTTGCTAACCGACGTAAAATATTTGTATTTGACATTGATCAAGGCGTCGGCTCCGATTTTTTGTGCTTTTAAAACCAGTTTTGCCATCAGAAGCTCCTTCGTCTTGGCATCGTTTCCACGCATGATCATCGTATTGTCTTTGGTCTGGTCGCTGGTCAAAGAGTCTTCGCTACCAATCTCTACGAAACCGATTTCTGAATACGGTCGGGAAACAGGCTCGTTTTCCAATACCACATCTATAGGATATTTGGAGTGGCTGGAAATTGGAATCCCGCTCGCGCAGCTCCCAAGTACAAAAATGGCTGCTGCGATAACAGGCTTTATCAAATGTTTAATTTCTGACATATATCGTTGAATTCGAATACCAAACTTAAATCTTTCTGATTTATATACATGACTTTCTTAGGTAAATGTTGCAACAAGGGGCATATATCTCGCGACATGTTACTGTTTGTATATATCAGGTAACCATTTATCAAGAAAAATGTTGAAAATTCAACCTCGGCAATTAAATTCATAGATTAAATTTCATCAGTCAATCAGATAACATATGATTAGAGAATTGTTGAGTTCAAGAGCGGTCTATTCCTTCCTTTTGTCTGGATTGCTGGTGGCTCCGCTGTCGGCTCAGGATTTACCAAAAAACATTAAAAAAGTCGCTTCAGTCGAAGGAATTACCGAATATAACTTTGACAACGGTCTGAAAGTACTGTTGTTTCCGGATGCTTCCAAGCCGACCGTAACAGTGAATATCACCTATAACGTTGGTTCGAGACATGAAGGATATGGAGAAGCGGGAATGGCTCACTTGCTGGAACATCTTGTCTTTAAAGGCACTCCAAAACATCCGAATATCCCGCAGGAATTGACCGAACACGGTGCCAGACCCAATGGAACTACCTGGTACGACCGTACCAATTATTATGAAACATTCTCATCTTCTGAGGAAAACCTTAAATGGGCACTTGACCTCGAAGCTGACAGAATGCTCAACTCCTATATTGCTAAAAAGGATTTTGACACGGAATTCAGTGTCGTAAGAAATGAATTTGAGTCCGGTGAAAACAGCCCTTTCAGGGTGTTGATGCAGCGTGTGGCCGATGCTGCATATTCGTGGCATAACTACGGAAAATCGACGATTGGAAATAAATCGGACATAGAACGTTATCCGATTGAGAATATTCAGGCTTTTTATAAAAAATACTACCAGCCTGACAATGCTGTTCTGATGGTTGCAGGGAAGTTTGATGAGGCAAAGACATTGGCCTTAGTAAGTGAATATTTCGGGAAACTTCCGAAACCAACGCGCATATTGCCGAACACCCATACCGAAGAGCCAACGCAGGACGGCCAGCGCGAAGTGGAAGTAAGACGCACGGGTGACGTGCAGTTGGTAATGGCTGCATATCACATCGCACCGGGTTCTCATGCGGATTATCCCCCGACTGAAGTATTAACAGAACTGCTTTCTGCTGAACCATATGGAAAGCTTTACAAAAACCTGGTGGAGACGAAAAAAGCGACTTCAGTATTTAACCTTACTTTCCAGTTACATGATCCGGGATATACCCTTTTTGGTATGGAAGTATTGAAAGACAAGTCTTTAGATGAGGCAAGATCTGTTTTTCTGGCGACTTTGGATTCAGCAGGAAAGGTTAAACCAAAACCGGAAGACATTGAGCGCGCGAAAACTACTATTCTGAAAAACTGGGATCTGGAATTCCGTAACTCAGAAAGAGTGGGGCTTGGGATCAGCGAGTTTATCGCCGTGGGAGACTGGCGTCTGGCATTCCTTTTCCGAGATCAGATCAGAAAAGTGACTGCTGACGATGTATTCCGGGTTGCGCAGCAATATCTGAAAACGTCAAACAGAACGGTGGGTTCATTTGTGCCGGAGGCAAACTCCTCCCGCTCGGAAATACCACAGGCTCCGGACGTGGCGGCATTGGTAAAAGACTACAAAGGCGAGGCGCAGGTTGAACAAGGTGAAGCGTTTGATCCTTCTCCGGCCAATATCGAATCGCGTACTACGAAGGTTGAAAAGCCAAATACCTTTGAGCTGGCTTTACTTCCTAAAAAAACTAGAGGTAATGTGGTGTCAGCTCGTCTGACCTTGCGATTTGGTGATGAAAAAAGTCTGATGAATAAGGGCGCGATTCCATCGCTTACGGCATCATTACTTGACAAGGGGACTAAAACAAAAAACCGTCAGCAGATCAAAGACGAGTTTGATAAGCTGAATGCACGTGTTGGTATTGGGGGCGGAGCTAATCAGGTGACGGTTAATATCGAAACGACGAAGGCCAATCTGCCTGCTGTTTTGAAATTGGTAACAGAGATATTAAAGGAACCGGCTCTGAACGCGAATGAGTTTGACAAATTGAAAGAGGAAGAAATTGCAGGCATAGAGTCGCAACGGAGCGATCCGCAGGCAATTGCTTTTACTGAATATCAACGACTGGTATCACCGTTCCCAAAAGGTGATCCAAGATATGTTGGTACTTTCGATGAAGATTTGGCGGAAATTAAATCGGCTTCAATCGATCAGGTGAAAGCGTTTTACAAAGAATTTTATGGAGCATCCAACGGATCTGTTGGTATCGTAGGTGATTTTGATAAGGACGCTATTGAGAAACAACTTATTGGAGAATTGGGAAGCTGGAAAAGTCCTAAGACCTTCAAAAGACTTGCGTCTCCTTTCGTAGCTGCGAAACCGGCAAACAAGGCAATTGAAGCGCCGGACAAAGCAAATGCGTTTTTTGTAGCAGGTGTTCCTATTGCTCTGCAAGATTCAGATCCTGATTATCCGGCTTTGATATTAGGCAATTATATCTTGGGTCAGGGCGTTCTGAATTCTCGTTTGTCCACCAGGATCAGACAAAAAGAAGGTTTGAGCTATGGTGTTGGTTCGCAGGTTTCGGCTAGTCCTTTGGATAAAAACGGATCATTTATGGCATATGCAATCTATGCGCCGCAAAATCTGGAGAAATTGGAGCAGGCTTTTAAGGAAGAAGTTGAACGAGCAGTAAAAGACGGATTTACGCCTGAAGAAATTAAGGCTGCCAAGTCAGGATATCTTCAGTCACGTCAGGTTTCGCGTTCACAGGATGCAGGACTTTCAGGAACTTTAAACAATAACCTATACCTGAACAGAACCATGGACTGGGATGCAGATTTTGAAAAGAAAATTGAAGCATTAACCCCCGAAACTATCAAGGCAGCGTTCGATAAGTATATAGATTACAGCAAGTTAGTGATCGTGAAGTCTGGAGATTTTGCGAAAGCTAAAAAAGGCCAGGGAACAGAAGCGTCACCTGCCAAGGTGAGTGGAAGCGGAAAGAACTAAGTAAACATCACCTCTATGAAAAGCCGGAACTTCAAAACTTCCGGCTTTTTGTGTTTAATACGGTGGTACATACTTACTTTTGCACCGTAGCATAATAGGTGTAAATGTTAAAAAACCATTATAAAATGCTGTTGTACACCAATGAAAATGGCGCGAGCTGTTATTTTTAAATCCTGTTTTTTATTCTTCAATAATTGAAACTATGAAAATAGCCTCCCGCTCTTGCCTACAAATGTTAATCCTTATCGGATTGACAGCAGGTTTTACCTATGGTCAGAATACAGCCGCCGCAAAAACTTCACCGCTGGCCAGGCCGAAGTTAGTCGTTGGAATTGTAGTGGACCAGATGCGATATGATTATCTGTACCGCTATTACGACAAGTACAAAGAGGGCGGTTTGAAGCGGTTGATGAATGAAGGATTTAATTGCCGTAATAACCATTACCACTATGCCATAACGGTTACAGCCGCCGGACACTCCGCGGTTTATACAGGCTCGCTACCAGCCATAAACGGAATTGTGGGAAATGACTGGTATGATAAAGAGCTTGGTCGAAATGTATACTGTACAGACGATAGCACTGTGGCTACCGTTGGCAGCTCGAACGTGACAGTTGGTAAGATGTCGCCTAAAAATTTACTGGTAAGTACAGTCACCGACCAACTTCGCATCGCGACCAATTTTCGTTCAAAAACAATCGGAGTTGCGATTAAAGACCGTGCGTCGATTTTGCCAGCCGGGCATGCCGCTAACGGAGCATATTGGTTTGATTCCAAGACAGGAAATTTTGTAACAAGCACTTACTATCGGAACGATTTACCTTCGTGGGTTCAGGCATATAACGACAAAAAAATGCCGGCCAAATATTTGACATCAGGCTGGAATTTGCTTTTGCCGGCAGACCAGTATACTCAGAGTACGAGAGACGATGTGCCTTGGGAAGTGAAGTTGCCAGGTGTAGCAAAACCGGTTTTTCCATATGAACTGGCAGGAACAGCTGGCGATCCTTATGGTGTAATCACAACGACGCCATGGGGGAATACGATGACGAAGGATATGGCCATTGCTGCCATTAAAGGGGAGAATCTTGGTAAAGGAAAAGACACTGATTTTCTGGCTGTAAGCTTTTCAACGCCAGACAGAATAGGTCATGCTTTTGGTCCTAATTCAGTGGAACAGGAAGACAACTATATCAAACTTGATATGGAATTTGCCGATTTTTTCAACTTTCTGGACGGTTGGGCAGGCAAAGGGAACTACACCGTATTCCTGACTGCCGATCATGGTGCAATGGATGTTCCCGCTTTTTGGCAGGAAAATAAACTGCCTGCAGGCTTAATGAATCCGACGACATTAACGAGAACCATCGTAAGGGCGCTGAACGAAGCTTTTGGAGAAGCAGAATACGTTCAGTCTTTCGAGAACTACCAATTATACTTGAATCCCAAATTGCTGGCAGACAAGAAAGTGACTGTCAAAGATGCCTTTGAAGTAGTGCGTGCAGCTCTTCTTCCAGTGCAGGGTATAGCCGATGTGATCAATTTACGTGATATTGGTAATGCGCCACTTAATACTTACCAGCTCGAGCTCTTTAAGAACAATATCAATGCGAAAAGAAGCGGTGATATTCAATTGATCGTTCAACCAGGTTGGTTTGCATCGGCATATGCAACAGGGACTGACCACGGAACGCCATATAATTATGACACCCATGTACCGTTCCTGTTATATGGTTGGGGTGTCAACAAAGGCGAAACTTTGCGCAGAACAACCATCGCCGATATAGCACCGACGATCTCTGCGTTGCTGCATATACTTCCTCCGAGCGGAAACGTTGGAAATCCGGTATCCGAAGCTTTGAAAAAATAGGTCAACCAACTTTAAATAAATAGTCAACCAAATTCCTAAACAGTGAGAAAAATTTCAGTTTGTGTTTTGAGTCTTCTTGCCGCTGGTTCAGTGATGGCTCAAAGTGCTAAAAAAGTGACAGCAAGTTCGCCCAAGGTAGCCAGACCTAAACTGGTAGTCGGTATTGTAGTGGATCAAATGCGTTACGATTATCTGTATCGATACTACGATCAATATACCGAGGGTGGTTTCAAACGCATGATGAACGAAGGATTCAATTGTCGAAATAATCATTATAGTTATGCTTTGACGGTCACGGCTGCCGGCCATGCCAGTATTTACACAGGTTCAATACCTGCCATCAACGGAATAGTAGGAAATGAATGGTACGATACCTTTGCTGGTCAGGAGGTATATTGTGTAGAAGACAGCACCGTCGCGACCGTAGGAAGTACCAATAAAAGTGTTGGGAAAATGTCTCCTAAAAATTTGCTGACCAGCACGGTTGCAGATCAGCTTAAGATCGCAACCAATTTCCGCTCCAAAACGGTGGCAGTGGCGATCAAGGATCGTGGGTCAATATTGCCAGGCGGCCATACTGCCGACGGTTCATACTGGTTTGATTCTAATACCGGAAATTGGGTGACGAGTACATTCTATATGAATGATCTGCCTCAGTGGATGAAGGATTACAATGCGAAGAAAATGCCGTCTGAGTATTTGCGAAAAGGATGGCAATTGCTACTCCCAGCAGACCAGTATACGCAGAGTACTGCCGATGACGTGGCTTGGGAAGGAAGGCTTCCTGGCGCTAAAAAGCCTGTTTTCCCTTATGAATTAGCTGGTTTGGCAGGCGATGCCTTTGGTGTGGTTACTCAAACTCCTTGGGGAAATACGATCACCAAAGAAGTCGCCATTGAAGCTGTGAAAGGTGAGAAATTAGGCAAAGGAAAGGATACCGATTTTTTAGCAATCAGTTTTTCAACACCTGATAAGATTGGTCATAGTGTAGGGCCTAATTCGGTTGAGCAGCAGGATGATTACCTGCGTCTGGACAGGGAGTTTGCCGACTTGTTTAACTTCCTGGACGGATATGTTGGAAAAGGAGAATATACCGTCTTCCTGAGTGCTGATCATGGCGTTGTGGATGTTCCTGGTTTCGCAAAAGAACACAAACTGCCGAACGGCCTGGTAAGTATGAGCAACCTCAGAAAAGTGATTAACCAGTCGATTCTGGATGCATTCGGGGAAGGGAAATTTATCAAATCATCAGAGAATAATCAGCTATATCTGGATCATAAGTTATTGAGAGAGAAGAAAATCTCTGTATCTCAGGTGGCTGAGGTAGTCCGTGAAGCAGTATTGCCGCAAGCTGGAATTGCTGATGTTCTCGATTTGACCAATATGGGTAAAGCCCCACTGAATACCTATCAGTTGGAATTGTACAAAAACAACGTGAACGCCAAAAGAAGCGGAGATATCCAGATCATCACGCAGCCGGGATGGTTCTACGGCACAAACACAGGAACATCTCACGGAACACCATATAACTACGATACACATGTTCCATTTGTCATATTTGGATGGGGTATAAACAAAGGCGAGACCTTAAAAAGGACTTCTATCACGGATATAGCACCAACCGTTTCTGCTTTATTGCATATACTTCCACCAAGTGGGAATGTTGGACAAGCTGTTGTAGAGGCTTTGAAGAAATAAGAGGATATACATATAATAAAAAATGACGCTTCGGTTTGGGGCGTCATTTTTTTTGGGTTTTGGTTTAGATATATCTGAACACTATGGTTGATACTCAAAACAGTCGAGATCAGTCAGATTGTGACTAAATATCTTATTTAAGTCCTTAGTAATAAAGATTAAATTATTGACAGTATGAGCAGTCATCATATCACCAGCGACATCCGATTTTTAATTGACGAAAGCCGCAAAAATGTGGCTTTGGCTGTAAATGCCGAAATAACCCTACTATATTGGAAAGTGGGCAAGAGGATAAATGATGAAGTTCTTGGTAATGAGCGGGCGGAATATGGAAAGCATGTTGTAAGTTCATTAAGTATTCAATTAATTCAAGAATATGGGACTGGTTGGAGTGAGAAGCAACTTAGACATTGTATGCAATTTGCCTTGGTTTTTGAAGATGACTCAATTGTCTCCGCACTGCGGAGACAATTGAGTTGGACACATTTAAAATCACTTTTATATATAGATGACCCGCTCAAGAGGGAATTCTATATTGAGATGTGTAAACTCGAAAAATGGTCATCGCGTCAATTGCAGGAACGTATCCAATCTCTGTTGTACGAGCGAACTGCTATTAGCAAAAAGCCGGAGCATACAATTCAGCAGGATCTTGATCTACTTAAAACCGAGCAAATAATCAATCCTGACCTGATTTTCAGAGACCCTTATTTCTTGGATTTTCTGGGGCTTAGCGATACTTACTCAGAGAAAGACCTGGAAACCAGTATCGTTGCCGAACTGCAACGTTTTATAACTGAGCTAGGCAGTGATTTCGCTTTTTTAGCCCGTCAAAAACGGATCACCATCGATAATCGCGACTACTATATTGATCTGCTTTTTTATCATCGCAGACTAAGGAGCCTGGTAGTAATTGATTTGAAAATAGGGGAGTTCGAGGCGGGGTATAAAGGTCAGATGGAGCTGTATCTAAGATATCTTCAAAAATACGAACAGGTAGAAGGGGAAAACACACCGATTGGCCTGATCCTGTGTACAGGAAAGAATACCGAGCATGTGGAGCTGATGCAACTAGACCAAAGTAATATCAGAGTAGCCGACTACCTGACCGCATTACCAACACAGGAAGTATTACAGGAAAAGCTACACAAGGCAGTAGCCATTGCGCGTAATAAAATGCTAGGCCGGGATTAGATTATTAGGAGACCCAATTTCACGATTCTTCCACGACCAATACTATTCCCTCTGTTTTAACAATAATAACCTTACTGCCAGCAATAATGGGTGAGTGGTCGGCGGCAGTTGCTTTCCATTCGGCTCCCCGGTAATATATCTTACCTTCAGCAGCCGGGGGTATATCTTTTACTACCAACGCAGTTTCGCCGATGAACTCATTGTATGCGTTGTTTTTTTCTTTAGGATCGAATAGCCTTTTTGCGTGTTTTCTTAACAGCATCATCGATATCAGCGAGATGGCAGAGAATGTTAAAATTTGTAGTTCAAGGCCAGGCAGTATGCCAATGTAGGCCAGTAATGCCGTAATCAGAGCACCCACAGAAAAGAAGACAAAGACAAGAAATACACTAGCTAATTCCAGAATCAGCATTATCAGTCCGACAATCAGCCATATTTGCGGCAAAGACAAATCCATCTATTTCTTTGTTTCAGTTTTTATCACAGTAAGAGCGGTAGCGAGCAATGAGCCTATATCCGCAAGGTTAGCAGGGATAATCAAGGTATTGCCCGCCTTTGCCAATTTACCAAACTGTTCCACATAATTTTCGGCAACTTTCAACTGAATAGCCTCAAATCCGCCATCACGCTGAATTGCTTCTGCAACCATTCTGATACTATCGGCAGTGGCCTCGGCAACTGATCGCAGCGCCGCGGCCTCACCTTCTGCCTCGTTTATTTGTCTCAATCTCAAACCTTCCGATTCCAGTACAGCTTTCTGCTTTTGACCTTCTGCTACATTAACGGCTGCCTGTTTCTCGCCATCCGATTGCAGGATCACAGCCCTTCTTTCTCTTTCCGCCTGCATTTGCTTTTCCATCGCGATCAACACACTTTGAGGAGGTGTGATGTTCTTGATTTCATAGCGTAATACCTTCACTCCCCAACCGATTGCAGCTTCATCAATACTTTCTACCACCGCCCTGTTTATGGTCATTCTTTCCTCAAATGTTTTGTCCAAATCCAGTTTCCCGATCTCGCTTCTCATGGTTGTCTGGGCAAGCTGAGTGACGGCGAATGTGTAATCTGCAATACCATATGCTGCTTTTTTCGGGTCAATCACCTGAATGAAAATAACGCCATCCATCCGAACCTGAACATTGTCGCGAGTAATACAAATCTGTTCCGGTATATCCACCGCTCCTTCTTTCAAACTGTATTTATAAGCGGTTCTGTCAAAAAACGGGATAATGAAATTGATACCTGGCTGAAGCACAGCATAGAATTTCCCTAATCGCTCTACAACATATGCTTTTTGCTGCGGAACAACTTTGACGGTCATCAAGATGGTCAAAACTACAAGAACAAGCAGCGCAATTAATGGAGTCATATTAAGTCAGGTTTATGATAATGGCGAAATTAGTGATATATGTGCTCTACCGCTATCAATACTTTACCAGCGCGCGTTGCATCAGTTTGTCGGTATTTTGTCAGTATAGATGGTTTTCGACTGCTTACTTTTTAAGAATTTCTTTCGATATTACCAGTTTTTGAATCTCGCTGGTGCCTTCCCCAATGGTACAAAGCTTGCTGTCGCGATAGAATTTTTCAACAGGATAATCTTTTATAAATCCATATCCGCCAAAGATTTGAACTGCCTCATTAGCTACCCGAACCGCTGTTTCGGAGGCGTGATATTTAGCAACAGCACTGGCCAAAGTAACCTTTTCGCCCTTATCTTTCAGCTCGGCTGCATGTAAAGTCAGTAATGTGGAAGCCTGGATATCAGTGTACATATCTGCCAGTTTGAAAGATATCCCTTGAAACTGACAGATCGGTTTTCCAAATTGCTGGCGTTCCTGCGAATAGGCGAGGGCGGCTTCATACGCACCCAAAGCCGTTCCCACACTGAGGGCAGCAATGGATATTCGGCCGCCATCCAGTACTTTGAGCGATTGAATAAACCCATCCCCAACCTCTCCAACCCGTTGTTCATCCGAAACAACACAATCATTGAATATCAACTCCACAGTCTCAGAAGCCCTCATACCCAACTTATCCTCTTTTCGACCGACTGAAAAGCCGGTTGTACCATGTTCAATGATAAAAGTCGTGGCTCCGTGTTTATCTCCCGGCTCACCCGTTCGGGCGATGACGACGGCAACATTGCCACTTTTTCCATTCGTTATGAAGCTTTTAGCACCATTCAACTTCCAATGATCACCGTCTTTTTGTGCAACAGTACACATATTTCCTGCGTCCGAACCGGTATTAGGTTCAGTTAATCCCCAAGCACCGATCCAGTTACCCGAAGCGAGCAGAGGTAAATATTTTGTCTTTTGGCTTTCACTCCCAAACATGCATATATGATTGGTGCATAACGAATTATGAGCCGCCATCGACAACCCTATGGAAGGGTCGAATTTCGAAAGCTCGATAATGGCATTTGCATATTCGCGATATCCCAGGCCTGAGCCGCCGTAGGTTTCTGGCACAAGCATTCCCATTAAACCCAGCTCTCCAAGTTGACGAAACGTTTCGGTTGGAAAGTGCTGGTTTTCATCCCATTCTCTTACGAACGGTTTGATATTCTTTTCAGCGAACGAAGAAATCGTTTCACGGATCATTTTGGAGGTTTCATCCCTTTCTTCTGTCGGTGTGTGTGTGGTAGTTTCCATATAGTAATTTTAATGGTTCTACTCAATTATAAGAAGAAAAGGACATATTTCCAGTACCTTTTGCGAACAAATGTGAAATACTCAAGGGCTGATTAAGCGAAAAAAATTATTTTTGCGGGGATGATGGTTTGACGATATAGTTTTAATACAATATTCGGTATGCTGCAAACTATTTTTAATCACTATTCACATTTACTGACACTATATGAAAATTGCCGTCGTAGGAACCGGATATGTTGGTTTAGTTACAGGAACCTGTTTTGCTGAAACGGGAAATCAGGTTACATGCGTTGATATTGACGAGGTTAAAGTAGGCAGACTAAAAAACGGCGAGATCCCTATCTACGAGCCGGGTCTGGATGTGCTCTTTGATCGCAACGTAGAAGAAGGCCGGTTGCAGTTCACCACAGATTTGGCTGAAGGCATTAAAGACGCCCAGGTTATATTTTTAGCGTTGCCAACGCCTCCCGGCGAGGACGGTTCTGCTGACTTGAAATATATATTAAAAGTCGCTGATGATCTTGGGCATATCCTTGACCATTATGCCGTTGTGATCGACAAAAGTACCGTACCGGTCGGCACCGCTGAGAAAGTGAGAGCAACGATTGCAAAAAATGCGAAAGTAGAATTTGATGTAGTTTCAAACCCTGAATTTTTGAGGGAGGGTGTTGCGGTTGAAGACTTTATGAAGCCTGACCGAGTTGTGGTTGGTACAACATCCGAAAAGGCTAAAAAGGTGATGGAGAAGCTGTATGCTCCTTTGGTTCGCCAGGGTAATCCGGTTATATTCATGGATGAACGTTCGGCCGAAATGACCAAATATGCTGCTAATTCGTTTCTGGCTATGAAAATCACATTCATGAACGAAATCGCCAACTTGTGTGAAAAGGTGGGTGCGAATGTCGATGATATTCGTCGCGGGATTGGCACCGACAGCCGAATTGGAAAGCGTTTTCTGTTTGCAGGAATCGGATATGGTGGAAGTTGTTTTCCAAAAGATGTGCAGGCGTTAGCCAAAACGTCAGCCGACTATGACTATGATTTCCGTATTTTGAAGTCGGTCATGGAAGTAAATGAAGATCAGAAAAAGAGACTTTTGCCGATGGTCGAAAAATACTTCGACGGTGATTTGAAAGATAAAACCATTGCGGTTTGGGGGCTTGCTTTCAAGCCTTATACGGATGATATCCGGGAAGCGCCTGCACTTGAAAACATTTCAGCCTTACTGGAAAGAGGAGCAAAAGTGATTGTTTACGATCCTGAGGCAATGGATAATGTGAAGAAGATTTTCGGTAGCAAACTTACTTTTTGTCATACGCCATATGCCGCCCTCGACGACGCAGACGCACTTATGATTTTTACCGAGTGGCCTCAGTTCCGGACACCGGAATTTGAGAAAATGGCAAAACTTTTGAAAAATAAAGTCATCTTCGATGGCCGTAATTTATATGAACTTGACCAAATGAAGGAAATGGGCTATGACTATTTTAGCATTGGCAGATAACTACCCTATATAAGCACGTTTTCGGCGTGGTATTCCTATTTTTTTACTAGTAAAATCTTAAAACAACAATGAAACGTGTACTAATAACTGGCGGGGCCGGATTTTTGGGGTCGCACCTTTGCGAGCGATTTTTGAAAGAAGGCATGTACGTTATTGCAATGGATAACCTCATTACAGGTGATATGCGCAATATCGAGCACCTGATGCCGGATCCTAATTTCGAGTTTTACCACCATGATGTCACAAAGTATATCCACGTTCCCGGAGAGCTTGACTATATCATGCACTTTGCGTCGCCCGCAAGCCCGATTGACTACCTTAAGATACCGATCCAAACCCTGAAGGTGGGTGCGATGGGGACACATAATCTTCTAGGTTTGGCACGTGTGAAAAAGGCACGTTTTATCATCGCTTCGACATCGGAAGTGTATGGCGATCCATTGGTTCATCCGCAGACCGAAGATTACTGGGGGCACGTAAATCCAATCGGGCCCAGAGGATGTTACGATGAAGCGAAACGTTATCAGGAAGCGATCACGATGGCATATCATCGCTACCATGACCTTGAAACGCGAATCGTGCGGATATTCAACACATACGGGCCGCGTATGCGATTGAATGACGGCCGCGTGCTTCCTGCATTTATGGGACAGGCATTGAGAGGAGAGGATATCACGGTCTTCGGTGATGGTTCTCAAACGCGTTCATTCTGCTATGTAGACGATTTGGTGGAAGGAATTTACAGATTGCTTTTGAGTGATTATGCACTACCGGTTAATATTGGTAATCCGTCAGAAATCACAATAGGGCAATTTGCTGAAGAAATTATAAAACTGACTGGAACTGACCAGAAAGTGGTGTATCTGCCACTTCCACAAGATGATCCAAAGCAACGTCAGCCGGATATCACGAAAGCTCAGGAAATATTGGGCTGGGAGCCGAAAGTTGCCCGTGAAGAAGGTCTGAAAATCACTTTTGATTATTTTAAAAGCCTGCCGAAGGAAAGGTTGTACGAAGAATCAAATCACCGTGGTTTTGACAGCTTTGCTGATGTCAAATAGAATTTGATAAATTTGGTAATAAAAAAATCCCGCCACGGCGGGATTTTTTTATTATAATCGTGAAAATCACAAAAGCCTAAACTTCCATAATTTCTTTTTCTTTCTGAGTGTAAATCTGTTCAACCTTCGCCACAAAACTATCGGTCAATTTCTGCACTCTTTCTTCGCTAGTTTTTACCAAATCCTCTGAAACTCCCTCTTTCGTTAATTTACGAAGTGAGTTATTCGCGTCCTGACGAATATTACGGATATTGATTTTCGCTGTTTCAATCTCTCCCTTAGCGCGTTTTGCCAATTCGCGACGTCGTTCCTCGTTAAGTGGCGGAACAGAAATACGGATCATTTCACCATCGTTCGAAGGCGCGAAACCCAGGTTTCCGTTGCGGATCGCCTTTTCGATATCATTGATTATCTTTTTCTCAAAAGGTTTGATGGCAATCGTGCGCGCATCAGGCGTGTTGATCGTTGCCACATTTTGGATCGGTGTCATAGATCCATAGTATTCAATCTGAAGCCCTTCCAGCATTTGAGGAGTTGCCTTTCCTGCCCGAATTTTACCTAATTCAATGATAAGGTGTTTAATAGCCCCTTCCATTGTCTCCTGGGCATCTTCCAGATATAATTCTATTTCTTCCATTTTTTTACTTAATTATTTCAACAAGTTTTTGACTTCCAAGGGATGTTTGTTATGCGTTTAAAGTAAACTTCGACCTGAATCAAATTATCGTAAATAAGAGCTAATTCCTAAAAGCTTCCTTAGTTTGAGATCAAAGTTCCCACTTCTTCTCCCATCACGAGTCTGTGCAAATTACCTGGTTTGTTCATGTCGAAGACGATAATCGGCAGGTTATTTTCCTTGCAAAGGGTGAAAGCTGTCAGGTCCATAATTTTCAAATTTTTGGCCAGCGCTTCGTCGAATGTCAACTGAGTGTACTTCGTTGCTGTAGGGTCTTTTTCCGGATCAGCGGTGTAAACGCCATCAACGCGTGTGCCTTTTAATACCACGTCTGATTCAGACTCGATCGCTCTCAAACCTGCTGTTGTATCTGTGGTAAAATATGGATTACCTGTTCCGGCACCATATATAACCACACGCCCTTTTTCCAAATGTCGAACAGCGCGGCGGCGTATCAAAGGTTCACATACCTGTTCCATTTTAATAGCCGACATCAAGCGGGTTTTCATTCCGTGCTTCTCAAGAGAACTTTGGATAGCCATACCGTTAATCACAGTTGCAAGCATTCCCATATGATCGCCCTGCACGCGGTCGATACCCGATTTTTCTACCGAAGCTCCGCGAAAAATATTGCCACCGCCAATTACAACAGCTATCTGAACACCTTCTGCTGCGATTTTTTTGATTTCGACAGCATATGCGTCAAGAATATTAAAATCGATTACTTGTGCTTTATCTCCGCCATTAAGCGCTTCTCCGCTGAGTTTGAGAAGTATACGTTTGTATTTTGGTTGGGGCATGACTAATGATGTAGGTGATTTGATCCGTAAAAATAAGTGGTGTGAAACAAGAATAGCAACTTATTTATATAAACTCCATCAATACCTGATTTTTTTCTACTATTTCTCCGGCCAATGCATTTATTGACTTAACTTCTCCCGAACCTGTTGATTTGATTATATTTTCCATTTTCATTGCTACAAGCACCAATAAAGTATCTCCTTTTTCGACCTGATCACCCACTTTAACGGCTATTGACTGAATTAAGCCTGGCATAGGGGCGACTGCTCTATTGATTTTGGTATCAATGTTGTTTTCAAAGCCCATGCCGGCAAGCAGGATTTCCAAGTCGTCTTTTGTATTGGTATTAATTTCGACTCCATTAATGAGTAGGCGAAAGGCTTTGGAGTTGGCATCTCTTTCCAAAATCTCAACATTGTAAGATTTGTTCTGCCAAATAATATGGTAATGGTCTTCGGAAATGACTGCAATATCGCCGTCAAAGGGCAGTCCATCGATTGAATATTTTCCCTGTTTCGAATCAATGTCGAAGGAACTTGGTTGATCAGAGCCGGACGAAGAAACCGCTACTTTCAGCATATAACTTCACTGAAACTGTGAGCGACTTCATTTAATATTTCGTCGAGTTGCTCAAATGAACCGGCTTCTACCAGTCGCATCCGAAAAGGTTTGAAATGTTCGATTCCTCTGAAATAATTTGTGTAATGACGGCGCATTTCGAACACTCCTGCAATAGGTCCTTTCCATCTTATAGAAAAGTCAAGATGACGGCGGCAGGTATCGACGCGCTGTTGAATGGACGGTGCCGTCAGTTTTTCACCTGTAGCAAGGTAATGCTTGATCTCATTGAAAATCCATGGATTTCCGATACTGGCCCGGCCTATCATAATGCCATCAACGCCATATCTGTTTTTATATTCCAATGCTTTCTCGGGCGAGTCAATATCGCCATTTCCGAATATCGGGATATTAAGACGTGGGTTTTCTTTCAATCTTCCTATTAGCGTCCAGTCGGCGTCACCCTTATACATCTGCACACGGGTACGGCCATGAACGGTAAGGGCTTGTATTCCGATATCTTGTAATCTTTCTGCTACGTCCAGAATGTTTTTGGTATTGTCGTCCCATCCAAGCCGGGTCTTAACGGTAACTGGCAAATGAGTAGACTTGACAACGGCTTCGGTCATTCGCACCATTTTGGGGATATCTTGCAATAACGCAGCTCCTGCTCCTTTGCAGGCTACATTTTTAACTGGGCAACCATAATTTATATCGATCAGATCCGGATTTACCCGTGAGGCAATTTCAGCGCAGGATCCCATCGTCTCTACATCGCTGCCGAACAGCTGAATTCCAACAGGACGCTCATATTCAAAAATATCGAGTTTTTGTTTACTCTTGGCCGCATCGCGGATCAATCCTTCCGATGAGATAAACTCAGTATACATTAAATCCGCGCCATTTTCCTTACACACGGCTCTGAACGGGGGATCACTCACATCTTCCATCGGTGCGAGTAGCAACGGGAAGTCACCCAGTTCAATATTTCCTATCTTAGCCATTCGTTTTTATTGTTATATCTGAGTATCATGCGGGTGCAACACTTTTCAAAAGAACCCGGCAGTCCTGATATCTTGTTTTTACTATTACGTATTTTAGCCGTAAATTTACACCAATTATGCTAAAAAATAACCCGAATTTATCAGAACCCCACGTGTCCCGAGTGGGCGGAAGTTTGTTGGTTCTCCTTGGTTTTGTGTTAATTGGCATGGCGGTGGGTAATTTGTTGGCCGTAATGTGCATCACATTTGTAACTGGTTCGGGTTTCGATAATACCGCTAATTTGATCAATCAGCTTATTCAGGAGCCACAGAGCGTTACCAATGGCTGGTATATTATGATGCTTTTTCAGGGCGTAGTTCATTTCTTTTCCTATTTACTTCCCTCCCTTTTATATCTGCATTTTATTGAAAAAATTCATGTCAGCGAGCTGAATTTTAAAGTGATACCTCCGATTCATACCTGGATTCTCACCCTCATATTGGTGGTTGTATTTATTCCATTCAACAGTCAGATCATTGAATGGAATACCATGATGAAATTTCCGGAGGCTCTAAGCGGGCTGGAAAAATGGATGAAGGGAAAGGAAGATCAGATTGAAGAGATGACAAAATTCCTGACTTCCTATCAAAGCATCGGACAGTTGCTCATCGCCCTTTTTGTCGTAGTTTTACTGCCAGCGGTTGGAGAGGAAGCTCTGTTTCGGGGGCTTTTGCAACGTAAATTGTCGAGGGTGATGAACATCCATGGAGCCATATGGCTTTCGGCGGCGATTTTCAGTGCAATTCATTTTCAGTTTTACGGATTCTTTCCGAGAATGTTGTTAGGAGCGCTTTTTGGATACCTTTACTATATCACCGGCAATTTTTGGGTAGCTGTTCTTGCGCATTTTGTAAACAACGGATTTGTATTGATCCTGATGTTTCTCTACAATATCAAGGTAATTGATATTAATATTGAGGAATCGAAGACGTTGCCGCTCATTACGGTGCTGTTTTCAATTTTTTTAAGTGGAATAATTATTTTTAAAATATACCAAAGCTCGGTTGAGCGCGAAAGACTGGCAACTTAGCCTCGTCTTTTTTAATAATAAAAAATAAAAAATGAACAGTAACTGGGTCAAAGTGTTTGCCAGTCAGCAAGTTATAAGGGCTGAGATAGTAAGAGAAAAGCTGGAGCAGAGTCAGATAGCAGCAGTCATTCTTGATAAAAAAGATAGTAATTATCCGGTATTCGGGCAGTATGAAGTTCATGTGCCAGAGTCGGAGTTGTCCAAAGCGCAATTAATAGTAGCTGATGAAGAAGCGTTTGGAGAAACTGAATAACCTTCAGCAGAGGGCTATCACAGGCCTTGCTGGGGTTATCGTGATTATTGGAAGTATTCTTTATAGTGATTGGTCATGTCTGCTTTTGTTTTGTGCGATCAGTTCGCTGACCCAGCTTGAGTTTTACAAGCTTCTCGGGCTCGACGGAAATCAGCCGTTGACATACTATGGAACATTTTGTGGCACAGTTATGATGCTTCTTGCGTACCTGATAGAGCAAGACATCGTTCCGTTTGAGAATTACTTCATCATCAGCCCATTGTTGTCGATGATATTTTTTATCAAATTGTATAAGAAAAATGATCTTAAGCCCTTTACCAATATAGGGTTTACTTTTTTAGGGATCATATACGTTGCGCTCCCGTTCTCACTCATTATTGCGATGGCAATGAGAGGAGGGGGTTACAATTACCAAATTGTTTTGGGTAGCTTATTGCTTTTGTGGGCTTCTGATATTGGTGGTTACTTTGCAGGTACGAAATTCGGCAAGCGAAAATTGTTTGAACGGATTTCACCCAAAAAGTCTTGGGAAGGCGCCATGGGAAGTGCTGCATTTGCGGCGGTCATCGCTTTTGTGCTAGGGTTTTATTTCCGTACCTTCGAACCCTGGAAATGGTATTGTATAGGTGCTATTATCGTCGTGGTGGGCACTTATGGGGATTTAGTGGAGTCTTTGTTTAAAAGGAGCATAGCCATAAAAGACTCAGGAAGTAGTATTCCCGGGCATGGCGGATTCCTTGACAGGTTCGACGGATTGCTTTTGTCGGCTCCGTTTATCGCGACTTTTATTAAACTGTTTTCCTGATTTAAAGAAGGAGAACGATGTCGCGAAGTCATTTTTTTTCGTTTCATATAGGAACGGTTATTTAAGTAGCTGGTAGTAATTAGATTTTAGTGAATAGTTTGTAACCCTTGAAGCTTAGTCCGTTTGGTCGGATTGATGTGCGATAAAAGAAAAAATAATGAAAAGACGCTTATTCATCTTACTGGTTTTGTTTGCAACAATATTCGGCTCCAGTGAATTGTTTGCCCAGGGAGAAAGAAAGGCTATTATTTTTCACGGGATAGTAGTAGCTGGTAAATCGTCTGAAAGATTGCCGGGAGCCTATATTTTCATACCACGTGCAGGAGCAGGGACGCTAGCGGATGGAAGAGGCGAGTTTACTATTCCAGTTTTTCCGGGTGACAGTATTGTATATAGTTATGTTGGTTACAAGACTCAGTATCATGTCATTGCACGTAGCTACAATTCTGAAACATACTCAGCCATCGTGGCAATGCAGGAAAATGTGACCATGCTTTCTGAGGTAAAGATTTATCCATATGCGACAGAGGAAGAATTTAAAAGAGCGTTTTTAGCATTAAAACTCCCTGATGAGGCAGATCGTGCTGCGCTTGCCAAGAGCACTGATATTGACTATATCAACAGAATGGCGACTTTGGTGCCCAACAATGCGCAGACAAACTATCGATATTCGATGGACCAGCAACTTTTTGGGCGGGAGTCTGCCGCAAACAAAAATTTCGCGACTACATTTCCCTTCCTGAACCCATTCGCATGGGCGAATTTTATCAAGTCTGTAAAAAACGGCGATTTGAAAAAGAAAGATTATCGTCGGGATATTGGTAACACTCCTCGTGAGAATATTGGTCGCCAGGATTTTTTACCTCCTTCTGATGACGAGAAGCAGGAAAAAATAAAAAGATAGAGAATCCTAGCTTCTCAAATCCGCAAACTTCTTTAACGAAATATCTGATCCGTCAAACACGGCATATTGCTGCTGCGTGACCCATTCGCCCAGATTAATATATCTGCTGTTTTCTGCAACTTTCAGGTCTAAAACCAAATGTCTGTGCCCGAATATGTAAAAATCGTGGTGTTGCCATTTTTCTACTTCGCGGCAATATATCAACAGCCATTCGCGATCCTCGCCCATAAACCGCTCTTCCCCTTTATTGACATTCGCGATCCGGCTTCTCTTTGACCATTCCAATGCTATCCACATACCAATATCCGGGTGTACAAACCGAAAGAGTCCCTGGAAAAACTTATTTTCGAAAATACGTTTTAGGATTTTGTAAGTCCTGTCGCCCGGCCCAAGACCATCGCCGTGCCCAACCAATATTGATTTCGATAAACCGCCTTCCGATTTAACGTCAAACTGAACAGGATTTCGATATAAAGAGGCTCCCAGTTCCTCGGTCAAATATCCGGACATCCACATATCATGATTGCCTGTAAAAATAATGAGTTCGACCCCGGCATCGGCCAATTCCGACAGTTTTCCCAATATTCTGACAAAACCTTTTGGAATTACGGTCCGATATTCAAACCAAAAATCGAATAGATCTCCCACCAAAAACACAACCTGCGCGTCGCTCCGAATGGCTTCCAGCCACTGAACTATTCTCTTTTCACGCTCACGGCTAAGCTCGCCTGTCGGAACCCCGAGATGGTAATCGGAGGAGAAATAAATGCGTTTATCTGGTTGTAATGAAATGGATCGCTTCTCGAAATTGAAATTCATATGGTTATTAATCAGGCCGCAATTTACAACCTTCGGTTATAATTTGATCAAATGTAAGATTTGCCGGCTGGCGATCGGGAGGATTTGACTTTAATATTTGGTCAAGTCTTGTCAGGAAATGGTCAGGAGATTGTGAGAATTGATAAGATCTCGCTTGACAAATACTTAAATTGCGCCCGAATCAATCATCATTACAAATTGGACTTAATTCGCACAAATCGATTGCTTAAATTAAAAAAAGGAACGTCTTTTTTATGTCTGTCACTGCTGGTGCTGACAATTTCCGTCGTGCATGCTCAGGTTACCGGAAAGATTGTACCCGATAAAAAACGGGCAGCTCAATGGAAACCACAGCTGGGCCAATATTATTTCAGCCATAAGCTAGTTTTTGAATATGAGGTAGACAAGGAAAAAGGGCAAATGAAGATAGGCCTTGACCCTGTAACAGGTGCATTGTGCTTCGAGAAAAAGGATACATACGGCAACACGGCCGAATCATTTGATTTTATATTGGGGTTTCCTGATGGAAAGTATATTTACTGCGGAGCTGATGATGGAGGAAAAAAAATCAAGATCACTGAAATTGTAAAAGATTTAAAACCGGACGCGGAAAAAGAGAAGGACCGTCAGCAGGATTTTGCCGATCACCTCAAACCCACAGGTAATACCCGTACGGATTTTGGTTGGCCTTCTGTTGAATATTTGCAAACATATGAGACTTCTGAAAATAAGGACGTGATCTGGTTGACTGAAACACCTTTCAGCGTTTCTCATCTTTACGGTTTTGAGCTGCTTGAAGGGACAGCCAGCTTGCCCGTGTCTATGGATTACTTGTTTTTACTTGGCCGACATCAACTAGTTACAGAAATCAAATCAAGTGATACAAAAATGAAGCTGATCTCAATCGAAGCCGATCCGATTATTATTAATACCAAAGATTACAAGGAAATTAAGATAGCGGAATAGAGTAGCAGTCAAGGGTCGTCATTCAATTGTGAAGACTGAAAAAGCGTCTGCACTGGGCCAACCCGGTGCAGACGCTTTTTTATATATACTTTCTGATGGATCTTATAGTTCTTCTACGATCTTTTCCGCTTGTTCGGCCTTTACTTCTGATAAAGGACGGAAATTTGCAGGGATTTCTTCTTGTGTATCTTCTTCCGCCGAATATGGGAATACATCCAATATCGGAGTAAGGTTGATATCCGTCGTCTCATAAGGGATGAGCATCGTTCTCAAACTTTCGTCTATTCGTTCCAAAGCCTGGTGAATTCCGTCGGCATTGACAAGCATATAGTTAACTACCTTTTTCTCTTTCCCACTTCTTTCGTCCACCGAAAAGTAAATAACCTTGGCCTTAAACCATTGTTCGCCCTCTTCGTACGAAAATAAATCAGCAAGTCTCATGCGTGTTATGCTCGAAACGCTGAAATCACTTGCACCTGTAACGATCTGTTTGTAAAGCCTTGCTTCCGATTCTGTGTACGATACGGCATCGACCAAATAGGCCTCATTGATCGTTTTCAAGCTTCCCGCTTCATCTTCTTTTTGATAACGTATTTTTCCTAAGTACCAGCTAGCCATTCCAGATATCTAAATAAAGTTGTGAATTCGGCAAAGGTATATTGTTGCCGGAATGCAAGCAAGCGCGATTTTATAAAGGTAAAGAGTGCGTGTTGTTCGTTTCTTAGACGCAGTTTAAAACAAAAGCGCAATAGATTGATAGATAGATAATTATGTTATTGTTTGTTAAACAGATCGATTATTCTGGGTTTTTGAATAATTCGGACAGGCTGCGTGCGTTGTTGGAAGGACTTTTTATCTTGCACAAAAATTGAAAATTGAATGAAAAAGGGAATCTGGAGTTTTGTAATAATCATAACGTGTTTCGCCATTTTGGCTGGGTGTGGAGTAAGTAAGCAAGTATCGGAAGCCAAAACTTTCGGTGAATGTAAATATGATATCGGTTCCGTTGACAGCGTCTATATTGCGGGAATCGACATTCGTGAATTCAAAAATATCCGCAGCTTTGAGGATCTGGATCTCGCACGGTATCCGCGGCTCGGTCTTGCGCTACTGAGAAAAGATATTCCTTTGAAGCTGAACGTAAATCTGGATATCACCAATCCGACTAAAAAGCGGGCGGCGATCAATCAATTGGAATACAAAGTTTTGCTTTCAAAAAGTGAGATTTTTAGCGGATATCTCAACCAATTGATCGAGGTTATGCCTGGTACCGGAAGTACGAGAGTACCGATTAAACTAAGCGCGAACGTATATCAGCTTATCAATAACGACGAAACGAGAGATGAGTTCATCAATCTTGTCCAGTCGTTAACGGGTAAATCAGGAGCCAATCCTTCCAAATTTATCGTGAAAGTGAAACCGACTTTGGATATCGCTGGTCAGCAAATTAATTATCCGGGCTATATCACTTTTGAAAAGGCCATTACTTCCGAAATGATAACCGGAATAAAGTGATAGACAATCTGGTGATTGTCGACAAAATTTAAAAGAGTCCTCCAGGAAAAAAAAACCCAATGGAAATTGTAAGTTATAACGTAAATGGCATCCGCGCTGCAATCAGGAATGGCCTGCTGGAATGGCTCAGGGATAAAGCGTTTGATGTTGTTTGTTTCCAGGAGGTGAAAGCCACTTCGGATCAAATCGATTTGGCGCCATTTCAGGAATTGGGATATGAGCTGATCGGCTGGCATTCGGCTGAGAAAAAGGGATATAGTGGCGTCGCCATATTTTCCAGAATCAAACCGGAGCTCGTCGCGACGGGGCTTGGGATGCATATTTATGATAGTGAGGGGAGGATATTGAGAGCCGATTTCGGGGATATCACGCTTCTGAATTGTTATTTTCCTTCGGGAACAAGCGGCGAAATAAGGCAAAGCGTAAAAATGCGGTTCCTGGACGACTTCTATTCCTGGATCGAGGAATTGAAAAAGGAGCGGCCAAATCTGATCATTTGTGGGGACTATAATATCGCTCACACCGAGATAGATATTCATGATCCGAAGGGGAATAAAAAGTCTTCGGGATTCCTGCCAGAGGAAAGAGCCTGGATGACCAAATGGTTTGGCAGCGGCTACACTGACTCGTTCCGATATCTGAATCCGGATTTGCAGGAGTATAGCTGGTGGACTTATCGAGCAGGTGCCCGGGGAAACAACAAAGGCTGGCGAATTGACTATATTTCTATCTCAGAGACGTTGAAGGAGAGGATATTAGCGAGCCGACAATATAATGACGCCGTTCATTCCGACCATTGTCCAGTTTGGGTCAAAATTGCTGAATAGATTCTTTGTTTGTATTTTAGGTAATTCAACATTAAAATGGAGAGCAGATGGATATGCCAATCACCTTAAAAGCCGGGGGGGTCATGACAGAAGAGGAGTTTTTCCGCTTCTGCCAGATGAATGATGCCTTCGAGTTTGAGAGGGATTCTGATCAAAACATAATTGTTATGTCGCCAACAGGCTCTTTGACCGGAGGGTTTAACTCTAAAATATTAATCGAACTTGGAATATGGAACAAGGTGGCTAGTCTGGGCCAGGTTTTTGATTCATCTACTGGTTTTACACTTCCAAATACTGCCGTGAGGTCTCCTGACATTTCCTGGATAGAAATCGATAAATGGAATGCGCTAACAGAAGAGGAGAAAGAAGGATTCGCCCCAATATGCCCTGATTTTGTGATAGAGATCCGTTCAAAGTCGGATGGTATTAAATATTTACAGGATAAAATGGTTGAGTATCTTGAAAACGGAACGCAGCTAGGTTGGCTGATCGACCGGTTTGATAGCAAGGTATATATATACAGAATCAATCAGAAGATTGAAGTAATAGAATCGCTGGATGCCAAGCTTTCAGGAGAGCTCATATTACTCGGTTTTGAGCTCGATTTAAGTATAATATTCAAGTAGCATTTCAAATAGCTTTCCTATTTTCTTACCATTTTACCCAAAGCGGTGTTTCGCTACTTCCTCATTTATAAGCCTTTCGGGATGTTGTCCCAATTTACCAAAGAAGGTGAGCATGCCACGCTGGCAGATCTGGATTTCCTGTTTCCAAAAGATGTTTATCCCGTGGGCCGGCTGGATGCCGACAGCGAAGGTTTGCTATTGCTAACGAACGATAATCGATTGAAAACCAGATTGCTGGATCCCAAGAATAAACATTTGCGAACATATAATGTTCAGGTAGAGGGTTTAATCAACGAAGAAGCATGTGCTAAACTTAGGGGCGGAGTAGAAATCTCCATCAATGGCAAACGGTATACGACATTGCCAGCGCAAGCTGCACCCATTCAACCTCCTCTCTTGCCAGAAAGAAATCCGCCTATCAGAGTTCGTCAAAGCGTTCCGGACTCCTGGCTGTCCATTTCTCTACATGAAGGCAAGAACCGACAAGTCCGACGAATGACGGCTGCCGTTGGATATCCGACGCTTCGCCTCGTGAGGTGGGCAATCGGTAGTATGTCGCTGGCTGATTTTGAGGGGGTTGTGCCGGGTAGCGTTTTTGAAGTTTATAAAGAGCACCTTCCTACGTTATTTTAAGCGTAATTTTAGAGTGGTATTAACTCCTTGCCGGACTTGCCAAACCGGACATAAGGGTTAATTTTGTAATCTTACAAAGCTGTCAAAGTTTGGTTTAAGAATAGATTATATGACCACTAATATAGTATGGTCGCAATGGACCTTAAAGCAATTCTTAACTAACACCCAACAGCTAATCACCAAAAAACACGCGAATACTTGGCAAAGGAAAAGAAGGAAACCCCTCTAAGCAAGCAGTATAATCAGATTAAGGCCAAATATCCAGGCGCGCTTTTACTTTTTAGAGTTGGTGATTTTTATGAAACTTTCGGTGAAGACGCCATCAGGGCATCCAAAATCCTCGGAATCGTTCTGACGCGACGCAATAATGGCGGCGCGCATGAAGAACTTGCGGGTTTTCCCCACCATTCATTAGACAACTATCTACCGAAGCTCGTCCGGGCTGGAGAACGCGTAGCTATATGCGACCAGCTGGAAGATCCTGCGACTGCGAAGGGTATCGTGAAACGTGGTGTTACTGAGTTGGTTACGCCAGGTGTATCTTTAAACGATAACGTACTTGATGTAGGTAAAAATAATTATCTCGCAGCCATTCACTTCGGTATCGGAGATTTATACGGTATATCATTTCTGGATATATCGACAGGGGAGTTTATGACTTCTCAAGGAAGCGCAGCATATGTTGATAAAATGTTGCAGGGTTTTTCTCCGTCCGAAGTGCTCTATTGCAAAAAACACAGAAATGAATTCGGCCAGATATTTGGCGGGAAGTACCACACTTTTCAATTGGAAGACTGGTGTTTTGGATATGATTACGGATATGAACAACTCACTTCGCATTTCCAGACCACGACGTTAAAAGGTTTTGGAATAGAAAATTTGCCGTTTGGTATCGTCGCTTCCGGCGTTATTCTGCATTATCTCCGTGAAACAGAGCATCGTCAGATCAGCCATATTGGTCGGATCACCCGTTTGGAGGAGGAAAAATACGTTTGGCTGGATCGTTTTACCATTCGAAATCTGGAGCTGGTATATCCGCAGCAGGAAGGTGGCGTGCCCCTGATTCAGATATTGGATCAAACGGTGACTCCAATGGGAGCACGGCTTCTGAGAAAATGGATGGTGCTGCCGTTGAAAGACAAATTGCCGATCGATGAAAGATTGAATACTGTATCGCATTTTCTGGGAAATGAAGATCTGCATGAGCATGTCATCCAATGCTTAAAAAATATGGGCGATTTGGAGCGACTTATCTCGAAAGTGGCAGTTAGAAGGATTAGCCCACGGGAAATGGTTCAACTAAAAAAGTCACTCAAGCAGATTGGACCGATTAAGGAATTATTGGTCAAGCTTGGTGAAAGCGATAAGGAGGGGAAAGAGCATAAAAGCACAAAAGCAATCCTGAACAAATATGTTGATCAGCTGAATATCTGTTCGTTTCTGGTCGACAAAATAGAGACTGAACTGCGCGAAGATGCACCGATGTTGTCAAATCAGGGGCGAATGGTAAAAAGTGGTGTGGATCCCGAACTAGACGAACTTCATGCGATATCATACGAAGGGAAGGATTATCTGCTGAAACTTCAAAACAGAGAAATAGAAAGAACCGGTATCGGCTCTCTTAAAATCTCATATAACAAAGTGTTTGGGTACTATCTCGAGGTGACTCATTCTCACAAAGATAAAGTTCCCGCTGATTGGATTCGCAAGCAAACGCTCGTGAATGCGGAAAGATATATTACTCCGGAGCTCAAGGAATATGAAGAAAAAATCCTGACTGCCGAAGATAGAATTGCAGTAATTGAGTTCAGGATTTTTAATGAAATCGTGCTGGCGGCTAATGATTATGTTGGGACGATCCAGCAAAATGCGACAGTGATATCAACTCTCGATACGCTCAGTTCTTTTGCACTCACTGCACGTAAAAACAATTATATAAAACCGGAAATCAGCGAAGGCAAGGAGCTTGATATCAAGGAGGGGCGTCATCCGGTTATTGAACAGCAATTGCCGTTAGGAGAGTCATATGTTCCGAATGATTTGTATCTGGACGATAATGATCAGCAGATTATCATCATCACCGGGCCAAACATGGCAGGTAAGTCAGCTCTTTTGCGTCAAACTGCGTTAATCGTTTTGATGGCGCAAATGGGAAGTTACGTGCCGGCCAAATCCGCGGTTGTAGGAATAGTGGATAAGGTTTTTACAAGGGTAGGGGCAAGCGATAATTTGAGCCGTGGCGAAAGTACGTTTATGGTAGAAATGACGGAAACAGCCAGTATTCTCAATAACCTGAGCGACCGAAGTTTGGTATTAATGGATGAGATCGGTAGGGGTACGAGTACCTATGATGGTGTCTCTATTGCGTGGGCCATTACAGAATATCTGCATAGCCAGTCGGGATGCAAGCCTAAAACGTTGTTTGCCACCCATTATCATGAACTAAACCAGTTGGCCGAAGATTTTCCGCGCATCAAAAACTTTAATGTTGCCGTAAAGGAAGTAGATAACAAGGTGATATTCCTGCGGAAATTGAGACCGGGCGGCAGTGCGCACAGTTTTGGTATCCATGTTGCACAAATTGCTGGTATGCCGCAACCCATCGTGTTGAGAGCCAGTGAGATCATGCAGCATTTGGAAAAGGACCATGTGACCGAAGCTCACAAAAAACGCGTAAAGGAAATGCCGAAGAACAATTACCAGCTCAGTATTTTTGAACCAACCGATCCAAAATTAGAAGAGTTGAAAGAGAAAATGCTTCAACTGGATGTTAATACCCTTTCGCCAATAGAAGCCCTATTAAAACTGAACGAATTCCAAAGACTGATAAAAAAATAGTATTGTTCTTTGGTAATCAGACAGTTGGATCGTGTAACTATTCATTAAAACTAACACCTAATACCTAACAGCTCCCAAGCTTAACCACAATTAACCAAAAATGAAAAATTTGACGCGTATCCAGCTCATGGCCATGATGTTCCTGCTCTATTTTGTTTGGGGCTCATGGTATGGGCAAATGAGTAAGTATATGTTTACCACCTTGGGTGCATCCGGCGCACAGGTTGGAAGTGCCTATGCGGCGTTTTCAATTGCCATGATTATCGCGCCGTTTTTTATCGGAATGATTGCTGACCGTTATTTCGCCGCCCAGAAAGTGCTTGGAATATTAAGCCTTGCAGGAGCGGTGATTCTTTATTTTTTGGGTGAAGTAAAAGACCCCGACACGTTCTTTTGGGTTATATTACTTTACTGTATCACTTTTGCGCCGTCGATGTCGCTCACGACTTCTATTGCAATGCAGCAGGTTAGAGATACCGAAAAGGATTTCCCTCCGATTCGTGTAATGGGTACAGTTGCCTGGATTGCGGTAACAAACATTGTAGGGTATTTTGGGTTTGGTGACTCAGCTATGATTTTCAAATTATCCATGTTTACGGCAGCGTTTCTAGGCGTTTATTCATTCTTTCTGCCAAATACGCCGCCAAAGCCGGGCAAGAACACCTCGTTCTCTGACATTCTTGGATTAGATGCTTTTACGCTTTTCAGAGACCGTTCTTTTGCTATCTTTTTCGTCTCGTCTTTGTTAATATGTATTCCTTTGTCGTTCTATTATGCGATGGCAAACCCGTCGCTGACGGATTCCGGTATGTTGAACGTTGAGAACAAGATGTCACTTGGACAGGTTTCAGAGGTTGTTTTTATGCTTTTGATACCTCTTGCATTTCGTCGTTATGGCGTAAAATGGATGTTGGTAGTTGGGCTTATTGCCTGGATCGTACGCTTTATTGGGTTCGGTTATGGAAATGCTTCCAGTGAATGGTTGTTATATCTGGCGATCGTATTGCATGGTGTTTGTTATGACTTTTTCTTTGTAACCGGTCAGATATATACGGATGGAAAAGCCGGAGAAAAATACAGATCTTCTGCTCAAGGTTTGATATCGATCGCCACCTATGGAATCGGAATGGGAATAGGTTCATGGCTGGCGGGTTATGTTGCAGATATATATACTGTTGACGGCGTGAAGAACTGGACCAGCATTTGGATGGTTCCGGCAGGTATCGCAGGAGTTGTCTTGATCCTTTTCGTTTTGTTCTTCAAAGATAATAAAGTGAAAGCCACTGCTTAATGAAATCGTTTCTGACCATCGGTTTATTAATCCTTTCAAATGCCTTTATGACCCTTGCTTGGTATGGACATTTGAAGTTCAAAGAACTGGCCTGGTTTAACAAACTCGGGCTGGTTTCCATCATACTCATTAGCTGGGGGATCGCGCTCTTTGAATATTGTTTCCAGGTCCCAGCCAACCGGATTGGCTTTAAAGAGAACGGTGGGCCATTTACACTTGTGGAATTGAAAGTAATTCAGGAAGTAATTACGCTCGTGATATTTACCCTGTTTACGGTCGTTTTTTTCAAAAATGAATCCTTCCGATGGAATCACTTCGTTGGATTTTTATTCTTAATTCTGGCGGTTTATTTTATTTTCAGGAAGTGAACCAGTGAGCATATGCTTCGAAATCCACGTCCATTTTGACTTTGTCAGGATGGACGTTTTTTTTGTTCCGATTACATCGCGTCAAAGTGCTTTTTTGCGAGAATTAGCGTGAGAGTTTTGCCACAAATACCCAAAGTCTCGAATATATCTGGTAGCATTTTTAAGGTTAGATCTCTTGAGTAAATTTTCCACTATCTTCGAAAACTCAACGCTCATGCTCCTTATTACATGAAGAATCGATTGCTTTCTCTGGATGTCCTTCGCGGACTTACAATGATTTTGATGACTCTCGTCAATAATCCCGGCGACTGGGGGCATGTATATCCGCCATTTTTGCATGCTGAATGGCACGGCTGTACGTTAACTGATCTGGTTTTCCCGACTTTCCTTTTTATAGTCGGCGTAACAACCGTTCTTTCCTCTCCTGAACCCGGATTAGATATGGAGAAATTCAAAAGACTGCTGACTCGGTTTCTGAGGATATTATGTCTCGGACTTTATCTCTCCTTCTTTTCAAAAATTCATTTTTTGGATTGGGAAGGTGCCCCACTTCTATATGTCCGATTGTTTTTCAGTGTTTTGGCAGGATATGCGCTTTTCGGTAACTACGATAAAAAATTACAGCTGACGGTCGCAATCACCGTTTTCGCGCTGATGATGACGCTCGCTTTCGGAGGTTTTTCGGATTTCGAAACAGTTCGCATTCCCGGCGTATTGCAGCGAATCGCGGTTGTATATTTAGTGATATCGTTGTTGTATAATACAACTTCATTGACCACTCAATTATCAATCGGTATATTGTTATTAGTATTTTATTGGGCGCTTATGACTTTGGTTCCAGTTCCGGGCTTCGGGGCGGCCAATCTCGAAAAAGGAACCAACCTTGCTGCCTGGCTAGACAATTTATTATTACCAAACCATCTTTGGGTCACCTCCAAAACATGGGATCCAGAGGGAATATTGAGCACCGTGCCTGCAATTGTCACAGGAATTATCGGATTATGGACGGGTAGCATCTTAATCTCGCCAAAAACTCCGGAACAAAAGGCCAGGATATTGTTATTTACATCTTTTATTGGTATCCTTTTGGGATGGTTATTCAGCCTGATATTCCCTATCAATAAAGCACTCTGGACTAGTTCATATGTTTTGTTTGCCGGTGGCTGGGCCGTGCTTGCACTGGCGGTTTTGTATTTTGTGATTGATATAAAAGGCTGGAAAAAATTCACCGGGCCATTTGTTGCGTTTGGTGTAAATCCGATGATTGTATTTTTTCTGTCGGGCATTATTCCCAGAGCGTGGAATGTATTCAAAGTTACTGACCCGTCGCCTCAGCATGAGCTTGTAGGTGCGAAAGAATATTGGTACAAATTCATATTATCGCCGATCTTCGAAAGTCCATATAATAGTTCGCTCGCCGACGCTTTGGTATATCTTTTATTCTGGTATATCATCGTAAGTATATTATGGCGGCGCCGTATTATCATTAAAGTTTAGAGAGCTATGTATCTGCATATTAGCACTTAATCCATTTTTATTGGACGAGATTCCGTACCTTTGTCGGTTAAAAATCAAAAGGATCATCCCATGATCGGCGTAGCGGAAAAAACTGATATTAGAAAACTGAGCCTTGACCAGCTTAAAAACTGGATGACGGAACACGGAGAAAAAGGGTTCAGGGCAAAACAAATACATGAATGGCTTTGGAAGAAATCTGCATTGTCTTTCTCGGAGATGAGCAACCTTTCGCTCGCCACTCGAAAACTCATCGACGAAAACTTTGTAATTAAAGGACTTGAAGTATCTAAATTCCAAAAAAGCAACGATGGTACGGTCAAATCCGCGTTTCGTTTGTTTGATGGAAACTTGGTGGAAGGTGTGCTGATTCCAGCCACAGACCGGATGACGGCCTGCGTGAGTAGCCAGGTGGGTTGTTCATTGACCTGTAAATTCTGCGCAACAGGATATATGGATCGCAAACGAAATCTGGATGCGGCTGAGATATATGACCAGGTAGTAGCAATTGCACGTCAGGCTGATACACATTTTAAAGCGCCATTGACCAATATCGTATATATGGGTATGGGTGAGCCGCTTCTCAACTACGCAAGCGTGTTGGAGTCGATTGAAAAAATCACCTCTCCTGATGGCTTGAATATGTCACCGAAACGCATCACCGTTTCTACCGCAGGTATTGCAAAAATGATTAAAAAGCTGGGTGACGACGAGGTGAAATTCAGACTTGCATTATCGCTGCACGCGGCCAACGACGAGAAAAGAAACCAGATCATGCCTATCAACGAGAGCAACTCTCTCGACAATCTGGCAGAAGCATTAAATTATTTCTATAAGAAAACCGGAAACCGGATTACATTCGAATATATCGTTTTTAACAACTTCAACGATACTTTACAAGACGCCAAGGAACTTTGGGAGTTTTGTAAAAAAGTGCCTGCACGCGTCAATATCATCGAATATAATCCAATTGCTGAGGCTGATTTCAAGAATACAGACGCTGACCGACTGGACAAATTCGCTGCTTTCCTGGATAACAGAGGCGTTTCTGTTCACGTAAGAAGAAGCCGCGGAAAAGATATTGATGCGGCATGTGGACAGTTGGCAAATAAGGAAAAGGCGAATGCTTAATGTTAAATGACCCGTGTTCGCGGAGGACTAGTGAGCGAGTTATGGGACCACATTAACTAACTCACTTAGTCAACTACACATTCACTCATTAGAGGTCGTCCAAATTAACAATTTCTTAACATTGCAGCGGTAAAGTATCAGTAGCTTTGCCGGACGTTTTGACATATGCATCAGGATTCGCCTGATTTCCATAAATTTATGGCATAACATCATCACAAGGAAAGCCTGTTCACTACAAGTATTTCTTATATTTAGGTCCTTTGTAACACCATTTACTGTAAACTCTGGTATGTTTGGTCTTGAAACCGACATTTTCTTCCTCCTCGCTTTTAGTATACTTGCCGCCTGCGCATTTGAATTTGTAAACGGTTTTCACGACACTGCTAACGCTGTTGCGACTGTAATCTACACAAACTCCTTAAAGCCAAATATTGCTGTAATCTGGTCTGGTTTTATGAATTTCCTTGGGGTGCTTTTCGGTGGTATCGCCGTGGCCATGGGGATCGTAAACCTGCTTCCTGTCGAGCTCTTGATTGACCAAAATGTTTATCACAGCGTAGCGATGATATTCTCCCTGCTATTCAGCGCGATAATCTGGAACCTTGGAACCTGGTATTTTGGTCTGCCGAGCTCAAGTTCTCATACATTGATCGGTTCGATATTAGGTGTGGGGCTAGCATTTACGTTTATGCCTGAAAACTCTCAGGGGGTGGGCGTTAACTGGTCGAAGGCGCAGGAATTATTCATGTCCCTTCTGACATCACCTTTATTTGGTTTTGCACTCGCTATCATATTGATGTTCCTTTTGAGAAGGGCACTTTCTAAACCACTTCGCGATATCGTCTTTAGTGAGCCAAAGAAAAACCAACCACCTCCGATGTGGATCAGGGCAATATTAGTGACAACCTGTACGCTGGTAAGTTTTTTCCACGGATCGAACGACGGTCAGAAAGGGGTTGGTTTGGTGATGCTTATTCTGATCGGAATCGTGCCAGCTCATTTCGCGTTGGATAACACAGTCGATCCACTCAAAATGAAAGTTGAGCTGACGAGAATTGAACAAATCGTTTCGTCCATAGACACAACCCGCCTTTCGGCATCTGACAATGGACATCTGCATACGATGAAGACAGAATTTCTGTCATTGCAAAAACAGATTAACGCTCCTTTGAAAGATCATACTTTGCCAGAGAGTGAGAGAATGAACGCACGTCGTTCCTTGCTTTTGATCAGCCGGTATTCCAAATCTTTACTGGAAAATCCGGACGTTAATTTGAGCGGCAGCGATAAGGCCTTTTTGAAAGAACAGGTGAATGGAGAGAAAGGGATACGCCGATATACCGACTATGCACCAAACTGGGTTATTCTGATGATTTCTCTCTCACTCGGACTCGGAACGATGGTAGGTTGGAAACGGATTGTGGTGACGATTGGTGAAAAGATCGGAAAGCAACACCTTACCTATGCGCAGGGAGCTTCTGCTGAATTGGTTGCGGCCAGTACGATCGGAGTTTCGTCATATTTCGGATTGCCGGTTAGTACCACGCACGTCCTTTCTTCGGGTATTGCGGGCTCTATGGTTGCCAGCAAGGGTGTAAAAAACCTTCAGGCTGGAACGATTCGTAACATCGTGATCGCGTGGGTATTAACACTCCCCGTAACTATGATTTTATCTGGAACGCTTTACGCGTTTTTCAGATGGGTACTTTAATATATGCCGCGAAGGAACAGTGGTTGAACTTTAATAAAAAAATTCTTTCGCGTCTTTAAGTCTTCGTGACAACCAAGAAGAAATAGGAAAGGGAATTTAGTATATACATATCTTGTTAAAAAAGGAGCGAAACGATCGGATTAAACCGAAAATGTTTCGCTCCTTTTTGATTTTAGTATCTTTGAAACTTATTGATGGCGATAGTATATATGTCCGCGAAACGCGTTTTGTTTTTTGAAGGGCATTATCGTACTTCGGTATCATTTTTTAGAACATCCTATAAGCCACTTATTCACCATAAATGAGGACCATCGAAGAACAGGTAAACCGTTACGGGTATGTTACCGAAGCAATTGCAGGAGATATTGATCTCATCGCAGAAATCAACAGATTAAAAACTGAGAAGAATGCCGTAATACTTGCTCATTACTATGTCGATGGATCGATTCAGGACATTGCCGATTATATAGGCGATAGTTTGGGATTGTCTCAGGCAGCAGCAGCAACTGAGGCTGATATGATCGTTTTCTGCGGAGTTCACTTCATGGGAGAGACTGCAAAGATTTTGAGCCCGGAAAAGAAAGTGGTGATCCCAGACCTGAATGCAGGTTGTTCACTTGCTGATTCTGCACCGGCAGACAAATTCGCTGCTTTTAAAGCACAGCATCCTGACCATTTGGTGATTAGCTATATCAACTGTTCGGCGGAAATTAAGGCGCTGACCGATATCGTTTGTACTTCCTCGAACGCCCTTCAAATTGTCGAAAGTCTTCCGAAGGATCAGAAAATTATATTTGCTCCCGATGCCAACCTTGGAAGATATGTGGCACACAAAACGGGCAGGGATCTGGTTTTGTGGGACGGAGCCTGTATCGTTCATATTGATATTTCGAGAGAAAAACTGGCTCAGCTCCGTGCTGAAAATCCGGACGCATTGCTGATCGCTCACCCGGAATGTAAAGAAGATATCCTGCTTCAATCTGATTTTGTAAGCTCAACAACGGGTTTATTAAAGTTTGTAAAGGATTCTCCACACGAAAAATTCATCGTTGCGACTGAGGCTGGTATTCTCCACAAAATGAAAGAATCGGTTCCTCACAAGAAACTGATTCCGGCCCCGGGTTCTGATAACAATACCTGCGCATGCTCGGAATGCCCATATATGAAAATGAATACCCTCGAAAAAGTGTACAACGCACTTCTTTACGAACAACCTGAAATTTTTGTTCCGGAAGATATTCGTGTGAAAGCATATGCTTCTTTGGACAGAATGTTGCAACTTAGCAAAGGAATTTAAGTCACAATCCCAGGTAGTTGAGTGTCATTTTTTAGTACAACTGATTGATATGCCGCAATTTGATTTCCTTGTTATTGGCTCTGGTATAGGCGGGCTGAGTTATGCCACGAAATTAGCCAGACATTTTGAGAAGAATAAAGAAGAAGTTTCCATTGCGGTAATCACGAAGGTACAGGCAGACGAAACCAATACGAAATACGCGCAAGGCGGAATCGCCGCGGTATGGGCTGAATCAGATACTTTTGAGAAGCATATTAACGATACCATCGACGCCGGGGATGGTATCAATAAAAGCGAAATTGTTGAAATAGTCGTAACCGAAGCTCCCGAAAGGATTCAGGAACTGATTGACTATGGGACGCGATTTGACAAGGAGTCAGGTGGAGAATATGATCTGGCAAAAGAAGGCGGCCACTCGGATCACCGTATTTTACATTTCAAGGATATCACCGGTGCGGAAATCGAAAGGGCGCTTTTGGCTGAGGTGGGTCGCCATAAAAATATCCAGATCTTCACGCACTATTATGCGGTGGAGCTCATTACCCAACACCATTTGGGAGAAACCGTTTATCGATATCGGGAGGATATCAAATGTTTTGGTGCATATGTACTGAACCGTAAGACCAAAAAAGTAGAGAAATTTTTAGCTAAAACGACTTTGTTAGCAACCGGCGGAATTGGTAGTATATATCAAAGTACCACCAATCCAACCATCGCAACAGGCGACGGGATAGCGATGGCATATCGTGCGAAAGGGATTTGTGACAATATGGAGTTCATCCAGTTTCATCCTACCAGCCTTTATCAACCCGGCAAAAAACCTTCATTTTTGATTTCTGAAGCGGTTCGCGGTTTTGGCGGCATATTGAAGCATGCGGACGGAAGCACGTTCATGGAGCACTATGACGACCGCTTGTCGCTGGCTCCAAGAGATATAGTCGCAAGGGCGATTGACTCGGAAATGAAAAAGAACGGGGTTGATCATGTCTTTCTTGATGTACGCCATCTCGACCACGAGAAATTCCTGGAGCATTTCCCGAATATTACCAAATACTGTCACGATCTGGGAATCGATGTCAAAACCGATATGATTCCCGTAGTTCCTGCCCAGCATTATTTGTGTGGCGGTATCCGCGCTGATCAGTTCGGCAAGACCAATATTAATTTCCTATATGCAGTTGGCGAATGTGCCTGCACGGGGCTTCATGGTGCTAATAGGCTTGCTTCCAATTCCTTACTGGAAGCAGTAGTATTCGGGCATCGCGCCTTTGAAAGTTCTGTTTCTGATTATAAACATGCCGTTACACCTGATAATATTCCAGAATGGGACGATTCCGGCACCACTAATCCGGAAGAGAACGTATTAGTAACGGAAATGACCCGTGAGCTTAACAGTATTATGTCCAATTACGTCGGTATTGTTCGCACAGACAGACGTATGAAGCGTGCCTACGATCGTCTGGAGCTTTTGCATCAGGAACATGAAGAGCTATATAAAGAATCAAAAGTATCGGTTGCAATCTGCGAGCTTCGTAATATGATCAATGTATGCTATCTGGTGATTCGTATGGCTATGGCGCGTCGCGAGAATATCGGGCTTCATTATAACGCTGATCATGTTGCCAAGAATAGTCAGCCTTAACGACTTCAAAATGTCACGAGCCTGATTTACAATCGGTTCCATGCATATGCTCAATTTGCCATTGGTGTAATTTGAGCTTTTAGCTTTGATGATTTTACGAATTTGAACTAAAATCAAATGTCGTCTAATCCATATCAAGCTATATGAACAAGGACTTTTACTTTTACGGGAACTTATTCCTAGGACTTTCTATCGGCTGTGTTTTATTACTTAGTTTGGTTTTCCTGCAACTCGGTTATCAGGTTTATTCATTGCCGTCTTATGTCAACTGGTTTCTTGCCACTAATATTATTTCGATTATTACCAGTGTCTTTCTAATCAGATACTTTCAATATAAAGGGTTCAAACTCACCTTTTATCTAGCCGTCTTTTGCCTCGCAGCGTCCTGCTTCCTGATTTTTATTTGGTACAACAGACTTACATTTAACCGAGAATATGACGCTTATATCTCGCCTGCGTTGTTTGTGTTTTATATTATCAACACGCTTGGCGGTGCCAGTATCATATTGCCGCCACCGGGAAAACGCAAATGGCTTAAAGTTTACGGTATATGTGCCACGCTATTTGGGCTAATCATCTTGTCTTTCCTGATATTCAATCATTATTCCTCTAACAATGAGGTAAAAACCTCTATGCAAAGGGTAGGCGAATGGATTTCTGTCATTGGCGGGTTACTACCGATATTCCTTATTCTAAATTTCAAGGACGAAATCAACCAATTAAACTTTACTGATAAAACTCGGTTGGGAGACAAACTGTCCCAGAACTTCATAGGCTTCATCGCCGTGATTACATTGCTGGCCACCCTATTTGTTGGCATTCAATTGTTTGGAGAAAGCCTTAGCCATGGCAAGGTGTCTGCGCAAACCAAACTCCTGGCCCAAAAATTCGAAGCCAGAAGTTTTGTAGGAAGCAAAGGTGAATCACTTTCCTATCGTTTTCAGAAACCACTCAATTATGATCCGCAAGTTGCGTATCCGCTGGTCGTCGCGCTGCACGGGGGGGCTGGCTGGGGGAACGATAACATACGCCAGCTCGGCGGAATTGATCATATGGTAGCCGCCGACGAGACACGAAAGCAGCATCCGGCATTTTTATTCGTCCCTCAGATTCCTCCCGGAACGAGCTGGGGAGGTATATCAGGCCTTATACCAAAAGATTCACTTGTTTTCGAAGCGATTGCAGCTTTGGAAAAAGAATTTAAAATTGACTCAACAAGAATATATGTACTTGGGCATTCCTTAGGGGGATATGGCTCCTGGCATTTTGCGTCAACCAGACCAGAAATGTTTGCAGCGGCTATACCTTTTTCAGGAGAAGGAGATCCTAAACTTGCCAAAAATGCTGTTGATGTTCCCATTTGGGCATTTCATGGCGCATTGGATAAGAATGTCCCGGTAAGCGGATCGCGTGATATGATTGCTGCGATTAAAAAAGCGGGAGGCAATCCCCGTTACACCGAGTTTCCAAACGCTGGCCATGGCATTTGGGAGGAGGCTGAAAATACACCCGGACTGATGGACTGGCTTTTTGACCAGAAAAAACATTAGCCCCTCTCAGGCGTTGAGAAGGGCTATCGTCATTCTATTATTTCAGCAAACCTGATTAATACTGATGGAAAGTTTGAGAAACAAACTCTAATACTTCCGGCAGAGCCGTCCGCCAGTAAGTCCAGGTATGGCCTCCCTGACGGACACGGTATTCATGGGCTATTTCTTTTTTGCGCATTGCAATGTGAACCAGCGAGTTACCTTCATACAAGAAGTCATCATCTCCACAGTCAATATACCAGCGAACTGCTTTTTTCTGATCGTCGGGCATGTTCTCGATCAACGGCAATGCGCTGTGTCTCTGATAATATTTTAAAACGTCTTCATCTTTCAGATTCGGATTATCATTTGACAAACGCTTTTTGAGCTCATCTACATTCAGCGGTCCAACATATGCGCTTAAAGGACACGCCGATGAGAACAATTCCGGATGGTGCAAAGCATACATAAAGCTTCCTCCTCCACCCATTGAAAGCCCGGCGACAGCACGGAATCTTTTCTCAGACTTGATCCTATATTTCTTTTCAACATATGGCATGAGCTCTGTGAAAAAGAAATCTTCATAAGCAAAGTCTCCTTTGATATCATTGAAATAGCCGCGGCGGCCAGTATTGGCGTCAGGCATTACAATGATCATCGCGGTAGATTTCCCTTCCTGAATGGCCTTATCCGTAATATTCAATACTTCACCGAATTGTACCCAACCAGTCTGATCATCCCCGGCGCCATGTAGCAAATAAAGAACTGGATAGCTTCTGTCCGAGCTTTCATAACCCGGAGGCAGGTAAATGGCAAATTTCCGATCGCCTTTCAGCAGTTTGCTGGGCACTGTTAAATTGTCATAAACTTTACCCGTCTGAGCAAAAAGACCTGTGGTGATCAATACAAAAAGAATGGACAATATACCTGCTTTCATATGGGTTGGCGGTAAGATGAGTTTGAACGATTTGATATTACAAGATGGTATGCAACCAAATATACCTGTAAAGGCAGCCGATTTTACACGAAGTCGGACTGATATAGTGCTTCGGAAAAGTCCGTTCGAACAATTCATCGTCACCAACAGAAAAAGCCATCAGTCAAAATGACCAATGGCTTTCTGAATACCATATCTTTCTATCAATTAGTAACCAGTGTTCTGTTTCAGGTTTTTGTTATTGAGAACTTCGTCCGTAGGTATTGGGAAAAGCAATTCCCGAGTTGTTACAGTTGGTCCGTAGCTAAATTTATACCCGACGTAGTCATCAAATTTCTTGGTTGTCAGGTTGAAACCTTTACGAAGTCTCACCATATCAAACCAGGTGATGTTCTCGAAGCAAAGCTCGTACCAGCGCTCACGCCACACCGCTTCTCTGAATTCAGCTTGAGACAAACCTGCTAACTCCTTCAATTCAGCACGTTTTCTAACCGCATTCACCGCCTCATATGCTTTCGCAGTTGGTGCACCAGCTTCGTTGGAAGCCTCCGCATATATCAACAGAATGTCTGCATAACGGATCACGGGCCAGTTCAAGGTACTTGTCTGCGTTGTTGTCTGAGCTTCCACATCAAAAAGTTTCCACAAGAAATATCCACCCAGCTCAACCACCTGTGTTCTGTCCTTTTCATTTGTGTAGGAAGTGTAAAAGAACTGTTTTTCTTTGACACGCAAATCAGCAGGATCGTAGGACTTTACAAAATCGATGGTGGAATATATCCCGCCAGTTTCATCTGAATACGCAGAAATATTCTTATTGTAGGGAAGAATTCCTGTCTGCCAGCTACCGTTGGTAGTGATCGGAGCCAGACATTGCACCATAAAAATATTCTCTTCTATGTTTTTCTTCGCCGGATTGTGAAGATCGGCATAAGTAGTGAACAACTTAAATTGTTTGGAGTCAATCACTTCCTCAGCTTTCTTGGCAGCAAGATCGTAATATTCAGCACCCTTTTGAAGAGGGAATCCTGCCATAGTCAGGTATACTTTCGCAAGCAATGACTTCACTGCTCCTGTACTCACTTTCCCGGAAGCATCTACCCATGGCAAACCTGCAGCTTCTGCTGTTTTCAAGTCGGAAACGATCAGAGCATATACCTCTTCGGCTGTTGCGGCCGGTGGTCTCAGTTGTTCTGAGGTAAGACTCATCGGCTCTGTCACCAATGGAATATTCCCGAACATTTGCACGAGATTGAAATAGTAAAAAGCTCTGAGGAAATACGATTCGCCCAATAGTCGCTTTTTCTCATTTTCATCCATTACGATGGGTGGTATTTTCGCAATCGAAAGGTTGGCATTGGCAATCCCTTTGTAGTAAGACGCCCAGTAAGACCGGCCATAGCCATTGTCAGAAGTATTTCTGAGATCTTTGATATAATAACTATTCACCGCCTGGCCCAGATCGGTTGCGGCCAATCCGGTAGCGAACTCCGTCATATACCATGTTGCTCCACCAAAACCTGTTCCTAATGGGTCGCGTAAACTAGCATATGTTGAGTTCACAGAGTTGCGGGCCTGTGAAGGTTTTGTGAAATAGTTTTCCACCGTAAAATTACTGGGATCGCTTTCCTCCAAAAAATCGGAGCATCCCGTCAGCCACAACCCACCGGCTATTAAGGCTACTAAGCTATATTTTGACATCTTGTCCATAGTTTCTTCTTCAAAAAAGTGTCAGTAAAAATTAGAGTCCAATGTTAAGACCTACCATAAACACCCTAGGTTTTGGGTAATCATATAATCCAAACCCTTGATCGAACGGAGAGCCAGAGTTGGAAACTTCGGGATCGTAGCCAGAGTACTTGGTTTTTACAAAGAAGTTCTGAACTGAGCCATAAACTCTCAGACGATCCAGTTTCATTTTTGAAACAATCGCTGCCGGGAATGTATAGGCAAGTAGCAAATTTCGCCCTCTGATAAAAGAACCATCTGTTACTTTGTGGCTATCGTTGAATGTATCATAATAAGCGTTAATCGGACGAACCTGGGCAATTGGCGAATTTTGGTTTGTTTCTGTCCAGGCGTTCAGAACGGTTTTATAACTATTGGCAATGCCTTGTCTGTCTTCAGCCGAATGGATACTTCTGTCCAAAACGTCATTTCCGTACATAAACTGCAGATCAACTGTCAAAGAAAGACCTTTGTAGGTGACAGTATTCAATAAAGTACCAAAGCCATCTGGTATCCCTTTTCCAATAATAGTACGATCGTTGTCATTCATGACACCATCACCATTCAAATCCAGAAATTTGATATCACCAGGCAATCTTCCATATTTTTTTGCCTGCTCGGCCTCAGCTGTCGACCAGGTTCCAAGATTCTCTCTTCCAAAAAACGACCCAACTGGTTGGCCGACTCTAATCACAGTATTTCCTGAAAAAATATCGCTACCACCTGTTAGTGCCAATACTTTATTCTTATTTGTTGAAATATTGAAAGTAGTACTCCATGAGAAGTTTTCGGTTTTAACATTCGTCGAGTTCACTGCAAATTCAAAACCTTTGTTTTCCATGCTACCGATGTTGGTGTAGATCGTGCTATATCCACTGCTCAGCGGTAATGGAGCATCCAAAAGCATTTGATTTACTTTGCGGCGATAAAGATCCAGTTCAAAACTCAACCTGTTGTTGAAAAGGCCCACTTCAAGACCAAAATCGATCTGGTGTGTTTTTTCCCATTGCAAATCAGAATTTGGCATACGACCAACTCCGATCCCCGGGTTGTTAGCACCTCCGAATATTACGCTGTAATTCGCCATACCTGCCAAAGCGCGATATGCAGGAATTTCTGAGTTACCCGTGGCGCCATAGCTCGCTCTCACTTTCAGATTGGAGATGGACGGTACATTTTTCAGGAACTCCTCTTCCGACACTCTCCACGCCAAAGCTGCTGACGGGAAAAATGCGTAACGGTTAGATTCACCAAATTTCGAAGAACCATCGACCCGGCCCGTGAAAGTGACCAGATACTTATCCATCAAGCCATAGTTCAACCTCGCAAAATAGGAGTTAAGACCATAAGCCGACGCAGTGGAAGTGGGGTTGATAGCTGTTGCTCCCGCTCCAAGGTTGTTGTATTCAAAATAAGTGTCTGTATAGCCCGAGTTTTGTGCAACTGATCCAAATTGATCCACGTGCTGCCAGGACAAACCTGCCATCGCGTTAATGGAGTGGATTTTGGCAAATTGTTTGTAATACGTCAGGTAATTTTCGAATTGCCATGAATTGAACCTGTTGTTGGTAATTGATGCATTACCAGTACCAGAAATGTATTGCAGTCCGGCAGCAGCGAAGTAATCTCTGCGCTGGTTAATAACATTAGTTCCCACAGTTGATTTCAATTCTAAACCTTCTGCAAGGCGGATCGTTGCATATATGTTGCCCAGCATGGTTTGCGTCCGGATATACGATAGCCTTTCATTGACAACCCGGATCGGATTGTCTCCGCCCTCCATTCCAGGGTAATCTCTGTTACTTGCCCATGAGCCATCAGGATATTTAACCGGAATAATAGGAAGCTCTTCCAAAACCTGGCGCATAGCAGTGATACCGCCGCCTCCAAGCTCGTCTATTTGTTTTTCATTCTGGTCGGTATAGCCTAAACTTCCTCCCACTTTAAGCCAGCTTTTGATTTGACTATCAAATACAAAACGACCTGCAAACCTTTTTTGCCAAGATTCCTGAACAATCCCGTTTTCGTTACGATAGTTTAAAAATGCTCCATAGCTTCCTTTTTCATTTCCGCCTGTTAAACCTAATTGATGGTTTTGCTGAAATGCTTTTCTGAAAGTTTCCTTTTGCCAGTTGGTATCATATAACGGATTGCCACTTGAATCGAACAGCAATGGATTGGTCCGTTTCAATTTAGGATCGGTATATTTGGTTCCGGTAGCCCATCCCACGGGATCATACTTTTTAGCATTAGCATAAAGCTGATCTTCAACAGCCAAAAATTCCTTAGAATTTAGAACCGGCAATGTTTTAGGAGCATATCCCACTCCAAGATCTACATCATATGTGACTCTGCCTCCACCGGAAGTTCCGCGTTTTGTACTCACCAAAATTACGCCATTTGCTCCCCTGGCACCATATATTGCCGTAGAAGAAGCGTCTTTGAGTACTTCAATTGAGGCGATGTCATTTGGATTAAGATAATCAATCGGTGTACTTCCGTTCTGGAGATCCACTGCGTTCAAAATGACTCCATCGATAACATATAACGGGTTATTCGATACGCTTATAGAGCTGGCTCCACGTATCCGGATATTGGCCCGGCCACCCGGTCTCCCTGAGTTGGATGATACGTTCACCCCCGTAATACGGCCCGAAAGACCCTGGTTAAGGGAAGAAGCAGGGCGCTCCTGCAATACATCCCCTTTAACGGTTCCGACTGCACCTGTTAAATCAGATTTTCTTACGGTACCATAACCAACTACCACCACTTCAGCCAGGGCATTGGTTTCAGGCGTAAGGCTCACCGCAACTTCGCTCTGGTTTCCCAGAACCACTTCCTTGCTGACATAACCCACGAAACTGAATATCAGAACTGCTTGCCCAACGACAGCCTCCGGAATTTCCATCGCAAAATCGCCATTAGCGTCTGTCGATGCACCGCGTTGCGTACCTTTCAGTACAACACTTACTCCTGGCAATCCTGCTCCTGACTCATCGCTGACCTTTCCTTTAACACTTTTATCCACCGCCATTACTGATGTAATAGTGGGTAAAGCTGTGGAACCGATCGCTTCCATGGGAATTGGCGTGCGGTCCTGTGCCGGTGCTTGCGAGTTCGAAGGATTTATTGATTTGGATTTTTGTTCTACGATAATATATGTCTGTCCATTTCTAGTTTTTTTATATTTCAAGCCATTCGTTTTCAGTATATTATCCAGGTTTTTTTCAACAGAGAGATTAAAATCCAGAGAAGCTGTTGAGACTTCAAGCGGATTGACCTGCCTATCTTCAAAAATAATCTCGACTGCATAGTGGCGTTGCAGGCTTAAAAGTGCATTTTTTAGCTTCATTTCCTGCTTGCCGGAGGCATATTTCTGTGAAGCGGGAAACGTTGCCATAGCGATAGATTGCGACATGACGGCAGGCGACGATTGCACGAGCAACGCAATCCCGATTCCTGTCCACTTCCATGGAATGAGTTTTAGATACATAAACTTGGGATTAGGTGAGTTAGTAATTAGATAAGTAAACAGAGTCTTTCGACAGGAACTGCGTTTTTAAATCCAGGACGTCTGATAGTGTCGTTAGAAGTTCATCGACGTTTTCTGTGTGAAAATTTCCTGTAATTCTTCGATTCAGAATTTCAGAATCTGCTTTGATTTTAATGCCGAAATTCTCACGAATAATCGCAGCGATGTCAGCGACCGAGGTTCCGTTAAAAGCATATCTTTTGGTTTTCCACAGCGCGAAGTTTTGAGGGTTGGCCTGTTTTCCGACTCGAACGACCCCGGATTTGTCTAGTGTAGCCAGGTCGCCTGGCTTCATCAATACGTTATGATCCGTTTCATTCAGCTGATAATCTATTCGAACACTACCGGATTTCAGAGCGACGCTGGTACCCCGTGGTCGGGCAAAAACGGAAAATTTAGTACCCAAGACCTCTACCTTAAAGCTGTCCGAGGTTTTGACTATAAACCGCTTGTCATCAACTGTGTGACTTACTGAAAATTCCGCTTCTCCTTCCAAAAGCACTTGTCGGGTATCTCCCCAGAAACCGATGCGAGGCACTTTTAAAATTGAATTGGAATTCAGTGCGACGCGGCTGCCGTCTTCGAGATAAACGTTTGTTGTTTGTCCATAGGCCGTTCTGTAAAACTTGTATATAATCGGTTCTTGAAATCGCCAGCCTATTCCTACTACAAAAAGAACCGAAGCTGCTGCTAAAAAAAATTTGAGTGGGTTAATCCGCTTTGAGTTTTCTTTTTCAAGGACTTCTGTGTCCAATTCAGCGGTATCAGCACCCAAATCGATGCGCTTCAAAAGTGTTTGTACAGCCGCTTCCTGATTCGGAGTAAATTGCGGATACTGGATCTCCCATTCCATAACCCACTCGTAGAATGCCTCAGCGTTCCCGGGTTCTTTGAGCCAATCCTCGATCGCCCGTCGCTCTAATGGGTTAGACCTCCCCGACAGATATTCAAAGAGTGTATATTTTGATATCATAATGTTCGTTTCTTTGGGTGATTGGGAGTGTCAGATAGATTGCTGAGCGATAAAAAGAAGGATTACCGCCTGAGACGAAAGCCATTCCTTGTTCAAAGCCAGTCTGAGAAACTTCAGCGCCTTGGAAACATGCACTTCCACGGTTTTTGGGGAAATCATGAGCTCCTCTGCTATTTCATTGTATTTCTTATTTTCAAAACGGCTCATCAAAAACACTCGCTGACATTGCGCAGGCAACTGGGCGATCGTTTCATTTACTTTTCTAATCAGATTGTTATAATGGATTTCAGCATCCGGCTGCTGATTCGAGCTCGATAAATCGCTTTCCTGCGTATTGTCCAACGAGTCGGTACGATTAAATTCGCGCCGCATATAAGTATAGCATTCGTTTCTTACCGCGCGAAAAAGATAGCTCGTGTAGGACGAGTTAATATTCTGATATGCCTTTGTGCGATACAACTGAAAGAATACCTCGCTTACCAAATCTTCGGCGATCTGCCGTGAATACACAAAGCGAACCGCATGGCTGCACAACGGATTATAGAATCGCCGAAAAAGCAATTCGAGCCCCTTTGAAGGACATTCTTCGAATGCTGCCTTGATGAAAAAGTTGGCGTCAGTCTGCTTTGAGATAATCGACTCCTTTTGAGTTGTTGGCAAAAAAGGACTCGAAATCTTTTTTTCCTGGCTTGGTAGCACTTGTGTCATAAGTAGGCGAGTTTGTAATAATTGGAAGACTTAATTGTACAGAATTCCCCTTATTCTAAAATTAAAAAAAATAAAACTTATTTTAATTCAAATTATTAACGGGGTCCTGAAAAAGGAATGGGAGAAGAGATGTGGGTGACGGTGACAGACGAGTCAGCCGGATTCGGCACTCTTTAACAACAAGAGGAAGCGAAAGTCGACAAATATTATACTCGGAAGAACCGAAAATAATATATATAATATGTACCTGAGTATTCCGTGCTACTTTCAGCCAAAAACAAAAAAATCCTGCCGAAATGCATCAGCAGGATTTTCTGTTTAACCTTTTAGAAAAGATTATTTTTTATTTTCTAACCAAAGGCGGGCGTTTACAAAAGCCTCCATCCATGGAGAAACCTCGTCCTGGCGTCCGGCAGGGTAGTTGGCCCAGTGCCACTGGAACAATGAACGTTCGATATGCGGCATCATGACCAGGTGACGGCCGGTATTATCGCACATCATCGCCGTATTATATTCCGAACCGTTCGGGTTGGCTGGATAGCTTTCGTAACCATATTTTGCTACGATTTGATATTGATCCTCTGAATATGGCAATTTAAATTTACCCTCTCCGTGAGATATCCACACTCCCAATGTTGATCCTGCCAACGTGGAAAGCATCACGGAATTATTTTCCTGAATTTTCAGTGAAGTAAATCCGCTTTCATGTTTATGGCTTTCGTTGTGCAGCATTTTTGGTTTCTCTTCGTGATTAGGATTGATCAGCCCGAGTTCTACAAACAACTGGCAACCATTGCATATACCCACCGAAAGGGTATCTTCTCTCTTAAAGAAATTTTCGAGTGCAGCCTTTGCTTTTTCGTTGTACAAAAACGCTCCGGCCCATCCTTTTGCAGAGCCAAGTACGTCAGAGTTAGAGAATCCACCAACAGCACCAATGAACTTAATATCCTCTAAAGTTTCACGACCTGAAATCAAGTCGGTCATATGGACGTCTTTCACGTCGAAACCGGCCAGGTACATCGCATTAGCCAATTCACGTTCAGAGTTACTTCCTTTCTCGCGGATTACAGCTGCTTTTGGACGAGGTCTCGAAGTATCTGTCTTCGGCAATTTCCCGTCAAATTGAGTAGGGAATTGATACTGAAGAACGTGATTTTTATAATTATCAAAACGCTCCTTCGCCTTATTGCCAGCGCTTTGCTTGCGATCCAGCAAATAAGATGTTTTGAACCAGGTATCTCTCAATTGATCGATATCAAAACTCCACGCATCTCCTGCTTTTTTAACTTGCAAGGTTGCGATTTCGGTAACATTACCAATCTTGTGGAAGGTGATATTGTTCTGAGCTAATAATGCTTCTGCAGCAGCGTCGGCCTGGAATACGATCCCGATATTTTCTGCAAAAAGCGTCTCAATGATATCCTGACCTCCCAAAGCTGAAAGATCAATTTCTGCACCCAGGTTTCGGTCTGCAAAACAAAGTTCAAGCAAAGTGGTGATCAAGCCACCGCTGCCGATGTCGTGACCAGCCTGAATATGCCCGCCCTTAATTAGCGACTGGATGGTATTAAATGTTTTTATGAAACTTTCGGCACTCAGTACATCGGGAGCTTCAGAACCGATCTTGTTTAATATCTGCGCGAAGGACGAACCACCTAATTTGTAGATGTCCTGGGAAAGATTGATATAGTATATCGCCCCGCCGTCTTTTTGCAAAACCGGCTCAACGACGTTGCGGATGTCATCACAATGGCCTGCTGCAGAGATAATTACCGTTCCAGGAGCGATTACTTCATCGTTTTTATATTTCTGCTTCATCGAAAGCGAATCCTTTCCCGTCGGGATATTGATTCCCAGACTGATCGCAAATTCGGAGCAAGCTTTCACTGCTTTATATAGTCGCGCGTCTTCACCAGCATTCTTGCAAGCCCACATCCAGTTTGCTGAAAGTGATACACTTGTCAATCCGTCTTTCAAAGGGGCCCAAACAATATTGGATAATGACTCTGCGATGGCATTTCTGCTACCAGCAGCCGGGTCGATCAAGGCCGTCAATGGTGAGTGACCAACCGAAGTTGCGATTCCATCTTTCCCCTGAAAATCAAGCGCCATTACACCGACGTTGTTTAACGGTAATTGCAATGGTCCAGCGCACTGCTGCTTGGCCACACGACCGCCCACACAACGATCCACTTTGTTTGTCAGCCAGTCTTTGCTCGCAACCGCTTCGAGTTGCAAAACCTGTTCGAGGTAAGTATTTATTTTTGTTATATCATATGAAACGGCTTCGTATTTCCGGTCAACAGTGTTGTCTTGCATCACCATTTTAGGCGAGCTGCCGAACATATCGTCCAGTTTCAGATCCATTGGCTTCAGGCCGGTCGAAGCAGACTCAAAGGTAAAACGATGATCATTAGTAACATTTCCAACGGTATACATCGGCGCACGTTCCCGGTCGGCGATGCGCTGCAAAGTGGCAATATGCTCTTTGCTGATGACCAATCCCATTCTTTCCTGCGACTCGTTACCGATAATTTCCTTGGCTGAAAGGGTAGGGTCACCAACCGGCAATTTATCGAGATTGATATTTCCGCCGGTTTCTTCCACTAATTCAGACAGACAGTTCAAGTGTCCACCCGCCCCATGGTCGTGGATAGAAACGATGGAATTTTCACCACTTTCTACCATTCCCCGCACCGCATTGGCAACACGCTTCTGCATTTCCGGATTGGAACGTTGAACCGCATTTAGTTCAATACCGGAACCAAACTGGCCGGTGTCTGCAGATGATACTGCTGCGCCACCCATTCCGATCCGGTAGTTTTCACCACCTAAAACGACAATTTTATCTCCTTCGGAAGGCTTTGCTTTTTTGGCCTGGTCGGCAACGCCATATCCGATACCTCCCGCTTGCATGATCACTTTATCATATCCGATTTTGCGATTGCCTTCCTCATGTTCGAACGTCAAAACCGAACCAACGATTAATGGCTGACCAAATTTGTTTCCAAAATCAGATGCGCCATTTGACGCTTTGATAAGAATATCCATCGGAGTCTGATACAGCCATTGCCTTTCGGCTACGCCATTTTCCCAAGTCCGGTTTTCTTCCAAACGGGAATATGCAGTCATATATACTGCAGTTCCAGCCAACGGCAAAGAGCCTTGTCCGCCCGCCAGTCTGTCTCGTATTTCTCCTCCCGAACCTGTTGCGGCACCGTTAAAAGGCTCCACGGTAGTAGGGAAGTTATGTGTCTCAGCCTTCAAAGAAAGTACTGATTCAAAGTCTTTTATCTCGTAGAATTCAGGAACATCCGGTCTTTTTGGAGCAAACTGCTGCACAGTAGGTCCTTTTACAAAAGCCACATTGTCCTTATATGCCGAAACGATACCGTTAGGATTTTTCTCCGAAGTCTGACGGATCATTTTAAACAGCGAAATCGGCTGCTCGTCGCCATCAATGACAAATGTGCCGTTGAAAATTTTATGACGACAGTGTTCCGAATTCACCTGGGAAAACCCGAATACCTCTGAATCTGTTAACTTACGCCCTAATTTGATGGCCAGATTTTCGAGATACTCAACCTCTTCATCGCTCAATGAAAGACCTTCCTGCTTGTTATATGCTGCAATATCCTCAATATCAAGAATTGCTTCAGGTTTTATATTAATCGTGTATAATTCCTGATTAAGTTCCGTATATTTTTGAGATAACATCGGATCGAAAGCTGTAAAATCTTCCGCTACCTTCGTGAATGTCTCAATTCTAATAACCCCCTGAATATCCATGTTTTGCGTTATCTCTACCGCATTGGTACTCCAGGGCGTGATCATGGCAGCACGTGGGCCAACAAAAAAATCGGTGATAACCGATTCATTTTTCAATTGGGCCCCGCCAAATAACCAGCTAAGTTTTGAAATATCCGTGTTCGTGAGGTTTTGCTCGGTTTGTAAAGCAAAAACATTCTGGAGTTGATCTTCGAAGAAATAAATCATGATATCTAATTATGCCGCAAAGATAATCAAAAACAATTTCTTGCCCGACCCTAAGTTAAAAAATGAGTGAGGGATTGAGAAGATCAATGTTCAATGAGTGAATGGAGAATGAGGGAATACGTGGATAATGGCAAAGTTGGTGTGAGAACAATGGGCAAATTGAGGGTTTATAGAAGATATCCCAAAACTAAAATTTATCAATTCCCTCTCCTCCCTTTCCTCCCTTCGTCCCTTTTTCCTCATTTAAACAAATCATCCCACAAGTACCGCTTTCGACTTAGGCTTTTTTTGTTTGGATTTTTTGCCCCACCAAATATAAAAGCCGGTCACTGGCAAACTTGCGCATACCAAAGCCGCCAGAAATGAGAGCACCTTCCCGAAAAAGCCCATATAAGCACCAGTATGCAGGTCGAAATTGAGCTGATATACTTTGTCGCCGTTATTCAGGTCCTCGAAAGAAGTTTCTTTTAACAATTTCCCGGAATAGCGATCAAAGCTCGCGACGTTGCGGTCATATCTGTTCCAATCTTTGAGATAGGTAAGAATATTAATCGTCGCGTCAGGTTTTGCAGCCAATAGAACCAAATAGGAAACAGCGTCAGGTTTATGGTTAACTGCCTTAAAATAAGCAATATCCAGAGCTGACTCGCCTTTTAATGCAGTATCCGATTTCATAGGCTTTGTCTTTTCGATGCTTTCTCCATTGGCTAGAAAGCGCATGGAGTCTTCGGCCCATTCAAATACCCAAATGAGACCGGTAAGCGCGGTCAGGAACAAAATCAGAAAGGCATAAAAGCCTAGCACTTTGTGCAAATCATAATTGAGACGCTTGCGTTTGGCGTTCCACTTCAATTTAAAATTGTCACGGACATTGATTTTCTTTTTCGACTTTGGAAACCATAAAACGAGTCCGGAAATCAATATCAGCACAAATGCCAGAACGGAATATCCGACAACATAGTGGCCTATTTCTTCACCGAACAACATGCGCATATGCAGGCTTAGCGCCAGTTGAAAAAACTCATTTTTGGTATCCTCTACCTTGATAATTGTCCCGGAATATGGATTAACATACACCCGGTAATAATATTCAAAGTAATCCCAATGCGTCAACCCTTCCGGATTTGTCTTTTGGGAACGAAAAGCCAGGGAACGATCTGGCGCATTTGGTACCTCGATACGCGTAATCACTTTGTCTTCTCCGAGTGTTTTTTGTGCAATCGCAAGAAGCTGACTGACTGGTAGTTTGGGTTTATTTTCAGGAACTACAAAAAGTCTGTCGTGGTATACTATCGGCTTGAGTTCATCGACAAAAACATATGCGCAACCCGACACCGCGATCAAAAACACAACAAGCCCGGACGCAAGTCCGAGCCAAAGGTGTAAAAAACCGATAATTTTCCTTACCGTCATTTCATTCCGTTGTTAGAAGCTATACCCAACTGTCAAATTAAATCTCCGTCCGTTCCCCCGTGTGTAGTTGATATCCGTTCCGTAAAATTGGGAGATGGAAGGGTAATACGCGGTGTTCAATAAATTTTCAATTCCCAAATTAGCCCTCAGACTTCGGGTAATTTTGTAACCCAGGGAAAGATTGAAAAGATTATAAGTTTTGATAGGTCCTTCCCCAATCGGATAAACACCTTTCTCATTTGGTTCGAAACGATCCCTGTTTCCAACATATATCCAGTTCAGATCCGCATTGAATTTTTTATGATTGTAGCGCGCATAGGCGGTGATCTTAACCGGCGTAATCCTGTTGGAATTCAAGTACTTATCAGTTGGGCCGTTGAAGCTTCCGTCTCCGTCCTTATCCCCTTTGCCTTCCACGAACGCATAGTTTCCACCCAGTAAAAGGTCATTGTATATTTTGTAGTCAACCTGTACTTCATACCCCCAAACACGCTCAGGGAGCCGCTCAGCGGTGTATTTCCCATCCACCAGTAACAGATTAGACCCTAATTTGGAAGTACTGTAATAATATGCTGCCGTCAAACTCAATTTACCCAACTCACTGCTGAATCCGCCCTCGTAATTGTTCACGATAATCGGCTCGGTTTCAAGTGCAGAAACGGTACTTTGTGTTGCTGCGCGCAAAATTCTTCCCAAATCAAAAATGGAGAATGACTGCGAGTAGCTTACGAATGGATTGAAGATTTTATATTTCGAATAACGCAGCCCGGCGTTGAAAACGAGCGCATTATAATTTAGTTTTCCACCGGTTACGGGAATGCTTCCCTTCCCATCCGGGCCGGTTGCAAGCGTATTGTAGTCAGCAATATCCATTTTGATATTCTCTGCACGAACACCTGTTTTCAGGTTAAAATAAGTAAACCATTGGGTTGTCAACTGAGCGTAAGGAGCCAGGTTGTTCATATTAATTGGTGGCACCCACACCCTACCGTCTACCAGATTTTGTTCGGTTTGGTCGTTTAATATATCAACGCCGTAAGTCACATCGCCAGACAACTTGCTGGAAACCGTAAAAGGCGTATTCAAATTGATCCGGAAACCTTTTTTCTTCGAAATAATGGCCGACTGGCCGCTTCCGTAAAAGGATTCCGAATTAGAATATACCGTCCAGAAATCCTGAAGGTATATGTTTGCCGTCAGGCTGGTTTTGCCGAAAATGGCCTTGTTTGTATACTGAAGGTTGGCGTTATGATTGTAGCGTGTTCCTTCGTCGATTCCTTTTCTTTTGCCCCAAACCCCAATAGCAGGCGAAACGCCATATACTCCAGCCTTGGAGACATATGCCGAATGCTGGTTGGAACTATAATAGTTATACATCAGCTCAACGCGCTGCTTATCGGTGAAGTTATATCCAACTTTCGCGAAACCGTTGTATATCTTCGTTTCACCTAACCCATAATCAGGAGAAATTACCTCGCCTTCTGCATCTCGATAAACACCTGTTTTTTCATACATCCCGCTAACGATATAGTCGAATTTCTGAATCCTTCCATACAGCTGTTGTGAAATTCTGAAACCCAGTGTACTATCGCCTTTCGTATTTCCGTTAAAACCCACCTGGCTATATCCACCTATTTTCTTGTCCGTTTTTGGTGTTTTGGTAATATAGTTCATCAAGCCGCCGTCAGCACCGTTTCCGTAGATTGCCGTCGCACCTTTGATAACCTCCACACGCTCAATCACCGAAGGGTCGATCGACCGGATATCCCTTCCTCCAGCCCGCAACGGCGTTGACTGCGGAATTCCGTCGATCAGAACGAGCAAGTTTCTTCCTCTCAACGTTTGACCTGAATTTCCTGTCTGGTTGGTCGATGCACCCAGGCCGGGCACTGAGAATGCAAGTATATTGGCGATATTCGGACTGATGGTTGACAAGGCGTTGATTTCTTTTGCTCCGACAACCGTTACCGATGAGGGCGTTTCAGCAAGCGATTCGACCCTCCGGCCGGCCGATACAATCACTTCATCCAATTGAGAAGTACTTTCATTCAGTTCAAAATTCACACTTTTTGAGTGTCCGGAAGTGACATTAACAATCTGTTGTTGAAGGGTATATCCAATGAAGGTTGCTTTCAAAGCCACCTTTCCTTCGGCAATCCCTTCCAAATGAAATATACCTTCGGCATTGGCTGTGGTTCCGATATTTGACCCAACGACAATAATTGAGGCAAACGGGATAGGCTGCTGATTTTTATCCAAAACCCTTCCGGTAATTCGTCCGGTGCTATTATTTTGGGCCTGTACATTTGGGAAACCCGTGACCAGTAATAGGACTAAAATGGCGTAGAGTAAGCGTATTTTCATGAAGGCTTTAGAGATAAATTTCGCCAAAAGTAAGCTTATTTATAACTAGTACAAATAAAATCAGAAAATATCTTTTGTTCCCAATAGTACTATAACAGGTTTAATACTTATCTGTGAAGAATTATAAATAATTTGATATAAAAATAGCAATATGGACGCGACGTTCGGCGTTCGGATATTGTTTGCTGCGAAACAAAAAAAAAGCGGGCCTCCATTTCCAGAAACCCGCTCTCATATTAATTATGAATTCCTACAAATTTTTAGCTTTCATTTCCTTCACTGCATGATCAACTGCGCGGGCAGAGAAGGCCATGTAAGTGAGCGATGGATTTTGCGTTGAAGTCGAAGTCATACAGGCTCCGTCGGTAACGAATACGTTTTTCACGGCGTGAAGCTGGTTCCATTTGTTTAGCATCGACGTTTTGGGGTCTTTACCCATGCGTACTCCGCCCATTTCGTGGATATCATTTCCTGGCTTGCGACCATTGTCATTGGTACGGATGTTAGTAAACCCGGCTTTGGTAAACATTTCCGAAACCTGCTCCATATAGTCCTTGATCATTTTTTCGTCGTTGTCGTCATACCCAACATTGATATGCATCATCGGCACGCCGAACGGGTCTTTTTTATCTTTGTCAAGCGCCACATAGTTGCTTTCTTTCGGAATCGTTTCACCCATCATATGCGAGCCAACACTCCAGTTGCCATATTTGGTTTTGAATAATCCCTCTTTCAGCGATTCGCCCATTCCGCTGCGGTCGTTGTACGTATTGCGATTACCCCCAAACCCGGCCGCATATCCTCTCAGGAAGTCAGTCTCCTGTTTGTATAAATTCCGGAAACGCGGGATATAGCCGCTATTCGGACGACGGCCATCTGTCGTCGAATCCAAAAATCCTTCATATTCGCCTGAAACCGTCGCCCGGTAGTTGTGGAATGCCACATATTTACCAAGCACACCGCTATCATTACCCAATCCGTTGGGGAAACGGGAAGAAGTGGAATTCATCAAAATCAGGTTGGTATTCAGAGCGGAAGCGTTTACGAAAATGATATTTGCATAAAATTCCATCATCTGTTTCGTATTTCCGTCTATCACCCGAACGCCTGTTGCCTTCTGCGATTTGTCGTCATATATGATCGAATGAACGACTGAAAACGGTCTCAAAGTCAGATTTCCGGTTTTCAACGCCCAAGGTATCGTTGAAGCATTGCTACTAAAATATCCTCCGAAAGGACACCCTCGCTCGCATATCGTCCGGCCCTGGCATTGAGCGCGGCCTTGATCGAGGTGAATCTGCTGAGGATCAGTAATATGCGCAGCCCGACCGATGATAATATGGCGGTCATTATATTGTTTTCCAACCTGTTCTTTAAAATATTTCTCGACACAGTTCAGGTCGTGGGGTCTTAAAAATTCACCATCAGGAAGTGCATCCAGACCGTCTTTATTTCCAGTAATTCCCGCAAATTTCTCCACGTGGCTATACCAGGGTGCGATATCGTCATATCCTATCGGCCACTCAACCGCGAATTTATCCCGTGCCGGACCTTCAAAATCATATTTGCTCCAACGCTGGGTTTGCCGCGCCCAAAGCAGCGACTTTCCGCCTACCTGATATCCACGAATCCAGTCGAAAGGCTTGTCTTGTATATATGGATGCTCATTGTCCTTTGCAAAAAAGTGAGCAGACGATTCCTTGAAATTGTAGCAACTCGCTGCTATCGGATTCTCATCCACAATTGCTTTCGGCAAACGTTCGCGGTGCTCGAACTCCCATGGCATCATATTCGTGGTTGGATAATCCTTGATATGCTCCACATTTCTGCCTCTTTCCAGCAGCAGTGTTTTCATACCTTTCTCAGTCAGCTCTTTCGCTGACCACCCGCCACTAATCCCTGAGCCAATCACGATGGCATCATAAGTGCGGGCCTTTTTACTATCGATATTAAAATTCGCCATGATTTTTTGTTTACTTCGGCTGTCGGCTTTCCGCCATCAAGCACTGGATTTCTTCATTTAAACGCGGGGTTAAGGGAGTATCCCGCAGAGTCACGAGGAGTTCCCTTCTTACCCTTCCTCCTTCGTTCCTTTCCTCCTTCCTACTTACTTTTCCACCGGCACACACCCATGATAACGACCCGGAACCAGCTCATAATGAGTGATATTGGTCATTACATATTCACTGTTCATGAACCCCTGGATGGTTAGATTTTTCGTCAGGTTGACAAAAGATTTTTCTTCCGCACTGCCTGCCTTTTGCATCTCCTCTAGTATACCCAGCTTCTGTTGTTGTGATATCCCCGAAAATGACTTCCCGAATGCTGCATTGCTTTTGGCATCCACCTTTGCAAGTCCGGCCGTCAGGTTATCCTGTGCTTTTTGATCGTAGCAATCTGTCACCATTTTCTGTACGAATTTGTCAACACCCAGGTCTGCCGCACCCGGTGTATCCGTTTTTGGAATCATCGCATCGACCACACTTTTCAGAACGTCAGCCGAATCTGCCGACAAAAATGATCCTCCGCCTTTTACAGAAGATTCATTCCATCCCGAAGCCCATGCTGGTAAACTCACCAGACCTCCCACGGCCATCGCCATGCTTTTTAACGCTACTCTTCTTTCCATATTTTTGCTATTAGCGGTTAGCTTTTAGTAATTAGTTTTAGACCGCGGATAATTTGAACCAAATGACTCCCCTGCATCATGCCTCGTCCTTTCCTCCCTTATCCCTTTCCTCCATCTCACGAATTTCCATATATTAACTCAACCCGAATAATACTATTGCATCAATTTTCAATACAAAATCGAATATCCTTTATTCTTCCAGGAAGTCCATATCTCTTCCGTGGGTTTCGGGAATGGTGATGATCGAAAAGAAACCGATGGCAAAGCACAAAAGGCCAACCAAAGCACCCGCATTAATGACCGAAAATGACTCTTTAAATGTGCCAAATAAGGTGGTCATCAATATCACCGTTCCTCTTACCATATTCGGGACTGTTGTTGCCGCGGTCGCTCTCAAATTGGTACCAAATTGTTCAGCACCTATAGTAACGAACATTGCCCAGTATCCGATACCAAACCCAAGCAAACCGGCAACAAAGTAAAGCTGTTTTATCGAAGATATACCCGCATAAAGGTATATCACGCTGCAGATCAATGTGAAAGACATCAGTAAAAACACCGCCTTTTTGCGGGATTCGAGCCAATGACTCAGGAATCCGCTACCTAAATCTCCTACGGATAAACCTACATAGCACCACATGATCGCCAGACCAGGGCTAACCGGCTCCTGAATACCCAAAGCACGGCCGAATTCATTGCTGAAAGTTGCCAGAATACCGATCACAAACCAGGTAGGAAGACCCATCCCGATACATTTCAAATATCTTGAAAGCCGTTCCCCGCTTGTAAAGAGAGAGAAGAAATTACCTTTCTGAATATGCTTTTGATGTTTCAGGTCAGCGAATATACCTGACTCAAAAACCCCTATTCGAAGTAACAACAATGATATACCGAGACCGCCGCCGATGAAATACGCGTAGCGCCAGTTGAAAAATTGAACCGTGAAATAGGCAACAACAGCTCCCAGCAATCCGATTCCAGCCACGAGGGAAGTACCGATAGCGCGTAAATGCTTGGGTAGTATTTCGGAAACCAGCGTAATCCCTGCACCTAACTCCCCTGCCAAACCTACTCCGGCAATAAACCGCAAAATCTTGTAAGTCATTGGATCCTGTACAAATCCGCAGGCAATGTTTGCCAAAGAATAGGTAATAATGGATCCGAAAAGAACAGACAAACGTCCCTTCTTATCCCCCAAAACGCCCCAAAGGATACCACCGATAAGCAAACCGCCCATTTGCCAGTTCAATATACTAGCACCTACAACAGAAATGTCCTCTTCCGAAAGTCCCAATGAGATGAGACTCGGAATACGAACGATGCCAAAAAGAAGCAAGTCATAAATGTCTACAAAGTAGCCAAGGGCAGCAACGATAACCGGGGCACTGAAGAGATGTGAAAAATTCGAACGCGGAGCGGAGCCAATTGTCATTATAAATAGATAAGAGTTAGATTTAGGAACACAAAACTAAAAAAATAGCCGGATATAAATCCGGCCATAGTACTCTGAATTATAAAATATAAAGAGATTTTTGAGCTTTAACGATGAGGTTAAAAACTTCAAAAGTTGCTGGTTCTTTACTTTCTTTTAAAAGTAATCGTGTATTTATAAGAAACTCCCGCTTCGACTTCATCATAAGACCATTTCATTTCAGAAGCGTTAACGGACAAATCGTATTCCTCAACAGAGCCGTCGTCGTCTGTCAACTGAATTTTATCGCCAACGACTTTCCACTTGCCGGAGCCTGGAACTATATCATCATCAGCACTAACACAATCGGTTGGAACCGTTCCGTCAATTGTTCCGTCTCCTTTGAAAATAAATGTAATCCGTTTTATACAATCGTTTCCAGCAAGTGCTATAAAAGCGGTTAAAATATCTGAAATGCCGTCGTATGCAGGAGCTACAGTCAGTGCACTGATATTCCACGAGCCTTCGACTCCGGTAGGGTTGGATGGTGTCGGATCATCATCGTCATTACTACAAGAGACTGCACCTAAAGCAAGAAAAAGGAAAAAAAATGACCGGGTCAGATGTTTTGAAAGAAGTTTTTTCATGACTATTGTTTTGAGATATGTGAGTAATATCTGCCAAAAATAGCCGTTTGAAAATCAGTTGTAAACGCGTTGTTAGTTTACGGATAAAGTATTGAGTAAACGGTTGTTGAGAATATCTGCCACTGCCATAATAAAAGGGACCAGAATTGATTCCGATCCCCTTATCACGCTGTTAAATTGGAAAGGAGTAAGCCTATTTTTTTATGAAACGATGTTTGTTTTCATGTTAACACCCAATGCCTCAGCCTCAAGAGACCATTTCATTTCCTTTTCGTCTACAACCAAGTCAAATTCCTGTGTCAACCCATCTTCGTCTTTAAGTCTGATTTTGTTGCCCACAACCTCCCATGTATCAGTTGGTGATACTATATTGTCGTCAGCATCACAGCCGTTTTCAGCAGTAACATCAATTTTGCCTCCTGATTTGAAAGTAGAAACCATGGTAGCCAGACAATTGGGTGTTCCTGTCGAATCTGCCTCTGAAAGATAATCCGTTGTTTCTCCCAGGGCGTCAACTGAAAACTTTTTTAGAATCCATGAACTTTCAACCTTTGTTGCCAAATCCTGCGGCGAAGGATTATCGTTTTTGTCATCGCCACATGACACGAACGAAAGAGAAAATGCTAGCAGCAAGACTGGCAACAGTCCTTTTAAAAAATTTGATTTCATGATTGTTTGTAGATAAGTAGTTGAATAGAAAACTATAGACTACTTATCAGCATATAAGTCACCTTGGGTGATATTGCATCATGCTCAACCTGACTCATTTGAAGCTTGGGTTCTACAATTCCAATCTCTGTTTATCCTTCAACAATTGCACCTTCAGCTGACCGTAATCTACATCTTGTACCGCTTTTTTGCCGTCAATCGCCTGCACCGCTGCCGACGCTGCGCTTTGACCCAATATCATAAAAACAGGTTCCATTCTGATCGAACCATATGCGATATGAGAGCTTGACAGACAAACCGGCACCAGCAGATTCTGACATTCAGCCTTTTTTGGGACAATGGATTCATAGGAAATGGCATATGGCGTTTTGGGATGAACACCGATATCTCCTTCATTCTGAACATATCCATCCGCTTTTACGTAACGTTGTGCATTGTGCGCGTCCAGCGAATATGAGCCCATCCCAACCGAATTTTTTACAGGCTTGGTTCCCAGAGTATGGCCCTCCGTCATTACATCCACCCCGATCATTCTTCTCGCCTCACGAACGTAGATCTGATGCGGCCAGCCTCCATTGTCTTTAAACTCGTCCTTTGGCAAACCATATTCACTCATTTTGGCACGAACATCTGCAGGCACGGCCGGGTCGTTTGTCAGATAATACATTAGGCCTTTCTGATACAATTCGTGCTCTTTGATGATCTGTTTTCTACGAGCATATGTCGCTTCCGGATAGTCGTAATTCTGTCCAATGAAGTCAGTACTGAAAGGTCCGTGGTTATTAGTGTCTGTTTTTTTATTTGGAATCGGATCGTATTTATCGAACGTTTCGGTCCATCCTGCCTTATAAACCCTCGCCAGCAATTCATAATTCGATGCCTTGTATCCGGCTGGTTTGGCGAACGGTATGCGGTTATCAGCGTTTGCGGATAGGCACATACGGAAGCAATATGCCTGAATTTTGTGATCTCCATCGCCATTTTTGCCGATTTTCTCATCCGTTATGTATGGAAGTAAACCACTTTTCGGGTCGCCTTCCACTTTATACGGGCTTACGTTTTTCTTGAAATAATGGCCGTGCTGGAACACCTCTGCCTGGATGCCGTTCCATTGCTCACCATATACGCTATTTGCCTCACGACCTACGTGGTATTTCACACCAGCCGCCGCCATCAAATCTCCCTCGTAAGTGGCATCAATAAACATCTTCCCGCTAAATGATTTGCCGGAAAGGGTTGTGATTGTAACGATATTACCGTCCTTTTTCAAAACTCCTTTTTCGCGGTCCAGCCATTCGTTTCTGTAGATCTTGACATTGTTTTCTTTTACAAACTCCTCAAAAATCGTTTCGGCGACATGTGGTTCGAAAATCCACATCGTTCTTTCGTTTCCATCCATTGCGGGAGTACCCTGGCCTTTGTTACCATATTCACTCTTTTTCTGCCATTTCCATGCCTCGGGAGAATCGTAATGCATATAAACCCGATGGTAGAATTCACGCGCCAGCCCGCCGATTACTGATTTGTCACCTGTATCTGTAAAACCCAGACCGCCAGCCGACAGTCCACCCAAATGGATATCCGGCGAAACTACCAGAACCGTTTTACCTTGTTTAATAACCTGCACCGCAGCGGTGACCGCTGCAGACGTGCCGCCATATATGATGACGTCCGCACTATAATTTTCCTTTTTCAGTTTTTCTGCCCGAGATAAATTCGCGCATCCGAAAAGGCATATCATCATCAAAATTCTTCCAATTCTATTCATTCAAGATAATAATTAAAGGTTCAAGAATAGATTTAACTCATAAAGTAATGGACCTAAGGGCCCTCATACCCCAGCAGCTCTTTTAAAAACCCGGGATAGCTGTTGGTATACTTCCCACCTCCAAAAGTTATACTATCGCCAAAACAAACCAGCTTTTGATATGGCATATCCAGGCTCAGCAATTTCTGGTATATCGCGACAGCCATGGTTCGATATCCGTCGGGTGTCGGATGAACGCCGTCTTCTTTTTTAGAATTAGCCATATTCTGAATCAGACTAAAGGGATCTACGCCAATGTTCCCGACTTTTTCGAAAATATGGTGCATATCCAACATCTCGAGCTTGTATTCAACAGCCAGCTTTTTGATGGTATCGTTCACCTTTTCCTTCCGGCCCTTATGTCCTTCTTCTCCGTAGAATGTTTGTGGATGACGGGTATATAAGTATGGCTCATAAACCGGAAGAATCGTCATCAGCAATATCCGGCTTTTAACCCCAAGAATCTTTTCAATGATTGTTCTCATATTCTTTTCATATTCGGGAAGCGGGATATACTTGCGACTGTTCATATCGTTCGTGCCAATCATCAAAATGGTCATATCCGGCTCGTGAGCCAGGCAATCCTTATTTATCCGGGCCAGCAAGTCCACGGTGTTATTCCCGCCAATTCCTGAATTCACGATGAACGTATCTTGCAAAATGGCGGACGACGCCTGTCCATATGTTAAAACTAACGGAGGGACAAGCGTCGCTACGCCTAAAAATTCACGTCTCTGCATTCGATTCGATTTTGAATTTAAGAAAGCTTAAAACCCTTCATTCTGAGTAAGATTCGGATTGACGTCACGCTCAGTCTGCGGAATTGGATACAGGTAATTCTTCTCACTAATAACGATCGTTGGATTTTGCGCCTTGATGGCTTCCACCAGTCTTTTCGTTCTGACCAAATCATACCAGCGATGCCCTTCGAAAGCAAGTTCCAGCCTTCTTTCCAGCAAAACAGCATCCCTGAACGCACTTTGACTTGTGGAAACAGGCAACTCGGCCAGTCCTGCCCTCGTTCTGACCTTGTTTATAGCGGCAAATGCTTCCACGTTTCCGGCACCTTGTTCGTTCAAAGCTTCTGCATACATCAGTAAAACATCCGCATAACGAATGATCGGGAAGTTGTTATTTCCTTCACCGTTTGCAGTCGCGGACGGATCACGATATTTGTAAACATAGGCAGGATAATCTACGCTCGCAGGCGCAGCGGGTGTTGTAGTTGCAGAATATAGCTTGATATTCACATCCCTTCTCAGGTCCTGAGCGGTGTAGGTTTCGTATAAATTTTTGGTCACGGGATCGTCGCCGAAACCCGCCGTGTTATTAACCCGGTCGAAATTCGGACGCATGTATCCCTGCATAAAACTACCCTCGCCGAATCCTCCGCCAAGTGCCTGAACTTCAAAAACAGCTTCTTTCCCGTTCTTATTGGCAATCGCAAATGCATCGGCATAGTTGGCCCAAAGCGAATAAACGCCTAAATCCATTACCTCTTTTGCTTTTTGAGATGCGCTAGCCCATTCTCCTCTTGTGAGATAAACTTTTGATAGAAATGCCAAAGCGGCACCTTTCGTTGCCCGACCCGCGTCAGCGCCTGTATAGGTTGCTGGCAAAGTCGCTGCGGCTTCTGTAAAATCAGCAATGATTTGAGAATACACATCATTGGCTGCCGCTCTTGGGGCCTGCAAATCATTCAAAGAAGTAGTTTCGGTCAACACCAGCGGAACGTCTCCGAATAATCTTACCAAGGTAAAATAATAGAAACCTCTCATGAATTTTGCCTCCGCTACCAGCCGGTTTCTGAGTGTTTCATCCATTGATATGGCAGGCACACGCCCCACCACCGCATTGGTTCGGTTAATAGCCTTATATGCTGCCGTCCAAATGGATTGAAAAGTGCTGGTTGCAGGCGTAAAAGTATATTTATCCAAATCGTTTTTGGCCTGGTTGGCGGTGGATCTTCCGCCTCCCCATTCGCTGTCGTCTGTCGCCTGATCCTGCAAAATCCACATAACCTGATTATACATTTCGGCGGTATTCATCAAGTCGTATGTCGCGCTAACCGCGGCTTTTGCATCATCCGCGTTTTTGTAAAAATTCGTAGGCGTGAAATTCGACTCTGGGGTTTGCTCCAAAACATTGCACGACGAAACTGCAAAAACAGTGAGGCCGGCTAGAATAAGTTTTCTCATATTTTTGATTATTTAACACCATTATATCCTTTTTAAGGATTAATAGAATTGGCAAATTTTTCGATTCAGAAATGTTAAACAGTTGTTACAAACTCAGGTTGAGACCAAAAATCAAAGTTTTCGCCGCCGGATAACTGGCGTAGTCAAAACCCTGACTGCGGCTGTCCTGTCCAAAACGATTCACCTCGGGGTCATATCCTGAGTATTTTGTCCATGTCAGGAAATTCTGCGCGGTAACGTAAAATTTGATATTCTGGATATGGATTGATTTTGACACACTGGCTGGCAGGGTATATGCCAACTGCACATTTTTCAATCTCAGATACGATCCATCTTCGATCTGGCGTGTCGAAATTCTGTTTGCAGGGCGGGTTGTGGATGCTCTCGGGATATCCGTATTGGTATTCGTTGGCGTCCAGCGATTTAGCATATCACGATCCTGATTGGTCGTTCCATTCAGATATTCCAGCTCAAAACGGTTGGCGTTCAGGATTTGATTTCCATATACTCCCTGGAAGAAAACAGTAAGATCAAAACCCTTATAAGAGAATGAGTTATTGATCCCTCCGATAAATTTCGGCTGTGCACGACCTATGATCGTTCTGTCATTATCATCGATTTTTTTATCGCCATTGATATCCTTATACCTGCGATCGCCCGGTTTTCTGGCACTTGCATCGGTTACAGCCGCCAGCTCGTCCGTACTTTGGTATATTCCGTCCGTGACATACCCATAAAATGACCCCAAGGGCCGACCGACCTGAATAATTCCGGAATTGACATTTTGAGCTATATTGGCCACATCTCCTGCAAAAATCCGCGGTGCTCCTCCGATATCCAGTACCTTATTGCGGTTCATTGAAAAATTGAAATCTGTTGTCCATTTGAACGCTTTGTCGATATTGTGGGAACTTATACTCAGCTCCAGTCCTCTGTTTTCCACCTTGCCCAGATTTTTTATTCCACTCGAAAAGCCGGAAGAACTTGGCACAGTCACGGCCAAAAGCAAGTCTTTGGTTCTTTTCAAATAAGCATCAGCCGTTACGTTGATACGATTGTTGAATAACCCCAGATCAAAACCGATATCCGATTGGGTCGTTGTTTCCCAGGATAAATCCGGGTTGGCAATTTGGTTGGGTCCGATTCCTGTCGACACAACATTTCCAAAAACGTAGTTTTGAGTTCCCAAAAGTGAATAGGCCGGATAGTTTCCAATCCCATCCTGATTACCGGTTGACCCAATCGTCGCCCGAAGTTTTAACTCACTGATCGCTTCAACATTCTTGATGAAGTTTTCGTCGGACATTCGCCACGCAACTGCCATGGAAGGGAAAAAGCCATATCGCTTGTTGGCTCCAAAACGCGAAGAACCGTCGGCTCTGAAAGATGCAGTAAACAAATACTTTTCCATTAAAGTGTAGTTGACACGTCCCAGGTAGGATTCCAACCCCCAGGTTCCGATGCCTGATGAAGGTACCAACGCCACAGATCCTGAGCCGAGGCTTCCGGTATTCAGATTATCATTCACAAAATTCCGGGAAGCTGCATAACTGCTTGTCGAGCGATTGGCCTGTTGGGTATATCCTACCAGCGCCGTCAAACTGTGGTTTTTGTTAAATGCTTTGGTATATGTCAAAAGATTTTCATTCAACCAGGTTAGAGATTGCCCGTTGCTGATCGAGGCCACACCTCCTTGCGCCAAACCGCTTCCTACACTTCTTGGCAGATAACTATCCTGTTTTTGAAAGATACCATCGATACCCAGCACCAACTTGAAAGTCAACCCGTCGATGATCTGATATTCTCCAAAAACATTTCCGAAAACCCGGTATGCAGTGTTTTGATTTTTGCTGTCGTTCGCTAAAGCTGCCGGATTGTCGGCCGTGAAATTCAAGGCAGGGTCATTGATGACGTAGGTTCCGTCAGGATTTCTGACTGGAACAATCGGCGGAAATTGCAAGGCCGCCATGGTCACCAACCCGGCACTTCCCAGCTGTCCGTCGGTGCGGGACTGATTTGAAAAAGTACGGTTGACAGTCAAACTGTTGCCTACTTTTATTTTCGAGGAGAGCTTTCTGTCGAGATTGATCCGGAAAGAATAACGGTCAAAATCCGAATTAGTTACGATTCCGTTCTGCTTATAATAACCTCCGGAAATCGCATATTGCGTCTTTTCATCGCCGCCACTCATCGAAAGTTGATAGTTATACATCGGTGCAGAGCGATATATTTCATCCTGCCAGTCGGTTCCTTTGCCAAATGCCTTCACCTGCTCGTCAGTATAGACTGCCGCACGGCCTTCATTTGTATTAGCCTCGTTTACAAAAGCGGCATATTCGCTGCCATTAAGCACCGGATATTTACGACGCACCTGTTGAAAGCCATAATATGCATCAAAATTGATCGTCGATTTGCCGGCTCTGCCTCTCTTGGTCGTGATGATAACCACGCCGTTTGCTCCTCTTGATCCATATATCGCTGTCGATGAAGCATCTTTAAGAATCGTCATCGATTCAATATCACTCGGATTGAGTGTACTCAACACATTGAAACTGGATCCAGTGTTGGAAGCGTCGTTTTTAAATGGTATTCCATCAATTACATATAAAGGCTCATTGTCGCCCTGAATAGAGTTTCCCCCTCTGATACGAATGGTGGTCGACGCACCTGGAGCAGCGGAATTTTGGGTGATTTGCACACCCGCAGCCCGTCCCTGAAGTGCCTGATCCATTGATGTAACAGCCACTTTTTTCATTTCATCAACTGCAATCGTCGTTACCGAACCAGTAAGATCACTTTTCTTAACCTGACCATATCCCACCACAACGATCTCATTTAAAGCCTGTTCTGAAACTTCAAACCTTACAGTCAGATTTGATTGGTTACCTATTTTGATCTCCTGTGTTTTATAACCAACGAAACTGAATACCAACGTAGCATTTGCCAACTGATCGTCCGGAATTTCTATAGAGAACTCACCCGAAATATCAGTCGTAGTTCCTGTCTGAGTTCCTTTCAACACAACGCTCACGCCGGGCAGGCCATTCGACGATTCATCCTGAACCTTTCCGGTCACAGATTTCCTTGGTGAAGCCTTTCCGTTCGGTGTCAATTCGTCAGGCAACGCCTCACTTCTTTTGATAATAATAATCTTCCCTGATACCTCGTATTCCAGCTGAAGTGGCGTTAATATCTGATCTAAAACCTCATATAATGGCTTATCCTGAACGGCCACATTAACTTTTCGGGCTGATTTGATCAGTTTTGAACTGAATACAAACTTGACATCGATCTGCTTTTCCACTTGGCTGAGGACCTTCTTGATTTCACTCTCTCGGGCAGTAAGCGAAATTTTCTGACCTAGAAGCGATTGCGCAGCACCTTCCCGACCATAGACCGTTCCAATGAAAAGCAAGATTAAAATAAGCTGACTGGCGGTTATTCTCATAGTCCAAAGTAATACCTGGCGGTATTGTATCGGTTTTTTCATAAATTTGAGTGTTTTGTTAATTACAAAATGGCAAAACTATCCCTGCCTCCTTCGGAGGTAATGGCGACAACCAACGGGATTCTTTCTGAGCCGGTGATGCGGGAACATCGCCGGCTCTTCTTTTCAGGACTTCTTTCTATTTTTCCGGGTTATACTGGGTTTGGTTGAACATGATTTATGGCTGTTAGCTTTTAGTAGTTAGGTGTGAGTTTTTATTGGCAATTGTAAGTGGCTGGCTGCGAATCACAACTTTAATTCTTGCATCCTTTTCCGTGAATGATAATCTGCCCGTCGAGGATTTCGTAATTTGCTTCGACGGCTTTGCAGATAATGGTTAGTTTGTCATGCAGGTTTTCGGTGTCCAGTCTGGCCGTTAATGGACAGCCGCCGAAAAGCTCTTCGTCATATATGATTTCGATTCCATAGGCTTTGGCAATTGTAGCAAATACCTCGCTCACAGGCGTTTCTTCAAAATCAAATCGAGGAACTTGCGTTTTTGGTAATATGATCTCGGGCTGTTCCACGATGGACCTCACGAGCCTGATTTTATCTCTCTGAAATGTAATTTTTTGATTGGGTGTGAGAATAATGCCGTCCAACTCTTTGCTGGTTATTTTCTCCTTAACCTCCAGGTCAGAGGCTGCAAAAACGGAAACCTTGCCAGTCCTGACTGCAACGGTTACATTGTCAGAGTCGACCCGGGCATCAATATTGAAACTGGTACCTAACACTTTTGTCACGAGCTCACGGGCATATACGAAAAACGGCTGTTGCGGATTCTTCGCCACATCAAAAAAAGCCTCGCCTGTTAGATATACTTCTCTTCTTTCGCCCTTTGAAAAACCTTTTTTATATTTCAATAATCCCCCGGGCCTGAGTGTAATCTTACTCCCATCTTCGAGAGACACGATCTGTGCGACCGGTTTGTTATTGTAAACCTCAGTCATATCAGCACCAAATGCTATATCAGACGAAGCAACCTGTGTTTCACCTGGAAGAGGCCTTGTTCTCACGATCATTTTACTACCCCACCAACCCAGCATACTAATCAACGCAACGGCCGCTGCCATCCTTAACCAGACATTTATTTTCCTTTTTTCTGTTCGCTCCTCTGCTGGTGTCAATGTCAGTTTTCCTATTACTGTCTTAACATTCCGCTTGATTTCCTGATCGGATATTTCAGGTTCGTTTACAACCATTGCCAATACAATATCTTTCGCTTGATTCGCAATTGATAGTACATCCTCATTTTCTGCAAGCCACCCAGACCACATTCTGTCAGTCTCTCTCGTGGGATGTAAAACCCACTGTCGGAAGCTATCATCCCAGACGAAATCCTGAACCCTAAAATTTTTATATTTATTCATGAATTAATCAAGCATATACCTACCGATAGACAATCGGGTGGTGAGCATACCAGAAAAAATTGGAATTTTTTTTAAGTAATGATATAACTAGCTTATTTTAAATAAGTTATATCATAAAGTGAAGAAGCAGGATGGTGAGCAATTCAACTTTGAAATGCTTCTTAAGATGGCCGAGCGCAATTTGCATCAAATTGGAAACCGTTTGAGGAGATATCCCCATAACCTCGGCGATATGAGAGCGGTCCATTTCCTGAAAATATTTCAGATATACCACCTCTCTCTGACGTTTGGGGAGTTCATTAAGATGTTGCTGAATGCGAATGGAACGTAAGTGATTGGATTCCAGTTCGATATACCTTTGTTCGACCGAAAATTCTACTTCAAAATCATCTGACGCGTCGTCAAAAGTCTCCCCGTAAAGTCTCTTTTGAATGTTGGCGCTGCGGTGCATCATGCGACGAAGCGAAGCCATGAGATATGCCTTTGCCGGAATGTCGGAACTGAGGCCAGCCCTTTTTTCCCATAGTGTCAGGAAAAGATCTTGGATGGAATCTTTAACGAATTCTTCATTTTTTGAAAACTTGCAACCATAGTGAAAAAGGCTTCGGAAATTGGAATTCATCAGGCATTCAAATGCCTGAATGTCGCCATCCAGAAATTTGAGCCAGATAGACTCTTCCTCCGTTAAACCAGAAATTTTCATGCGCAAATTGTTTCTAAACGCCAAATAACAAAAAAATCAAAGGTAAACACAAGTCATTTTGTGTAATTAAATTCTCATAATATCTTTTCATATTCATATTACAAATAACTTCTATAAGGGAATGTAAAGGCGCTCTAAAATGCCAACAAATAAGCCGACACGCCATTTGTCTACCTGAGGTCACCGACCATGAACTTGAGCGTCTTATGTTTGCCTTCATCCATATACGTCAGCAGGTATAGACCCGGAAGCAAATGCGATCCAGGAGTTAAATCAACGCGATTTTTATCCAGTCGTTTCATATCCATTTTAATTTCCGATCCCTGAAAATTTAACAGTTTAAGATCGCTTGCGGATTCTGAAATGTTGACAACGTGAATGACAGAACCGTCCGAAGGATTTGGCCAAATACCCGCAGATTTTTCCGAACTGTTGTTGACGACATCCCGTACCATAGACTGCGCAACCTCCTGACCTTTATTATCCGACTGGACAACCCGATAATAGCTGATTCCCAACGGAACACTTGTATCCCTGAACCGATATTCTCCATCTGAATTGGAGGGGATTGCAACCTCACCAACCGATTCAAAAAGGATATTATCCCGGCTTCTCTGAACAATAAAACGGTGAAAATCTTCCGATTCTTCCGCCTTCCAAAACAGCTCGGTATCCTTTTCAACCAACTGAGCGGTGAAACTTTTGAAACGAACGGGTAATACGCCATCAATGTCCCGGATTCGGATGTTATCGATGCTGATCGTTCCTACGCCCTCCAAAAAACGAATTTGCATGTTTGACAATTTGGCAACAGAAAAGGGGGCGTAGGACGTCCCTTCATTTACCATCTGAACGCCGTTCACCCATAGATCATATCGCTGGGCACCGAGGACATTGTTAGCCACAGCTGCCGATTCCGGCATCTTATACACAGTTGAAGATTGGGAATTGTTTAACACCCAGGTAAGTGTGACAGGCGTATTCAAGGAGAATGTACTGCTGTTACTGTTGGAATTTACATCACGTATAGCAAACCCCGAAGGATCGAATTTAATATTCGGTCGCGAAAATAGGGCGGCGTTACTTGGGAATTGAGAAGAAAAAAAGTTTTCTCCTATATAGAAGTAAGCTGCCGGATTCCCAGCTTCCGTTACGTTTTTTACAGTTAGCGTTATTTGGATATATAAGGTTTCGGGATTGGGAGAAAATGGAACCGACCTTACGGCACTTACAGATCCGCCATTGCCATTCTGCGTGCGAATCATTTCCATTGCCCCATTTTGAAATACGATATACGAAGTTGATGGCATATTTTGGATAATATTACTAAACTCCCCAGATCCGGGATTTGAATTCACAAATGGTCCAGACCCATTAAAATCCTGTTCAAAATATGTAATTTGCGCATAGGTGGGGATTGTAAAAGTTGCCATAAAAAACAATGTCCTTATCGATCGCATAAGACAATTCATAAGCTTTTACGTTTTTGTGTTGTATTGCTTATGACTCTCCTGTTGAAAAACGTAACGACCTAAATTTCACCTCAATTAAGAACTCATAATCGATCAGAAATCATGAAACGAATGCTCTTATTTGGTGCTTTTTTTTCCTGTTTAACTTTGATATCTGGTGGCGTGAAAGCCCAGAATGTTGAATACGACTCGCTGTTAGCTAAAAAATTACATGCGGACGATTATGGTATGAAAAAGTATGTGATGGTACTTCTAAAAACGGGAAGCGAAACCAGTTTACAGAAACCAGTAAGTGATAGTCTGTTTGCAGGGCATATGAGCAATATGGGCAGGCTAGTTGACGACGGCAAACTGGCAGTAGCAGGACCTTTTTTCAAAAATGATAAGTACAGGGGAATTTTCATTCTGAACGCAGAATCGATTGACGAAGCCAAAACACTGGTAGACACGGATCCTGCAATTAAAGCCCACCTTCTCGAACCTGAATTTTATATATGGTATGGCTCGGCATCGCTAAATGCAACGGCGGACATCCATAAGAAAATTCAGAAAAAAAGCTTTTAGTTGTTAGCGATTAGCTCTTAGTGTTCATAAAAAAGCTTTTAAAGCCTTTGCTCTCTTACTATCGTTTTGCCTGAAACACTACCAGACTATGCCCTTTTGTCATTAAAATCATGATTTTCGTTGATTTAATGCCAAAATTTCCGAATGAGCTTACGGGTACGTCTTTTTTACGGTTAGTTCTAAAATCAATAATTCTCAACGAACAATATTAAGACGATGAATTTAAACCAATATACAATTAAGGCGCAGGAGGTGATCCAGCATGCCGCCCAGATGGCGCAGGGAAACCAGCAACAGGCCATCGAAACGGGGCACGTTGTAAAGTCGATACTCGAAGAAGATCCGAATACTTTCCAGTTTATACTAAGCAAACTGAATATCAGCGAAAAAACGTTGGAGCAAAAGCTGGAAACGCTTATTCAGGGATATCCAAAAGTAAGCGGAGGGCAGCCTTATATAGGTAACGACCTCGCCGCAGCTATGGGCAAAGCCCAGAACTATCTGAAAGAATTCGGAGACGAGTTTGTGAGCATTGAGTTGTTCCTTTTGGGGATCGTTGCGGGGAAAGATAGTACCGCTAAAATGTTGAAGGAAGCCGGATTTAACGAGCAGGCATTAATTAACGCAATCAAAGAACTAAGAGGAAAAAATAATCCCGTGAAAGATCAAAACGCAGAAGCTACTTACCGGTCTCTGGAGCGGTACAGTAAAAATTTGAATGAATTGGCCAAAGCCGGTAAAATTGATCCGGTAATTGGTCGGGATGAAGAAATAAGGCGTGTGCTCCAGATTTTGAGCAGACGTACAAAGAACAATCCATTGTTGCTGGGAGAACCCGGCGTTGGTAAAACAGCCATTGTCGAAGGTTTGGCGCAAAGAATTGTACAAGGCGACGTACCTGAAAATCTCAAGTCTAAAACGATCGTATCTCTGGATATGGGGCTTTTGATCGCCGGCGCTAAATACAAAGGAGAGTTTGAAGAACGGCTAAAATCGGTAATTAAGGAAGTAACTGATTCTGAGGGAGAAATTGTCCTTTTTATTGATGAAATGCATACTTTGATTGGAGCAGGGGGTGGGGGAGACAGCGCCATGGACGCGGCCAATTTGCTTAAACCGGCATTGGCCCGAGGTGAGTTGCATGCGATAGGAGCGACCACTTTGAAAGAATATCAAAAATACGTCGAAAAAGACAAGGCCCTTGAAAGGAGATTCCAGGCAGTAATAGTGGACGAGCCGAGCGTGCCCGATGCGATTAGTATTTTGAGAGGTATTAAAGAAAAGTACGAGTTGCACCATGGTGTAAGGATTCAGGATGATGCAGTAATAGCGGCTGTTGAGCTTTCAAATCGGTATATCAGCGATCGTTTCCTGCCGGATAAAGCCATCGACTTAATGGATGAGGCGGCTTCTAAACTACGTTTGGAAATGGACAGCGTACCGGAAGAATTGGACGAGCTGAACCGCCGGATTATGCAGCTTGAAATTGAGCGAGAGGCGATCAGGAGAGAGAATAACAAGGAAAAAGAAACGGTTCTCAACAAAGAAATTGCCGAACTGAGCGAACAAAGAAATTCGATCAAAGCACAATGGGAGCTCGAAAAAGGGAAGGTCAATGAGATCCGTTCGCTTAAAGAACAAACCGAGCAACTCAGAGTAGAAGCAGAGCAAGCGGAAAGATCCGGAGATTTTGGTAAGGTAGCTGAGATCAGATATGGCCGGATTCCTGAAATGCAGGCCAAACTGGAAGAATTGAAGAAGTCTGAGCATGAAGGAAACTTGATGAAGGAGGAAATTACTCCGGAAGATATTGCCGAAGTTGTGGCCAAGTGGACCGGTATTCCGGTAAGCAAAATGCTCCAGAGCGACCGTGAAAAACTGCTTTATCTCGAAGATCATTTACACCAGAGAGTGGCAGGTCAGAATGAGGCGATTGAAGTAGTTTCAGACGCAGTTCGACGCAGCCGTGCCGGTTTGCAGGATGCCAAACGTCCAATCGGAAGTTTTCTGTTTCTTGGGCCAACGGGAGTTGGTAAAACAGAACTTGCTAAAACGCTGGCGGAATATCTCTTCAATGACGAAACTGCAATGGTTCGGATTGATATGAGTGAATATCAGGAACGCCATGCAGTAAGCCGTCTTGTTGGAGCGCCTCCGGGATATGTGGGCTACGACGAAGGCGGACAGTTGACCGAGGCGGTAAGAAGAAAACCATATAGTGTCATCTTGCTGGATGAGATTGAAAAAGCGCATCCAGATGTTTGGAATATACTATTGCAGGTCCTTGACGAAGGCCGTCTGACTGACAACAAAGGTCGTGTGGCCAATTTCAAAAATTCGATTATTATTATGACTTCCAATATCGGTAGCCATATCATTCAGGAGAAATTTGCCGAGGACGAGGGCTGGAACCGCCCGCTGATAGTGGAAGAAGCGAAACAGGCTGTTTTGGATCTTTTGAAAGCTTCGGTAAGACCGGAGTTTCTGAACCGTATCGATGAAATCGTTCTTTTTGAACCACTTTCAATGAAAAACATTCGCAAGATTGTCGATATTCAGTTCAAAGGAATTCAGAAACTGTTGGAGGAACAAGGTATCACGCTGGACGCAACCGACGAGGCTTTGACCAAATTGGGAGAAGAAGGCTTCGACCCTGCCTTTGGAGCAAGACCTCTGAAAAGAGTATTGCAGCGTAAGATTCTGAATGAATTATCCAAAGGTATATTAAGTGGAAAAATCGCGAAAGACGCCGTGATTATGATGGAGGTTAACGGTCAGAATGAGCTAGTATTCGAGAACGTCGGCCATCTCGAGATATAATCAAAATCCAATAATTGATACAAGCAAACGAGCAGCCATATCCGGGTTGCTCGTTTTGTTTATGTGCCTATTAGTACAAACCGTGGATTAAATTTCCCCGTCTATTCATTAAAATGTCACCCATTGGCATGTAAGGCACGAGTATGATTTTTGCAGCAAATAATATCATAAAACTTTGCCGCAACTTAAAACGAATTCAACAATGGAAAATGCATCAAATGAAACCAAAATAGCCGCTCTGGTTTCCGATGGTTTTGAACAAATTGAGCTTTCGTGCCTGGCCGAGGCGGTGACCAGTCACGGAGCTACTTTACACGTCATCTCTCCGAACAAAAATCAGGCTAAGGCGTGGAACAAAATTGAATGGGGGGCCGAGCAACGCGTAGACGTTCCTGTGAATATGGCCAGACCAGAATATTACGACGCATTGATTTTACCTGGTGGGCTTATGAGTACCGATACGCTCAGGCACGATGCCGATATTGTGCCTTTTGTGAGACATTTCTTTGATGCAGGAAAACCCGTGGCTGCCATCGGCCATGCTCCTCAATTACTAATCGATGCCAATGTGATAATAGGCCGAAAACTGACCTCATATCCTTCAATCCGAGTGGACTTGGAAAACGCCGGGGCGATATGGATTGATCAAAAAGTGGTGACTGATAACGGTCTGATCACTGCGCAGAACACGGATTCAATCAGTTCTTTTATCGAACAGCTGTTGAAAGAATTCAGGTTGGCGGTATATCAATAGCAGTTTGGAATTTTAGGTTGTCAGCATAATATTTCTGAAAGGCATTTCCAAAAGAGATGCCTTTTTGCTTATAACTCTCTTCATTTCTTTTAATATTTGTTTTTGAAATATCCAAAGGGTGCCCGCTGAGGTCCGCAGTTCCTGTTCATATGTCTCTTATTTCCTTTCAAAGTGTATATCTCCGCAAGTACGATTCTATAATTCTTTCTGATATAGATTGGGATATTCTGCCAGGTCAACATTGGGCCATTGTAGGTGCCAATGGGTCGGGTAAAACCAGTTTATTGGAAGCCGTGGCAGGAAAATGGCCTGTTTGGAAGGGGAAACTCGTATATGGTTGGGAAGGACCCGTGCGCCAGTCAGTGGAATTGGTAGCCAACGACTATTCTTTTAACAGAATTGTAAGTGCGGGCGCGGAATATTACCAGCAACGTTTCCATACCTATGAGGCTGACAGAGCGCCATCCGTGCGAGCCATTTTAACAGATCAGCTTCGACCGGTAGGAACTGTTGATGAAAAATCAGTTACCCTGGCTCCATCGTCGGTGGATACTGCATCGCTGGCCAGAATCAGTCAGCTATTGTCTATTGAGCATTTGCTCGATCATCCTTTCGTTACCCTTTCAAATGGTGAAACAAGAAGGATGCTACTTGCGAAGTCACTGCTCAAACATCCGAAAGTTTTGTTGCTGGACAATGCATTTGCCGGGCTTGACGCCCAAAGTCGCGAGGTATTGCGCAGTTCATTGCAACACCTTGCTGACGAAGGGGTTACGATTATTATGGCGACAACAACTACGGAGATACCTGATTTCATCACGCATGTTCTCGAGCTGGAAGGAGGCCATATCAAAGGCGTAGACGCCAAACAGGATTTCAGCGCGCATCCTGATGATCAGGCTCATTATCCGCGCCCGGATCCTGAAAAGCTGAAAGACTTTGGAAAGCCAAATTTTACCGACTTTTCAACAGCGGTCGATCTCCGAAATATTAAAATTAAATATGGCAGCGATCAGATTTTGAATGGTGTTGACTGGAAAATTAAAAAGGGAGAAAAATGGGCACTTTCCGGCGCAAACGGTTCGGGGAAATCTACTTTGCTGAGTATTCTCACGGCTGATAATCCTCAGCGTTTTGCAAATGATTACGATCTTTTTGACCAAAAAAGAGGTGGCGTCGGTGCATCAATATGGGATATCAAGCAAAAAATCGGCCACGTTTCGCCAGAGCTGCATCTATATTTTCCAAGAAATACGCCAGTCTTTAAAACTATAGCTTCGGGATTTTTTGATGCGACAGGAGTATTTTTCAAAAAGCTAAATGAAGAGCAAATTGCGCGAGTGCATGAGGTAGCGGATTTGCTGCATGTCGGCCATCTCATGGAAAAGGATTTTGCACAGCTGTCGAAAGGGCATCAACGGTTGGTATTGCTTGCGAGAGCCTTGGTAAAAAACCCGCCAGTGTTGATATTGGACGAACCTTGTCAGGGACTGGATTCGCAATCGATCGAATATTTCAAATCAGTTGTTGATATCATCTGCGACACAGGTGAGCGTACTTTGATATATGTATCTCACTATCCAAATGAAATTCCTTCCTGCGTCACGCACTTTATCAAACTTGAAAAAGGTAATGTTGTTGATAAAAGCTGACTGGCTGGAACCGATGTGTAATCGCGGCGACCGTCGGTTCGTATTGGTTCAGCGTTTGTAAGGCGATAATAATCTCGGAATAGTTTAATGCACTTTTCAAAAATGGCTTTTTATGATTTAAACAAGGCAGCTCGCGACGAAAAAGCAAGGCAGATCACGGCTGATATTTCCAGCGAAATTAAAACCGGAATATTGGTCAAAACGATGGCGTACTTCTCTGACGAAGACGGCTATATTCGAAAAGCTGCTTACCTGGCCATTGGAAAGATCTACAAAAGCGATCGACAGCTTCTAGACGCGATTGTTGATATTCTACGTGTTTTCATCAGGGTATCAGATTTCAAAGTCCGGCAGACCGCTATCAATGCAGCAGGAGAAATCGGGAAAACTGACTTTGCCAGCGTGAAAGAATTTTTTGATACCAGCCTGTTCGACATTCATCATTCCCCACGAAACGCGGTCATAGGTTCCATCAAAAAAATGGGTGAGGTAAATCCCAAACCCGTTCTCGCCTTTGCCAGCGAATATCTGCACCATCCCGATAAAGAAATTCGACGGGAAATTTGTCATGGGATTGAGCTGCGTGGTCGAAAGTATCCTCAGGATATTTTGCCATTACTCAAAGAACTTCAGTTTGACAAAACCAGACGCGTACAAAGTACACTCATCCATGTCCTCGGACAGATTGCATATAAAAAAGGCTGCCTTGCAACCGTCATCGCGGAAATAAAGACGTGGGAAAACAAGAGCCTGGCGACGGCAGCAATTGAAGAAATCATTGATGTACATCATCGATATCGTAATTTTTCTGCGTTGACTCAGGAAGAAGCGAGAAGGTATATTTCTGGAAATTTCTAGCTGCAATTAGCTTGATCGTAGATCAACTATATTCACTAATTTAGCCACTCACACTCGGCCGCTCAAACCAAATGGTGGATATCGAAACCTTTCGAAACATGGCGCTTTCATTTCCTGAAGTGGTTGAAATGCCGCATTTTGAAAAAACTTCATTCAGAATCAAGGGTAAGATTTTCGTAACCTATGACCAGAACGAACATCGCATAGTCCTTAAATTATCGGAAATGGACCAACATTCATTTGTTAAAAGCTATCCTTTCTGCACAATTCCCGTTTCCGGCAGTTGGGGGAAACATGGCTGGACGACCATCGATTTAAATTTAGCCACAACTGATATAGTAAAAGGTGCCATGGTTGCTGCTTATTGCGAAGTGGCCCCGAAAAATCTGGCCGCAATTGTTATAGATAACGAGTTGAACAAAGAAAAATATATCTCACGTAAGCCATGAAGAGTAACAGAAAAGTGGTGTTGTATATCGCCATGAGCGTAGACGGATACATTGCCAAAAACGACGGCGATCTCTCATTTTTAGACGCTGTAGAAAAAGAAAACGAGGATTACGGATATCACGAATTCATCGAAACCATTGATGCCGTGATTTTGGGTCGAAAAACTTATGACAAGGTCTTAGATATGGGATTCGACTTCCCGCATACAGATAAAGAAAGCTATATTGTCACCCGAACACCTCGACCTTCGATTGGAAATATCCACTTTTACACTGGGGATTTGAAAGAGTTGGTAACAAATCTGAAAAACAAAAACGGGAGAAATATGTTCATCGATGGCGGGGCAGAAATCGTGAATATATTGATGAAAGACAATCTGATAGATGAATTCGTTATATCGCTTATCCCGACTTTCCTGGGGTCCGGCATTCGCCTGTTTAACGACGACAGACCCGAATCTTCCTTGAAATTGATAAGTTCAAAGTCTTTTGAAAAGGGGTTGGTACAATTGCACTATATCCGTTAATTCGTTTGTCTTAAAAAACCTGTTTTATACCAATTTCCATATTTCCGCCAATCGTAGCTTAAACTAAGTTGCAATTAGCTCAGTTCGCTCTTTTACAAATATAGTCGAACCGTTCGCCCCTTTCGTCCTTTCATCCCTTTCTCCTTCTTTCCTTTCTTCCCAAAATGCACCTATATTTATAATTCATATCAAAGCTCATTCATATTCACCGCTTCAAGTTCATGGAATACAAACCGGTCATTGATTCAAAAAGAAAAAAACTTGACGAAAAAAACGCGGAAGCGGCACTTGGAGGAGGAGAAAACAGGATTGCAGCACAGCATAAAAAAGGAAAACTGACCGCTCGAGAACGTGTCACGTTGCTGGTTGACAAAGATTCTTTTGAAGAAATTGGCCGTTTCGTTATGCACCGGAGCCGTGATTTTGGTTTGGACAAACAACACTTTTTGGGCGATGGCGTGATAACCGGCTATGGAAAAATCGACGGACGACTGGTATATGTTTATGCGCAGGATTTTACCGTTTTCGGCGGTTCTCTGTCTGAAACGCATGCAGAGAAGATATGTAAACTGATGGATCTGGCCATGAAAAATGGCGCACCGATCATCGGTTTGAATGACTCTGGAGGTGCGCGAATCCAGGAAGGAGTTTTGTCGCTTGCCGGGTATGCAGATATCTTTTATAAGAATACACTTGCATCGGGCGTAATTCCGCAAATTTCAGCCATCATGGGGCCATGCGCTGGTGGAGCCGTTTATTCTCCCGCAATTACCGACTTTATTTTCATGGTGGAAAACACCAGTTATATGTTTGTAACAGGGCCAAATGTTGTAAAAACTGTAACCCACGAAGACGTAACTTCCGAGGAATTAGGCGGGGCCATGACCCATGCTACCAAATCCGGAGTGACACATTTTGTCTCCAGAAATGAAATAGAATGCATTAAAGGCATTAAAAAATTACTGAGCTATATTCCTCAAAACTGTGAAGACGAATCTTTCCGCCTTCCATATGAACCAAAAAATGAGCAACGTTTAAAGCTCGACGACATCATTCCTGACAACCCAAACCAGCCTTATGATATCCGTGAAGTTATTCACCATATCGTTGACGAAAACAGCTTTTTCGAAGCACACCAATATTATGCCGAGAATATCGTCGTTGGTTTTTCGCGAATTGCCGGGCGGAGCGTAGGTATTGTGGCTAATCAGCCCGCCGTTCTCGCTGGCGTTCTCGACAATCATGCAAGCCAGAAAGCGGCCCGTTTTGTGCGGTTTTGCGACTGTTTTAATATTCCGCTGCTGGTTCTGGAGGATGTACCAGGCTTCCTTCCCGGCACCGACCAGGAATGGAATGGAATCATTACCAACGGAGCCAAATTACTATATGCCTTTTGTGAGGCAACCGTGCCGCGGATCACCGTCATTACCCGAAAAGCATATGGCGGCGCATATGATGTGATGAATTCAAAACACATTGGCGCAGATATGAATTACGCGTGGCCCACAGCCGAAATCGCTGTGATGGGCGCGAGCGGAGCGGCCGAAATTATTTTCAAAAGGGAGATTTCGGAAGCAGAGTTTCCGCAGGAAAAATTGCAGGAAAAGATTGAAGAATATACCAACAAGTTCACCAATCCATACCGAGCCGCACACCGCGGATATATCGATGAAGTGATATACCCTTCACAAACAAGAGAAAAACTGATCCGAGCTTTTGAAATGCTGGAAAACAAAGTAGCCGTACTGCCGAGGAAGAAGCACGGGAATATTCCGCTGTGAAGCTGTCAGGAGTTAGGGAAAGACACATGTCATTTTTAAGAGTTCCAAAAATATTGAATTCCAGATATTCTTATTAAAGAATTGAACTACAATATGGCGGGCTAAAAGCTAACACCTGATTGCTAAAAACTAACATGTTCTCGTGCACTCATTGATATTTCGGCATTTTAGTGATAATTTAACTGCATTTTCAAAAAAGATAGTTTCCTAACCATAACCTTAATCAATGATAACAAAGGAAGGCGCATCTGAGTCAAGGAGAAAATTCATCAAAGGATCCCTTGCCACACTGGCCACAATTTCGATCGTTCCCCGGCATGTGCTGGGAAAAGGCTTCCTCGCTCCAAGCGATACCCTCACAAAAGCCATCATAGGCACCGGAAGCATGGGTCGCGGGCACATCCCATATGCAGGCACGAAAGTCGTGGCGCTTTGCGATGTGGACAAAAAACATTTGCAAACTGCTGTTGAAATGGTAGACAAAGGTGTAAAAACCTTCTCCGACTACCGTGAACTGATTCAATTGCCTGAGGTAGATATCGTTCACGTAGCTACGCCTCCACATTGGCATGGTATCATCGCAGCGGATGCAGCGCGCGCAGGAAAGGATGTTTGGTGTGAAAAACCGATGACCCGTACGATTGGAGAAGGGAAACGACTGGTTGAAGCTGTTCAGCAACATGGTCGGATATTCAGATTGAATACCTGGTTCAGATTTGATGCCAACTTTTATGGAATGAAAACTACCGTAAAACCGATTAAGAAATTGGTTCAAAGCGGACTTCTGGGCTGGCCATTAAAAGTGACCGTTAGTAAACATACGGGCTTTGACTGGAAATTTTACTGGGTTGGAAAAACAAACAATGCGCCCGAAACGGTACCGGCCGAGCTAGACTACGACATGTGGCTAGGACCAGCTCCGTATAAACCATATAGCGCGCACCGCGTTCATCAAACCTTCCGTGGATATTGGGATTACGATGGCGGAGGCCTTGGAGATATGGGGCAGCATTACCTGGATCCGATTCAATATTTCCTGGGCAAAGACGATACCAGTCCGGTGAGTGTGGAAGTTGATGCGCCTCAGCAACATACGGAGGCCGTTGGAACCTGGCGCCGGATTACTTATACCTATGCCGACGGATGTCAGATCGTGTTGGATGGTGAAGGAAAAGACGAAAACGTGGCCTATATCGAAGGACCCAAAGGAAAACTATATCCAGGATTCCGCTCCGATATTCCAAATCTTGAGAAAAAACTAGCTGCTTTCCCTGATCCGGAGCCACAGGTTACCGACTTCGTGGATGCGGTAAAAAACAGGAAAAAATTTGCGCTGAACGAAGAAAACGGTCATCGCTCCTGTACGCTTGTTAACATGGGACTTGCCTCGCTCCGCTTGGGTCGGTCTTTGAAATTTGATCCTGTAAAACAAGAATTTATTGATGATGAAGGCGCAAACCGGTTGATAGACCAGCCGATGCGTGGCCCGTGGACTATGTAAATAGCTCATTCATTTATTAAATCTTTTCAAATTTTATAACAAGAAACGGCTAAAAGCTTTGACTTTCAGCACACAAAACATGAAAAAATATTTTTATTCATTTATAGCCCTACTTGCTCTTTCGGGCCAGGCGCGGGCACAAACGGGAGGAAACGCTTCTCCGAAAATTACAGAGCTGCTTGCTCAACTGCCGGCAGATAATTCGGCCAAACTGAACACCAGTATGGAAACGATTGCCTCATTGGGTAAGTCAGGCCTGGTTGAAATCGCGACGGGACTTGTACCTGCTGGCAAAGGCGACAACGCAAAGAGACAATATGCAATAGGCGGGTTTACGTATGCGGCGACAAAATCAGGCAGGGAGGCCTGGAGAAAAATGGCCGCCGAAGCATATGGAGAAGCGCTTTCGAAAATAACGGATACAGACAATAAGGTTTTTCTGATTTATCAACTACAAACCGTTGGCAAGGATGAATCCATCGATATCCTCAAAAGTTATTTGCCAGACGAAAAATTGGCTGGTCCTGCTGCCCGTGCGCTTGCACGTAATGGCTCCTCAGCAGCTGGTGCTGCTCTTGATCAGGCACTTTCGACTGCAAACGGATATGCTAAAATGGCTATTATCGAGGCATTAGGAAATTCCAGATATGCTGATGCTGCCTCCAAAATTGAGAAAACAGCCGTAGCCGACGATATCCAATTGAGAAAAGTAAGTCTTTTTGCGCTGGCGGAAATAGGTGTGCCCTCGTCTCAAGCTATTCTTTCTAAAGCCGCTCAAAAAGCAGCTTTCGGATATGACGAAGCAGATGCAACTGCGGTTTATGTAAAATATCTTGCTCGTTTGGGGCAAAACGGATCCGAAGAACTGGCGACTAAATCGGCACTTGAGTTGATCAAAAATACCCCTGCCCCGACACAGACTTCGACCCGCTCTTCTGCATTGAAGGTATATTCCGATATTAAAAAGAGGGAAAGCGTACCGGTTCTGGTAAATGCAATGTCAAGCACTGATCCCGAATATCGCGCTGCGGCTCTGAAATTGGGGCAAAAATATACAATGGCAAACGGTACCGCTCCTTGGCTCGCTGCTTTAAAAAAGACAACTCCTGAGGCTCAGGCTGAGATTGTCACAATGCTTGGACACGCTGAATCGGCAGATGCTTTACCGACAATTCTAAAGTTGCTAAGTGCGAAAGATACAAGAGTAAAGTCCGCAGCCATATGGTCAGCAGGAAAAATTGGAGGAGCGAAAAGTGTTCCGGCGCTAATTGCCGCTCTTAAAACAGCGACTCCAGCAGAAGTTGAGGTCATCAAAAGTTCGTTGCTGACGATCAAAGGAAACGAAGTTGTGGATCAGTTGGCAATCGCTTTGCCTAAACTTCCGGCCACTGCACAACCTGCTGCTATCGAAGTTTTGGCTGCCAGAAATGCGGATACCAAATTATCGGTCGTGACCCCGCTTTTGAAAAGCGCTAATCCTGAAGTAAGGAAGGCAGCATATGCTTCTTTAAGGTCAATTTCTGCTGAAAAAGATCTGCCGTTATTATATCAGTTATTGAATTCCGGTTCGGAAGAGAGCGAAATTGGCTCTGTTCAGAGTGCGATTGGTGCGGTTGTGAAAAGTGCCGGCACTACTTCTTCTCAAAGCGACGTTGTTTTGAAACAAATGACCGTTTCTCCCGCATCTGCTCAACCAAGATACCTGCCAGTCCTGGCATCGATTGGTGGTAAAAAGTCGCTTGCTGCGGTTTCTTATGCTTATAACAATGGCGATGCTGCAACTAAAAAAGTAGCGATCGAATCATTAGGTATGTGGAACGATGAGTCTGCATCTTCGGAATTACTTTCCATTGCAAGCAAAACTTCTGATGCTTCGGAATTGAATTCGGCCATTAACGGCTATGTTGCAGCAACGGTTAAATCTTCTGAAACGCCTGCAAACAAAGTAATTCAGTTACGCGAAGCAATGGCCCTGGCCAAAACAAGTGAACAGAAAAATTTGATCTTGAAAGAGTTGTCGAGATACAGAACTTTCAATGCATTGATATTTGCTGGCAAGTATCTGGATGATCCGGCGGTTCAGCAAACTGCGTCTCAAACAGCTATTACGATAGGATTGGCCAATAAGGATTTCTATGGTGCCGAGGTTCGCGATATCTTAACCAAAGCCTCTTCCACTTTCACAGGTCAGGACAGTGAATATCAGAAGCAGGCGGTGACGAAACAACTGGCCGAAATGCCAAAGGACGCAGGTTTTGTGAACTTGTTCAACGGAAAAGATTTGACTGGCTGGAAAGGATTGGTACAAAATCCGATCAAAAGAAGTCAGATGAGTGCCGATACGCTGGCTGCCCAACAGAAAAAAGCAGACGAAGCTGCAAAAAAGGATTGGTATGCAAAAGACGGAAGCCTGATATTCTCAGGCCATGGTGACAACCTCTGCACTGTAAAACAGTATGGCGATTTCGAAATGTATGTAGACTGGAAAATTGAGAAAAAAGGTGATGCCGGAATATATCTGAGAGGAACGCCGCAAGTTCAGATTTGGGATACTTCACGCGTAGAGGTTGGCGCACAGGTCGGCTCAGGCGGACTTTACAATAATCAGCAATACGAAAGCAAGCCTTCAAAAGTCGCAGATAATGCGATTGGAGAATGGAACACTTTCCATATCACCATGGTGGGCGACCGCGTTTCTGTGGATTTGAATGGCGTAAATGTGGTCAATAACGTAACGCTTGAAAACTACTGGGACCGCAAATTGCCGATTTTCCCAAAAGAGCAAATTGAGCTTCAGGCACACGGAAATACAATATATTACCGTGATATCTACGTTCGTGAAATTCCGAGACCGGAACCTTACAAGCTGACCGAAGAAGAAGCTAAAGAGGGTTATAAAATCCTTTTTGACGGTACAAATACTTTTGAATGGGTGGGTAACAAAACCGACTATTTCATAGAGGACGGTACTCTGGCAATTGATCCGGCACGTGGTGGCAAAGGAAACTTGTATACAAAAGACGAATACAGCGATTTTGTATATCGTTTTGAATTTCAATTGACGCCGGGAGCAAATAACGGTTTGGGTATTAGAACGCCGTTGGAAGGTGATGGAGCTTATGTTGGTACTGAAATCCAGATTTTGGACAACGATGCTGAGAAATATAAAGACCTGAAAGAATATCAATATCACGGCTCAGCATATGGTATCATTCCTGCCAAACGCGGATTTCTAAAGCCTGTTGGCGAGTGGAACCAGGAGGAAGTATACCTTAAAGGGTCAAAGATTAAGGTTACGCTTAATGGAACGGTCATTCTGGACGGGGACTTGGCGGAAGCTAGTAAAAACGGAACGGCTGATCACCGTGAGCACCCAGGTCTGCAAAGAACCAGTGGGCATATCGGATATCTGGGCCATGGAGATTCTCTGAAATTCAGGAATATCCGGGTTCTTGATCTTACCAAAGTTCCTGCGACAACAGTAGTCGAACCGACAGGCAAAAAATCGAAGAAGAAAAAATAGGAAAGAAAGAAAGGTTTGGGAAAAGGGTGGAGTCTGCATATTGGACTTCACCCTTTTTTTGGGTCGAACATGCAATATGAGCTAACGCCATTCAGCAAATTATAGATTTTAGAGACGAAAAAGCGAATTCTGCCGATATTGGGTAAAACAAATCAAAAAAAATCGTCTATATCTCAACATTTATGAAAAACAGTGTTGTAGCATACCAGCTTAAATAAATATCTTTACACTCATAAATCTAAAACAATCAAAAAAGGCGTTTTGTATGGACATTTTTGTAGGGAGTCTTTCCTTCAAATTGAAGGAAAGTGAGCTGCGGGAAGCATTTGAAAAATACGGAGAGGTTAGCTCTGTAAAAATCATAACTGATAAGATAACGCGTCAAAGCAAAGGCTTCGGTTTTGTGGAAATGCCAAACGAGGAAGAAGGTCAGCTTGCCATTAAATCTCTCAACGGAGCTGACATGTATGGACGTCCATTGGTTGTGAATGAATCTCAGAAAAAGGATGCCCGTCCTTCCAGACCAGATTCACCAGCTCCCCGGGTTGACCGGTATACCAGCAAAAAGGAGGATACCCCTGCTCAATCGTCATCTTCATCTACCGCTGGTGCTCAAAGAACATTTAGAAACAGCGACAGACCATCCAGCTCATCGAGTTTCGGCGGAGGAAAATCTAAAGATTTTGGCCGGGACAGAAATTCAGGCAGACCTGGTCAAAAAGGAGGCAGCTCCAGAAAAACTGACTCACGTAAAAACCGCGGTGGCGACGACGACTGGTATTGATAATAAATTGATACTCTAATGATATAAGAGAAATGGTGTCCCGCTTTGGGCACCTTTTTTTGTATCAGGTCATAGGCAATACAAGGATATTTGGTCGCAGACTATTCAGAGCTTTGACCTTTTGCGAAAAAAGAAGGTTAGGCGTGGCGGACGTTCGCACCTTTTGGCAATCTAACGCCTTAGAATCTGTCTATCAGAAGGTTTTTCATACTTCTTCCCTTCCCCGTCGAATCACTCGCCGCATCCGATTCATCCTTCTCGTCAATATATTCCCTTTTCCATTCTTTAATCAGATCGGTCCCTTTTGGCATAAATTGTAATGCCTTGGTAATGATATTGGGTGCGACTGGCACAACGATAGGGTATAGGTACGTATCCTTGGTTCGGTGTTCGGGAATCTGGATTCCGATCATGTTCACCAACCAGAAAAAAACGCTGATTCCGAAAACCCACGTTAATATTCCAACCATTGCACCCGCAAAACGATCAAATGTGCCCAGAATTGAATATCGCAGAGACCGACGTATCATATAACCAAACTGGTTCAGCAGGAAGATTGTCGGGAAGAATATCGCGGAGAAACCGATATAGGGCAAGATTTTTTTTGCCGAAGAATCACTGAAATAGGGGGTCAGGATATCCATTCCCAACCCCAGAAATTTGAAACCCAGGACCATCGCCACCACCATACCGGCGATGCCGATGATCTCGATCAATAAACCTTTACGGTAACCATGTAATGCCCCCCAAAGCAGAGGAAGAAGGATGACGACATCCAATAACTTCATGCGAGCAAACTCTTTACCAATGCAGAAACTACTTTTCCGTCGGCTTGTCCGGCCAATTCTTTGGTAGCAACTCCCATTACCTTACCCATATCAGATGGCGCAGACGCACCAACACGGGTAATGATTTCCTGAAGTTTGGATTTGATCTCGTCTTCTGTCAATTGTTTTGGGAGAAATTGCTCAATCACAGCAAGCTCTGCTTCCTCTTTAACCAGCAGATCTTCACGGTTTTGGGTTTTATAAATATCAGCGGACTCACGTCTTTGTTTGGCTGCTTTCGTAAGCAATTTCAACTCATCGTCGGCTGAAAGTTCGGCGGCTGCTCCGCCTTTTGTTTCTTCCAATAGTATCAAAGATTTGATGGCGCGTAACGCTCTCAATGTATCCTGATCTTTTGCGCGCATTGCATCTTTGATGCCTGCTTCGACCTGACTTTTTAATGACATGAAATATAAATTAATGATTGAATTACTGAAATTAAATAACTGAATGGCTGTTTTTGGAACCTGCGAATGTTAAATTTGTATCCAAGCCAACAAAGTTACAGGAATCATTATTAAGATAGAAGCTGCGAAGTATAGTTTCTGACCAGCCTCCGTTCTTTCATTCACCAATTGAAACATTCACTCATTGACTTGTGCCCATGACCAGATTAAGCGTTAACATTAACAAGATCGCTACACTCCGAAATTCGCGAGGCGGAGATAATCCTAACGTGTTGAAAGTAGCCCTTGACTGTGAACGCTTTGGAGCCGAGGGTATCACGGTGCATCCGCGGCCTGACGAAAGGCATATCCGCTATCAGGATGTGTTTGATCTAAAAGCGGAAGTCACAACTGAATTTAATATTGAGGGAAATCCTTCTGAAAAAAAGTTTGTCGATTTGGTATTGGCTACAATCCCTGACCAGGTAACGTTGGTTCCGGATGCCTTAAACGCGATTACCTCAAACGCTGGTTGGGACACAATCAAAAACGCGAAAGAGCTCACAGAGCTTGTAAAGATATTTAAAGGTGCCGGAATAAGAGTGTCCGTCTTTGTGGATCCCAATCCGGACATGGTGGAGGGAGCAAAGCAATGTGGTGCGGATAGAGTTGAATTATACACCGAACCATATGCAGCTCATTATTTTGAAAACCGTCAAAAAGCTGTAATTCCTTTTGTGAAAGCAGCAGAGAAAGCACGGGAAATCGGATTGGGTTTGAATGCCGGTCATGATTTGAGTTTGGATAACCTGCACTTTTTCAAACAAATGATACCGTGGCTTGATGAGGTTTCAATTGGCCATGCGCTTATCTCGGATGCTTTATATCTCGGTCTTGAGAATACTATTCAGATGTATTTGCGGGAATTGAAATTGTAGTTGTATTATAACATCGGCTTCCGGCGGTCGGCGTTGCACCGTGGAAAATAGTTCTACCTTGTTCGGTAGCCGAAAGCCGATGTTTTCAGAGATAAGTCGGATTCATTGCTAACAATTATTTCCCCCCAAACTTCTGAGCGATATTCATCGCTACTGCCATATCACCATCGATTTTTAGTTTGCCGGTCATCAACGCCATCATGGCATTCATGTCGCCGTCCATCAATTTCAACGCGTTCTTTACAGAAACCTCCAGCGTACAGTCAGCCTCGCCGTCAATGTTCGTGACGGTATTGGGAACGATGGTGCTATCGATGAACACAACCCCTTCATCAGTTAGGAATTTAACCGTGGCCTCTAAACCGGCATCTGTGCCCAACATTTCGGTAACACGATCTGTAAGAATTTGCAAACTCATTATTATTGTTATTTAAAATGGATTAGTTGTAATTTTTTATGGGTTGATCCTTACAAATGTAAGTTGCTGACAATAAAATTCAAATGCCTTTGGTGTTTTCAGCTAAATGCACAAATTTTGCCCTCTTTTTTGATACTATATTAATGTAAATCACTATGTCTGAAGCGCCAGTTCGCCCACTTTTTTTGACCATACTCTGTTTTTTAACTTTCATGAGTTCCGTGTCAGGTTTGTGGATGCAATCTGAAAAGTTGTGGAGCCCGGAAATTGCCGCCGAAAACATGAGAGAAGACTTCGGAAAGTTAAAAACCTCTGTCACTCAGCGTTCACAAACTGAAGAGGAAAAAAAGATGGTAGCTACGGTTTTTGAGGCAACAATTTCGGAAACCACGCCAAACAATATCCGAAATGGCGCCATCATCATGATCATCTTCGAGTCAATCGCTATGTACGCCGCCTATCTGATCTGGAATCTTCAAAAGAAGGGATACCATTTATATCTGATTGGTATGGTCTTAGCATTTCTGGCACCACTGTTTTTAATTGGCGGATGGTTTGGGGTAATTAATGCTTTCGCCGGTGTGCTGTCCAGTATTCTGATGGCAATCCTGTACACGTTAAACCGCAAATATTTGTATTAACTACCCTTGCTTCGGTAGTATTTCCAGCATTTCAAGTCCGAACTGATATGTGTAAACGAACTGCTATGGATGAAAATCCGGATTTGATCGGAGCCTCGCAATTGACAGATTGACTATCAACAATTTGCTCATAAACTCGACTAACTTTAAAAACCTGTGGCTAAAATGAAATGTCTCCTTGCATTCCAACAAGAAAAGATTTTATTTTGCGGGTCAAATTTGAAAATGGAAAATGGCTTTAATTAACAAAATCAGAGAAAAGTCCGGAATTGCAGTAACGGTAATCGCGATAAGCTTGATGCTTTTTATGGTAGGAGGTGACCTTATGGGGCCGAATTCCATGTTAGGAGGCAGCAATAACCAGACTGTGGGGGAGATTGCAGGCAAGAAAATTGATATCAAGGATTTTCAGAGTCGTGTGGATGCCTTTCGTCAGAATTACGAAGCACAAAGCGGAAGAAGCCTGAGTGAAAATGAATTAGGTTCTCTTCGGGACCAGGCGTGGAATCAATTTATCGTTGATATCGCTTACAAAAAACAATTCGACAAACTTGGTCTGACAGTTACAGATCAGGAACTGATGGATATGGTTCAGGGAAATCATATCAGCCCATCCATTCAACAGGCGTTTTCAGATCCTACAACAGGTCGTTTCGATAAGAACGCAGTGGTTAGCTATTTGAAAAACCTGAAAACTTTACCAATCGAACAGCAGAAATCATGGGTAACGTTTGAAAAGAGTCTGAAAGAAGAACGTATTCGTTCAAAATATGAAAACTTGCTTCGCCTTTCAAATTATACTCCAAAAGCGCAGGCTGAGAAAGAATACATCGCTCAGACCACAAAAGCGAATGTCAAATATCTTTACGTTCCATTTTTCTCGATCGTAGATACAACGATCAAGGTGACAGATTCACAGCTTGAATCGTATTTGAGCGCACACAGAGAAGAATATAAAGGAACTGATACACGTTCCATTGAGTACGTTACTTTCCCGGTTCAGCCGGCAAAGGATGATAGCGCGGCGCTATATACTGAAATCAAAGAATTGGCAAGAGGCCTTGCAACTGCACAGAATGACTCAGCTTTTGCAAAAATGAACTCTGATATTGCCTTGCCGATCAATATGTCGCTTGCGAATATGTCTGATCAGTTGAAAGAAGCTGTGAAGACTTTCGTTCCGGGTGGTGTTTACGGTCCATACCGTGAAGGAGATACTTACTTCATTTACAAATATGACGGAACTCGTCAGGACAGCGTGTCGTCTGCAAGAGCCAGTCATATTTTGATTCGCGCAGAAAACCAGTCGGATTCGGCGAAGGCTGCTGCGAAAGTGAAGGCAGAGGGAATTTTGGCTCAGATTAAAGCGGGTGCTAATTTCGAAGCATTGGCTGCAACTTCAAGTGCTGATCCAGGTTCTGCTCAAAGAGGCGGTGACCTGAATTACTTCCAGAACAATGGTGCAATGGTAAAACCATTTGAAGAAGCTGTGTTTTCGGCAACTTCTACAGGTCTGATCCCACGTCTGGTAGAAAGCCAGTTTGGGTACCATATCATCAAGGTAACTGCAACCAAATCAAATACGCTATATCGTATCGCGGCGATTGGAAAGACAATAGCTCCTAGCCAAAGTACAAGAGACGAAGCATATCGTAAAGCTGACGAATTTGTAAATTCAGTTAAGAGCAAAGAACAGTTTGACGAGGCGGTTAAGAAAAACAAGGCTTTGGTTTTGGCTACAGCAAACAGAATCCCTGAAAGCGCAACAAATGTTAACGCAATCCAGAATGGAAGAGATATCGTGCGTTGGGCGTTCAAAGACGATTCGAAATTGAATTCGGTTTCGCCGGTTTTTGAAACTGAAGAACAATATATAGTTGCAGTATTGGTTGGCAAATCAGATGCTGATAACGTGAAGGTGGATGACTTCCGCGACGAATTGACTACAAAAGTTCGTAACCAGATTAAGGCAGAGCAAATCGAGGCGAAACTGAAAGGTGCTTCCGGAGCTCTTGAGGCCATTGCAGCGAAATATGGCGCAGGTGCTTTAGTTGAGTCCGCTGCTGATATCTCTTTGGCAACCGGCTTCCTGACAAGCGCAGGTTTTGACCCGATTGCATTAGGAAAAGCATTTGGTTTGAAAGTTGGTCAGAAAACTGGTCCATTCACCGGAGAAAACGGCGTATTCATTATGGAGCTTCTTGCAAAAATTGATGCTCCTAAAATCGCAGATTTTACACAATACAAAACGCAGTTGACGCAGGCTCAGGAAAGCCGCAGCTCATATTTGGTAAATGAGGTGATTAGGGAAAACGCGAAGATCAAAGACAGCAGAGCGAAGTTCTTCTGATTAGAAAACATAGCAGCAATACTTATAGAGAGGGGTGAATATTTTCACTCCTCTTTTTCTTTTTAAGATCAGTATTTGAAAAAAAAGAAATAATATTGCAGTAAAAATTGTCAATCTTACACTTAATAATTTTTGTACGAAATAACGTGTGTTTTTAGCGCTGTTCGCAGCGAGCATTTCCGGGATTTTTTCAGAGTATAGAACTATTTAAAAATTAGTCAAATGAGTATTTTATTAGGAGAACAGGAGTATTTTAAAGGTATTGGCCAAATAAAGTTTGAAGGTGCGGAGTCTGACAACCCTCTTGCATATCGCTGGTACGATGAAAACAGAATAATTGGCGGTAAGACAATGAAAGAACACCTGCGCTTTGCGGTGGCTTACTGGCATACATTCTGCGGATCAGGTCTTGACCCGTTTGGAGGACCTACTTTGTTTTATCCATGGGATAAAAAACCGGATGCAGTGGACCGCGCTAAGGACAAAGCAGATGCTGCTTTTGAATTGATTACAAAATTGGGACTTCCATATTATTGCTTCCACGACATAGACGTTGTGGATTATACGGATGATGTGAAATCCAACGAAGGCAGATTGCAGGCACTGACTGCATATTTAAAGCAAAAGCAGGCTGACTCAGGTGTTAAATTACTTTGGGGAACTGCCAACCTTTTTGGTCATCACAGATATATGAACGGGGCGTCAACCAACCCTGATTTCAACGTGGTTGCGCATGCTGGTGCTCAGGTTAAAATGGCTCTGGACGCAACGATTGCATTGGGTGGTGAAAACTACGTATTCTGGGGAGGAAGAGAAGGGTATATGACGCTTCTCAATACAGATATGAAACGTGAGCAGGAGCATTTCGCACAAATGCTGAAAATATCTGTTGCTTACGCGAGAGCGAACGGTTTCACAGGTAAATTCTTCATTGAGCCAAAACCTTGCGAGCCGACCAAACATCAATATGATTACGACGCGGCGACTGTAATAGGTTTCCTTCGCCAGCACGACCTGTTGAACGACTTCGCGTTGAACCTTGAAGTAAACCACGCTACTTTGGCGGGTCATACTTTCGAGCATGAATTGCAGGTGGCTGCGGACGCTGGTATACTGGGTTCAATTGACGCCAACCGAGGTGATTATCAAAACGGATGGGATACAGATCAATTCCCGATTGATATCGCAGAGTGGACAAAATCATTGCTGGTTATTCTCGAAGCAGGTGGCCTGAAAGGCGGTGGTATCAACTTTGATGCGAAGAGACGTAGAAATTCAACAGATGTGGCGGACGTGTTCCATGCGCATATCGGGGGTATTGATACAGTTGCGCGGGCTTTGGTGATCGCTGACAAAATCAGAACCAACGGAGAGTTTGACAAAATCAGAAAAGAGCGTTACGCAAGTTTCGACTCAGGTAAAGGATCTGACTACGAAAATGGAAAACTAGGCCTTGCTGATCTTTTCGATCTTGCGGCGGCGAATGGCGAGCCTGCAACAATTTCAGGCCGTCAGGAGTATCTGGAGAATTTGATCAACAGATATATCTGATCAATATAAACAAAATGAAAAGTGGCTGTTCTGATTTATATTGGGGCAGCCATTTTTATTTTATTTATACCACAAATATGAAGGCATTAAGTTTTAATTTTATTAATGTGTTCATTATCTGGCAATTGCCTTCTATGCGTGTTGGGGAGAATGCCGGGATTTAGTAGTGGGTATTAAATTTTTACAGATTTTCTGAAATATTTTTTCACCCTTGAAACTTTCTTTCAAATTTACATGTATATACATTAAATGTAAATACATAAATTAAACTCAGATATAAAATGGCAACGCAAACAACATGGGTTATCGACCCAACGCATTCAGAAGTTCAGTTTAAAGTTAAACACCTTGTGATTTCTACAGTTACAGGTTCATTTAAGAAATTTGAGGGATCTGTGGTAAGTGAAGGCGATGATTTCGATGGTGCCACTGTTACTTTTTCTGCTGATACAGAAAGCATTGATACCAATCAGGAGCAACGTGACGGCCACTTGAAATCAGGAGATTTCTTCGATGCAGAGAATTTCCCAAAACTTTCTTTCACTGGTGTGCTTGCTAAAAAAGGTGACGAGGATTATTCATTGAAAGGTGATCTTACAGTTAAGGATATCACAAAACCATTTGAGTTGAAAGTGGAATATGGCGGAAACACTACCGATCCGTATGGCAACAACAAGTCTGGTTTTGAGTTGACTGGCAAGCTGAACAGAAAAGAATTTGGTCTTACGTGGAGTGCTGTTACTGAGGCAGGTGGTGTAGTAGTAGGAGATGAAGTGAAGCTGATCGCCAATATTCAGATCGTTAAGCAATAATTTATTCCAGGCTGAGGGAGTGAGTCAGGTCATTTAGATGATGGTTGATTCTGACTATTAATTCCCGAGATATCGATTGCTTTGTTCAATGGAGCATATACCTCTTAAGACGATGGGTGTGTGCTCCATTGTTTTTTTACGCAAATTGGCAGGCTTTTTAAGGGGTAAAATTCTTTTGCGTCGTCAGATTGTTATTACCTTAGACAAAAAAAAGCTTCACATTGATAATTGAAACACGTGCCTACGCGCGAGCGGGGCTATTAGGTAATCCTTCCGATGGCTTTTTTGGCAAGACAATTGCCATATCGGTTCGTAATTTCGGTGCATCGATTTCACTTTACGAGTCGCCAGAGCTGCATATCGAGCCACAACCTCAGGACGACAACACTTTTAAAAGCATATTCCATTTGCGCGACTCGGTAACGATGCTGGGGTATAATGGAGGTATTCCGTTGATTAAGGCGGGTATCAAAAAGTTTGCAGACTATTGTGAGGAAAATGGCATAAAGCTTCAGAATAAAAGCTTTACGGTGCGCTATCGGTCTTCTATCCCACGGCAAGTAGGCATGTCTGGCTCCAGCGCGATATTGGTGGCCTTGTTTCGAGCTTTGATGCAATTTTACAAGGTTGAAATTCCGATTGAGATATTGCCACAACTGGTCATGGTAAGCGAAACCGAGGAGCTGGGTATCGCTGCCGGCCTGCAGGATCGTGTGATCCAGTGTTATGAAGGATGTGTATATATGGATTTCGACAAATCCTTAATCCAGGCGCGGGGATATGGCGATTATAAGCGGATTGATCCACGCCTTTTGCCAAAACTATATGTAGCCTATAACACTAACCTGAGCAAAGTTTCAGGGAAAGTGCATAGCGATGTCCGCGCGCGGTTTGATCGTGGAGAGGAGGAGGTGATCAAGGTAATGGGTCAAATCGCTCAAAAGGCGGAGGATGGCCACAAAGCTTTAATGGAAGGTCGAGCAGACGATTTGCACAGTCTGATGAACGAGAATTTTGACCTTCGTTGCAAGATTTACAACGTGCCTGAGTCCAATAAAAAACTGATCAACGCGGCCAGAGCATGTGGCGCATCAGCAAAGTTCGCGGGCTCAGGAGGAACGATCATCGGGATATACCGCGACGATGATATGCTGAACCAACTCTTTGTGGAATTGAAAAAATACAGAGCAAGAGTAATTAAGCCGTTTGTGGTGTAGCTGTTAGCTTTTAGGAGTTAGCAGTTAGTTATCGCGAAGGCGGGATCTCTGGTAATATTTCATTAATTAAAGAAGCAGACTTTAGCGATATTAAAAAAATAAAAGCTAACAACTAGAAGCTCAAAATTAACTTATTCATAGGCAGCCGTCTAGCAGCTAATAGCCCGGAGCTAAAAGCCAATAGCTAACTGCTAAAAGCCAACAAAACATGATTCGTAAAGCCGTTATACCCGCTGCGGGCCTTGGGACCCGATTTTTGCCTGCTACTAAGTCAATGCCGAAGGAAATGCTTCCAATTATTGATATCCCGACGATTCAATATGTGGTGCAGGAGGCGGTGGACTCAGGTATTGAGGATATTCTAATCATTTCCGGAAAAGGGAAACGCGCCATAGAAGACCACTTCGACAGAAACGTGGAGTTGGAAAGTCGACTCGAAGAAAAAGAGGACTTGATGTGGTTCAATGAAATGCGCAGGCTGGCCGATATGGCCAACGTGCATTTCGTAAGACAAAAGGAGGCGAATGGACTCGGAGATGCAATTTATTACGCCAGGCATCATGTCGGCAATGAGCCATTTGCGGTATTACTGGGCGATACTATCATGGATTCGGTAATTCCCGTAACACAGCAATTGATGGACACCTATGAACAATATGGCGGATCTGTCATCGCGGTTGAGGAAGTGCCGACCAATAAAGTGAATAGATATGGCATTGTGGGAGGGACAGCGATGAGTGATATTATTCTGAACCTGAATACTTTGGTAGAAAAACCTGCGATTGAGCTGGCTCCATCAAACCTTGCCATTGCAGGACGATATATCCTTACGCCTCAGATTTTTGAGACGATAGAACAAACGCCAAAAGGGAAAAACAACGAAATTCAGCTAACAGACTCGTTGTTACTACTTTTGAAACGTGAGAATATCTTTGCCCACCATATCGAAGGCAAGCGACACGATATCGGCGATAAGCTCGATTATTTAAAAACGACAGTCGAATTTGCCTTAAAAAGAAAAGAATTTGCAGAACCTTTCCGCAAATTCCTTCTTGATATATTGGCTGAAAAATAAGGGCTTGTCAGGGTTTGCTATCTTGTTGGTAAACCCTGACATAATCCACTTCAAATTTGGCTGGAAAAGGGGTCGAAGAGGGATCTCCTCCGTTATCCCCACCGATGGCGAGTCCCAATAAAACATATTGTGGTTGATGAAAGGGGTTTCGGTGAGGAGGGTTGGCATTCTTCGTTTTGGACAAATCAATCTCGTTCATCAGGAGGTCATCAACATATAATCTTATGAATTTCTCGTCCCAGTCCATCCGCCAGATATGGAATTTGCTTGACCATTCGGGATCTTTAAAATCGCTGATCGGTTTTTTTACGGTGCTCCATATTCCTTTCCATCTTTCCGTAGAACCCCAGACTGCGTTGGCGAGAATCGTACCCCTGTAAAATTCCATGATATCAATTTCGCCATTTTCAGGCCATTCACCGTCGGTGCCCAAGGTCCAGAAAGCTGGCCACATGCCTAAGCGAGTATCAATTCTGCCCCTCATTTCGAACCTACCATAGAGCCAGCTTTGCAATCCAGAGGTGATTATACTTGCTGAGGTGTATTTCGAATATTCTCGACTCTCTCTCCATTCATTGCTTCCTACTTTATATCCCGGATTTTTCACCGCCTCTTTTCGGGCTTCAATAATGAGCATTCCATCTTTACAAAACGCATTTTGTCCCTGGAACCATTGATCTTCATGATTTCTCACAAAACCGATTTCCGGTTTCCAATTCTGCGGGTTAGGCGCGCCATCTTTGTCGAACTCGTCCGCCCAAACCAGTTTCCATTGCGCTTGAACTGACTGTGTAAACAGCAGTAAAAAAGTAAAAATTATACCGATTGAAGCTATTCTGATCATATGCATTTCGTTTGTTTTGTTATAAGCTCATATCCGGCTCGTTCTACCAAAAAGAGATTAAACGCAGAGTGTAAAGAGTCCAGCGCTGAGTTTCAAGGAGTTGTTTATTATACTGCGAATTCGGCATATTTTCAAAGGAACTGGGCGTTTAAACATCTTTCGATCCATTTTAGCCAAAATTTAAAACAGTTTCACCTAAATTAGCCTCAGGTACATTTAATATGGAATGAGCAGAATATTTGAGGTTCTCAAAAAAGCAGGTTTGGACGGGTTTCTGTTAGCGTTGTTGTCGATGATTTTTCTGGCATATTTGTGGCCATACCCCGGCATGAAAAGCAGCGCCATTCCTCTCAACGAGATTTCAACTTATGGTGTTTCACTGGTTTTCTTCTTTTACGGATTACGATTGGATCCTCAGAAGTTCAAAACAGGTTTATCCAACTGGCGGCTCCACGTACTGATTCACATTGCAACTTTTATTCTTTTTCCCCTGATCATATTTGCATTTCGTCCGCTGGCAGTAGGCGAGGAACGATATATGCTGTGGCTTGCCATTTTCTTTCTCAGCGCGCTTCCATCGACTGTATCGTCGTCCGTGGTAATGGTCTCTATCGCCAGGGGCAATATCCCGGCAGCAATTTTTAACGCAAGCATATCAAGCCTGATCGGCGTTTTCATTACACCGTTTTGGATGAGTTTTGTGCTTGAAGGTTCTGCTACGAATTATGATCTGATATCAGTAGTCGGAAAACTTTCTTTACAAGTATTACTTCCAGTGACTTTGGGGTTGGTTTTGAACAAGAAATGGGGAAATTGGGCTGAAAGGAACAAAAAATACATCAAGTATCTGGACCAGTCGACCATATTACTCATCGTATATACCTCGTTCTGCGAGTCGTTTGGAGAACATCTGTTTGACAATTTGTCGCTCAGCGATATACTTTTTTTAGGCCTGGGTATGCTGATGTTGTTTTTCGGAATTTTTTTCATGCTAACTTACATATGCCGTTTTTTGAGTTTCAGCCGTGAAGATGAAATCACAGCAGTGTTTTGCGGTTCTAAAAAGTCGTTGGTCCAGGGCGCGGTGATGTCGAAGGTTTTGTTCTCCGGCGCTCAGGCAGGTGTAATGCTGCTGCCCATCATGCTATATCATGCATTGCAGCTGATCGTAGCTAGTATTATCGCCCAGCGCCTTGCCCGAAAAGCGGATGTTCTAAGTAAAAATGGTTGAACCATAGAGGAGTTTAGAATAATTAAGTCTTGGTGTTTTGTACAATTTAATGGTGCGTAAAATAGGAGGTGATAGTCACATCAAATGGAAGGATTAAAAGATTTGAAAACTATGCAAAATGACCGTTTGAGCCACCCGATTCATCTTTCGCGACCCCGGCTCATCCACTCGTTCACTCATTCACACATTAAACGATGAAATTGCTTTCCTGGGTCATACGATTTGCTGTGTTTTGTCTTTTGCTGGTTGGGCTGAAAAGCGTTTACAACAGTTTTACGTCAGGTAACTGGCTGCCGAAGTGGTTTGCTGGCGAGGACCAGATCGAGACGACCCATACGGTGGTATTGCAGGAAATAACAGCGATGGGTAAACTCGAATTAGTGAAATATAACTTCAAAGACGTCGTCGAGCAGGAAATTGTAAAAACCTGGCTGCCCAATGCAAAAGCAGTATTGATCGTCCAGGGAGAGGCCATTGGCTGTATCGACCTCACGAAAGTCGTAATTGCCGATATTACCACTGAGCAAGAGACGCTGGTAGTTCATTTACCAGACCCGGAGCTTTGCGTTTTTAAAATAGATCACAGTAAGTCAAAGGTTTACAATACCGAGTATGCGTTTACAGAAGAGGCGAAATTAGTGGAGGAGGCCTATAAACAAGCTGAAAAGCAAATAGAGCGTTCGGCATTGGATATGGGTATATTGGATCAAACCCGTGAAAATGCACGTAAGATATTGACCCCAATGTTAGAAAAGGCTTCGGGCAAAAAGGTATTGCTGAAATTCCCGATGACTGCAGATATTGACAAATTGCGATAATACATAACCCGTACATATTACAGCCTATGCTAACCCTTGAAAGACTCTCTCAACTGATTGAAGATAACCAGATTGAAACCATCGTCGTCGCGTTTACGGACCACTACGGCAGGTTGATGGGGAAAAGGGTGGATGCAGAATATTTTCTTGATTCAGTTGCCAAAAGCGGAACGCATGGTTGTGATTATTTGCTGACAACGGATATGGAAATGGAGCCGGTTCCGGGTTATAAATATGCCAACTGGGAACTGGGATACGGTGATTTTCATATGGTTCCGGATCTTTCGACATTGCGTGTTGCAGACTGGCTTGAGAAAACGGCTATCGTCATTTGTGATTTGTTTAACGAGAAAACTCATACCACAGAGAGCGTAGCTCCGCGTTCCATTCTGAGAAAACAATTGGAAATACTGGAAGGCGACGACCTGAAGTGTTTTGCCGCTTCCGAATTGGAATATTACCTTTTGGAAAACAGCTACAAGGAAGCTTTTCAAAAACACTATCAGGACCTTACACCTGCGGGATATTACCTCGAAGATTATCACATTCTGCAAGGGACACGAAATGAGAAATTTACTTCTGTTGTCCGTCGACATTTGAAAAATTCAGGCATAGCGGTCGAGACTTCAAAAGGCGAGTGGGGTTTGGGCCAGCATGAATTGAATGTAAAATATGCGGAGGTTTTGCCGATGGCCGACAACCACGTGATATATAAACAGTGTATGAAAGAAGTGGCAGATGCCATGGGGCTTTCAGTCACGTTTATGGCTAAATTTGCGACGGATCAGGCCGGTTCAAGCAGCCATATTCATATGAGTTTGTGGAAGGATGGGAAAAATGCGTTTGCCGGCGACCAGCAATTTGGTCCGGTAAAAGGATCCGACTTGTTTAGATGGTTCCTGGGTGGATGGATTAAATATACCCCTGATGTTATGCCTTTTTACGCACCAACTGTCAATTCATACAAGCGATTCGTGGACGGCTCCTGGGCACCAACGAGATTAGCCTGGAGTTACGACAACCGTACCGCTGGCTTTCGGGTAGTGGGCAGTGGCGCGAGCTTGCGTATAGAGTGCAGGATTCCTGGAGCCGACTGCAATCCATATCTGGCTTTTGCGGCCTCTCTTGCCTCAGGGCTGGCAGGGATTGAAAACAAGATCGAACCGCCGGAAATTTTCGTGGGTGATATTTATGCAGCTGCACATTTACCTCGCGTGCCTTATACACTAGCCGAGGCGATTACCTTGTTCGAAAACAGTGAGTTTGCTAAAAAAACCTTCGGTACTGACGTGGTGGAACACTATACCCATTTCTTCAAATCGGAACAAAAGGATTATGACAAAACCGTAACCGATTGGGAAAGAAAACGATACTTTGAAAGAATCTGATAGTTTGCCGTACTTTTTGAAAAATTAATAAACCTATATCAAATGCGCTTAAAAGATAAAGTAGCTCTTATTACTGGCGGAAGCGGCGGGATTGGCCGTGAAACCGCGATATTGTTTGCCAAAGAAGGTGCTAAAATCATCGTGACAGATGTGAATGCGGAAGGAGGAAAAGAGACAGCAGACCTGATCACTGCCGAAGGTGGCGAAGCATTTTTCCTGGTGTCTGATGTATCGAAAGCAGCAGATTGTGAAGCAGCAGTCGCGCTGGCGGAAGAGAAATTCGGAAAATTGAATATTGCATTTTTCAACGCAGGTATCATGCACAGCGACGATGACAATGCGGAAACGACTGAGGAAGCGATATGGGATCTGACGATGAATATCAATGCCAAAGGGGTGTTTTTGGGATGTAAATATGCGATTCCGGCGTTGAAGAGAGCGGGCGGTGGGTCAATTATCAATACTGCTTCTTTTGTAGCTATTTTGGGTGCGGCGACACCACAGGTTGCATATACAGCCAGTAAAGGTGCCGTTTTAGCGCTGACTCGTGAGTTGGCAGTGATTCATGCGCGCGAGAATATTCGTGTCAATGCACTTTGTCCGGGACCGTTGAGAACTGAACTTTTGATGAAGTTTTTAAATACGGAAGAAAAGAAACAACGCCGTCTGGTACATATTCCGATGGGCCGTTTCGGCGAAGCAAAAGAGATGGCATATGCTGCTTTGTTCCTTGCTTCCGACGAGTCTTCATATGTGACTGGAACTGACTTTTTAGTAGACGGAGGTATTACTTCAGCATACGTTACGCCTCTATAATTATATCACTTTAGTATTTATCAAGAAGGTTTACGCCAAGCTTTGGGAGGGTCACGCCCAGAGGTCGGCGCTGAGTTAGGCGGAGAATTGGTTTTGCATATCGCGAAGCTTTCGAAAAAACTCCCCATAACTCTGCGTCAACCTCTTGCGAACTCCGCGTTTAAACGTTAGAACCTAGTGGCGACATACCAATTACTTTATAAAAGAAAATGGCTGTACAGAAAACAATAAGCCCGATTGACGGGTCAGTATATGTAGAGAGGGAGTTGGCCGATCAGGCGATGGTTGAAAATGCTTTGGATAAAGCAGTAGAAGCGCAAAGTTTGTGGAAGAAAACATCGTTGGTTGAAAGGGAGATCGTTTGCCGACGTGCGGTGGAATACTTTTTGGATCATGCAGACGAGATCGGAGAGGAGTTGACATGGCAGATGGGGCGCCCGATCAGATATACTGCCAACGAAATTCGAAAAGGTTTTCAGGAGCGCGCCAATTTTATGATATCGGCTGCTGCTCAGGCACTTGCTGATGTGGAAGTCGAAGAAATTCCAGGCTTCAGGCGCTTTATCCGGAGAGACCCGCTCGGTGTTGTTTTTGTTGTAGCGCCCTGGAATTATCCATATCTGACCTCAGTAAATTCAGTGATTCCGGCGATTATGGCGGGAAATGCAGTGATTTTGAAGCATGCGCAACAGACACCTTTGTGCGCAGAGCGATATGCTGCCGCTTTTGAATATGCCGGTTTGCCAGAGGGAGTTTTCCAGTATTTACATTTGAGTCATGATCAGGTAGCCGGTATTATTGGTGATCAGAGGGTTGACTATGTGGCTTTTACAGGATCAGTAGAAGGCGGTCATGCGGTTCAGAAAGCGATTAATGAGCGTTTTATCATCGGTGGGTTGGAATTGGGCGGGAAGGATCCTGCTTACGTTCGCTCCGATGCAAATCTGGATAATGCCATTGAAAACCTGGTGGATGGTTCATTTTTCAATTCGGGTCAGTCGTGTTGTGGAATTGAGCGGATATATGTCCACAAAGATGTTTATGATGATTTTGTAAAGGGTTTTGTAGACCAAACGAATACCTATACTCTGGGCGATCCTTTGGACCAGAATACGACTTTAGGGCCGATGGTCAGGAGTTCGGCTGCGGCTTTTGCCCAAAATCAGATCGACGAGGCGATAGCAAACGGAGCGGAGGCTTTGATAAAAACGGATCATTTTCCGCACCACAAATCAGGTACACCCTATTTGGCGCCTCAGGTTTTGGTAAATGTGAACCATAATATGAGCATTATGACGGAAGAAACATTCGCGCCGGTCGTAGGCATTATGCCTGTTGAAAGCGATGACGAAGCGATCCGTTTGATGAATGATAGCCAGTATGGACTGACCGCTTCTATATGGACATCCGATGTAGACGCTGCACTTCTGATTGGCGAACAGGTGGAGACCGGAACATGGTTTATGAACCGCTGCGATTATCTGGATCCTGCTTTGGCCTGGACTGGCGTTAAAAATTCAGGGCGTGGGTGTACACTCTCTGCTATCGGTTATGAGGCATTAACAAGACCAAAATCATATCATTTAAAGTTGATGTAGTGTTGATTGCTGTTTAAACGCTGAGTGTTCAGAGTTTATCGCAAAGTTACGCGGAGTTTTCTTTCGCTGCGTAACTCTGCGAATACTCCTTTGACGCCGCGGTTAAATATTTAAAAAGGACCAGTATATGAAAGTCGGGCTGTTAGAATGTGACCATGTCCGTGAAGAGCTGTTACATATCGCCGGAGACTATCGTGAAATGTTTCCGGCTCTGTTTTTACAGGTCGCTCCGGATTGGGAATTTAAATTTTATGACGTTTGCAACAATGATTTCCCCGAGTCGGTGGAAGAATGCGATGTCTATATATGCACAGGCTCCAAGTTCTCGGTTTATGACAACGAGGATTGGATATTGAAGTTGAAAGACTTTGTTCGAAAAGTTGCGGCGTCGCAACAGATTTATATCGGGGTATGTTTTGGTCACCAAATGTTGGGCGAAGCAATGGGTGGGCGTGTTCGAAAAGCTGACATCGGTTGGTGCGTAGGTGTACATGAATTTCAGGTATTGAAGCCGCTTCCCTGGATGAATCCATTCAAACCATCTTTTAATTTGTTAATGATGTGCCAGGATCAGGTCATTGATTTACCGCCCAATAGTCGTGTTTTGGCGAAAAGTGCATATTGTCCAAATGCCATGATAACGGTTGGAGAGCGGATATTGGGAATACAGGCGCATCCGGAATTTCCGAAAGCATATGACAAAGCGCTCATGGAACTGCGTATAGATCGTATGGGGAAGGAGAAAGTGAAAACTGGTATTGCGAGTTTGGAATTGCCGACGGACGAACTGCTTTTTGCTGGCTGGGTCAAAAATTATATTGAAGACGTTAAATCGAGGACAGTTTAACACATTAAGAATTTACAAATCATTACCAGAAATGTGCAGGAATGCTTAATTTCGGTTTAAGATCGATAAATTATTGTCATTTATGAGTAGCAACAGCACGATAGCGCGGCGGCAAATTTTAACAGCACTTCAGACGAGTCAAAAAATAAGAAGGATTGCCTTCGAGATATACGAGCATAACTTTCAGGAAAAGAGCATCATATTGGCGGGCATTGCCGGTGAGGGGTATGAGTTTGCAAAAAGACTTACCGCTGAATTAACAGATATATCCCCATTAAAGGTTGAGTTGTTGGAGCTGATGTTTGACAAGCAGATTCACCATCAAAGTGCAATCAGGTTTGATAAAGAAGTTGCCAATTTTGAAAATCAGGTCGTGATTATTGCCGACGACGTACTCAATACTGGCCGGACGCTTGCCTTTGCGCTGGAACCATTTTTAAAAGTAAGAATGAAAAAAGTACAGGTGGCGGTCATCGTTAATCGTAGCCACCATTTATTCCCGATCCACGCCGATTACATAGGCTATTCATTGAGTACTACCATTAGTGAGCATGTGGAAGTAATCCTGAGCAATGCTGAGGATGAAGGGGTTTATTTGGAATAGAAAATACAATTATTCAAGGTTCAACCTTGCTGACTCTATCTGGAGTCGGCGAGGTTTCTTTGTTTCATTGCTCGACCAAAAAAATATCCCGCCACATTAAGCAGCAGGATATACTTCTAATAATCTTACGCTATTAATCTAGTTACTGTAAACGCGTCTCAGCTTGATATTCTCCACCGGACGGATAATCAGTGGTACTTTCTCGATTTTTACAGAACTGCTATCCAAACCAAACCATTTGTCTTCCGGGGTGGTGAAATCTTTCACGAAGAAGTAGGTTTTCATCACCATTTGCTCCAGAAGCGGGAGATCATTTTCAAATGACAGGAATCGCTCCAATACAACAAAACGGAAATCTCCGGTAATATTCTGGCGGTTCAATGACTCATACCGGCTCGTAATATCCACTTCTTTGTTCATCACCATATCTTCTACCACTTTCCTAAAGAATAGATTGATACGTTGTTCAATCCGGAAACCAAGCCGGAAGTTGATTTTGATTACGTTATCATCATCGTCATCGTCAGACAATACTTTGTATTCCATAGTGTACGGATCATCCGTCGTATCAACGTGAATGAACCAGTACACATCTGCCCGCTTCGGCCGTTTTTGAAAAATAGAATAAATCACTTTCGTCTCAATTTCATTTGCCCGGGAAGCATTGGTCATGAAAACGAGGTGGGTAGAATATTTTGGAATACTGATATCCCGGCTGAGTTCGTGCAAGGCCGGAATGAATTTTTCCAGTTTGGTATATTCGGTCAACCTCAATTTGATATAGAATGCCTTTAGCCAAACCAACATCAGAGACGCAACAATTGCGGCGATAAGCAAGGTGAACCAGCCACCGTGCGAGAATTTCAACAGGTTCGCTCCCAAAAATGCGCCTTCAATCGCCAGATATACTAGCATGAAAAGGATTACAAAATAAATGTTGACCTTACGGATATACAGGTAATAAGAAGCAAGGATCGTGGTCATGATCATCGTCAACGTGATAGCCAAACCATACGCAGCTTCCATGTTCGCCGATTCTTTAAAGTAAAGAACCACCACTGAGCAGCCAAGCCATAACAACCAGTTGATACTTGGTACATATAATTGACCCTTCTGATCACTTGGGTAGACCAATCGGACTTTCGGCCAGAAGTTCAGACGGATTGCTTCGGATATAAGTGTAAATGAACCAGTTATCAACGCCTGGCTCGCGATTACAGCCGCCAATGTTGCCACGGCAACCCCTGGAAGCAACCACCAGTCGGGCATAATTTCGTAGAAAGGTTTTCTTCCTCCAAGTAGCGTTCCGGTCTGCGTTAATAGCCACGCACCTTGTCCCAGGTAGTTTAGCACCAGACAAGTTTTTACCAAAACCCAGCTGACACGAATGTTCCCGCGGCCGCAGTGACCCAGATCGGAGTAAAGTGCCTCGGCCCCTGTGGTGCACAAAAATACAGCTCCAAGCATCCAGAAGCCTCCTGGATGTTCAGAAAGGAGTCTGTACCCATACATCGGGTTAAAAGCCTTCAAAATTTCATAGTGCTGCATGATCTGATTAACACCCAGTAAAGCGAGCATAATAAACCACGCAAACATAACAGGACCGAAAGCCCTTCCTACCACCTTAGTTCCAAACGCCTGGATCAGGAACATCAAAGTGATGATAGTGAGAACTATCGGTATAATCTGGATATGCGGATATATAAGTTCAAGTCCTTCTACTGCTGATGAAATGGAGATGGGTGGTGTGATAATGCCATCGGCAAGGAGCGTACTTCCTCCGATGATGGCAGGAATGGTAAGCCATTTGGCATGTTTACGAACCAGGGCAAATAGTGCAAAGATCCCTCCCTCACCACGGTTGTCCGCGCGTAGGATGATCGTAACATATTTGATGGTTGTTTGTAATGTCAGGGTCCAGATTATGCAGGACAACGCGCCGAAAATAATCTCTTCCGAAACTTTTTCCGCGCCTATGATGGCTTGCATAACATATAGTGGGGAGGTCCCGATATCTCCATAAATAATGCCGAACGCAACAAGCAATCCGGCAACGGAGACTTTATCTAAATTTTTCGATTCCATAGGCCTTTTAGGTGATAACCGGCGAAAGTTAGGAAACCCAAAGCAAAGTCCGTAAATGAAAGCGCAATTTTAATTTATTTACTGCCCGTCAATTGAATAAAGTATTGGAAAGCAAGTAACCGTTCAGGCAAATTATGACGATTGAAATTGCCCAGCTTATTATTTGAATAGTTTTTGAATTGACAAATCTCCCCATCAGTTTTTTGTTGGAAGTAAAAAGAACCAGTGGCACAACCGCAAAACTGAGCTGTAAAGACAGAATAACCTGACTTAGAACCAATAGTTCCGCCGTGCCTCTTTCTCCATACACATAGGACACAACAAGGGCAGGTAATATGGCTATACCTCTGGTAATGAGTCTTCTCAGCCACGGTTTTAGACGTATGTTTAAAAAGCCCTCCATCACAATCTGGCCGGCCAGTGTCCCTGTAAGTGTAGAACTTTGACCGGAAGCCAGCAAAGCCAATGCAAAAAAAGTACTCGCTAGTCCGACACCCAGAACGGGGTCGAGTAAATGATATGCGTCGGTAATATCAGCAATTTCAAAATGGCCGTTTTTATGGAAAGCGGCAGCCGCCAGAATCAATATGGAAGCGTTGATAAAGAATGCGATACCTAAAGAGACTGTCGAGTCAATGGTGGCAAATTTGATGGCGTCTTTTTTGCCGGCATCAGTACGTTTAAAAGCCCTGGTCTGGACTATACTTGAATGCAGATATAAATTATGCGGCATCACTGTCGCGCCTAAAATTCCGATGGCAATATAAAGCATACTCGGATTAGTAACGATTTCCGGTTTTGGTAAAAGACCACCGACAATCGCAGATACAGATGGATGGGAGACGAACATTTCATATATAAAGCAAAGTAATATCGTACCCATAAGACCGGCCACAATACTTTCAATAATCCGAAATCCCTTTTGCTGGAAATATAATACGATCAGAACATCGAAGGCGGTCAGGACAACACCAACTGGTAGAGGAATATGGAATAAAAGATTAAGCGCTATTGCCGAGCCTATCACCTCAGCCAGATCGGTAGCAGCGATCGCGATCTCTGATAATCCCCAAAGAATAAGTGAAGTAGGTTTCGAATATTGATCACGACAAGCTTGAGCAAGATCGCGGCCCGTAGCAATACCCAATTTCAAGGCCAGATGCTGTAATAGCATTGCAAACAGGTTGGAGATCAGGATAACAGAAAGTAAAGTATATCCAAATCGGGATCCTCCTTCTATATCGGTCGCCCAGTTACCCGGGTCGATATACCCAACGGCCACCATGAGTCCTGGCCCCGTAAACGCCATCATTTTTTTCCAAAACCCGGCCCCCTCAGGAATACTAATACTGGAATGTACTTCAGGAAGTGAATTGATCCGGTGATGTTCCGGGTTCAAATTTGCATCAATCGTTTTATTCGAAATGATATGGTTTGACATTTTGATATGTGTGTATTCTTGAATTCGATTTACTGAAACCAAAGATAATAAAAGTTAAAATATATTTTTAGGTTAGTCTAAATTTTTTTAATTCTTGATTGTAAATTGTACTTTTGCCGTTATTAGGCTAAGTGCCTTTATATTGACTATGCAGAATTCGTTCACAGAAGAAAATTACCTCAAAATTATTCATGCGCTTTCCGGTCGAGATGCCCAGGAAGTAAGTACTAATGCGCTGGCCGAAAGTACGTCGACCAGGGCCGCCTCTGTTACGGATATGCTACGTAAGCTGGCCGATAAAGGGTTGATCAATTATAAAAAATATCAAGGTGTAACACTCACAGAATCAGGAGAAAAGGTAGCTATAAGTGTTATCCGGAAACATCGGTTATGGGAGGTTTTTTTGGTTGAGAAACTGGGATTTGGATGGGACGAGGTGCATGATATTGCAGAGGAATTGGAACATATTCAATCAGATATATTGGTAGAAAAGCTGGATGCATTCTTAAGTCATCCTCGATTCGACCCTCATGGAGATCCCATTCCCGATTCGAAGGGAAACCTTCAGGATCCTGATTATCGAGCTTTGATTGATGTTAATATGGGCGAAAAAGTGTTGATGATGGGGGTTCTTGACCATGCTCCGTCATTTCTTCAGCATCTGGATCGCTCCGGAATAACCCTTGGGTGTGTGCTGGAAGTGAAAGAAGTTAATGAATACGATAAATCGGCCTCTGTACAGGTGAACGGCGATCAGACGTTGTTTATCAGTATGGAAGTCTCAAAAAATTTACTGGTCCAACGTTGTTGAGACCCGCCAGCCCATGAAAATATTAGATCGTTACCTGATCAAAAACTTCCTGATCACATATTTTTTTGTAGCGTTTGTAATCGTACTGATTATCTGTATGATCGACTATACAGAAAAAGTGGACGATTTTTTGGAAAAGAAGGCGCCGATCAAAGCGATCATTTTCGATTATTATCTGAATCTCATCCCTTACTGGATCAACTATATCAGTCCGTTGATGGTATTTATCGCGACGGTTTTCTTTACGTCCCGTATCGCGGCCCGTACCGAGATTATAGCCATGCTGAGCAGCGGGATCAGTTTTGTGCGGATGTTGCTTCCCTATATGGTCGGAGCGATGATATTGGGTACAGTCACTTTTATACAGGTGGGTTGGGTGCTGCCCATCGCCAATAAGGTGCGAAATGACTTTGAGAAGAAATATGTGAAGAACGAATTTTCTTTTAGCGGGCGCAATGTACATATAACGATCTCGGACGATGTATACGCCTATCTGGAAAGCTATAATACCTCTAGCAAGACCGGCAACAAGTTTACCATGGAGACGATCAAAGGAAATAAACTCCTGCAAAAGTTATCTGCAGATAAGATCGTCTGGCAACCGGAAAAGAAAAAATGGCTTTTACAGAATATCCAGATCAGAACGCTCGATAGTTTAGGGGAGAAAATCACCTTTCCAAAAGATCGCGATACGACGATTAATTTGTCGCCCAAGGATTTTGAAAGCGATTATAACCTGTACGAAACTTTTACATTATCAGAGCTTAACAACTATATTGACCTACTTAAAAGTCGCGGGGCTGACGGTCTGGAGGTATATCTGATCGAGAAATACATACGTTTTACCCAGCCTTTTGCCATCATGATTTTGACCGCAATTGGTGTAATCGTTTCGGCTCGTAAAAGCCGGAGAGGCGTAGGTTGGCAAATCGCCCTCGGATTTATGCTGGCCTTTATATATATCCTCTTTTTCCTTTTGTCGAAAGGTGTCGCTGAAGCGGGAACTATCAACACCTTGTTTGCAGTTTGGTTGCCCAATATCGTGTTCTCGTGCATCGGGGTCATTCTTTATAAAACTTTACCGAGATAGTCCGATGATACAGGCAGGCAAGCTACGCTCATATCTTCATCTTCATTTTTTGGTATTAATATGGGGATTCACCGCGATTGTGGGCCTTTTCGTCTCCATTTCGCCAATTGTACTGGTTTTTTACAGAACTTTCTTTGCGGCTATCGGCCTCGCCGTGGTATTGTTGGTTCGAAAAAAATCATTCGCTGTATCCCAACGGGATATGATAAAAATGCTGTTGATCGGCATTATTTTATCCTCTCACTGGATTCTGTTTTTCGCATCTGCACGTGTAAGTACCGCGTCAGTGTGCCTCGCCGGGATGGCTACTACATCGCTCTGGACTAGTTTGATCGAGCCTTTGGTACATCGCAAACCGATACGAATGCTGGAGGTGGGTTTGGGGATATTGGCGTTTGCGGGTTTGTACATGGTTTTCAAATTTGAGTTTGACCACGCACTTGGACTGACTCTAGCTCTGATGTCAGCCTTACTTGCTGCAATTTTCACGGTTGCCAATAGCAAGCTGGTACAACGTAACGATGCTTTTGCCATCACTTTTTATGAAATGGTGGGTGCGAGTTGCTTTTCGCTCATCGCCAATTTTGTCGCAGAGCAGTTGCATTGGTTGCCTTCTTCCGGTTTTCTGCCAAAACCTGACGATTGGATATGGATATTGTTTCTGGCTTTGGTCTGCACAGTTTACGCCAGTTCCATGGCCGTGCAGCTGATGAAAGAGTTTTCAGCATATCTCATAAACCTGACGATCAACCTTGAGCCGGTCTACGGAATTATACTGGCGGTACTCATTTTTGGAGAAAAAGAGAAAATGACGGAAGGGTTTTATTGGGGAATGGTGATGATCCTGCTGGCCGTAATACTGTATCCGTTTTTGAATCAAGCCCTTTACTATCAAAGAAATAAGGTGCGGGATTGAATATTTACGTATATTCAAAATTCGTTAACATGTTTCATTCTGGCGCCCCTCAAACTCATTTATTAAGCCATTCAGTTTTCCTAAAACTCAAATCAATAAGGTATATCTGCTATTTTTGCCATTAAACAAACCAAACCATAAATGAATTCTCCCCGCCTGTTACTGGTTATTCCATGCTACAATGAGGAAGCGGTTCTGAAATTAACTTATACCACACTTCGCACTTACTATGATGATATCAAGTCAAAAGGGATTATTTCTCAGGATAGTAAAATTTGCCTGGTCAACGACGGAAGTCGGGACCGGACGTGGGAAATAATTGATGAACTGTCTGCCACAGATGAAAATATAATCGGAGTTAAGCTCTCCAGAAATTTTGGCCACCAGAGTGCAATCATGGCCGGTTTGGAAAGCAATGTTGATCATTTTGACTGCTTCGTAACAATCGACGCCGATTTACAGGATGATATTCACGCCATTACTGGCATGATCGAGAAGTACCGCGAGGGTGCAAGCGTAGTATATGGCGTTCGTTCTGATCGTACTTCGGATAGCTGGTTCAAGCGTATTTCTGCTGAAAGCTTTTATGTGATCATGCAAAAAATGGGGGTGCCGGTAGTGTTCAACCATGCTGATTTCCGGCTCATGGACCGTCGGGTGTTGCAGGAATTGGGCAGTTTTCGCGAAATCAATCTTTTCCTGCGAGGGGTTGTACCACTAATTGGGTTTAAAAACGAAAAGGTTTTTTATAGCCGTAAAGAGAGGCTGGCCGGTGAATCCAAATATCCATTGGGTAAAATGATGCTTTTTGCCTGGAACGGTATTACGTCGTTTTCGACTTTCCCGATGCGTCTGGTGCTTTACTTTGGCTTTCTCAACTTTTTGATAGCGATGGCCATTGTTGGCTATATCCTTTTCTCGTATCTGTTTGGGTATACCGTTCCCGGCTGGACTTCGACCATGCTCCCAATAACTTTCTTTAGCGGCTCTAATATGATGGCACTGGGGCTCATAGGAGAATATATTGGCAAGATATACGAGGAAGTGAAAGGCCGCCCGAGGTATATTATTGAGAAGATTACTGACCATTGACGATCGTTGATGGTTTAAGATCGCATATTGCAAGTGAATAGGGAAGGCAACTGGCCCCGCCGAGGATGGTCTAAAACCACCCAATGGATATTTCACAACCAAACAAATTAATTTGAATACCAATTAATGAATCAGATTTATAAAAAATATAGAATACTTGGAAATTGGATAAACCTGTTGCTCATGGCAGTGGTGCTTGCGCCACTTTTGGTTTTGTCATACTATAATCACCCTTCCATAGCGGACGATTATTGCTATATTGATACAGTTTTTAAATACAGCTGGTTAGAGGCTATGAACTTCTACTACTCAGGCTGGACCGGTCGGTATTTTGGAATATTCCTGAATCACTCCAATCCTTTGCTTTTTCATTCGGTTATTGGGTTTAAAGTGTTGCCTATCTTGCTGTTAAGTGCTTTTATTTTCGCGCTTTATAACTTGTTCCGCCATCTGACGCCGACACTTTCCAAATTGGCACATCTTGGTTTTGCGGGGATCATCTTCTTTATGTTCGTTATTAAAATGGCGAGTATAGTCGAGGCGTTTTATTGGATGGCGGCCTTTGTGACTTATACTATTCCTAATATCCTCACGCTCCTTTGGATAGTGCTCATTTTGCGTTGGTATCGCCAGGATACTCAGCCAGCCAAATGGTTTGGCTCTATTCTGAGTGGTTTTTTGATATTCGCCATCATCGGTTGCAGCGAAACGAACCTGATCGTAATCATGCTGCTGATCCTGGCCTGGTGTTTTTATATGATCGTTTTTCATCGCCGTTTCGATGGATTTATGATTGCAATGCTGGCCACTGCGGTCATTTCGTGCTATATCTTTTTTGCATCACCAGGCAATGCGGCTCGAATCGGTGGTAACCCATTAGGAGGAAACTTCACATTTTCTTTGGTTTCGTCTTTCCAAAAACTGGGTATACTTGTATATGACTGGGTTTTCACGACCCCTTTGTTATTCTTTACAATCCTCTGGCTGGTTGTGCTTTCCAGGCTATCGAAGGGTGCCCGCAACTATTTCTCCATTCCGGTTTGGTTTGCGGTATTGCTTTTCATCGGCGTCGAATCAGCCCAATTATTTCCGTCTTATTATGGCGTCGGAATCGAACCAACTCCACGAGTTATCAATTGCGTTTATTTCTTTTTCCTGATTGGCTGGTTTTATGTTTCCGGAGTTATCTTTCATTATTTCAATTCGAAATATGGATACGTTCTCACTCTGCCGAAAGGCCGTTTTGCCCTGATTTGCGGAATCGCTGTACTTTCGGTGACTTTATCTTTTTATCAAAGTAATAATGTCAAAGTCTTGTATTCTGATATACTGAAAGGTCGCGCGGCCGCATTTGATAAAGAGAATTATGAACGTTATAACCTTCTTAAAACGTCCAGAGAAAGGGTTGTCTATTTGCCGGCGCTTAGCGTCAAGCCGCAGACTTTATTTGTCGATGATATCAAAACTGACAAAACACACTGGTGGAATAAATGTCTGGCCGGTTATTATGGAAAAGATACGGTTTATGTGATTGAGCAGCATGTTAAGTAAATTGGAAAACAGTAAAAATCTCAAATTCTATCAAATTGTTGGCCTGCTGCCGCTGGTGGTGATCGTTGTTTTTTACTGGGTTTCAGTAAAATATAGTATCAATATCCCATGGTTTGATGATGTTGAGAACATACCTTATTTTCTGATCAATTTTCTGGGAAGTTCTAATTGGGTCGACAAATGGAAAGCAATCATTCTGCCGAATAATGAACACCGTGTTCTCACAGCCCGACTGATCGTCCTGATCCAATATCTTTTCTCAGGTCATCTGAATTTCAGGGTTTTATCTTTTTGTGGCAATCTAAGTTTGCTGTTTTTGTTCAGTTTCATCGCTCGCGGATATCTTCGTCAAGGTGGGAAATGGTATATGCTGGCTCCTGTTGCTTTCTTTATCTTTAATTTCCAGTCATACAACGGTATCTTCATGACGATCATGTCTATGCAGTACCAAATGGTGATTATGCTTTCTGCGGCCAGTTTTTACTTTTTGTCGAAACACAGCTCCCGGTTTTTTATCATCGCCATTTCAATCGCCTATCTCGACACATTTAGTATGGGCAACGGCATGATGGTATGGCCATCTGCAATCGTCATGCTGCTGTTTCAGGAGCGCTGGAAGGAAACTGTGATATGGACAATAGCGGCCGTCATCGCGATATTTTTATATTTTCATGGGCAGGACTTTGTTCAGGGGAACGACAAAGCATTTGCATATATAGCCCAATATCCCTTCAAAACATTTCTCGCTTTCTTCGTAATGCTGGGTGGTGATTTTGACATCTTTCCGCATGCTGTGTTTGCAAAACGGGCGCTCATCCCAATGGCGACTGGCTTTGTTTTGTTCGCGGTTTTTATCATTTGGTTTATCGGTATTTTATCGTCGTCGCCGTTTTGGGGAAGTCGAATACCGGTATTGATTAAAAACAAATTTCGGAAATTGCCTTTTATTCAAAATGCCGACAATCGCTGGAACGCCTTTTGGCTCGGAACATTTATGTATGTCATGATCAGTATGCTGCTCGTTGTCGTGTTCCGCACGAGATTTGATCCTCATATTATCCTCGGCAGTACCTATAAAATGTATCCGTCTGTGATGACTTCTGTCGCTTATATCGTTGTTATTCAGGTATTTGTAGCCAGATACCAACTTCCCTATTTCCTGTTTTCACTGGTGGTTTCAATTGGGGTATGGCTGTCTACCTTTGTCAACTACATGCCGGTGATCAAGTATATAAAAATGACTCGGACAGCTTTTGCTTTTAATCAAAAGACAAATGGAGTAGGTTTGGGGGCGACTAAAAACAGCGCTTTCGAGAATATGCTGGAAACCACTTTGAGAAAAGCAGATGGTTTGGATATTTATTCCTACCCCGAACCGCTGATTGCCAAAGGTGAAACTAATATATCCCTGACCGGATTACCTGTTTCGGCAAAGGTGCAGATTCACGATTTCAGCGACATTCTTATCGTGAAACCAATAACAAATACGGATCCGGCGACAGTGAGGTATATCGTATTAGAGTCTCAGGAAAATAAATATCTGTTTTTTGTGATGGAGGATGATTCAACGGCGTCATGCCCGAAGGGCACAATCAGAGCAGGGGAGTATGCGATCGGGATTTGGACAGTTTCTGGTAATGGATCTTCTATTGACCGTAGCGGCCAAACGGTGGTGATTGAATGAATCGGTTGAAGTATGTCAGTCATTTCAATGACAAACGGGATGCCACTTTCTTCTGACTTAAATAGTAAACAGCGAGTATATCTGATATAATGCTTTTTAATTCGATACAATTTTTAGTTTTTTTCATTGTCATCACGCTGGCGTATTTCAGCCTGTCGTGGCGTGGTCGCTGGATGCTCCTGTTGGGAGCTAGTTGCTACTTTTATATGGTGTTCAAGCCAGTTTTTATACTGATACTGTTTGCCACCATCGTCATTGACTATTACGCGGGGATATGGATTGCTCAGGCTAAAAATCAGAAGCAAAGAAAGCTTTTGCTTGTCATTAGCCTGATTTCCAATATTGGTATTCTTGCCTTTTTTAAATATTACGACTTTTTAGGCGATTCGATCAACCAGCTATTTCATTTAGGTGGTTTAAGAAGTATAGTTCCGCCTTTGGAAAGGCTGATCCCGCAACAAATAGCCGAATGGATGGTCAATGGAGCTGGTAAGGTGATATTGCCAATCGGTCTTTCGTTTCACACCTTTCAGGCAATGAGCTACACAATTGAAGTATATCGTGGCAATCAAAAACCGGAAACCAATTTTGGGATATATGCCCTGTATGTGATGTTTTATCCGCAGCTCGTGGCCGGACCAATTGAGCGACCGCAGAATATGCTTTTTCAATTTCATACGTATTTCAAATATGATTTTGAACAAGTGAAGGCTGGCTTAATGCAAATGGCTTTCGGGTTTTTCAAGAAAATGGTCATTGCAGATCGCCTGACGGTCGTTGTGGATAGCGCATATGATATCCATTCAAGTCATAACGGGCTGACATTGGCCGTGGCTACAATATTTTATGCCTTTCAGATATATTGTGACTTTTCCGGTTATTCGGACATTGCCATCGGTTCGGCCAGGGTGATGGGCTTTACCCTAATGGACAATTTTCGCTCTCCATATGAATCAAAATCCATATCGGAATTTTGGGGAAGGTGGCATATCTCTCTATCGACTTGGTTCAGGGACTACTTGTATATACCCTTGGGCGGAAACCGGAAAGGAGAATACCGTAAATATTTCAACCAGTTTATCGTCTTCATGGTCAGTGGTTTATGGCATGGGCCTACCTGGAATTTCGTGATATGGGGCGGTCTTCACGGTACATATCAGATCACAGCTTCCCTACGCGACAAGTGGTTGAAAGCTGCCGGGATTTCCTTTCCTCAGAATGCATTCACCAAATATTTGAACGTAGTAGTGACCTTTTTACTCGTCACATTTGCATGGATTTTCTTCAGGAATTCAACTGCGCCGGTGAGCCGTGCTTTTGAGATAATCGGCAAGATTTTTACGCTATCCCTGAATCAACCGCTGCATTCCCCATTCAGTAACCTGGAAATGTACTTCTGTGTTTTTCTGATTATTTTTTTAATGGTGAAGGAGCGATTCTGGCAGAAAATTCCTACCCAAAACACAACCTTTTTTGTAGTGCTTTTTTCAATAACCGCTTTTCTGACCTATTTCCTTGGCGTGGTTAATGAGAATCAGTTTATTTACTTCCAGTTTTAAAAACGTTTCAACTGTTTTTTGTGTTAAGAAGTGCACCGTTGATTGGGAGATGTGTCTTTCTCTACTGAAATCGAGCGGAAACAAAGAGTATAAATTGATTACATTAAAATTCCTTTCGACAGCTGACAGCTGTCAGCCGAATTCATTAAATTACTATGTACGAAGTTACATCTGACAATCGATTAAGAAGTCTTATTGTGGTAGGTGATCGCGTTTTGATCCGCCCCAAAAATCCAAATGAGCGAACCAATAGTGGGCTGTTTTTGCCACCAACCGTTACGGAAAAAGAACAGGTTCAGAGCGGATATGTCATCAAGGTTGGTCCCGGATATCCTATTCCATCTTCTGCTGAGGATGAGCCGTGGAAGGAATCAGAAGAGAAAGTGAAGTATATGCCATTACAGGCCAAGGAAGGTGATCTGGCAATTTATCTCCAGCGTAACGCCATTGAATTGGAATACGATGGCGAAAAATATGTGATCGTCCCGCAGTCGTCTATTCTGATGTTGGACAGGTTCGAGGATCTGTTTGAATAAATGTTCCGTAGGACGCAATGGGGAGAGTTGAATTCCTATCTTGTGTTTTCGCGAGTTGGTCGGGGAGGCCATTCGTTTGTTGTTTCATAGTGCCCCTTGCGAAAACCATCGCGTCCATAGCGTTTTAATTTTCATTTTTTACCTTATTCTGCATACACATGAAGTACAAATTTCTTGGTAATACCGGTGTGTTGGTTTCGGAACTCTGTTTCGGTACCATGACTTTTGGAGGAGATGGATATTGGGAAGCAATTGGAAAACTACAACAGGACGACGCAACAGAGCTGATTAAAACGGCGTGGGAGAAAGGTATTAACTTTTATGATACTGCCAATGTATATTCTTACGGCAAATCGGAAGAAATGTTGGGTGGTGCAATCAAAGAGTTGGGCATCAAAAGAAGCGATGTTTTTATCGCTACCAAAGTAAGAGGCCGGATGGCGGCGGGTGCCAATCAAATTGGTCTATCCCGATTGCATATGATGGATTCGGTAAACGAAAGCCTGGTGCGTTTGGGGACGGATCATATCGACCTACTCTATATTCACGGCGTCGATGAGTTTACTTCTTTGGAAGAAACAATGCGCGGGTTGGAGGATCTGGTGCGATCAGGAAAGGTTCGATACCTGGGTATTAGTAACCATGCAGCATGGCAGATCATGAAGGCCAATGGGATTGCTGAGAAAAACGGCTGGACAAAATTCGTAGCCTGTCAGCATTATTATTCCATCGGCGGTCGTGATCTGGAGCGTGAATTAGTTCCGCTGATGAAAGATCAGAATCTGGCACTGATGCCATGGAGCCCGCTTGCAGGAGGTTTTTTGTCAGGAAAGTTTACAAGAAAGAACGAGACAAAAGGGGACAATCGCCGCGATCAATTTGATTTTCCTCCAATTGATAAGGAGCGTGCATATGATATCATCGAAGTAATGGAGCCGATTGCCGAGGCGCACGGAGTTTCCGTTGCTCGCGTAGCATTGGCTTGGGTCTTACACCAAAAACCGGTAACGAGTTTGATTATAGGAGCGAAACGACCTGAGCAATTGGTTGACAATATAGCAGCAACCGAATTGGTGCTCACCGATGATGACCTTGCAAAACTGGAAGCAGTGAGCGCGCTGACTGAGGAATATCCTGCATGGATGTTGAAGCGACAGGGCAGAGATCGATTGCCGCAGTAATCGCAATAATATTTGAGTTTTTAAACCTCCGGTTATCAAAAGGATCGGAGGTTTTTTGCATTATGTCGGTTTCCAATATACAACCCCTTACCTTTGCCGCATGTCAAATCAGGAAAATATTTCGTCCATCCTTTCGGGACTGGGGATTACTGCGTTAAATGAAATGCAGGAGCAAGCTAATGTTGCCATTCAGGAAAACCCGGAAGTATTGTTACTTGCCCCCACGGGCTCGGGTAAAACACTTGCGTTTCTTTTGCCCATTGCCTCGCTTTTGTCGAAGGAGGTTGATCAGGTTCAATGTTTGGTCATTGTGCCCACGCGTGAGCTGGCTTTGCAAATTGAACAGGTGTGGCGGAAAATGGCCACTGGTTTTAAGGTTACGTGCTGTTATGGAGGTCATGACATGCAAACGGAAATCAGAAGTTTGACAGAGCCACCTGCACTTTTAATAGGGACACCGGGGCGACTTCTGGATCATATGCATCGCCAGTCATTTTCTTACAGGATTATATCAACGCTGGTTTTGGATGAGTTTGATAAATCGCTGGAACTCGGGTTTCAGGAAGAGATGACGGAGATTTCTAACAATCTTCGGAATATCAAAAAGCGGATATTGGTTTCTGCTACTGCCGGGCCTAAAATCCCGCCTTTTATAAAAGTGAAAAATCCGGTCGAGATCGATTTCATAACCAATCAGAATCAAACGACTGGATTGACTTTAGTTCAGGTACTTTTCGAATCGGGGAAGAAAATGGATGCGTTGATCCGGTTGCTGGGTGTGTTAGGCGCGGAATCGACGATGATATTCTGTAACCAAAGAGATTCTGCTGAACTGATCAGTCTGGCATTGAAAGATGAAGGAATTGATTGCGCGTTTTTCCATGGCAAATTAGAGCAGGAAGATCGCGAACGTACATTGATCCGTTTCCGAAATGGTTCGGTTTACTATATTGCTGCCACAGATTTGGCAGCGAGAGGATTGGATATTCCTGGCGTTAAACATGTTATCCATTTTGAGCTACCTATGAAAGGCGACGAGTTTACCCACCGAAATGGTCGTACTGCTCGAATGCACGCAGAAGGAACTGCCTACATTCTGGCAAGCGATACGGAGAGGTTGCCCGATTATATCAGTCCCAAGCCCAGGATTCTGAATTTGCCATCCAAATCCACTCCACCGCCCACACCCAATATGGTGACGATATATATCAGTGGTGGCAAGAAAAGCAAGTTGAGCAAAATGGATATCGTCGGTTTCCTTTTACAAAAGGGAAAACTTGAAAAACAGGACTTAGGATTAATAGAAGTAAAAGATACCGCTTCATTTGCGGCAGTGAACAAATCAAAAGTGAAAGCGTTACTTGCCAATATCCGAGAGGAGAAAATGAAGGGGAAGAAATATAAGATAGAAATTGCCAAATAGGAAGAAGGGGGTACGGAGGAGGGACGAAAGGGAGGAAAGGTTGGCAAAGTGTTTTTGGGGAAAAAGTGAAGGGGTAACGGCGCCATGAATTCAAACACATTGTATAAATTTAAGGCTGCATTTGCCACCACGATTAATAGCAAAGTATAAAAGAACAACACACGAACTTCGGGAAGCAGCCTCGTTAACCTGTTGACCGTTAACCCTTTTTAGAGATATTAGCCTTCCGCAAAGCATTCTGCCCTCTCTGGCACGGTGTTTGATTACTTGTTAAAAGAAAACAAACAAGCACTCAGATGGAAACGAAATCAAGAGGACGACATATATTTCAATACTTCTTATACCTGATATTGGCCTGCGGGACGGCTGGGATAATCTGGTACTATATCCGACCTTCAGAAACCGATGAAGTATCTAACAAAAATGTGAACCTGTTTCTTGAAAATGCGATAAGCGATGTTCAGCAGGATTTGCGTAGTGACATTACACGGCCCGATATCGCCTCCCGGTTAGCCTGGTTCAAGGCCAACACTACGTTATATCAGCAAGCCAGTCACAATAAAGACAAATCCATAAAGGCGGAATCTCAGAAATTCAAAGGCTTGATGATACAAGCGCAACAAAAAGGCTTTCCAACTTTAAGAAAAGCATATGTCGAATCAAAACAGGAAGTTTTAAAACAACAGAATATTGATATCGAGCTCTCAGGAGCATCAAAGGAGATTCTGGTGATCACAGGGAGCATGTTTGAGCCCAAAAAGAATCAACAGGCATTCTTGAAAGATATTGAGCCGGTGGTTCGCGACCTGCGTTTTCAGGAGGTCATTTACAAATGGTCCGTTGCCGACGACAGCAATAAGCATTACGCTATCGATTCGAAAAAGGATGATGAGGTTTAAAGATCTTAAATAATATTTCTCAAAAAGGTATATCCAAATAATAGCACCAGCGCTGTTATTTGGATATTTTTTTTCCGGAAAATTTGATAAGATGGAGTGGTCGTAAAAACTTCAACCATAAGTATATATCCGAATATTATTACCACCGGAAATACCAGCGCATTTAGCTTAAAAGCCGTAGCCCAATGTCCATGGAGCAACTCGTGGAATGCGTGTTGACCACCGCATCCCCAGCAATCCCACCCTGTTATAATACGAAACAGGCATGGAATGGGCCATAATGAATTATTGGAAAAATAAAATAAGGTCGTAACGGCTGCCAGGATTATTAGTGTCACAGCGCGTATGACCCGAAAATTATTCGCGGATAACATAATCTTTCACAATAAGGTCATGCAATGCCTGTTCGGTGTTGTTAAAAAGGGGCCATAACCAAAGAAGTATACATACATTGGAACTCACATATTTAATGAGCGATCTTCCAATCGCTGCACCAAAAGTGAGCCTTTGACCTTGTTCATCTACTACCTTTATTTTCATGATCATTTTGCCAACAGTAGCTTGCTTGGCAGAGCTGAGCATAAATGCTTCATATATTACCGGTGCAGCTACGCCGATCAAGATAATTGGTAGGATTGCCAGGCCAGCCAGTGCCGCGAAGGCACCTTCATCGGTCATGTCACGACTGTAGGAAGAAAAGAACCCGATGCCGAAAATCGGAACAAGAAGGATGGACATCACAAAGCCAAGGAGAAGCGCATCAATTATTTGGGCAACAAGTCTGTTGCCAACACCGGCGAAAATAACATTCTGCATTGGAGATGGTTTAAGTAGTGAAATACCGAGATTGAATAGTAGTCAAGTAAGTAGAAAGAATGCTCAATTCCAATGTCAGAAGGTTATTTAGCCGAATAATTATTTTTCGGTATAACGAGCGGTACTAATTTTACATAGAAAAAGGCAGTTCTTTTTATTTTTGGAGCGAAATGGTATTCAGGAGAGATACTATCTCAGCAACCCGCTGGAGGCCCAGCAAGTCGTGCTAAATGCAGACAAATACATCGAGCAATTTATGGATGAAGGCAAAGAGGATCTTATCTCGTTGATGGTTTTTCAGAAGTATTTTATTTTACCTCCAGGTGAGCGGAAATGCTCGCCATATTTTAAGATAATGACAAAAAAGAAGAGGCCGTCCGATAAGGGCAGCCTCCTGAAAAATATGATGTTCCGATATAAATTAGATAACGCGAACGTTAACCGCATTTAAACCTTTTCTTCCGTTTTCCACATCATAAGAAACCTTGTCGTTCTCCCGGATTTCATCCTGAAGACCTGAAACGTGTACGAAAATGTCCTTCTCACCATTTGCTGGTTGAATGAAACCAAATCCTTTCGAATCGTTGAAAAATTTTACAGTACCTTCTGCCATTAGTATTTATTGTATAAGTATTGGATCGCAAATGTAGGCAGATTTTGAGGATATGCAAGGACGAACTTTAAAAACAGCTAGAATTCGACTAAGTAGATATCTTTTTCGTATACAGTAATTTACGTAAACAGAAACTTAAAATCTGCGCTAAATTATATTCCCTCGTTCACTATCGTCAAAATGATAAGGATTGGTATCTGATATATTATATTTGTAAAATTCTTACGCAAGTTTACATTATTCTATGTCACCCAATAAAATAAATTTGTATACTCCGCCATATTGGTTGCCCGATGGTCACCTCCAGACTATTTATCCTTCACTGTTCCGGAAAGTGAAAGGTGTAAAATTCCGGCGAGAAAGGGTACAATTGGCCGACGATGATTTTCTGGATCTGGATTGGGTGGATGAGCATGAGGGTAAGAGGATGGGGCAGAGGGCTCCGCTGGTTATTCTTTCGCATGGGTTAGAGGGTAGTAGTAAAAGTCAGTATATATTAGGTATGTGCGATTTGATGTCAAGTTCAGGGTTTGATTGCCTTGCCTGGAACTTCCGCGGGTGCAGCGGTGAAATGAATCGCAACTATCGTTTTTATCATAGCGGAGCTACGGACGATTTAGATGCCGTAATTCGCCACGCAATTAATAAAGGATACACAAATATAAGTCTGATCGGTTTTAGTCTCGGCGGCAATCTCACACTTAAGTATCTGGGCGAAAGGCGAAAAAATACCGCCAAAATAATCCGCAAAGCTGTTACGTTTTGCGCGCCGCTGGATCTCCGGGCGAGTAGTCTCGAAATAACCCGCCCACGCAATTATGTATACATGAAACGATTCATGAAATCGCTGATCACAAAAGTGCAGGAAAAGGCTCCGCACTTTTCGGACAAAATAGATTTGTCCGGACTCAAAAATGTAAAAACACTTTACGACTTCGACGATCTGTTTACAGCGCCGATTCACGGATTTCGTAATGCCGATCACTATTATAGAGAATGTAGTTCACGCTATTTTGTGAAGGATATCCAGGTGCCGACGCTGGTCATCAATTCTAAAAATGACCCAATGATACCGTTCGGGAGTATGCCTGAAGAGGAGTTGGCTAACAACCCATCCATCTTTTTTGAAACGCCTTGCCAGGGCGGGCATTGCGGTTTTCGACCGGCTAAGTTAAATGGGAACGCATATTGGTCAGAGGAAAGGGCGCTGGAGTTCCTTCAATAGTGTTATTCTCCCCGGTGAAGGCTGTTCACTAAAACTCAAGTGAATCACTTTTTGTTAGGGTGAGAGAATTCAGATTAGTAACTTTGTGCCTTCTTTTAAAAAGGGATACTTTTTGAACATCTGAACGGATATTATTTTTAAAGAAACTTACTCAGTTATCAGTAGCTGCATGCCGACACAAACTCTTACTTCCCCGTATATTATTATTGATTTCGATAGTACGTTCACCAAAGTTGAAGGCTTGGATGAACTCGCTGTCATTGCATTAGCCGGTAATCCAAATCAGGCTCAAGTCGTATCGCAAATTCGTAGTCTTACCGACAAAGGAATGAATGGAGAGATGTCGTTTGCCGAAGGCCTTCAGCAGAGAATTGCATTGTTAAGCGCAAACCGTTCTCATATTGAAGATTTGGTAGTGTTTCTTCGCTCACAGGTTTCAGATTCGTTTTTAAGAAATAAAGAATTTTTGACTGAAAATTCAGCCAATATATATATCGTATCAAGCGGTTTCAAAGAATTCATCGTTCCGGTTGCAACGGAGCTGGGCATATTGGAAGACCATGTATATGCTAATGAGTTCAGGTTTGACGACGAGGGTAATATTATCGGAATAGATGAGACTAACGTACTGTCGACGGATGGCGGTAAGATCAAATTGCTTACCCAACTGAATCTGGATGGCGACGTATATGCGATTGGCGACGGATACACTGACTATCAATTGAAGGAAGCAGGGTTGGCCAACAAGTTTTACGCTTTCACGGAAAACGTGGAACGTGAAAAGGTGACCTCAGTTGCAGACCATATCGCTACATCTTTCGATGACTTTTTATATGATAATAAGCTGAGCCGAAGCCAGTCCTATCCAAAAAGCAGGATCAAGGTTTTGCTTCTTGAAAACGTACATCCGGTTGCATTGAGGGCTTTCGAGCAGCAGGGTTTCAATGTGGAGCTGGTGAAAGGCGCCATGGACGAGGAAGAGCTTTGTGAAAAAATCAAAGATGTATCGATTATCGGTATTCGTTCGAAAACTACCATTACAAAAAAGGTCTTGGACAACGCCAATCGTCTGATGGCAATAGGCGCGTTTTGTATTGGAACAAACCAGATTGATCTGGAAGAAGCGACCAAACGAGGAGTTGCGGTGTTCAATGCACCATATAGTAATACCAGGTCTGTTGTGGAATTGGCTGTCGGTGAGATGATTATGCTCATCAGAAACACGCTCACCAAAACAAATCAAATGCATCAGGGGATTTGGGACAAATCTGCCAACGGCAGTTTCGAAGTTCGTGGTAAAAAACTGGGAATGGTGGGATACGGAAGTATTGGTACTCAGCTTTCTGTGGTTGCGGAGGCGTTGGGTATGGAGGTACTTTTTTATGATGCAGTTGAGAAACTTTCAATAGGAAACGCAAAGAAGGTCAACAGCCTCGAAGAGCTTTTGGCAATTTCGGATGTGATCAGTTTACACGTTGACGGTAGAAAGGAAAATACCAATATGATTGGTGCGCGTGAATTTGCGTTGATGAAAGACGGAGTAATATTCCTGAATTTGTCTCGTGGCCACGTGGTCGATATCAAGGCATTGGCCGATGCTGTTAAAAGTGGAAAAGTAGCCGGAGCCGGTGTTGACGTATTCCCGAAAGAGCCAAAAACGAACAGCGAACCATTTGTGAGCGAGTTGATTGGGCTGAATAATGTGATATTAACGCCGCACGTGGGCGGAAGCACAGAAGAAGCGCAGGAAAACATCGGGCATTTTGTTCCTTCCAAATTGTTGGAATATATGAACAATGGTAGCTCATATGGCAGCGTCAATTTCCCTGAGGTTCAGTTGCCGAAGTTGAAAGATTCGCACAGATTGCTGCATATCCACGCGAATGTGCCGGGTGTTTTGGCCAAATTGAATCAGATTTTTGCAAAAAATAATATCAATATTACCGGCCAATACCTCAAAACAAATGAGCATATCGGATATGTAATTGTTGACGTAGCAAAAGATTATACGGAGGAGTTTATCCAGGAAGCGAAGGAACTGGATGGTACGATTCGTTTCAGGATGCTATACTGATATTATTAACGATGCATGTTAACGGGTTTGATTGTAGACGGAAATATACCTAACGCAATCAAACCTTTTATTTTATACTCAACCAGTTAAATAACCCATTTTAACTAAATGTCATTTACTTATTTCACTCCAGGTCCGGCGCAGTTGTATCCCTCTTTTGAACAACATCTGCAAACATTTGTTGAAAATCAACTAGGCTCGATTTCCCATCGTAGCCAACAGTATCGTGATCTTCACAAATTTACAGTTGATCAGTTGAGGATATTGCTCAACGTGCCGGATAGTCATGCTATTCTATTTTTGGGATCCGCGTCAGAAGTCTGGGAGCGGATATTGTTCAGTTGCGTGGAGCTGGAAAGCTTTCACCTGGTTAACGGGTCATTTTCAAAAAAGTTTTATGACTACTCGAATGCGCTGAATAAGTTCGCGCATAAAATCGAGAAACCACTTGGAGAAGGATTTTCGTTTAACGAGATCGAAGTGCCGGAATATGCCGAGCTGATCTGTGTAACGCATAATGAAACAAGCTCTGGCGTGCAGATGCCGGTGGCTGATATTCACAAATTAAAGACCAAAAATCCGGATAAATTTATTGCCGTCGATATGGTGTCTTCTGCTCCATATCCAGAACTGGATTACTCCCTGATAGACAATGCTTTCTTTTCGGTTCAAAAGGCTTTCGGTTTACCAGCCGGTCTTGGAGTTTGGATAGTAAGTGAAAAATGTCTGGCCAAAGCGGAGAGTATCAGAAAACAGTATTCAATTGGAGCCCATAATGACTTGTTGACCCTTTGGAAAAACGCAAAGAATAACGAAACTCCGGCAACACCTAATGTTATGAGTATATACCTGTTGGGCAAAATAGCGGAAGATTTTAACAAAATCGGAGTGGATGTAATTCGTAAGGAAACGGAACAAAAGGCTCAGTTGCTTTATAAGTTCATAGAGAAGAACAAGGGGTATTCGCCGTTTGTAAAAGTGAAACAGCACCGCTCGCAAACGGTGATCGTTGCAAATACCGAACTACCGGCGGCAGACATCATCAAGAAAGTAAAAGAGAAAGGTATAGTAGTTGGCAGCGGATATGGTGAATTCAAAAACTCACAGCTGCGCATCGCTAACTTCCCGGCTACTTCGCTGGAAAAGACTGAGGAATTGATCAAGGCTTTGGGAGAAATCTAACAGACCGAACGCCAAAAAGAATATAAGCGTGGAATCATCCGGTTCTGCGCTTTTTTGGTTAGCAATATCACCCCTTCGGGGTTTTTTGAATATTGATGATTTGTAACTTCTATAATAATGTCAGCCTTTCAGGCTTTTGAGAACAGCAATTAAGTCATCGTTGGTATTATTTGCCGACAAAATCCCGAGGGGATGACATGATTATAGAAAGAAGGAGGAGGGCAGAAAATAAATCCCGAAGGGATGAAATGATTATAGAAAGAAGGAGGAAGACAGAAAATAAATCCCGAAGGGATGACAATATTATCGAATTTAATAAGGGTTCGCACTACCTGATATTTTAGGACATTCTACAGGGATTTCACTAATTTTTTTTGCTTAACCTGCGTCACTCCGCGTGATACTCCCCAAACTCTGCGTTTCAACTCAAGACCAGAATCCTGACCAATATTGCCATAAAATGTAAAATCATTAACAAATAATGGTATTAATAGTATAATTTCGGGCCTTTGCTCTTATTGTGAAAATAGCGAATGATAGACAACGTGCAAAAGACAGGAAAATGGGAAAACGATCAGGTGCTATGGGCTTCGCTCAGGCAGAGCGATCAATATGCCTTTACCTCTATTTTTGAAAAATACCACGGAACGCTATACAACTACGGCTGCAAACTGACCAGGAACACATCCGTCGTCGAAGATGCTGTGCAAGAGGTCTTTATTGATATATGGCGTCTTCGAACCAATCTTTCCAGCGATATTACCTCAATTAAGTTCTATCTATATCGAGCGTTACGCCGCAGAATCCACACGGCTTTGAACCGTTATCCCGGATCCGATGAATTGTCAGAGGTTTCGGAAGATGATATATTTCAATTCTCCTTTGCTGATACAGAAACTACGCTGATTGAAAAAGAATCCCGGGAATCGCGGAGCATGAGGATCAAGCAGCTGCTTGATGAACTTCCCGAAAGGCAGGTGGAGGCGATCACGCTTCGATATTTTGATGAGTTCAGCTTTCCGGAAATCGCCCAGCTAATGGGTGTCAATGAGAAGTCGGTAAGAAACTTTATTTACAAAGCCCTTGTGTCCATGCGTGACTTCGGACATATGCTTTCCTCGTTCCTGCTGATTTTCACTACTTTATATTGACGTATAAATTTTCTTTAAAAAAATTTCATTTTAAAGAGGTCAAAAACATCTTTTGACACTCTTGGTATATGAAGGGCATTTATAACCACTAGCAATTCTCAATGAAATTCGACCCTTATTCGCTTACTGAACTGATTCGGAATGATGATTTTATAGACTGGGTGTTGCAACCCAATGAAGAGCGTGAAACCTTCTGGCGAGCGTTTCTGAAAGAACATCCCGAAAAAGCAGGAACTATGGAGTCGGCGAAAGAATATATCCTTTTGCTGGCAGAAGATACCGGAAAGAACATGCCGACCAGAGAACAAAGTGAAAGCATGTGGAAAGAGGTACAAAATAGAATTGAGGAGGAAGAGCCAAAGGAGGTGAGCAAAGGTCAAGAAGTTAGCCTCTGGAGTAAATTGCGGGTTGCGGCTTCGGTGACGATCATATTAGGGATCGGAAGTGTGGGTTACATAGTTTACCAGAACAAAAGTCTGACTCGTGCAGTCGCGTTGACCGAGCAGAAAGCGGAAACAGAAGGATACTGGGAAAAAGTTAACGATTTGGACAGGCCGGAAATGGTACTGTTGCCTGACGGGAGCTCGGTAGTATTGGAGCCGGGAGCCAGACTGGAGTGTTTGTTTAACAAGCAAAGTAAGAAAAGGGAGATCAGACTTTCCGGCCGGGCATTTTTTGAGATCGTTAAAGATCCGAAACACCCCTTCCTGGTTTATTCTTACGGAATTGCTGCCAAAGTGCTCGGGACCAGTTTTGTGGTTGACGGGAATGAGAATAGCAAGGACGTGAAGGTCGAAGTGAAGACAGGTAAAGTATCGGTGTTCCGGGTGACAGGCGACCTGAACAATGACAAGGAGTTGGAAAATGCGGAGAAAAAGGCGGTTATACTTTATCCTGATCAGCAGGTGACTGTTTCCCGTAAAACAGGAAAACCGATTCCACCGATTGAGAGAATAGAAAACAACTCGTTCGATATGGATATTTCCAGACAACTTTTTGTCTTCGATGAAACGGCTGTCCCGGAAGTTTTCAAATCACTGGAGGATTCATATAACGTGAAAATTCAATATGATGCCAAGCTGTTACAGAATTGTCCGCTGACAGCTACGCTGGTAGGGCAGTCTTTCAATCAAAAGCTTGCAGTAATATGCGCGGCCATTGATGCTGAGTATGAGATCAATGGAAATATTGTAACCATAACAAGTTCGGGCTGTCAGTAAACAACTTCTGCTTTCGGCAGTCGGCTTTCGATTTACATATAGATGACGACAACTGACTATTACTGACCATCAATGACAAACGAACATCAACAGCCTGTTTTACATTATACACCATTTAACAAAAAGACGACTTTGCCTATGAAATAGAAAAGCCTCTACACCTCAAAAAAAATCAGCCATGTTGCAGCATGACTGACCCTGGAATCCCCGAAAGTAAGTTCAGTTACCTCGCAATCACGGAATGTGATCGCACGGGAAAGTATTGTTGAGTAATCGCGTTAAACAACAAATCCATTCAAAAATATGAAAAAAGTTCGACGAAGAAATGATTTTCTCCTCACTGTTATGCGTATTTCAATAATCCAATGTTTTGTGATATGCTTTTTTGCCGGAGCAACCCTGGCCGTCGATGGACGAGCGCAGGCAGTTCTGCAGCAAAAGGTTTCGCTAGACGTTCAAAGCCAGAACGTTAAGAAAATTCTTCAGCTATTGGAGAAGCAAACTAATGTCAAATTTGTATTCAGCTCCCGTCTGATTCAATCGGAACGAAAAGCAACTGTAAAGGTTAATAATGCGCAATTGTCATCGGTACTGGATCAGTTGCTCCGGCCCTTGCAATTAGGCTATAAAGTGAATGACGATCTCATTATTATCACGCCCGATCAGACTCCGGTCAATGTATTGAATTCGCCGGAAGCTAAGCTGGAGTCGAATTCGTCTGCCGATCGGACACTGAAAGGAACCGTAAAGGATGAGGCAGGATTGCCGCTTCCAGGAGTGAGCGTTGTTCTTAAAGGAACGACGAAGGGCACTCAAACAGACGGTAGTGGTGTTTTCTCGCTCGAAGTTCCGGATGGCGAAACATTGCTCGTTTTTTCATTCGTGGGTTTTGTTAATCAGGAAGTTATATTACCCGAATCACGCTCAACACTGGACGTGATCTTGAAAGTAGATGATAAAGCGTTGGAGGAAGTAGTGGTTGTGGGCTATGGTACTCAAAAGAAAGAGTCACTCACTGGTGCCATCGCAACCGTAACGAGCAAAGATCTCGACCGTGTTCACGGCGGTTCAACCGTGAGTTCGGGTTTGGCAGGCAAGATCGCGGGAGTAACGTTCCGTATGCCGGACGGTCGTCCGGGTGCGAGTGCTAACATCCAGATCCGTAATATGGGAAATCCGCTATATGTTATTGACGGAATTCAACAGGATGCAGGCCAGTTTAACAACATTGCGCCAAACGATATCGAAAGTATTACCATCCTGAAAGATGCGTCCGCAGCCATATATGGTGTTCGTGCGGCAAACGGAGTTGTTGTTGTTACAACTAAAAGAGGTAAAAACGGCACCAAAAATACCATCAATCTGGACGCATATACCGGCTGGCAAAACTGGTCGAGATTCCCGAATGTTGTAAATGACTCTTACCAATGGATGCTCGGAAAAGCAGAAGCAGATATGAATCAATATGGTACAACGGCCATAACACCCGCGGAATTAGAGAAATATAAAGCTGGAACTGAGCCTGGTTATCAGACATTTAACTGGAAAGATTTTATCGTTAAGAAAAACTCGCCGCTCCATTCATTTAACCTGAATATGACGGGCGGGTCGGACAAGATCTCCTACTACATATCTGCAACTCACCTTTTCCAGAACTCTGTGCTGGGTCGTGAGTTTACGTTCAAAAGAACCAATATTCAAAGTAATGTTGATGCCCAAATTACTGATAATCTGAAAGTTGGTGTTCAGATCAACGGTCGTATCGAAACAAGAGACAATCCTGGTATTCCTGGTGGCGATGACTATTGGCTACCCCGGTTTGCAATTATGAGAAACCGTCCATTTGAGAGGCCATATGCAAACGACAATCCGGAGTACCTTAATGATATTAAACACAACGAAACCAACTGGGCTTATAATAACAAAAAGCTGGGAGGATATGCCACCGAAATCTGGAGAGTACTTCAGACTAATATGCAGGCAGAATATAAAATTCCGGGTGTTAAAGGTTTGATGGTCAAGGGTATGTATTCTTACTATATAGCCGATAGGGTACTGAACGGCCACGAGTATACCTATAAAGCATATACTTATAACGCTACGGACGATACATATACGGTAACTGGCGGAAGTACCAACCCTTGGCGGGAGCGCGGAACTCGTAAAATCATGCGCAATATCTACCAGGCTCAGGCGAGCTACAATAATACTTTTGGCAAGCACAACGTCGGAGCAACCTTTGTGGCAGAGCGTCAGGAACAGCGCGATCAGGAGCAATGGATTCACTCCGTTCCTTCCACGAACGTGTTACCGCTTATATACTTTGCAACGGCTGACGCCTATAATGACCGCGACGATCAGGAGGCACGTATAGGGTATATCGGTCGCTTTACTTATGACTACGCAGGCAAATATTACTTCGAAATGTCGGGACGTCGGGATGCATCCTGGAAATTTGCGCCAGATCGCCGCGTTGGCTTCTTCCCGTCTGCTTCCGCCGGATGGAGAATAACGGAAGAACAGTTTTTGAAGAACTGGATTGGAGAGCGCAGCGGACTGGATGATCTTAAATTCAGGGCATCTTACGGGGTTTTGGGAGATGATAACATTAACAATCTAAGCCCATATGCATACTTGCCTGGGTATAACTACAATCAGGGAAATGCGATTCTGAGTGGAACTGCCATTGTAACATCCAGAGATAAGGGGCAGATTGTAAACAATATATCCTGGTTCAAAAGTAAGATTCTGGATATCGGGGCTGACTTTTCACTGTTTGGAACAAAAGTTTCAGGTACTTTCGACTACTTCAAACGTGTTAGGACGGGATTGTTGGGTCGTAAATATGACATCCTTATTCCAAGTGAAGTTGGATATAGCCTGCCAGACGAAAACGTAAACAGCGACCAGCAGCAAGGTTGGGAGGGCTCGCTTGCATATAATGGCAAGGCTGCATCGGGTGAAATCAGCTACTCTATTGGTGGAAATTTTTCATTCTCGCGCAGTAAATTCTTATCGTCTTATAAGCCGATATTCAACAATTCCCTTGACCGTTACCGGAACTCTGGTGAGCAGCGATACAACAACATTTTCTGGGGATATGAGACAATCGGACAATTCCAGTCGCAGGAACAAATTGCGGAATACCCGGTTAATATAGATGGACAAGGCAACCGCACATTGCTACCGGGTGACCTGATTTACAAGGATATCAATGGCGATAATGTGATCGATGGCGCAGATGAAAGACCGATCGGATATACGGAATCAGGACAACCAAATATCAATTTTGGTCTCAATCTGGCTGTAAGCTGGAAAGGAATTTCTTTCAATGCCGATTTCTCGGGAGGTGGCATGTATTCATGGAATCAAAACTGGGAGCAGCGTTGGGCATATCAGAACGAAGGTGCCTTGAACAGCATTTTTCTTGACAGATGGCACCGCGCCGATCCGTTTGATTTGAATAGCGAGTGGATACCGGGCAAATATCCGGCATTGCGCTATAATGACGGTGGCCACAGCAACTATAACAAGAACTCTACTTTCTGGTTGCATAACGTGAAATACCTGAGAGCCAGAACTTTGGAAATAGGATATTCATTGCCGAAGAGCGTTTTGACGAAATTGAAAATGCAGCGTGCAAGATTTTATATCAACGCATACAACCTGTTCTCGATCGACAACCTGAAGGAGTTCGGCGTGGATCCCGAAATATCTGATGGAAATGGATTGCAATATCCTCAGAATAAGTTTGTTAACGTTGGTATTAGTTTGTCAATCTGAACCTGAAATTGTATTAAGATGAAAAAGATATTTTATATAGCGACCCTTGCAATACTTTCTTCAACCATGGGATGTAACGACGATTCTTTTCTGGATCGTCCACCAACCAGCATCCTGACCGAGGAGCAGGTCTGGACTGACGAAACTATGGTTTTATCTGTTTTGGGAAATCTTTATAACAGGTATTACGATATAGGCACCGTTAAAGATTGGGCTTCCCTTGCGGGGTATAACGAAGCATTCTGGTCAGAAGCGGGGAGATATCGTTATTTCCAGGATGGTGATCTGGATTACCGATTCTGGAAAGTGAATAACGCAGACAACGAAAACTGGGGGGTGTTATGGGACTTTACCTATATCCGTGAGCTGAACTTGTTCATTCAAAAATGCGAAGCCGCAACTATTTTAAAGGATGACGTTAAAGCTCGCTTTCTGGCAGAAGCAAGATTCCTACGTGCTTCCTATTACTTCGAACTGGTGAAAATCATGGGAGGCGTTCCTCTTATTCTGGAGCCATTAACCTATGATTTCAGCGGTGATCCGTCTTATTTGCGCCATCCTCGCGCAAAGGAATCGGAGGTATATGATTTTGTAATTAGTGAAGCTGAGGCGATTAAAGATTTTCTTCCTGTATCTGTATCAGAGAAATCGCGCGCTACAAAAGGAGCTGCTTTGGCAATGGAATCGCGGGCTGCTCTATATGCCGGATCAATCGCCAAACATGGTACAACAACTCCGCAGGTAGCTTTGGCTGGTGGTGAGGTTGGTATCCCTGCAAGCATGGCTGATGCCTACTATAATAAGTCTTTGACAGCAGCCAAAGAAATCATCAGTGGAAGTGCCGGGGGATATGCGTTGTACAACAAAAAGCCAGATTTGTCTGAAAACTTTTCGAGCATATTTTACGACAAAGCCAACAATTCTGAGGTGATTTTTGTCGACGATTTTAAGTTAAAGAGTGGTAAAGTTCATTATTTCACAGGTGCTAACCAACCGCGTTATGGCGCAGAGGAAGAAGAAGGTGGACGAATCAATCCGTCTTTGAATCTGGTCGAAGCATTTGAAAAACTGGACAATACTTTCGCTCCGATTCCAACTACCGACGCTGCGGGAAAACCGATATACTACACGCGGCAGGCAGACATTTTCGCAGGTCGTGATGCACGTCTTTCCGGAACGATATTGCTCCCCGGAACGGCATTCAAAGGAAGAACAGTGGATATTTGGGCAGGATATCAGCTGGCAGATGGAAGTATTATTTCCGGTTCAGACCGCGGAGCTCAGAAAGTGTTGCCGGGAAAAACAGTTCCAGAACAAGTAGTTGGTTTTGACGGTCCTATCGATGGCTTTGAGTTTACCGCTCAGACTGGTTTTTATGTCCGCAAATACCAGGATCCGGTTGTCGGCTCAGGCCAGCGCGGGGTGCAAAGTGAAGTTTGGAATGTTCGGTATCGTTATGCGGAAATTCTGCTGAATGCCGCTGAGGCTTCTTTTGAGCTAGGAAATCTTACCGATGCAGCGGGTTATATGAACGAAGTAAGGGCAAGAGCGGGTTTGGTAAAGCCATTGACTCCGGCAGAAATTACTTTCGACCGGGTTGTTCACGAGCGTCGTGTGGAATTTGCGTTTGAAGGTCATTATCTGGACGATATCAAAAGATGGCGGATCGCGCACCAAATTATGGATGGCAATGCAATTTCTGCCGGTGAGATTTCAAAGGATTTGGGCAAAGCAACCAAAAGAAGCACCCAACCCTGGGGCCTGTGGCCTTACAAAATCTATGAGCCGGGTTCTCCGAATGATGGAAAATGGATTTATAAGATTACGAAACTAAGTCGCGTAACCGGGTCAGATAATTTCCGTTTGGGAAATTACTATTCCTATATCCCGGACGATGTGATCAACAACAATCCGCTGATTAAAAGAAATCCTAATCAATAACAGACAGTTCAATCAAACGATACTATGAAATCAAGGTTTCAATTTTTAATAATGTTGGCATCGGTTGGGCTTTTATCGTCTTGCGAGAAGGACAACTATGCAGAGCCGAAGTCGGTCTTATCCGGTCGGGTAGTATATCAGGGTCAACCCATTGGAGTTGAATATAATCAGGTTCGGTTGCAGTTATGGCAACCTGGGTTTGGTAAACTGGCGGCCATTAACGCACCGATTGATCAGTCAGGAGCATATTCTTCCGTATTGTTCAATGGTGAATATAAAATGGTATTTCCTCAGGGAAGAGGGCCGTTCCAAACCATTCAGACCAGCGCCGCTCAAAAGGACACGATATATGTGAGTCTCGCAGGAAGCAAAACAGTTGATGTTGAGGTAATGCCGTATTATATTTTCCAATCGGCGACTTTTAGCGGTGGTGAAAGCAGAGTTTCAGTATCTGCCAAACTGGAGCAGATTCTGAAAGGGGTGGATGCCAGAGAGGTGGAAAGCGTTACGCTTTTTGTCAATAAAACCGGGTTCGTTTCCCGCGCTACCAACATCGCAACAGCTACTCAAAATGGTGATGAAATAAAGGATATTTCCAACATCACTTTAACCACAGATGTGGCTCCGTTGACCCCAACGCAGGATTACGTCTTTGCCAGAGTTGGAGTGAAAATCAAGGGAATAGAAGATATGCTATTCTCAACGGTAGAAAAAGTTAAACTCTAAGTTTAGTAAGGAAAGGCAGGGACACCGTCTCTGCCTTCATTATCGCTTTCCTTTCTGGTGATGTCAAAAATTACCAATCCTGACCCTTTTTGTCTAAATGAGAAAAATTCACTTATTAATTTTAGCAGCGTTATTTTTTGCTTCTTGTGCACGTGATAAGAAGTCTATTAACCAAAATGCAGTTAATTCTCCGACTGGGCCGAGAAGGGCGGAGGTCTTATTTTTAGGCCATAACAGCAAACACCACGACTCAGGCAAATATGCCCCGTGGCTGGCCATCAAGCTATTCGAAAGCGGTGTCAATATGACCTATACCGCCGATTTGAACGACATCAATACAGAAAATCTCAGCAAATTCGACGGGCTGATTATATATGCCAATCATGATTCGCTACCTCCCGCTCAGGAAAGTGCCATGCGCGCTTTTGTTGAAAGCGGAAAAGGTCTGATTCCTTTGCATTCGGCTTCTGGCTGTTTCCGCAATTCGGAGTGGTATATCAACACCATCGGCGGACAATTTGAATCTCACAAAACCGGAACTTTCAAGAATATCATCCTTAAACCGGATCATCCGGTGATGAAGGGTATACCGGAATTTGTAACATGGGATGAAACCTATGTACTTAAAAACCTGAATCCCGACAACCAGGTTTTGGGCGAGCGCATTGATGGTGAGGTTCATGAACCCTATACATGGGTTCGAAATGAAGGAAAAGGCCGGGTTTTTTACACTGCATATGGACATGAAGATAAAACCTGGACCAACATCGGTTTCCTGAATATGGTCCGAAATGGCGTATTATGGGCAATTGGCGATAAAGTAAATCAGCAAATCGCAGGCCTCAAATTACCGAAGGTTGATATTTACAATGCAGATACCATCGCCCGCTTCACTGCCCGTCATGTGGTTCCAAAAATACAGGAATCGCTATCTCCTTCGGAGTCCATGAAACTGACGCAGACGCCTCCCGGTTTTAAAGCAGAACTGTTTGCAGCTGAGCCGGATATCACCAATCCAATCGCCATGGCGTGGGATGAAAGAGGCCGTCTCTGGATCGTCGAATCAGTCGATTATCCGAATACCTTCAAAGAAACAGACGGTGCGGCCAACGATCGCATCAAGATTTGTGAAGATACCAATGGCGATGGAAAAGCGGATAAATTCACCGTTTTCGCCGACAAGCTGAATATCCCGACCAGTATGGTATTTAGCAACGACGGCGTTATCGTCTCCATGGCTCCTGACTTTCTGTTTTTGAAAGATACGAATGGAGATGATGTAGCGGATGTCCGTCAGGTAATTATGACCGGTTGGGGTAAAAACGATACCCACGCCGGCCCGTCTAACCTGCAATATGGTTTTGACAACAAGATATGGGGAGTAAACGGATATGCGGGTTTCAATGGAATGGTCAATGGCAAGTTCCTGACTTTCGGGCAAGGGGTATATCAATTTAATCCCGACGGTTCGGATTTTGAATATCTGGGTGCAAGCTCCAACAATACCTGGGGATTGGGCTTTACTGAAGATAACAACGTGTTCCTTTCCACGGCAAACAATACCCACAGCGCATTTTATTCAATTCCATCCCGTCATATGCTGCGTGCCTTAGACGGAGATAACTCGATTCAGTCTGTTCAAAAAATAGACGGTCACTATGACGCCCACTCGATGACACCGAATTTAAGACAGGTGGATGTTGTAGGGGGATTCACTTCAGCGGCAGGGCACCGTTTTTACACCGCCAGGAATTACCCGAAGAAATACTGGAATAGAATAGCGTTCGTAAGCGAGCCGACAATCAGACTGGTTCATGAAGCCATTCTTGAGCCTGATGGCGCTGGATTTAAGGAAAAAGATGGCTGGAATTTGATGGCAAGTTCTGATGAATGGTTTGGCCCGGTTCAGGCTGAAGTTGGTCCGGATGGCAATGTCTGGGTGGCAGATTGGAACAACTTCATCATTCAGCATAATGTATTCGTTCCTGCTCAATCACCTTCCGAATTTATCCTTCCATTTACAGAACAGCCCCATGGACAAGGAAATGCATTCCAAAGCTCATTTCGCGATATCAATCATGGCCGCATTTACCGCGTGGCATATGAAAAAGGAAAGAAATCGGAGTCATTCAAATTGTCGAAAAATGATATCCCCGGCCTTCTTCTGGCTTTGCAGAGCGACAATATGTTCTGGCGGATGACTGCACAACGACTTTTGGTTGAAGCTAAAAATACATCCGCATTGCCGGGTTTATATAAGATTATTGATAATAAGTCGGTTGACGAAATCGGCCTTGGCGGACCGGCGATTAATGCGCTATGGACTTTAAAAGGAATGGGAGTATTGGAGGGCAAAAATCCGGAAGCACTAAAAGTAGCAGAAAATGCACTTTCACATCCTGCGGCAGGAGTCCGCAAAGCTGCGGCCGGCGTGCTGCCAAAAACCGAAGCAAGCTTTCAATTGCTGAAAAGCCTCCTGAGCGATCCTAATCTCAATACTCGTTTGACAGTCATTCTGGCTTTGGCGGATTTCCCCAATTCTGACCTAATCGGAAAGGAAATATATACAGCTTCCGTGAAGGAAGAGAATATAAAAGATCAGTGGATATCTCGCGCGCTGATGGCGGCAGCGGTAAAGCACCAGCTAGGTTTTGAAGCTGCGGCTTCTACTGCTTCTTTGAAATCCAAATTAAGCGAAAGTATAATAACTTCTTTAAAATCAGAAGTATATCCACTTGGTCGGAGAATGGCGATGCAATTTTCGCCGGACGTTTCGAATAAGGAGATCATCATTCGTACAAGCGTGAGCAAACCAAAAGAACGAGCTGCGAAAGGGTTTATCGTCGGACAAGGCGGAGAAAAGGGAGGATATGGTCTTTATATTCAGGATGGAAAAGTTGTGATGGCCGTAAGACAGCATGGACAAACTTACCAAGCACAGACAACAGAAGCTCTGCCAGAGAAATTCGAACTGGAAGCTGGTCTGCAAAAAGACGGAAGAATATATATTTTGGTGGACGGAAAAGAAGCGGGAACAGGACAGGCGCATATGCTTTTTATGAATCCGCTGGACAATATTCTAAGAACTGGAGAAGATGTCGAGGGTTCAGACAAGATTGGGAACTATGACGGAAAGTTCGGTTTCGACGGAAATTTTCAAAAACTGACATTGGAACTGAAAGTACCATCGGCAAGCTCAAAAGTGCCGGAAGCTAAAACGGTCGTTCAAGCGGTTGAGGGCGCTAGAGCAATTGATCAGTCGGTGGTGTTGGATATGATGCAGTTTTCCAACAAACTGATTACAGCAAAAGCAGGTGAGAAAGTGGTCATCAATTTTGAAAATACGGATGGTATGCAACATAATATGCTCATTCTGAAACCAGGATCATTGCAAAGAGTAGGAAAAGCGGCCGACGCGATGTTGACAGACCCAAAAGCGGCCGAAAAATACTATGTGCCAAACCTGCCGGAAGTACTTTTCTCAACCAAACTCGTAAACTCAGGTGAAACAGTATCACTGGTTTTCACAGTTCCATCTACTCCCGGCGACTATCCCTTCGTGTGTACCTTCCCGGGACACTGGCGGGGGATGAATGGGATTTTAAGGGTGAAATAGGGGAGGGGAAGTAGGGAGGAAAGGAGGAGGGAGGAAAGGAGGAGGGGGGAAAGGGACGAAAGGGGGGAAGGGATGAAGGGAAAACTCAGCGAAACTCCGGTTAAACTCAATTTTGCTCTGCGTTTAAAAACTAAAAGCTAATCACTAATACCTAAAAACTAAAACATGAACAATCTAAAATTTCGCTCAATACTCATCCTGTTGACACTATTTACAATCACTTGTTATGCAAATATCCCCAATGTAAAAAAGCCTATCCGGGTGTTGATGGTAGGTGGCGGTTCGTCTCATGACTTTGATAAATGGTACAAAGGTGAAGATGTGGCTACGCTCCAAACTGACGGATTAGCCACGGTTGAATATACCTCCGATCCAACCACAATATTGAGCAAGTTGCCCGCAATCGACGTGCTGTTTTTGGCCAATAATCAACCGATAAAAGACGATGCTACCAGAAAGGCCATTTTCGCTTTTGTGGATAGTGGAAAAGGATTGATTCTCGCGCATCCAGCGCTGTGGTATAACTGGGCCGACTGGCCGGAATACAACCAGAAGCTGGTGGGAGGCGGTTCGAAAGGACATAATAAATATGGCAATTTCGAAGTAACGATCACCCAAAAACATCCGATTACCAAGGGTGTTCCGGCAACATTTACGCTCGACGACGAGCTCTATTATTACAAACAGGATCCGTCGGGAACTCCCATTGAGATATTGGCTACCGCAAAAGCCACAACCTCTCCGGACGTATTTACCAACTTGTTCGTCGTTAAATATCCTAAGGGCCGGATTGTAGGAATTGCGCTCGGCCACGACCAGGCGTCGCATACCATTGAACCGTATAAAACGATATTAAGAAACTCGGTTAAGTGGGCGGCTGGGAAGTAATGAGTAAGGTTAACGCAGAGTAGTGTTGGGAGTTCGAAGCGAAGTACCGTGCGATTTGTGCTAAAACCCGCTGAAACCGATTTACAATCGCTGCGGCGAACCTTCGGTTTTCCATGGTTAGGCGTTTGCAACGCGAAAACATATTTCAAGTAAAATCAAAAAAATAAAAACATTTATTAAAGTTAAAATTAAAGAACATGAGTCAGAAGCAAATTACAGTTGTGATCGTAGGAATGGGTTTTGGCAAAGAGTTTATTCCGATTTATCAAAGTCATCCGAATATAAAAGCGGTGGGGATATGTACCAGAAGCAAAGCCACACGCGATGAATTATCTGCTAAATTTAACCTGGACCCTAATCTGGTTTTTGAACACTTTGATGATATACCCAAGCGCGAAGATGTGGACGCGATTCACGTTGTAACGCCTGTTCCCGACCACGCGCGTATGACCCTTGCCTCTCTAAATGCAGGCAAGCACACAGCCTGTACCATCCCGATGGCAATGACAAAAGAAGATTGTGAGGCGATTGTGGCTGCCAAACGCAAGTCGGGGAAGGTGTATATGATGATGGAAACTGCCCTTTATACCCGTGAGTTTTTATATGGTTTGAAGTTAGCCCAAACGGGAGAACTCGGCCGGATTCAGTTTGTGAGAGGATCGCATATCCAGGATATGAGCATGGAGGGTTGGGATGAATATTGGAAAGGATATCCGCCGATGTTGAACGGAACCCACGCGATTTCACCGCTTTTAAAGATCAATAATACCATAGCAGAATCTGTGGTTTGTCACGGGTCGGGCCGCTTGAGCGACGATTTGGCAAGCAGATATGGATCGCCATTTGCAGTGGAGACGGCGACTTTTAAACTGAAGGATTCGGACGTGGTGGCCGAAGCAACGCGGTCGTTATTTGATGTAGTCCGTCAGTACCGCGAAAGTTATGATGTATATGGAACGAAGATGTCGTTCGAATGGGAACAGCTTCAGGATGAGGAACATGTGATATTTGACGGGGGCGAAAATGCGAAGCGGATTAATGTTCCGGACACCGACGAACTGTTGATCGACCCAATCAAACATTTCACAAAAAGAGAAAAAATAGACGATCCAAACCACGTCTCGTTCCTGCAAGGAGCTGGACACGGCGGTTCTCACCCTCATTTGGTTCAGGAATTCGTAGCGGCGATCGTCGAAGGAAGGGATTCAGCGGTAGACGCGGCATTGGCAGCCAACTATACCTGCGCAGGAATCTGCGCCCACGAATCAGCCATGAAAGGCGGAATAAGAATAGAAGTTCCAAGCTTCGCCGAATAATATCTATCAGCTAGCCTAAGACTTGCCAGGTTTTTAAAATCTGGTAAGTCTGACTAAACCGTAAGATAGTTGCAATAGGGAGGGTTATTTTCCTATCCACTCATTCACTAATTCTCACATTCACTTATTAAACGTCCATGCTATTCGGAGCAAGTACATTCATCTGGGCATCACCCTTTTCAACGAAAAATATTGACCTCCTGACCAAAATAAAAACGATGGGATTTGATATCGCAGAGATCGCCGTGGAAGACACATCGATTATCGATTGGAAACTCATTCGGAATGTAGCTGCTGATCTTGATCTAAAAATAACTATAAGTGGTGCGTTTGGGCCGGAAAGAGATATATCAAGCACGAATCCCGATTTCAGGAATATTGGCAAGCAATATATCATCGATTGCATCAAAATCGCTGGTGAGATGGCTAGCCCGATATTTGGCGGGCCGCTATATTCTGCGGTGGGAAAAACACGGTTGGTTTCTGTAGAGCAAAAGAAACAGGAAAGAGCGTGGTGTGTTGAAACGCTTTCCGAAGTAAGTAAAATCGCTTCCGACTATGGCGTGACCTTGGGTCTCGAACCACTCAATCGTTTTGAAACCGATATGGTCAATACAGTAGATCAGGCGCTGTCTATTGTTAATGAAGTAGGGCATCGAAATTTGCAGATCGTCTTAGATACCTTTCATTCGAATATTGAGGAAAAGGATATCCCTGCTTCGATCCGGAAAATTGGAGTGGATATGCTTTGTCATGTACAGGGAAATGAGAGCGATCGTGGAACGCCCGGAACCGGGCATTTGGAATGGGAGGGAATCCGAGATGCATTGAAAGAAATAGGATATAGCGGTGCGGTCGTGATTGAAACTTTCGGGCAACCATCGGAAGAACTGGCACGTGCAGCAAGTATATGGAGGCCTTTGGCGAATAGCTCTGACGAGTTGGCGAGCGAAGGCCTCGCGTTTTATAAACAACTGCTTTCGTAAAAACTTGCTGATCTACAAAGACTTGCCAGGTTTTCAAAACCTGGTAAGTCAAAGCCGGCAACTGGCAAGCCGAAGCGGTATTAATTTCCAAACCTAATCAACATATGAGATTCCTCGTTCTTTGTTTTTTATTGATATGTTCCGCCAGAAGTTTCGCACAAATTCCGGTTGACTTAACTGGCTTTGACAAACAAAAAGGTGTTCAGATCACAAATTCCGGTGATCAGTTAAATATCCAATGGCCGGTTGGCGAAAACAAATACGGGAAGGTATCAATTGATTTGCGGAAGGAACAGCCATTGCTAAACCAGCTGCAAATTGGGAAAGCAAATGATTTAAAAACAATAGCAAGCGGACTGGATGCAGCCGTGATATTAACCATTGGCAAAAGAGATTTGGTGTCTCAAAATGGTTGGAATATCTTTTTCGACAAAACTGCGTATCTGCCATCCAAAAGCTACACTGTTAAGTTGGATAAAAGCGGCGTGAAAGTCGTTACCACAGGTTCACATACAGAAATTATCGTATCCGGAGCAAAGGCGGATATCTTTTCAGGTTCAATTAATATCACTCTTTACAACGGGTTGCCGCTCATGAACGTGGCCGCAGTTCTAACCACTCAGGTTGACTCGGTGGCGGTATTATATGATGCCGGTTTGGTGAGCAAAAGTAAAGCCTGGAAGAAGCTATTTTGGTCTGACACAGAAGGGTTTGTCCGGAATAAGGATTCGTTTTCAAAAGATTCGGCGAGCACGATGGCCGTGAAATACCGCACCATCATAGGTGAAGGGCAGGAAGGAAGTCTGGCTGTTTTTCCCGCGCCGCATCAGTTTTTTTACCCTTTAGATAACTGCTATAATCTCGAACATATCTGGTATGGCGAAAATTATCGAAATCTGATTCCTGGCTTTGGGATCGGTCTGCGTCATGATCTTTTGGGGGATCGCCGTTGGGTTCCGTGGTTTAATGCCCCTCCCAAAACCATGCAGCGATTCAACTTTTTCTGCCTTCTGAGCGATGAAAAGGATGCAAAAGTTTTGGACGATGTGAAGGCATTTACGCACGGCGACAAATATGAGGCACTTCCAGGATATTACACCATGTCCAGCCACTTCCATCAGGAACATGTTGATGATGTATTGACGAGGAAACCAATGCCAGAAATGCCCGGTTTTGTAAAAGCTTTAAGAAATACGGGAGTTAATATCGTGCATTTGGGTGAATTTCATGGGCCGGGTAGTCCGCGAGGGCCGGAAGCGAAACGCTGGCCGGAAATGCAAACTATGTTTAGCGAATGTCAGCGACTTTCCGATGGAAATTTTCTGCTTTTGCCAGGTGAGGAGCCCAATAATTTTATGGGAGGTCATTGGATGAATATTTTCCCAAAACCGGTATACTGGCTGATGAGCCGAGAAAAAGACCAGCCGTTTGTGGAAAATCATCCGGTATATGGAAAGATATATCGCATTGGAAACAAGGAGGAAATGCTGAAACTGCTGCAGCTGGAAAAAGGCCTGGCATGGACTGCTCATGCGCGCACCAAAGGTTCAACAGGATATCCCGACAAGTACAAAGATGAAGAGTTTTATAAATCCGACCAGTTCATGGGAGCGGCCTGGAAGGCGATGCCCGCCGATTTGTCTCAACCCCGATTAGGAAAAAGGGTTCTTGAATTGATGGACGATATGGCCAATTGGGGGCAGAAAAAGAACGTGATCGCCGAGGCCGATCTGTTTAGGATTGAACCGAACTATGAGTTATATGGCCATTTGAACGTGAATTATCTGCAATTGGATCAGCTCCCTAAATTTGAAGATGGATGGCAACCTGTTCTGGACGTGATGAGAAACGGCAAATTTTTCGTCTCGACCGGAGAAGTTTTGTTGCCTGCATTCTCGGTGAATAAAATAGGAGCCGGAGAGACTGCCAAAATAGATGCAAAAGGCAATATAGATATTGATGTGAATATCAAATGGACATTCCCACTCAACCGAATCGAACTGGTTTCAGGTGATGGGAAAGAGGTTTTCCACGACGTGATCGATATGTCAGAAACGAGTGGCTTCGGTCAGAAGTCTTTTCATTTTACTAAAAATATGAAGGGTAGAAAATGGGTAAGATTGGAAGCCTGGGATGTAGCCGTTAACGGAGCTTTTACGCAGATTGTTTGGTTGGAGTAGGGGGAAATCGGTTCGGAGCGGGAAGGATTTCGGTATAAAAAACACTTTGAAATTAAAAATGAAACAACTTCTAATATACGCATTGATTTTAGCTGGCTCAGGAGCGTGCAACTCAAACCCGATCCATGACACGTCAGTAGCGGAAGCAGACTCGGGGAAGTATAAAAACCCTGTTTTTGAGCCAATTCTCGCTGATCCGACGGTAATCAAGGCTTCCGACGGCTGGTTTTATGCATATGGCACGATGGACAACTGGGGTGATGGCAAGGGGCCACGCAAGGTTCCGATTGTCAAATCCAGGAATCTTGTGCAATGGCAATATGTAGGCGAAGCTTTTACTCAGAAACCATCATGGAAAGAGGGCGGGATATGGGCGCCTGATATAGTTGCGGTCAATGGTAAATATCATCTTTATTATGCTTTCTCAACTTGGGGAGATAAAGATCCGGGCGTTGGGCTGGCTATTTCCGACAAACCGGAAGGGCCTTTCACGGATTTGGGAAAGCTTTTTTTGAGTAGCGAGGTAAATGTGCCGAATTCTATTGATCCATATTATATAGAAAACGAAGGCAAGAAATATATCTTTTGGGGCAGTTATTCGGACTCTGACACGCAGGGTACATATGGCACCGAACTCTCGGAAGATGGGAAATCTGTAAAAGATATTTCGAAAAAAACGAAAATTGCAGCCGGTGATTTTGAGGCGGTTATGATTCATAAAAGAAATGGTTATTACTATTTTTTCGGATCGAAGGAGAATTGTTGTGATGCGGAGAAAAGCCGATATCAAGTGAGAGTGGGCCGATCAGAACGCCTTTTCGGCCCTTATATGGATAAAACAGGACAGCCTCTAACGACTCGAGGAACAGGTACAGTGTTGATCCACCGCACCGACGAAATTGCCGGGCCAGGACATAACTCGCGAATTGTGACGGATGACAATGGTGACGACTGGATACTATATCATGCGATGTTCGTTAACAATGCCAAAGTACCGACCGGTGCCAATCGCAGAATGCTGATGATTGATAAAGTAACCTGGAAAAACGATTGGCCGGAGATTAAAAACGAGGTGCCCAATATGAATATCCAGAACGCACCGGTTTTTAAGTGAAATTGAAAGAATAAAATGATTATCAGATTTATAAACCAATAACCGAATGAAGTTATTTAAAAACACAATGATTGCTTTGATGGCTGCTACGGCCATTTTTAGTTGTGCCAAAAAGGAGGAAAAGAAAGAAGAAGCCGTGGCCACCGTGGCGGGCCGGGAAATATGGACCAAGGAACATGCCAAAGAATGGTATGGAAAACAAGGCTGGGTCGTTGGCGCGGATTTCCTGCCAAGCACGGCGATAAATCAGCTGGAAATGTTTCAGGCGGAGTCGTTTGATACAGCGACTATTAACAGAGAACTTGGCTGGGCGCAAAATATTGGCATGAATACCATGCGCGTATATCTGCACGACTTGTTGTATGAACAGGATTCAACCGGTTTTTTTAACAGATTGGATGTGTTTTTGGGTATCGCGGCCAAGCATAATATCAAGCCGGTATTCGTATTATTTGATTCTTGCTGGGATCCGTTTCCAAAATTGGGAAAGCAACGCGCACCGAAGCCAGGCGTTCACAACTCGGGTTGGGTTCAAAGCCCGGGCTTCAATGCTCTGAAAGACTCGACCCAATATCCTCGCCTCGCCCGATATGTCACGGGTACCGTCGGCAAATTTGCAAATGACGACCGGATATTGGCATGGGATATCTGGAACGAGCCGGACAATACCAACGACAGCTCATATGGAAAAGTGGAGCTGCCGAACAAAGTGGATTATGTGTTGCCGTTAATGAAAAAATCGTTCGCATTGGCGCGTTCGGTAAATCCCTCGCAACCATTGACTGCAGGCGTCTGGGCAGGCGACTGGGCAACTCCGGAAACTTTGAAACCGATTGAGAAGGCTAGTATCGAGGAATCTGACGTGGTTTCTTTCCATAATTATAACGATGCAAAAGATTTTGAGAAACGTATTGTGCAATTGCAACAGTATGACCGCCCGTTGATATGCACCGAGTATATGTCAAGAGGAAACGGAAGCTTTTTCGAAACTTCACTGCCCATTGCGAAAAAGTACAACGTAGCAGCCATCAACTGGGGACTTGTTGACGGTAAGTCGCAAACGATATATCCATGGGACAGCTGGAAGAAAACTTATACCAAAGAACCGGACTTATGGTTTCACGATATTTTCAGAAAAGACGGAACACCATATCGACAGGCTGAAGTTGATTTGATCAAGAAATTGACGGGTCGGTAGTCACCGAAAGCAAATTTAAAATGCCGTGAGTTAGTATTTTTTCTAACTCACGGCATTTTTAGTGTTAAATATTTCAAACAGCTAAAAGATATTGCAATTCAAATCATTAAGATCAATTTAAAAATAAACACATGGAACGGCTAACAAATTTTATGAACGGATATGATTTTCCTTCGATTTTGTACGATTTTAATGAAGATCATGAGATTCATTTCAATAATTATCGAAATTTGGAAAATTACATTCTGACAAGACTTTCGTCAAATGATTTGATGGAAATAAAAAATGGTCTCTCTAACGTGCTATATTGGGGATATGCACGGATCGGTTATAGAGACCGAAGGGTGACGTTATTTCGACAGAATGTTACAAATCAACAACTCGAGAGGTTTAGAAGATATGTTCAAAATAGCAGTTACAGTGCTATTTCAATTAGGGCTTTAGGTATGCCAGAATTTTCTGGTTTCGCATTTATTTCTAAAATACTGATGTTTCTTAATCCTAATAAGTACGTTGTACTCGATAAGAAAATAATGGAGTTACGTGACAACAATATTAATAATCCTCTCAATCACATTCCATTTGGAAAAAAAAGATACAACAATTAGGGTATCTGGAAAATCACAGGCCTATTATTTAGTATGGTGTGATCTGTGTGCTTCTATCGCGAGTGAACATTTTAATAATAGGATAGCAGTCGATGTAGAAAAAGGTTTTTTTAGAATCATTGAGAATAATCAGCATGCTTTGGGAAGAGAATTGATTGATATGAAAACAAATATTTAAGTGAAATTTAAAATCCAATTGGAAATGATGTTCATTAATGCTTTGCCTTCATCCATAAATAATTTGCTCTTTCGATTGGTTAAATCTATCTCGTTGTTAGTGCTGTTATTATTCTTGGAGATCTCCAATTCTTGGGCTCAAGTCAAGATTGAGATTGATTTTGCTAAAGAAAAAGGGGACGCAAAACCCATATGGGCATGGTTTGGATATGATGAGCCGAACTATACCTATATGAAAGACGGGAAAAAGCTGCTGACAGAAATATCTCAGCTTAGCAAAGTCCCTGTGTATGTGCGTGCGCACAGCATGTTCGTGACGGGCGATGGCGAAGCGGCTTTGAAATGGGGTTCCACGAATGTATATACCGAAGACAAAGACGGGAAACCAATATACGACTGGAAGATCGTCGACAAGATATTTGATACTTACATCGACAGAGGCATGCACCCACTGGCTCAGATCGGGTTTATGCCCGAGGCTATGTCGACACATCCTGTGCCCTATCGCCATCATTGGAAACCAGGCGACAACTATAACGATATCTATACCGGCTGGGCTTATCCGCCGAAAGACTACAGCAAATTTGCCGAACTGGTATATCAGTGGGTGAAACATTCGGTGGCCAGATATGGCAAGGCAGAAGTGGAAAAATGGTATTGGGAACTATGGAACGAGCCAAATATAAGCTACTGGAAAGGCACCGTTGATGAGTATATCAAACTATATGATTATTCAGCTGATGCGGTAAAACGCGCTTTGCCCACCGCAAAAATGGGTGGACCAGAAGTGACGGGACCGAACTGGGATGTCTCTGCCAAATTTTACAAGACCTTTTTAGACCATGTTGTAAGCGGCAAAAACTATGTAACAGGCAAGACAGGTTCGCCGATTGACTTCATATCGTTTCATGCCAAAGGTTCGCCGAAAGTTGTGGAAGGTCATGTTAGAATGGATATGGGAGCACAACTACGTGACATTGACAAGGGTTTTGAAATACTGGCAACATATCCGACGCTGAAACATTTGCCAATCATAATTGGTGAATCTGATCCTGAAGGCTGCGCTGCTTGCTCAGAAGACCTCAATCCGCAAAACGCATACCGAAACGGAACCATGTATTCCAGTTACACCGCTGCCTCTTTTGCACGGAAACATGAACTGGCCGAAGCGAGGGGCGTCAATTTGCTGGGTGCTGTAACCTGGGCGTTTGAATTCGAGGATCAGGCCTGGTTTCGTGGATTTCGGGATTTGGCAACCAATGGCGTGGACAAACCGGTTTTAAATGTGTTCCGGATGTTTGGAATGATGCAGGGGAAAAGAGTGGAGGTGAAGCAGAATCTCGCATATAACTTTACCAAAGTGAGAGACGAAAGTGTACGTGGACTTCCCGATATCAATGCATATGCGACAAAAGACGCGAATGAGGCAGCTGTGATGGTGTGGAATTATCATGACGATAACCTGATGTCGCCCGATTCGCCCGTTAAGCTCAAAATGAATGGTTTAAAGGCAAAAAGAATATTAGTTCAGGAATATCGGATTGACCAAAAACACAGCAATTCATACGAAGTATGGAAAAGTATGGGCTCGCCGAAAGCTCCTACTGCTGAGCAAATTACGGTTTTGGAAGATGCTGGGCAATTGAAAACATTCGGCTCTCCCCGCTGGGTTACGGTGAAAAATGATCAGATTGAACTCGATTTCCCGCTTCCGCGACAGGCGGTTTCTTTGTTTAAAATGAATTGGTAAATAACAATTCGCGATATTGGGCGTATAATCTGTAAGCATCCTTTGATAAATAAAGTATGTAGCAAACAGGCCATTCACATTCCATCATCGCGCTAACACATTATGTTTTCAGTTTTGCTCTTCCTCTTTTCCTGGGGCGTCTCACCACCGAATCATGCTGTAAAAGCGGATACGGTGTCGGTTACCGGAAAAATGTGGGATATCAACACGGGCAAGGATTTGAAACTGGTAGCGACCGGATCTGCCAACAGCCAACCCGGAGCTGCTGAGAGTGAGGAGTCTGCTATATTTAACCTTCAGGTGCCAACTGGACTTCGCAATCTGGTGTTTCGGGCTCAGGGATATCGCACCCGAAATATTCCTGTGAACATCATCGATAAGGATAAACCAGGTCAGAAATTCGAGTTGACGATCCCGATGATTCTGCTGGATTCAGAACAGATACTTACCAAAAGCTATCTAAAGGATTCGACGGTCGTTCCCGACTCTATTGCCTGTGATCCTGCGATGGGAAAGGTATACTTCGAGGCGGTAGACGCAGCGAATGGCGAGGTGATCACGGCCAGGATTTGTATTACATCCGCACTGACGGGCCAGATGAAGTGTATTGAAACCGGGAAAGGCAAAGCGAGTGTGCTTTGGCTTAATCAGGACGATACCATGGGTGCCGGCGTTTACGCGGAAGGCTATGATTTTTTTAGCGGGAATATGTATAAAGTCAAACTCCGTGGTCAGGAATTACTCTTTCGTTTCAGGTTGTTGAAGTCTGTAAATCAGATCGTTGAGAGTTATGTTAACGTGCCCACTAATCCTGCGATAACCACAGAAGTTCGAAATTTGAGCAATCAACGCTACACCAGATTTGTGAAGCTTCCTGGTAAGGCCATGCCGCATAGCTTGAACTCGGCGTCAATGCCTGGCGAATATCAAATTACAATGACGGGAAAAGATGGGAAAACGATTAGAGAGGAAAGATTTACAGTGGGCACGGGGATCACTTTAAAATATTTTGATTTTAAGAAAAAGGATAAGGTTGAAAAACTTGTTGAAAAATCATCCAAAAAGGAGACCGAGAAAAAAGAAGTGCCAACGACTCCTGTTGAAAAGCCCATCGAACCAGCGAAGAAGGATATTGCAACGGCACCTGTTGTGAAAATTGAAGAGCCTGGGAAGAAAATTAGTCCGCCTGTCGTTCCTGAGAAAGCGAAGGAGCCTGAGAAGAAAGAAACGCCACCCCCTCCCGTCGTTACTAAGGTCGAGCGGGAGAAAAAGGTTACACCACCAGTTGTTGTACCTGAAAGAAAACAACCGGAGAAGAAAGAGTTGCCTCCGTCCGCCGTCGCAAAAGTTAGTGAGTCTCCCAGTCCGCCGTCGAAAACTCTGTATTTCGACCAAAGCAGCTATATATTGAGGCCGGATGCAGTGCAGACTCTGGATTCTGTTGCTGGCTATCTCAGAACTAGAAAAGACGTGAAAATTCACGTTGTTGGGTACACTGATCCTGTGGGTAGGAAAGATTTGAACCGACTTTTATCAGAAAACCGCGCGGCTGTGGTGAGTAACTATCTGAGAGAGAAAGGAGTAAATTCTGCTCAGATATTTTACATCGGAAAAGGCAGCGACACCTCTGCCACCCCAACCGATTCAGAAGAAAGTAAAGTCAGAAGCAGGCGGGTCGAGATTTTGTTTTTGGATCGTTAACTGAGGTTAAAGTTGCTCCTTTTTTGCCTTGTTGAAATGTTGTTTCTGTGTAATCTGATGTCGCGGCTCGGCCTTCGATAAGCTCAGGCTGACAGGCATTATTTCGGTCAATACCCATTCTTGAAAGAATTGAGAACATTGCACTCCCATCGTCCATCCTCCCTTTCCTCCCAAAAAAAACCTGTCAAAGTTTATTTTCAAACAAAAACACGCCTTTCTTATTCGATATCACGATATCGGGCTTTTTATCGCCGTTCATATCTTTTACCGTGATATTTAGTCCTGCGCCGGAGTCGTCGTCAATGATATGCTCTTTGAAATATGGAGCAATACCCGGCGTGATTTCATACCAAAGCAGATAGGCAGCAGCTGCATCGCCTGGGTCCCGACCGTGGTGCGCCAGAAACCGTTTTCCGGTGATATATTCGTTGTTGCCGTCACCGTTCAGGTCGACCATTACAGATGAATGTGTTTGCGCTGTTTTTTCACTGATCAAATGCGTTACGAAATTAATCGAGCCGTCGCTGGCCTTTATTTGTTCATACCACCAGATCCCCAATGCGTGCGCAGAGGCGCTGATCACATCGTTTTTGCCATCTCTGTTCACATCCATCACCTGCATATGGGAGCATGCCGCACCTAGATTTGCCGGATGAAATTTCCAGTCGCCTTTGTCCAGATTTTTGGTTCCTTCAAACCATCCTTCCCGAACCACAACATCCTTTTTCCCGTCCATATTGATATCGCCGTAGCCAATCCCGTGCGAGAAATCTTCTGTTCCAGGAACATTTTCAGCTGAAAGCGCGAAACGTTGCCAGGTTGTATCTCCTTTTGTAACAGGCGCTTTGATCCAGATGATCTGTTTTTTCTCTTTATCTCCACACAAAATATCCAGTCTGCCATCCCCATCCACATCAATAAACCCGGGAGACTCGTTCGTAATGCCGACTGAGTTTGCAATCATATGCTTCTTCCAGCCGTTCTTCGTCTTGCCGGGATTTTCAAACCAAAAACCCGGAAGTCCGGGAAAGTCGATCACGACAACATCGTCCGAGCCGTCAAGGTTGACATCCATTCCCAGGTTCAGAAATGAATTACTATACTCCTTTTTCGGATCGAAAACACGGGTTGTAGCAAACTCATGCTTCTTCCAGTCGGGTGCTTCAAACCAGTTGTATCCGGCGATGATATCTATCTTTTTGTCTTTGTTCAAATCCGCTGCAGCCACGCCTTCGGATAAAAAATCAGTTGATAAAACTGTCTTTTTAAAGCCGTTTTTTATAGTTTGAGCCGGGCATTGGTTGTAATTTAGCGATAGTCCGGCGACTAGCGCGGTCACGAGAATTGGGCGAAATATTCTGTTCATAGGATATCCTTTAACAGCGAAATATTAGACATGCTTTAATCGGTCAAAGCGTTGATATTCCAAAATTTACTATGAAGGGAAGCTAGTCATGTTTGGAATACATCAACCCTTATCAATTCGTAACTTCTTAATGTTCAAATACCTTCATTTAAAACCGTTAAGCCATTTAGAAACATTACGAAAGCTTGTCAGTTTCTTAAACCCAGCTCCAGTAAGTACGCCTTGATAACAGTCACATTCAGAGAACCACATCCACCGAAACCGGCATATGGTCAGAGGCATGTTTGTATTTGTTATAGATCTTTTGTCCGTCGGGCATTTCGATATTCACCTTCGCATTTACGACCCAATCAGCTCTGTTGAAACTATATAGAATGTGATCAATCCATTCTTTTTGCCAAACATTGTTGAAAATCGGATCTTTGAAACTGGTGGTATATATGGGTGAAAAATTCAGATTCTCCTGATTTTTGACGGATAAGGTATCAAAAAGACTGTTTCCGAGACAAAGAAACGGCTTCCAGACATTCCCCATCAACTGTTCTACTCCGCTTCCTAAAAGTCTCTTTTCACTCGCATCCATACCCGGGCCGTCGTTGATATCACCGCAAACGATTAACGGAATTTTTTGAGTTGTGACATCTCCCAAATATTTGTCAAGAAAAGCGCGACGAATCTGCCGGGTTTGGGCCAATATTTTTTTTCGATTTCCGTCCGCGACGGCCCACCATTTACTCCATTCATATGCGTCAAAAATTCCTTTACTTTTCAAATGAAGACCCATCACCCGGAAAATTTCTCCGTTTAACGTTTTCAACTCAACATATAGCGGAGAACGTTCAAAACGATATTTTTCCACAATCCCGTCGTTCTCATTCGCAAACTCGAATGGCTTAAACTCAGTCATTTGCTCCGTGTTGAAAAATCTTACAGGCGTTGTCGGGTCGAAACGATTGAGATCTGTTCTGACCGCACAACCGATACATTGCGAGGAGCCGGAGGTAGGTTGAAGTTTGACTTCCCAGGTGCCGGCGACGTCGCTATCGAAAAATAATTGCAGTTCCTGTTCCCGGTTGGGGCCTTCCACTACCACGATTAAGTCGGGTGAAAGTTCGTTAATAACACCGCTCAGGTGTTCCCGGCGTTCTTTGACAGTCGTCTCAGGATTATGAACCGGGACATGCGCATCCGGATGGAAATTTCCGGCAGTATCGAACAGATCGTTCATCCATTCTACATTCCAAAGCAAGAATTTGAGTGTTTCCATAAGTGTTGGGCAAGAGTGTGTATATAAAGTTCTGAAAAAGAAAGGGTTAACTTATATTAAGTTTTGCTAATCTATTTAATGGTAAATGCGGAGATGTGCTCGCGCTCCTCTCAAACTATTTTTGGACAGGAGATTTACTTCAATTATGGCCTTTGATACATTTTGACACATATATTCACTAGATTTAAAATACAATAACTCAACTATTGACAAACCAATGGATTCGTTAAAAGCTATCATTCTTACCTTCCTGACGCTATATCATTCACAATTATTCGCTCAAAGAGCAGAGCAGAAACCCAATGTAATCTATATATATGCCGATGATGTTGGGTTTGGTGATATCAGTGCAAATGGCGCGGTAAAAATCAGCACGCCAAATATCGACAGGCTGGCGAAAGAGGGGGTCAATTTTACGAATGCACATACTACATCGGCAACCTGCACGCCCTCGCGTTTTGGGCTGATGACCGGTGAATATCCATGGAGGAAAAAAGGAACGGGTGTGCTTCCAGGCGACGCTTCGCTGATCATACCAACGGATAAAATAACGCTTCCGAAAGTTTTCAAAAATGCTGGATATGCGACGGGGGCGGTGGGGAAATGGCATTTGGGACTGGGTAACGGTGAAACAATTAACTGGAACAAACCCGTGCAGAAAGGCCCGAACGATGTTGGTTTTGATTATGCGTATTACTTCCCCGCTACTTCAGATCGTGTGCCGACGGTCTTTATGGAAAATCAGCAAGTGGTTGGTCTGGACGCCGCAGATCCGATTGAGGTGGATTATAAAAAAAAGATTGGAGATGAACCTACGGGCGCAGAACATCCGGAATTGCTCAAACTTCCCGCTTCGCCTAACCATGGCCACAATAATACGATAGTAAACGGTATCGGCCGGATCGGTTATATGAAAGGGGGTAAACAGGCGCGCTGGACGGACGAGGAGATCGCACATGTGTTTTTGACTAAGGCGGAGTCGTTCATAGAAGCGAATGCCAAAGAACCTTTCTTCCTTTATTTTTCGCTCAACGATATCCATGTACCGCGTATGCCGAGTACTCAGTTTAAGGGAAAAAGCGGCATGGGACTGCGTGGTGACGTGATTTTACAAATGGATTGGACGATAGGCGAGATATTGAGAAAGCTCGACGATTTGAAAATTGCCGAGAATACCCTGGTAATTTTTTCAAGTGATAATGGCCCTGTGTTGGATGACGGATATGCTGATCGTGCAGTTGAGCTGGCGGCGGGGCATAAGCCGGCTGGACCATTTCGCGGCGGGAAATATAGCGCATTCGAAGGTGGCACCCGCGTTCCGTTTCTGGCTAGATGGCCGAAAATGATCAAGGCTGGATCTAAAACCGATGCTCTGACCTGCCAGATAGACTTGCTGGCGTCGTTTGCGGCATTTTTTCAGCAATCCTTGAAAAAGGGCGAGGCGCCAGATAGTTTTAACAATTTCGATGCCCTGTTTGGTAAGCCCGCGAAGCAACGGGAATATCTGATCAAACAAGGTGGAGCGTTGTCTATCACCAAAGGGAATTGGAAATATATTGAACCTAAAGCCGGCGTAGCCGTGAATGTATTGACCGGAACTGAAACTGCTAACAATCCTAAACCACAGCTATATGACCTTGCACGGGATCCAGGTGAAAAAGCAGATTTGTCAGACCAATACCCCGACAAGGTGAAAGCAATGGCGGAAGAATTGGAAAAGGTCAAAAATGCCAGTCAAACGCGATAGATTGAGAGACTTACCAGGTTTTCAAAACTTGGTAAGTAAGTGAAAAAGCCAGCTCGACTTACCAGGTCTGGAAAACCTGGCAAGGCTATTGAAGCCTTAAGACAATACCTCTTTTATTACGTTTCCATGCACATCGGTCAGCCGGAAATTTCGGCCGCTAAATGGAAAAGTGAGTTGCGTATGATCGATTCCCATCAAATGGAGCATGGTTGCATGTAAATCGTGGATTGTTACCTTCTTGTCAACTACCCTGTAACCGTAGTCGTCGGTGGTTCCAAAAATGGTACCTCCTTTTACTCCAGCTCCTGCCATCCACATGCTAAATGCGGAAGGATTATGATCTCGTCCGTCCGTACCTTGCGCAAAAGGTGTCCTCCCGAATTCGCCAGTCCATACCACAAGCGTTTCATCGAGTAAACCTCTTATCTTTAAATCTTTCAGCAAACCGGCAATAGGCTGGTCGACGGCGTGTGCATTGGATTCGTGACCATTTTTAAGATCACTATGCTGATCCCAGCGGTCGTTACTACCAATTTGTGGACATGTCAGCTCTATGAAACGTACGCCACGTTCTACCAGTCTTCTGGCCATAAGGCATTGGGAACCGTAATTTCTGGTGTGTGGATCATCGGAATAAAGTCCATAAAGTGCCTTTGTCAGTTTCGACTCACCCGCAAAATTCGAAAGTTCGGGGACGGAAGACTGCATTCTGTAAGCTAATTCGTAATTACGGATCGCCGCTTCAACCTGATCAGAATGCCCGCTCGTTTCAACAAGTTTACTATCGACTTCTCTTATAAAGTCGAGTTTTTCAGATTGAAGGTTTTTTAGCGTCTCACTTGGACGGATATTGGCAATAGGTTCGTTTTGGCTACGCATCAAAGAAGCTTGAAACGAAGCAGGCAAAAAGCCGTTTTTGAAGTTGTCTAAGCCGCCGGGAGGTATCAAACCACCGTCCAGGACAACATATCCAGGCAAATTACTATTCTCACTTCCCAGCCCGTAAGTCACCCACGAACCCATGCTTGGCCTTCCTTGCTGACCGTTGCCGGTATGCAGAAAGAAATTGGCACTGGTATGTTCCGGAAACTCTGATGTCATCGATCTGATCAGAGCGAGGTCGTCGACACAGGTTGCGATATGAGGAAAGAGGTCGCTTACATGCATTCCACTCTCGCCATATTGCTTAAACGCCCAGGGACTTTTCAGGATTTTTCCCACATTTCCGAATTGCGTGCTGTCTACCGAAAATTTCTTGTTCGGATCCTCGCCGTGCTCCGCTGCAAGACGAGGTTTGGGATCGAACGAATCGACCTGCGAAACCCCGCCGTCCATATAGAGGAAAATAACATTTTTTGCTTTTGGGACAAAATCAGGAAGTTTCCCCTTGGGATCTGTCTGGTTTTTGGCTGACGTCGAACACCCGGTTAGCCCACCGAAAAGGCCCATAAATGCCATAGCACCAAAACCTCCGCGGCAAAGTTCGAGCATCTCCCGGCGTGTGATGCATGCATGGTTTCGATGGCTAGTTGCTCCCATATATCAGCTTGTTTTGACCAATTACATCAGATAAATAAACTCTTTCAGATTAAAAATCGTGTGACAGTAGTTCTGCCAAACACCCACGTCATTCATTGCTAACTTAGGATTGGCTTTATTTAGTTTAGCCATCTTAGTCATAAAGATCTGAGCATTTTCCAGCTCCTTTTTAGATGCAGGGCGCGCAAATGCCCGAACATATATCCAGTTAACTTTCTTGTCGAAATCGAGCGATTTTAATGTTGTCACTTTTTTAGCCAATAGCTCAGCTTCATGAATTACAAACGGATCGTTCATCAGCACCAGCGATTGGGCGGGAACGGTTGTTACATTCCGACTGCCGAAAGTGGTGAAGGGAATAGGTCGGTCAAACGTTGTCATCGTTGGGTCGAGAAAATTCCGGCGAATTTCCTGATATATGCTTCGACGTCCGTCACCATCGAGTGGTCCGGATCTGGAAGGTTTTCCCCGGCCATTCATAAACGATGAGATATATACAGGGACGGATGGCCCGAACATTGTGGTATTCAAGTTTCCCGCCGTAGCCAGCATCCCGTCGCGAATCATCTCCGCTTCCAAGCGCCTTTTGGGGTAGCTGGCCAAATAAATATTTTCTGGGTCTTTTTCCAGATTAGGGTCTTGAGTTTGAACAGATCGCTGGAAAGTATCTGTCATCAAAATCGCCTTCATTAGTTTTCTGGTCGACCAGCCATTTCGCTGATATTCGACAGCAAGAAAGTCCAGAAGCGCAGGATTGGAAGGTAATTTACCTTGCAAGCCAAAATTGTCGACCGTTTCCACGATTCCCCGTCCAAATAGATAATACCATATACGGTTCACCATGACCCTCGATGTCAAGGGATTGTCGGGATGGGTGATCGCTTCAGCAAGTTCCAGACGGCCACTTCCGGCTGATTTAAATCCAGCTTGCTGATTTGTCAGAGCAGACAAGAATTTACGTGGAACCTTATTTTTAGAAGTGAGTTTATAATCTCCTCTCACGAAAACAGGACTGTTGATGGCGGTTCCGTCGGCTACTCCATCGAAGAAAACGGAATCCACTGTGGCTTTCATCAGGCGGGATTCTTTTTCAAGCAAAGAGGTAAGTCCGGAGATACGGCCTGCTATTCTCTTCTTTCGAAGCGAGTGGTTAATAAGTTGTATATCAGCAGGAGTATATTTGCCTTCCTTCCACAAATTCAACGATTTTGACAACGAATTGGGAGGATAATATACCGGCGGCGGTATATCAGGCCATTTTCCATCGAACGCAATAGCATATTGTACTTCTACGAACTCTTCTGGTGCCAGGCGATATACATGTTGATCATATCGGCCCGGCATCACTTCGATATAGGCATTATGTCCCTTCCACCTTCCAACATTAAAAGTAAAATTTCGCCATTGATCAGTGGATATTTCCTGATCAAGGTTGTCATAAATCGGCCATTGGATAAGTTGAAAATTGTCGACTATCACACGGATAGTGGAGTGTTTTCCAAGCGCTTTTACACCTATGAAATCTCTGTCAATTATAAAACCAGGCGAGCGTAGTGCGCCGAATTTGCCGGTTCCGTATAATCGGCTTGATGCTTTGCCGTCTTCAAGTGCGATAATAGTATTGTCTTTAAAAACAGGCTGACCCAAAGTTGTTGAAGTACCGAAAGCAGAACCATCACTTCTCCACCCATCTAACGCTTTGCCTCTGAAATCTCCAAGCACAACATATGGAGCAGCATTTTCTGAGGGCTTATCAATCACTGTTTTTTCTGATGCGGATACCTCCGCAGATTGTTTAATCCATTCGTCGGCTATATGGTTAACAATATATTTTCTCAGTCCCTTTAATTCATTCTCATCCCGTTCTCTCGCCGCCGATTTTTCAGCCGCGAGCGGGGAATATCGGGTACTTTCAAATATGCCGAAAAGTCCATAATAATCTTCAGTACTGATGGGGTCGAATTTGTGGTCGTGACAACGTGAGCAGGCTACGGTCAATCCCTGAAAAGCTTTTGTTGTCACATCAATTACATTGTCAATCCGGTCTGCTTCGTCTTTTCTCACATCTACCGGACTGTGAACTCCTTCTCCTAAATTAAAAAAAGCGGTACCAATTATCGATTCGTTGCTACCCGAAACCGGATCTCTCCGAAAATTAGACAACAAATCTCCGGCCAGTTGTTCTTTAATCAGTTGATTGTAAGGGATGTCTGCATTGAAAGCCCGAATTAAATAATCGCGATACCTCCATGCACCCTGAATAGAGTAGTCAAATTCATGACCTTTTGTTTCGGCAAATCGTACAATATCCATCCAATGTCTTGCCCACACCTCGCCATATCCTTTTGAATTCAAATAATAATCGACCATTTTTTCGTAAGCTCCGTCGCTGTTATCAGCCTGAAATTGAGCTATTTCGGTAGCAGTAGGAGGTAGGCCGGTGAGCAAATAGGATACCCTTCTTATAAGACTGCTCTTGTCAGCTTTGGGAGCAGGACGAAGGTCTTTTTGTTCGAGCTGCAAATTCAGGTATTGGTCAATCTGGCCGGAGATGGATTCGTCGGAAATCTCAGCTTTTGGCTTAACAAAAGCCCAATGTTTTTCGTATTGAGCACCTTGTGTAATCCATTTTTTGAGGATATCCTTTTCTTCGGAGGATAATGTAAGATGGGATTCCGGCGTGGGCATGATCAGATCAGGATCTTCAGAGAAAATCCGACTCACCAGTTTACTTGCCTCGGCATCTCCCGGAACGATTGCCTTATAGCCTCCTTTCAACTTGGCTGTGGCACCTTCGAAAGTATCCAGCCGAAGATTCGCTTTTCTGCTTTTTATATCCGGACCATGGCATAAATAACACTTCTGAACCAAAATGGGCCGTACCTCAAAATTGAAATTAACTTTTTCGTTTTTTGAAAATGCTATTGAAGATTTGTAACCTTTTTTGCACCCGCCGAAGAACCAGCTTTGAGCACAAAAAAGTAACCAGATGAAGATCCGTGCGTATCGCGCCTTATTTGAAAAGAATCCAAGCATATCACTAGAAGAAAGGTGGCACCACATCCGAAAATTCATTATGCCTTAGCAATAATATACAAAGAGTAATACTACTTCAATCTCCTAATATACTATTTGCCGACCGTCAAATAGTAGCGGGAATTAGGCAATGTTCTCTTAACCAAATAAATATGAGAATATGTCTTCAAAAACAAAAAAAATCGGCTGAGTAGTGAATGCTACCCAACCGATTTCTTTTAGGCGACCGCCCGTCGACCGTCGTTTTAAATTCCTTCCTGTGTTGCTAGAAGATCCGCCAGTGTTTCTCTTCTGCGGATCAACTTCGCATTTCCATGATCGATCAAGACTTCTGCAGGGCGTAGTCTTGCATTATAGTTGGAACTCATCGTCAGGCCATATGCGCCAGCATTCAGGAATGCCAGAATATCTCCTTTTTTTACCTCGTTTAATTCCCTGTCGCTTGCAAAAGTGTCCGTTTCGCAAATATAACCCACTACGTTATAGTGCTTTAAATCGCCCGTTGGGTTAGAAGTATTCAGTATATGGTGATAAGATCCGTACATCATCGGGCGAATCAAATGATTCAAACCTGAATCGATATGTACAAAGTTTCTGGCTGGATCTTCTTTTACAACCGTAGTCGTAGTCAATAAAAATCCGGATTCGCTTACCAAAAATTTACCTGGTTCAAACCAGAGTTGAAGTTCGCGTCCATATTCGCTGCAGAACTTTTTGAAGCGTGCGGAAATTTTGTTTCCCAGCAAATGCATATCTGTGATCTCGTCGCCAGGTTTGTATGAGACTTTAAAGCCGCCGCCAAGATCGACAATCTGAAGATCGGGGAATTTTTTGGCCACATCAAAAAGGATATCGGCAACTTTGATAAATGGCTCTGCATCTTTGATGTCAGAACCCGTATGTTGGTGAAGACCAATGACTTTGATATCATATTTTTTGACAACTTCGAGAATATCGTCAATCAGAAGAACCGAAATTCCGAATTTTGAATCGGCATGTGCTGTCATAATTTTAGCATTTCCGCCTGCTGCCACATTGGGTTTGATACGGATAAGACAAGGCTTGGTATTGCCATAAGTTTGCCCGAACCATTCCAGTAAAGGAATACTATCAACATTCACCAGCGCACCAGCTTCCACCGCCTCCTGAACTTCATGAAAAGGGACACCACTTGGCGTAAAAGTTACTTGATTGGCGGCATATCCTGCCAAACGACCCATTTCGAACTCGCCTGGAGAAACGACATCCAGTTCAACGCCAATCTCACGCATAAGGCGTAAAATAGAAAGATTTGTATTTGCTTTACAGGCATATTTGATCTTCATATTAACACCCGAAAATGCCTCCTGCAGTTCAGCGACTTTCCGGCGAATCGTTCCGGCGTCATAGACGTAAAGTGGGCTTCCGTAAGTTGAAATCAAATTTTCGGGTGTGATGCCCTGTATGTTATATTGGTTATTGTCGTTCAGATCCATGTTTTGTTAGCTGTTAGCGTGTAGCTATTAGCTTTTAGTTTTACTGGTAGCTTGTTTATTTTAAACTATTTATTAAATATTTGATTATCAATTCATTAATGGTATTTTTTGTTGAAAGTATTCCGGTATGGAGCAGTATAGCGACCATGGCCCTGATTTTCTTCTAACCCCTAACCCCTAACCCCTAACCCCTAACCCCTAACCCCTTAAAGGTACTTTTCCAGATGAACCGCCATTTCCTGCTGTAAGCTTCTGGCTTCTTCCGTCGCTTTGTGTGCGAAATCGATGCCGTTACCGGCATATATGATGCTTCTGGAAGCATTTACAAGCAGTCCACATGATTTATTCATTCCGAACTTTGATACTTCTTCGAGGTTTCCACCTTGTGCTCCAACTCCTGGTACCAGTAGAAAATGGTCGGGGACGATGGTTCTGATATGTGCCAGGTCTTGGGTCTGCGTCGCCCCGACAACATACATCATTCGCTCAGCTCCTGCCCATTGTTGGGAAGTTTGCAACACTCTTTCGTATAGTTTCCCTTGCGGAGTATCCAAAAGTTCGAAATCTGCGCTGCCTGGATTAGATGTAAGCGCTAGCAAAATCACCCATTTCCCATCAAATTCAAGAAACGGAGTTACAGAATCTGCTCCCATATAAGGCGCAACTGTTACCGAGTCGAAATCAAGCCCGGACGAAGCGGCATCGAAGAATGTTCTCGCATAAAGTCCTGACGTATTTCCTATATCACCACGTTTGGCATCGGCTATACTAAAGTGGCTTTTGGGGATGTATTCGAGTGTTTTCTGCAAACTTTCCCATCCACGCGCGCCCAATGCTTCGTAAAAAGCGATGTTCGGTTTATAAGAAACACAATAGTCGGCTGTGGCGTCTATGATCTGTTTATTGAACTCAAATATGGGATCCTGCTCCTTTAAAAGGTGTGCAGGAATCTTTTTAATATCGGTATCCAGGCCTACACACAGGTAAGATTGTTTCTTCTTGATGTGGCCAAATAATTCCTCGTACGTCATGATGTCTGTAAAAATTACGGCGAAATTACAACGTATGCCAATACATTCATAAATTTGTGACTATATAAAGTATCAAACCTAAGTAATAGTACCTAAATAAACACGTATGCAGATTCGAGAAACGTCCATACCAGGGTTGGTTGAAATATTTCCAAGAATTTTTAAAGATGAAAGAGGCCTGTTTTTTGAGTCTTACAATACGCAACTTTTTGAGCAACTCGGACTACCTACCAATTTTGTCCAGGACAATCAGTCGTTTTCTGTAAAGGGGGTCGTTCGCGGGCTGCATTTTCAGAAAGCACCTTTTGCGCAAGGCAAGCTGGTAAGGGTTATTTCCGGAAGAGTTTTGGACGTTGCGGTGGATATCCGTCCGGAATCTCCTACGTTTGGGAAGCATGAGATTTTTGAACTGAGAAGTGATACCAATAATATGGCATATGTTCCTGAGGGTTTTGCGCACGGCTTTGTGGCGTTGGAAGACTCCGTATTCAGCTACAAATGCACGAACATTTATAACAAAGGGGCTGAATCCGGTATACTTTGGAATGATCCAGACCTGAATATTGACTGGGGAATTTCGAATCCGATCGTTTCTGAAAAAGATATTATACTACCAACTCTGAAGTCTCTTTTTGAGAGTCAGAACTTGTAGCGTATCGAGTAAACCATTTAGAATTTAAGGGACTTAGGGCTAAATATTCTTAACTGCTAATGGTAAATAAATTATGAAAAGGCGAGGCATTCAGGTGTTTCGCCTTTTTACTTTTCAAATAATTCCTCCACTGCTTTCGTAGCCACTTTTTTTGCAGAATTCGGATTTTGGCCTGTAATAAGCCGTTCATCCATCTCGATATACTCCATAAAAGGGATTAATGATTTGGTGAAATGCGCCTGCCTTTCCTTCAACTTGTCTTCCAGATAGAAAGGTACTTCACTGACCAGGCTTGCAAATGTCTCTTCCATATTGGTGAAACCAGTCAGATATTTATCCGTGATGAGATATGAGCCGTCGGATAATTTCACATTCAGCAGTCCGCACACACCGTGGCAAACTGCTGACACGATCCCACCCCGTTCGTAAATATCCTTTGTGATGGTCTGGAGTTCCGTGTTATTTTCAAAATCCCACATTGCGCCATGTCCACCAGCGTAGTATATCAGGCGGTAATCAAGGGCATTCACCTGAGCAGGTGTTAACGAATTTTTGATTTGATTCTGAAAGATATCATCCTTCCAAAGTTTTGCATTGATCTCGTCTTTCAGATCCATGCTCCGTTCATCAATCGGAATTTCTCCACCCAAGGGACTTACAATATCCATAAATATCCGGTGCCGCGCCATTACACTATAAAAATGAGTCAACTCACTCAGCCAAAGCCCTGTTTTGTTAGTTTTGGTAGGGTAGATGTCGTGGTTAGTGCAGATGATGAGCGCTTTCATAGAGCTTTTAGCGATTAGCTGTTAGTGGTTAGTTTTGCTAAAAGCTAACCGCTAATAGCTCTTTTCCTGGCAACTTACCTTTTTTCCGGACTATATCAAATGGTTTTTATAAGCAAAGGCGACGGCGGCTGCGGTGGTTTTCGTGCCGGTTTTTTCCAGAACTCTCAGTCGGTGACCTTCCACTGTCCGGACGCTGATGAATAGTTTTTCCCCGATTTCGGCGGTTGACAAGCCATCGCATATGAGCTGCAAAACTTCCTGCTCTCGCGCAGAGAGCGCAACGTTCGTGGCATTCGGGAAAAACGGGTGTTTATTCGCTTGTCTGTTTACCATCTTGCGATGCATTGCCTTGGAAACGAAGTCATTGTAGTAAAACCCTTCTTCGGCCACGCGCCTGATGGCTTTTTCAACCTCATCCGGACTGGTATCTTTCAGCAGATATCCCTGAACTCCTTTTTCCAGCATATGGATCACGAAACGATCTTCGTTATACATCGACACCACGATTACTTTGATATCCGGGAAGCGTTCGAAGGCAAGTTCGGTGGCCTGAATACCGTCCATGACAGGCATCTGGAGATCCATTAATATGATATCCGGGGTATTGGCAGGAAGCAAATCCAGCAATTCCTGACCGTTGGCAGCCTCAAGAACAAACTCAAAATCGGGTATGCCACTCAACATGGATATGAACCCTTTTCGAAAAAGTTCGTGATCGTCGGCGATTCCTAACTTTAGTGTGGCCATGGGTGCAATCGGTGAATAAGTGAATGAGTGAATTGTTGAATGAGCCAAGGTCTTAGGAGACGAATGAGAGAATGAGCGAATAAGAGAATGTTAAAATCGTTGGATCTTGCGTTCATTGCGTACTCTATCGCGTCCATTGCGGTTAAATACACACTGGATATGCAATTTAAGTGATTTCGGATAATTACACTATCCGTTCTTTACGAAAGGGGTGAAGAGGTTCAGGTTTACTGTCAGCGACTGGAGAAACGGGGATTTGAGCGATGGCCGTCGAGCCCCCCTGGACAGGTTTCAGGTAATTTACGTTGCCATTTACAATGGCTAACCGGCTTTCTATACCCAACAATCCAAGACCGGCCAGGTTGTTGTCCTTTATTTGATCAGGGTCGAACCCTATGCCGTTGTCGGTTACGCGCAGGCTGATATTACGTTGGTTAACTTCCAGTACAATCTCAATTTTACTGCATCGGGCATGCTTAATGGCATTATTGACAAGCTCCTGCATGATCCTGTACAACGTCAGCTCGATTTTTTGTCCCTGCCGGGGGTAGTCGTCCGCATTGGAGTTGAAAGATATAGTCAGCTGATTATTTTCTTCCAATCGGTTGATAAACTCAGTAATGGCTTCCGTAAGGCCAAAACGTTCCAGTGTGGTAGGCACAAGGTCGCGGGTTATCCTTCTTACATGCAAAATAGTCTCTTCCACCAGCGATTGCGACTTGCGCATGATCTGGTCTTCTTTGAAGCCATGCTCTGAAATCGATTTGCTAAGCTGGTTCAAACTCAGCTTGGTAAGCGATAGCATGGTTCCTATATCGTCATGCAAATCCTGGGCAATTCGCCTGCGCTCAGTCTCTTCCGAATTAAGAGCCGTATCCAGGAGCATACGGTTGTAATTCTTCTCAATTGCACTCAGTTTCTTCTCTTCCTCAAATTTCCTTTTCTGGTAATACATCACAAATGAGATCACAAAAAATGCCATCATAAGCATTGCCAAAGATGCAATTAGTAGCGCAAGTTTCAATTCCTCAATGTTTTGCATCAATTTTTAGGTGATAGTGGTAAACTCCAACGGAGATAAGTATTAAGCAAATACTTTCAAAAATATAGGGTATGTATAGCAGAAGTCCTATGTTAATGTAGTCCTCCCATCTGGCTTCAAAGTGAATTACCGGGGCGATGAAAAGTAGGTTTGAGTAATACAATAAAAATCCTGAACAAATCCAAAAAAAAGGATAGGTCAGTAAGTTTGGTATTTTCAAATTCCGGATCGTTTCATGAAAATAAAGCAGAATCCAAAGTATAACCAACAAACTCTCCATCGTTGACGAGAGTGAAACCATGTTATGCTGGGAAAGATTTCCGATCGCGGGATTCACTTTTAATATTTCCCAAACTACAAAAGAGACGAACATCGGCATACTGATGAGGATAGCCCTTTTTATCCTTATTGAATCGATGTTGAAATAGTAAACAGCACTTATCAGGATGTAGCTGATTGGGATATTAAGATTGTACAAGAGTATTGTGCTCCTCCTTTTAGCTGCGAAATCAAACATCGTCAGATCAATACATAGCTTAAATATTAAGTATACTGTCAGTACGTAAAAAGTGGAATTCAAAAATGCTTTTCTTTGAAAAATTAAAAACAGCGGCACAAGATTTAAGAAAACAGGTAAGCAAGCTATAGGTTGTTTTTGAAAGTAAGCGATGTAGCTATCAATCATGTGCCGTTATTTTATAGTCTTAACAATGACGAGGGCAGATTGGACCGCCAGACATCGCGCTGTCTTGTTCGTCTTTTATTCCTAAACCACCGCCCGCTAGTAAATCTGTGCCATCGGCGCCAACGGGAACAATTACTAACCGGGAAGTAGATCTTCCTTTACCAAAAACCGGCTCATCTCCGTCGTGATCTTCCAACTGTGTACCATAGTATACGCGAAAGCCAGCACATTTGTCGCCGAATTTATCAATTAACCTTTTAAATTTTTTTATACCAAAGAATTCTGCCTGAACAAAATTCTCACCACGTCCTACAAATTCTTTTTGTTTTTTTTTGTGAGGTTGAGTCAGTTCTTTCGCACGAGTTGTCGAGATTAGGTTGCCCTCTTCTCCTGTAAATTTTGACATGGTATTAGGGTTTTTTTGAGTTTAAGAAATATACTTTTCAGTAAAAGTAGAAGGCGGTGCTTCAATAAGCAAGGTTTGTAGAGCGAATTGAGTTAACGGTCAGTGACAGGACGTTATAGTACAATTTCGTATTTCGAGCCGCATAGTAGCGATGGGGAAATTGATCATCGAGCTCCCGGATTTTTTAAAATTATGGATGCCCAAATATTCATTTCTACGGCTTTTTGGATGCGGAAATATGTTTAGGGTTGTCTAAGCAAGTAATCTTACGCAGGCCTGCACGGTATCTTACCATATAGGAATCTTCCCTTTACCTGTTTTTAAAATCAGGGTTTTTCACTCTAAAATACGGAAAGCTGGTCAGTTAATTTTGTTATGCATCAGTTAGAGGTTAGATAAGATTTAGGGTTAGGTTTACCAGAAAAGCCGCTTCGTTTCGAGGCGGCTTTTTTTGTTTAAGCGCAGAGGGATGGGAGGGGCACGCCTAGTGGTTTACGCGGAGTTGCACCGAGGGCTTTGATGCCTTTATTGCAAGGAAATTGCCGTTGTTGTTGAACGTTTTAAATAACTTGCATTGAATTAATTTAGCTGCGTAACTCAAGGGAAACTCTCGCAACTCTGCGATTAAATAATATATGAAGCCGAAAATCAATATTGAATATTGCCCGAAATGCGGCTGGTTGCTTAGGTCAGCCTGGATGGCGCAGGAATTGTTGACAACATTTACGGATGACCTGAATTCGGTCGCGCTGGTACCTTCGGAAGTCGCTGGTCGATATATCATTACGCTTGACGAACTAGTGATATGGGATCGAAAACGAGAGGGGCGTTTTCCTGAACCAAAGGAGCTCAAAAAGATGATCAGGGATATTGTAGATCCTGAACGAAGCCTGGGTCACAATGATCGTTAATGATCTCGGTCACAATATTCTGAAGATCAGCGGGATGAGTTCATAAAACAGGTTTTTGGAATTTGCTCGTTTCGGACTTTTTGTCGTGCCCGGGTATGCGGGTCTGTAATAATGGCAGGCTTTTTGGGTGAGTTATTGTAGTGGAGGTATTTAAAATGTTAATAAATGTTGATAGTCATAAAAAATAAATAGTGCGGAAATCTTTGGCACACTGTTTTACGTTTATTAAGATAAAATTTGAATCTTAAAGGACGATGGCCATGACAAGCAAACTAAAAATACCTCAGGAAATGTTGATGAATATCGATTTCATTAATACAGTGAATGGTGGAATGAGTGAGCCAGCCATTCAATTGGAAAAAGGTGAAGAAGGCTTTGACGTCTTTTTAAGAGTTCCGGGGATCGATGTTGAAGATCTTGAACTGGAAGTTGTAGAAGGGAAACAGGGCAAAAAGTTTCTCAAACTTTTTCATTTTCTACCCATTTTTTCTCAGGAGTCAATTCCAGACAACGAACAGTGGAGGTCGATTCGATTTATAAACACAATCGTGATCCCTGAAGGTGTAGATACCGAAACAATTACTGCACGTTACGATGAGACATTGAGACAAGTGATACTGCATTTACCATATAAAAATGAACAGGGAGATTACCGGAGAAAGGTAAATATAAACAAATGGTAACATAAGTATTTTCAAGAGTTTTAGTAGTTTTACATGGAAGCCCGACGGATTACCGAAGGGCTTTTTAGTTTCATCGGTCAAAACAAAGTGAATACAACTAGTATATGGTACTTTGTCTAATTTTTCTATAAATTATAGAAGAATGTTGATTTGCCACTTTGCTTTTAAGGATTAATTGAATGTAAATTTATACTAGCGTTCGTGTAACTATTTGTACAAGTATGTACGTTCGGTATCGCGATGCTAACCCACAATATCTTACTCGGCGTTATGAAAAAGTCAAACATCTTTGCCTACATTGAGTTGTCAAAATTGGTAGAGGAGCTCAAAGTTGCGACCAATTCAGGGAAACTAAAGGAACGGCTGATTGCAAAGGCCGCTTATTTCAATATTATTGAGCCCAGGTACTTTTCGGACAATACAGTCAACGACTGGGAGGCTATTCAAAGTCTGATCAAGCAGAGGGGCGTGGGTATGGATGAAGAAGGCAGGACAGTTCTTAATGAAGTGAGCAATACGATTTATCACTTCTCGGAAAATGAATGTAACTCATTGGCTTCCAAAGTGTACTTCGTTTTTGAAAAGGTAAAAGAGGAATTTCAGTAGGTAGAAATTATTCGATAGGTAAGGCTTGGTTAGTCCAGGATATTCGATCCGATTTTGGCTAACATCTTGATACTCATAAGTTAAGTCATTAGTTGCTTTTTGTTGGTTCAGATATGACGGATTCGCCTCGTATTCTGAGCCTTTGCTTGTATAGTGAGGTAGAACTTTGGATATTGGTGAGTTTACTTAAATCACAAACCAATGCTATCAAACCGAGTACTAATCTTGGGTGCTACTGGCCGGACAGGTTCGCACCTGCTACAACAAGTGTTAGTGGCAGGTTATGAAGTAAATGTCTTGGTTAGAGATTCCGGCACGTTTTTACCGAAACATGGAAAGCTGAGGATATTTAAAGGAACACCAACTGACGAAAAAGCTTTATCGGCTGCGATGGAGGGTTGTAGTGCGGTTTTGAGTACTTTAAATATCTCCCGCAAATCAGATTTTCCCTGGTCGCCGATCGTGACGCCAACTGATTTTCTCTCCCAGACTGCAAGCAATATTGTCAAACTTGCCCCGCAGTTCGGTATAGAGCGTGTTATTGTGCTATCTGCGATTGGTGTGGGTGACTCTAGAGGCCTTGTACCATTTTGGTTCAGATGGTTAGTTGATCATAGCAATATCGGAGTGACTTATAAAGATCATGAGCGCCAGGAGAAGATATTTGCTCAATCAGATCTGATATATACGATCGTAAGGCCAGTTGGATTGACTAATTCAGGTAAAGAAAGGGAGGTTCGGGTAAGCCTTAACAATGTACCGAAACCCGGTCTCACAATCAGCCGTCAGGATGTGGCTCGTTTTATTGTGCAAGAATTGATGAAAGACTTGTACGTATACAAGATGCCCGTTATTTTTTTCCTAAATAATTTTACAAAAAGGATAAAAATAGCTCACCTGTTATTCAATGGGTGAGCTATCTGTTTGTTTCACGGACATTAATTGACTGTTGCGCCGTTCCAAATCTCTTTTCCGGGCTGAACAAATGACAAGCTTCCGTCCCGGTCTTCGGCCATCAGGATCATGCCGTGGCTTTCCATACCCATCATTTTGCGCGGAGCCAAATTGGCCAGATACAATACTTGTTTTCCGATGATATCCTCCGGTTTGAAATGTTCAGAAATCCCGCTTAGCACTATGCGCTGTTCCAGCCCTACCTCAAGTTTTAGTTTCAATAACTTCTTACTTTTAGGAACCATTTCCGCTTCCAGTATCTGAGCAATACGTATATCCATTTTCGAGAAATCGTCGTATTGAATCTCTGGTTTTGCTTCCGTCACTTTTTTGCTTTCCAATTCATTCAGTCGTTTTGCGTCATGAAGTTTCTGAACCTGCTTCTCAATCACCGAATCCTCGATTTTTTCAAATAGCAGACTTGCTTCTTTTATAACAGTACCCGCGGATAAAAGATCTGGACTTCCGGCAACTTCCCAATTGATATTGCTCATACCAAACTGATCGAAAATCTTCGCTGCGGTAAACGGCAACACGGGTTCAGACACGATAGCTAGCGACGCCGATATTTGAAGGGCAATATTCAGGATCGTATTCACACGTTCCGGATCTGTTTTGATTACATGCCAAGGTTGCGTTTCAGCAAGGTATTTGTTCCCTGTTCTGGCCAGGTCCATGATCAGTGCCAGTGCTTCCCGGAAACGGTAGTTTTCCATCGATTCCGCAATTTTAGCAGGGAAGCTTGCCAACTCCGACAATGCCTGATCATCTATATCCAGTAATTCACCCCGAGCCGGTACCTTACCCTCACAGAATTTGTGCGTCAGAACAACGGCACGGTTTATGAAATTACCGTATATCCCAACCAGCTCACTGTTGTTTCTGGTCTGGAAATCCTTCCAGGTAAATTCACTGTCTTTGGTTTCAGGGGCGTTTGCTGCGAGTACATATCGAAGTACATCCTGTTTGTTAGGAAGTTCTTCCAGATATTCATGCAACCATACAGCCCAGTTTCTCGAGGTCGAAATTTTATCCCCCTCCAGATTCATGAACTCATTCGCTGGTACGTTGTCGGCAAGGATATAGTTTCCTTCGGCCATTAGCATCGCCGGAAAAATGATGCAATGGAATACAATGTTATCCTTTCCGATAAAGTGTACCAACTTGGTCTCTTCCGGTTCGCTTTTTTTCCACCATTTTTCCCAACCGTGATCGGTGCCATTTTGTTGAGTCAGCCAGTCTTTGGTTGCAGATATATAACCAATTGGAGCCTCAAACCAAACATATAAAACTTTACCATCAGTATCAGGCAGAGGTACACTGATCCCCCAATCCAGATCACGCGTCATAGCGCGTGGTTTCAATCCGTCTTTTAACCACGACTGGCATTGACCAAACACGTTAGTTTTCCACTCGGGATGGCTGTTTACATACTGCGCTATGTCCGGCTGCATTTCGTCCAAAGGCAAATACCAGTTTTTGGTAGCTTTCAACACCGGGCTTGCACCTGAGAGGGTAGACCTCGGATCTTTTAATTCCAAAGGACTTAAAGTTGAGCCACAACGTTCGCACTGATCTCCATATGCATTCGGATTTTGGCAAACAGGGCAAGTTCCAACGATATACCGGTCGGCCAGAAACTGCTGGGCGGTTTCGTCATAATATTGCTCAGTCGTTTCTTCCACGAACACGTTTTTATCGTACAGGTCTTTAAAGATTTCCTGCGAAGTTTCGTGATGAACCTTTTTGCTCGTCCGCGAATAGATATCAAATGAAATACCGAGATCCTTAAACGCTTTGTCGATCTGAGCGTAATATTTGTCGACCACCTGCTGTGGTGTCAAACCCTCTTTTTTGGCACGGATAGTAATAGGTACTCCATGCTCATCCGTTCCGCTTACAAACGCAACTTCTTTTCCACGCGAACGTAGATAACGAACATATATATCCGCCGGGATATAGCACCCGGCAAGATGGCCGATATGGATGGGTCCGTTTGCGTAAATCAGCGCTGCGGTTACTGTATATCTTTTAGGATCGGTAATTGGCATTGGAAGAGATGAAAAGGTTTTGCTTCTAAATGGCGATCTGCCAAAGCTTATAACTTAATTGAAGTGCAAAATTAGTAAAAAGTGTAGTTAAACGCAGAGTTCGCCAGAGTTTGGCGCGGAGTTACACGGAGTTTTTACTTTTCGCTGCGTAAAGTATAGTTGAACGCGGAGTTCGGGAGAGTTTGGGGCGGAGTTACACGGAGTTTTTGCTTTTCGCTGCGTAAAGTGTAGTTGAACGCATAGTTCGGGAGAGTAATGCGCGGAGTGACGCAGAGTTTCTACTTTTCACTGTGTAACTCTGCGCATTCCTCCGATAACTCTGCGTTTAACTTGAACGTATCCGAAGCGTTCATGCTGATCCAGCATTCACCGATTTTATAATTCCACCATTTCCACCGAACTTTGGCTCGTATTCTTTATTCTAGTATGAAAATCCTAATCACAGGAGCGACAGGTTTGGTGGGAAGTGCAACAGCAAGAAGATTTCTGGCAGATAATCACCAGGTTTTTGTGCTATACCGGGCAGGTGCCGATCAGTCGTTGTTGGCAGATGTTGCCAAGCAACTGCATTGGGTCGAAGGAGATATTCTTGATATCAGCAGTTTGGAGAAGGCGGTGGAGGGAATGGATTATGTTGTTCATGCTGCCGCAGTCGTTTCCTTTGTGCCACGCGACAGGGATACGATGTATAAGGTAAATCAGGAAGGAACTGCGAATGTTGTCAATAGTTGTCTTAAATATGAAACAAAGAAACTGTGTTTTGTTAGCAGTATTGCAGCCATTGGCCGGCCAGACCCACGGTTAAGCACGCCAGGGAAGGATACAGTGCTCAATGAAGCCCATCGCTGGGAAGACTCACCGGAAAATTCGGAATATGCAAAAACCAAGCATTTGGCAGAGTTGGAAGTCTGGCGTGGAATAGCCGAAGGCTTGGATGCCGTGATTGTGAATCCGACGCTTATATTAGGTGAAGGAGACTGGAGTAAAAGTAGTACGCAGATTTTCAGATACATATATAATGAGAGTCCATTTTATACCGGAGGAACGGCCAATGTGGTCGATGTAATTGACGTGGCGGAGGTGATATTCAAATTGATTTTTTCCAATATTACAGCAGAACGATTTTTGCTTTGTTCAACAAGTATCTCTTACCAGGATCTTTTTTTTATGGTCGCTGACAAGATGGGAAAGAAGAGGCCTTCTATAAAAGTGGGGAAGATAGTGGCCGGTATCATTTGGCGCGTGGAAGCGGTCAGGACTTGGTTGATGGGCTCTAAACCATTGATTACCAAGGAGACAGCTCGCTCGGCAGAGCGGACGGTCAGATACGATAACTCAAAAATAAAAACTGCGCTATCATTTAATTTTCAACCGGTGGAAAAAACGGTCGCCAGGGTAAGTGAAAGTTTGATGGCGCGAATTTGATAAAACGAGAATTATTTTTAACTTTCTTTCATTAAATAATTACAAAACCATTAGGAACCAGGATACTCTGTGTCAGTTTGGAACTGCTTGCGTCTGATGATGGTTTTAGGTGTGGTTCGTTAGTTCTAATTTCTAACCTACTGATTTGTATGGAGAAAAATTTCGGGGAAAAAAAGGATTATTTGAAGGAGGCATTGCAACGGTTCGAGCGAATGCTGAAAACCAGTGAGCCGGAGTTTTTTGATTTAGAGACTTATGAAAGGGTAACAGGCCATTATATTGAAAAGGGAGATTGGGATAAAGCCAATGAGGCGTGCGACAGAGGGCTTATTGATTATCCATATTCTCTTGATCTGCTTTTGAGTAAAGTTCAGTTACATGCCAACAGGGGTGAACATGAACAGGCTCAGGAAATGCTCGAACGAGCATCATTATTTCATCCCGGTGACATTGAAATCTCCTATATGCAGGTGGCCATCGCCAACATGATGGGCGAGTTTGAGGAGGCGATTGAGTTGCTGGAAAATTTGCTTCACAGAGTTGAAGACAAAGATGAGATCTATTTTCAACTTGGACAGACTTATCAAAACTGGGGCAAGCTGGAAGACGCGGTTGTGAATTACAAACGCTCGCTTTGGAATAACCTCGAAAATGAAATTGCACTTGATGAACTGGCCAACTGCCTCGAAATGCTCGGGCAACTGGAAAATCATCTGGAATATTATAATGAATTGGTTGATCAATCGCCATTTTCTCATCATGCCTGGTTTAATCTCGGTTTGGCATATGGCAAACTGGATCGGTTTGAAGAGTCCATTCACGCATTCGAATATGCCACGCTGATCAAAGAGGACTTTGTATTTGGTTATTTCCAGCTTGGGAATTCTTTCATGAACCTTGAAAGATATGAAGAGGCGAAAGATAACTACCTCAAAGCGTATGAATTAAAGGACGACCAGCCCGATATCAGTTGTAATTTGGCGGTGGCATATGAGAAGTTGGGTGAGTTTGAAACCGCTATCAAGTATTACCGGAAAACCGTTAAACTGGATGCCCAATGGGACGATGGCTGGTACGGTTTAGGTATATGTTTTAGTGAGCTTGGACGTTGGTATGAAGCAGTTGGTTTTATCAGAAAGGCGATCCAGATTACGGAACTGAATTCTGACTATTGGTTGGCTTTGGCTGAAACGGAATTCAAGGTTGGAAATGTAATATCAGCATTTGAAGCTTTTGAAAAGGCTGCGGAACTGGAACCAGGCAATGCGGACGTGTGGCTTAAATGGTCATTTGTGCTTTTTGAACAGGGAAATTACGCAAGAGCATGCGATCTTATAACAGCTGCAATTGAGGAAATCCCGGAGGAAGCTGATTTGTATTACCGAATTGCGGTGTATCAGATACATGCTGGCGAATACCGCGAAGCATTGATCAATCTGGAAACAGCCTTGACTTTAGACTATGAGGCTTATGTTCAGCTATTTGACTTTTTCCCTGAACTGGAAAAGCAGAAAGCCTTGTACAGAATTATTGAACAATACAGAGAGAAATAATGGGATTGAATTGGGCTTTTGATTGACCGTGATATGATGCTTAAATAGAAGTAAAACTGGCATTATTGAAATGGAAAATCAGTTCAAATATTATTATTTGAATTCCAAGCTCAATTCCCCGGCAAGTGTCTAGACTAGTTGCCTAGGTAAGAATTGGACTAACGGATCAACTGCGAAAAATGCGGACTTGAGAAATATAGTGTAAGTATACACCTGTTGATCGGCAATCCACTCGCTGTAATCATGAGGAATATTCTAGAGCTGGAAAATTATTTCATGAAAGCAAACTCCCAATTTTAAACACATTTTATCTTATTGCTTCTTCGCCTCCACCAAAAGTGGAATTGGTATTACAAGATGGAGCGAGAAACTTGCTCCTGGTTAACAGGCATTTTGGCTTATTACGGTAACACAGAAATTATGGTTGTGGCAGCTGACTTAAATTAAATCGGCTGGCCAACGCCCCTAAGTGTCTTGCATATTTGGACTGATTGGTGGGCTGTTATCGACGCTTCGAGTTCAAATTCCCGGCGTTGAGGCGAGAGAAATCCGAGAAAAAACGCAGGAACTTTTCACAGTTCCTGATTCATAATATCAAAAATATCTGTATTGACTTTTTTGCCAGATTATACTGGTTCCCTTCAACGCATTTGGCCACTACAAGCCATTCGCTACTCGTGACATTTTATTGAATCATGCCGTTTGACAGCCGGAATTTTATTGTTGAAGTGGCCCCCGGTTCTTCTGAGAGAAGTCTATCTGTTCAAGCGGTGACATTGAAATGGGGTAATGGATGTAACCGCTTGAACAGCATTTAGATATCGATAGAATAACTTCATTATATTACGGAAGATATTCACTTTCCGTGTTAGTATTAATTAAAACTCAACATCATATGAAAAATTGGCTACCATTTTTGTGGTGTGCAGTGACCCTCCTGGTCACCACCATTCAGGGGAATGTTGTTTATTCCTCGTCCCTGTCCGGGCCAGGCAAATCAACGAGATATTCTATTGTTCCAATCGTGAATGTAACCGGCATACCCTCGTCAGTCAATGAGGGTGATGCAACAATCCCGGGCCAAGCGCCAACGGAGTGCATCAAATATTCGGAATATACCATTACCGTAAACATGACGGAGGCGTCGACTCAGCCGGTCAAGGTTTCGATGTATCAATCATTCTATTATCAGGATGACTATCCTATGGCTACCGAAGGAGCTGACTTTGAGATTCTGCCTGCTGAGGTCACCTTCGCTCCAGGCGACCTTTCAAAGGAATTTACAATCAGAATATTCGATGACGCCGAAGAGGATACTGACGAGGTATTAACCCTGGACTTTTCTATTGAAACCAATGGAGATGCAGAGCCCGACTTTGGCGGTTTTCATAACATCACAATTATTGACAATGACGGTGCATCGGAAAATGTAGAGACAACTATCATTTCCGAAACCTTTCCTACTATTACTCCCACTGATTGGACATTTGTGCCTTCTGTTTCGGGCGTCGCACAATGGCAGGTAAATAGCGGCGCAGATGGGTTTGAAACCAACTATCTATACTTTCAGTATCTGGGAAGCGACGTCGGACCGTATCCTGCAGTAGAAGAAACCGTGGAAACCCCTTCTTTTGATGCAAGTGATTATTCGGCAGTGCGTCTGAGCTTTGACGAAAGATTACGCCTTGATGAAGAACGGATTACAGGTCGGGCTTTTGTCGACGTTTGGACAGGCACAGATTGGGTCAACGTGCAAGAACTTTACTCGGCAGGAAGCGATGCGGTTCCATTTCATGTCGATTTGTCCATTGGGGGTGAGTATGTGAACCAGAATATGAAACTGAGATTCAGATGTATCGGATATACAAGTGCCAACTGGTTAATTGATAATGTAAAAATTATCGGAGTGACTTATTCTAAGGAAATCGCGACGGAAACTACTCTGACCCCCGATCAAAAGTATTTGGGCCCAAACGCAACAGCGTATTTCTATGATCCTGCGACCAATGCTATACTCGCTAAGATAAAGAACCTGACTAGTCATAACTATGGATGTACGTCGGTGGAGATTGACCGCGCGGGCGATGGCACCTCTGAATGGCAGGGAGGTTACAATATCACCAACAAGACACTGAAAGTGACGCCCTCTAACCCGAATCCGGCCGGCAGCTACGAGATTACACTTTACTACACCAGTGCTGAGCTTGCAGATTTTCAAGATAACGTTACTTCAATGGGTAAGAGCGAAGGAGGCATAGCCGTAGGTGATGAGTCCCAGGCTGTGCCGGTCACAGTAACGCGATACAATGGTGACTATGCTTTTACGGCAACCTTTGATACCGGATTTTCAGGATTTGGATTATCAGATGCTCCTCCGGGGACTTCCCTCCCAGTTAAGATTCTGAGCTTCGAGGGGCAACGCTCCAGCGAAGGAAATGTGCTTCATTGGCTTACATCAACAGAAACCAACAATGACTACTTTGCCGTTGAACGGTCCTTCGATGCCAAAAGATTCTCGGAAGTTGGACGGGTTTCGGCAGCTGCTGTTTTGGCTGAGCGAAATGACTATCATTTTACAGATATCCACTTTGGTTACGGTACGGTTTATTATCGTTTGAAGCAGGTTGACAAAGACGGAAGTTATGCGATGACTAACATGATCAGTATCAAAAATGCACCGGATAGGGATATCGCAGTGTTTCCGAATCCGACAAGAGGCTTGTCGACCTTCCGTATTACTGAAGGCGGAACTGGCACCTTGCAGCTCAAGGTTGTGAATAGTGGCGGAAGCATCGTCCTCGAAACAACTGGCCTGAGTTATGCCGAAGGAATGGTTGGGTATGATCTAAACCAGCTTAAAACCGGAATTTATCATGTGCTGATCGAAACAGAGACCAACAAATATCAATATAAAATCGTGAAGCAGTAGCCCAGGCTTTGTCTGTGATCGTCCGTGAATGGGACGGCTTGCTTTCAGGTCGTCCCATTTTCAGCAGGTCTCAGTAAAAGAATAATATCAAATGCCCGTAAAGCTCGCTAATGCCCAAAAAAACACTAGTTAAGAACCGCCAGTAATTGCTCGGTTTTGATATCATATGCACATTTGAAATGCCCTTCGGGGCATTTTTTGTACCCATGCAGCCCACAGGGACGACAACTGAGTTTTTCCTGAACTTCAACAATATGCGAACGGGTCGATAACGGGCCAAAGCCAAATTCGGGGACAGTAGAGCAGAAAACAGCTGTGACAGGCGCATTCATGGCCGAACTGATATGCATAGGAGCAGAGTCGTTGACATAGTTCATTGCTGAATTTTGCATCAAGGCTGCCGATTGCAGAAAGCTCAATTTGCCACAAAGGTTTTCGATATCTCCCTTAAATTCTGAAGCTTCTGCAATATTGTCGGCCAGTGCCTGATCGGATGGTGCACCTAATAGGTATATTTTGAATTCGGAATTTAGTCGATCGATCAATTTAACCCATTGATCAACAGGATATTGTTTCGTAAACCAAACCGAAGATGGCGCAATGCATATATAGGGTTTTTTCTGATATTGCTCAACACCGGCAACGTCGGTGGCGGCCGGGTAGAGCCTGGGCATATGCCTTTCTACCGCAATTAATGGTTTGACTAGAAGGAGATTTCGATCAATTTCATGCGTACCGTCGCCCACCTGATGTTTGGCAGTGTGAGAAAAAGCGAATGAAAAGGGGTTTTTGTCAAACCCAGCTTTTACTGGCGCGCCGGAAAGTGCTGTCAGCAAACCGGTTGATCCAAAACGCTGAAGATTGACGACCCAGTCGTACTTTTTGGCGCGTATTCTTCTCAGTAAATTTCGGAGACTCTTAAATTTTCCTTCTTTTTTATGCCATATCAACACCTCGTTGAGATAAGGATGATTCTCTAAAAGACCTTCGTTTCCTTTTCGTAACAAAAAGTCGATTTGGGCCTCAGGAAGTGCTTTATGGATAGATTCCAGCAGGCCGGTCGCCAAAATAACGTCTCCGATAAAAGCTGTTTGAATAATCAGAATACGCTTTGGGATCATAATGATAACGGTGTTTCAGGCAAAAGTCTGTAATTTTGTAGAATTCACCGTAAATTATTGGTGACTATTTTGTGTTAAAAACGAATGAAGAAAAACGCCATATCTAAAAGGGTTAACCCAAAAGCCTCCCCAGTATTACTGAATGAAGAATATCAACTTCATACCCTTTCAAATGGTATCCGGATTGCGCACAAACAGGTTCCCTATACCCAGATTGCACACTGCGGTATCATGTTGGATATTGGTAGCAGGGATGAGCTGGGCCACCAGCAAGGGCTCGCGCATTTTTGGGAGCATATGGCTTTCAAAGGCACGGAAAAGCGCAGTTCGTTTCATGTCATCAACCGGTTGGAGAATGTGGGCGGAGAGCTGAATGCATATACCACTAAGGAAAAGATATGTTTTCACGCATCAGTTCTGGACGAGCATTTCGACAAGGCAATGGATCTGCTGGCTGATATCACGTTTCATTCGGTATTCCCGCAGAAGCAGATTGAAAAGGAAAGGAATGTGATTCTGGAAGAAATGTCGATGTATGTTGATTCGCCAGAAGATGCGATTCAGGATGACTTTGACCAATTGGTTTATCCCGGCCATGCGTTGGGAAACAATATATTAGGTACGGCCGAAACGGTAAATTCATTCGACAAGCCGCATTTGCTGGAATTCATCGGTCAAAATATAGATACGGAAAGGATTGTGGTTTCATCGGTTAGCCGATTGCCATTTTCAAAAGTGATCCGTGTTGCTGAGAAATATATCGGAGATATACCACACCAAAGAACGTCCCGTATTCGGACTGCTCCTGCACAATATATACCCGTCAGAGAGCAGAAGGAACGGGCGATAACCCAGGCGCAATGCGCAATGGGTCAACCTGCATATGGTTTGCTGGACGATAAAAGACTACCATTTTTTATGTTAGTGAACTTGCTTGGAGGTCCGGGGATGAATTCCAGATTCAACCTCTCCTTGCGCGAGAAGTATGGATTTGTATATTCGATTGAAGCCAATTATACGCCATACATAGACACCGGCTTTTTGGGCGTGTTCTTCGGAACAGAACCGAAACAACTCTCAAAAAGTATATCGCTCATCAACAAAGAGTTAAGGAAAGTACGTGAGACTCCTTTGACTACCTTGCAGTTACACCAAACCAAAGTGCAGTTGATGGGCCAACTGGCAATGTCGGAAGAGAGCAATATGAGTTTTATGCTTATGATGGCTAAAAGCCTGCTGGACACCGGTCGCGTGGACTCACTTCCTGAAATTTTTACCGAGATAAACCAAATCACATCTGCACAACTTCAGGATCTCGCACAAGAGATGTTCCAGGAAGACAATTTCAGCTATCTGACTTTTGTTCCGGAAGATTGAAGGTTAAGGAGGAAAGGGAGGATGGAGAAAGGGACAAGGGGAGGTGTCTTTCCTGCACGACTTTAATTATTAGATAGTCCAAATGGGATTTAGATATCCATAGCTTACCCATTGACCATTTAACACTTCACCCGTTTTCCCAAATCACTCGTGGTCTGCGTTCAAGCCGCCTTGCTCCCTTCGTCCTTTCCTCCCTTCCAACTCAAAGTAGTCCTTTCGAACCTCATTAGGGTATAAAGAATATCATTACCAGATGAATTTTTTTGAACTGATGATTTTAAAATGTATCCGTTATTTCGATGTTTTCTGTCTTGCGATAGCCATTTTGTTGATATTCAATGGATTGGTATCTGGACAGATTAAGGACGGCAAATATCTTCCCACTGAAAAGCCGGATAGGATTATTCTGAATGTGACCGGAGATCCTTCCACTTCAATGGCTATAAACTGGCGGACAAGTGAAATTGTGAACGAGAGTTTCGCGGAAATAGCATTGGCAAGTGCTGACCCCCGGTTTGTAGATCAGGCTAAAAAAATAAAAGCAAAGTCAGAGAAATTGATTTTTGAGAATACGTCGGCGATTTATCATTCGGTCATATTTTCGGATCTAAAGCCTGATACCAAATATGCTTATCGGGTGGGACAGGGAGAGAATTGGAGCGAATGGATTCATTTTAACACGGCAAGCAAAACCCGGCAGAACTTTTCATTCATTTATTTTGGTGATGTTCAGACCAATATCAGTTCCTTGTGGTCGAGAGTGGCCCGTGACGCATATGCGCGCGCTCCGGATGCGGTGTTAATGATGTACGCGGGCGACCTTATAAATAGAGCCAATCGGGATGTTGAGTGGGGCGACTGGTTTCAGGCGGGTGGGTTTATTCATAGTATGATTCCGGGATTTCCATCGCCCGGTAATCATGATCATTATGATGGGCCAAACGGGAAAACGTTGACCTCCGTGTTCTGGCGCCCGCAGTTTAATTTACCCGAAAACGGTCCTGAGGGTTTGGAGGAGACTACCTATTATTCTGATATTCAGGATATGCGTTTCATTTCACTCAACTCTGACCTGGCAGAGGAATCTGACGAATTTCTGGAAAACCAGAAACTCTGGATGGAAAAGATATTGGCTAACAATCCTAATAAATGGACTTGCGTGACTTTTCACCATCCTATTTTTTCACCAAAATCAACCCGAGATAACAAACGGATGAGAGAAACTTTCAAGCCAATTTTTGACAAGTATAAGGTTGATTTGGTTTTGCAGGGACATGATCATTCATATGCGCGGGGAATGGAGAAAATTCCAATGAACAAGAAAGGGGAGCGTTCCGGAACGATGTATGTCGTCTCGGTCAGTGGGCCAAAAATGACGGATTCAGACTCCGATAAAAAAGACTGGATGGATCGAACCGCTATTTACACGCAATTATATCACGTCGTAAAAGTAAATGGAGATCATTTAAATTTCGAAACATATACCGCGACAGGTGAACTATATGATGAATTTGAGCTGATCAAACAGAAAGGGAAGATCAATAAGCTAGTTGATAAGGTACCTGCGGTGGCGGAGAGGAGAGGTCAATGAGTCAAAAATAGAACAATGAGTGAATGTGAGATTGAGTACCAGCTTCGCATACAAAATTGAAGAAACAAATCGGGCGGCGAACCGCAACTAACCGCTAAAAACCAATAGCTCCATATGAAAAACAGCTTATTTCTTTCATTGATAATATTGCTTCTGTGCTGTACTGCAGAAAAGAGAGAGGCGACGGAATTACCGTTTCCGTCTGAATTAGTTGATTTTGGAGCCCACGAAAAGAATCCAATTTTTAAAGGAACAGGCGATTCGACGGTTTGGGATGAGAAAATCCGGGAGAGAGGATTTATTCTGAAAGAGGCTGACAAGTGGTATATGTGGTATACCGGTTATACCAAAAATACTGGAAATGAGATTAAATACCTGGGCCTGGCTATCTCGAACGATGGTCTGAATTGGGAACGATATTCTAAAAATCCGATCCATACAACGCTCTGGATCGAGGATATGTTTGTAGAAAAAGCGGACAGTACCTACTATATGTTTGCAGAAAGCAAAGACGATATCGCTCATATGCTCACTTCGGAAGACAAAATCCACTGGTCGGATCGTGGCGCGTTAGACATCAGAAAGAAAGACGGAAATCCGATTGACAAAGGACCTTATGGTACACCAACGGTTTGGCGGGAAAAAGGCAAATGGTATTTGTTCTATGAAAGAAATGACGCTGCAATATGGGCTGCAACTTCAACGGATTTGAAAACCTGGACGAATATTCAGGACGAACCTGTGTTAAAATCCGGGCCGGAAACATACGATCAATTTGGTGTAGCATTCAATCAAATCATACAATATAAGGGGTTATATTATGCCTATTATCATGCAACCGCATTTAAAGACTGGCGCGAGTGGTCAACGAACGTCGCGGTATCCAGTGACCTGATCCATTGGCAGAAATATAAAAAGAATCCCATCGTCGGTAACAATACTTCCAGCGGTATTGTAGTCAACGATGGGGAGCGATTCCGGCTGTATACGATGCATCCGGAGATTAGGGTATATTTTTCGAAAGAAAAGTGAATGCTTTAAGCTTCCTCCGCGCGATAATACAAAGTCGAAGCATTTTCTGGTCTCAACACATTTTTGGCAGCTTGATGGATATGGTCTGTGGTCAAATTCTGAATAATGGCCGCGTCGTCGTTTGCCCATTCTGCATTTCCCGCATTGGCCGCAAATGCAAGATTCATTGCGCGATTCAGCAGTTCAACTTCCGAGAAAGCCAAAGTTGCCTCGGTCTGGTTTTTAACTTTTTCAATTTCCTCTTCGGTGGTACCGTTTTTGAAAACGTCGTCCAGAATCGCCTTTACGGCATCGTCCGCTTCTTCCAATTTTACACCGGGGTTCAGGTTACCTTTGATCACTAACAGTCCTGGATCCAACGAAGAAGTCACGCTTGCACTGATGCTGTTGAAAAATGGTTGCTCTTTCAAAAGCGCGTGATATAGTCGCGATGATTTACCCCTGCCGAGGATGTCGCCCAAAAGATCTGCGGGATAATATCCATCTTCATATCTTCCCGGCATGTGAAATACCTTGATTAATGAATTGAGCGGAACGGCAGCACTTGTTTCCAAATGCCTCGCAGCGGTCTGAACCGGTTCTTTTGGTAAATTTCTGATATATTTCTCGCCAGCCGGAATTCCTGCAAACCACTTGTCAGCCAGTTGTTTTATTTGTTCCGTTTTTACTGCCCCGGCCACGACCATCACGGCGTTATTCGGTCTGTAGAATTTAAAAAAGAAAGCCTGAACGTCATCCATCGTAGCACGTTCAATATGTCCGATATCCTTGCCGATGGTCGCCCATTTGTACGGATGTTTTTCGTAAACTAGTGGCCTCAATTTGAGCCAGATATCGCCATATGGCTGATTTAGATACCGTTGTTTAAATTCTTCTATCACCACTTTTCGTTGTACTTCCAACACATTTGGATCAAAAGATAAGCTGAACATACGATCAGATTCCAGCCAAAAAGCTGTTTCGATATTGTTAGCAGGAAGCGTGATATAGTAATTAGTGATATCAGGTGAAGTAAAAGCGTTATTTTCTCCCCCCACCTTTTGAACAGGAATGTCGTAATCAGGAATGTTTTTCGAGCCGCCAAACATCAGGTGTTCAAACAAGTGAGCGAATCCGGTCCGCTCTTCATCTTCGTCCCGGGAGCCAACATTATATAGTATATTGACGGCGGCCATAGGAGTTGAAAAGTCCTCATGTACAAAAACCTGAAGTCCGTTGTTTAACGTAAACTGCTCGTATCGAATCATATATAGAAGAAGTAAATTTTTTTAATCAAAATTTAATGATATTTTGTGTCTCCCGAAACCTCAAAGTAATATTTAGGGTTATTAACAAAGCTAACGTTCCGGTTTGGTTCAACCAAACCTCTTTATTTTTTGTAGAGCCTTTTATGCGAGTTAATAAATTAGTTTGTCTCTTCGTTTTTCTCTTTTGTTGTAACGATCCGGATGCAAAAGCGCAGCTCCTGAACGATCCCGCAGCCATCAAGACGATTCAGGGTGGTCTTGATAAAATTTACAACTATGAGTTTTCGGAGGCCGAAAAAATCATTGACCAGATCGAAGGGAAATATCCCGGCCATCCTGTTATCCACATCATGGATTCGTTCATTTTGTTCTGGAAATATATGCCGATCAAGGACAACCCGGCTAAGATAAAAGAGTATGTTAACAAACTGAACTTGTGTCTTGCTGCAGTGGACAAAAAGTTCGGAAAAGACAGCAAAGACCCCGAAGCGGTGTTTTATGTGATGGTGGCCCGCGGGTATCTCGCTATGATGTACAATTTCAAAGGAGAAATGCTCAATGCGGCGGGAGAAGGCAAAAAGGCATATAATGCTTTTTTGGAAGGGATGAAATTGATGGATAAAAATCCGGAATTTTACTTCACCTCGGGAATGTACAACTACTATGTTGAAATATACCCCCGGTTGCATCCTATGGTGAAACCACTAATGATTTTTTTCAAGAATGGCGATAAATCGGTTGGTTTAAAACAGATAGAAACCGGAACCAAGCTGGGCACTATTACAAAAGCCGAGTCGCTTTTTTACCTTTCGCATTTGTATTTGAAATACGAAGACAAACCGGAAAAGGCCGTTGTCTATATGGATAAGCTGGTGGACGAATATCCTCGCAACCCGGTGCATTTGATGAAGTATATCGAGTCGCTGGTTTTGGCCGGAAAGTATGCAGAAGCAGAGAAGAAGTTGCCTTTTTTGCAAAGAATTCAGGCTGGCTTTTTTCCCGCTGCCGCTCAGACTTTCAATGCGATGATCGTTGAAAAAAATCAAAAGGATGATGCGAATGCAGAAAAACTGTACCTGGCAGCACTAAAACTGCCTCATGATGACCAATATACAGACGAATATATACCTATGGCATATGCCGGTTTGGCCAGAATTGCCTCCAGAAAAGGAAACAAATCCCAAGCCAAAGAATATTACAAAAAATGCCTGGACAAGGCGGAATACAATGCTCTGATCAGAGAGGCCAAGGGGTTCAAAGGGTAAGGGCAGAGGGGTTTGGGGAGAGGGTCGAGGGGTAAAAGGTTTACAGGTCAAAGTATCGCCAGTCTGCCGATACTTTGAAATGTTTGAAATCTGTTCTAGCCTTCAAAAACCAAATTGTTAACGGAATGATCAATCGTCGATGGTCTTACAGAGGAGTAAAGGTTAAGGTTGCGAACCGTTGACCCTTAGCTATTTAACCCCTCAATCCTTACCATTTTTTATTTTGGAAAAAGACTCTTATCTAACCCTGGAATAATTCTCAGCGCGTTTTTATAGTACAGCTTTTTCAGGACATCGTCGGAAAGGCCCATTCCGTACATTCGCCAGAAAGCGTGGTATTTCTTATGATATGGAAAATATTCGTCTTCCGTTTCCAAAACTCTGAAATAGGTGGCGTATTCGGACGGCACCCAGCTGTCTTTCCCGAATAATACCCGATCCTGATATTTGTCGAAGAACTTTTTGGCTGCTCTTGGCTGGCGACCCAGCTCGGCGATTACAGCACCGATTTCCACATACATATTAGGGAAGACAGTCATCAAGCTATCCAGTTTTTTCAGATTGTTAGGATACCAACCCATATGAGCGTTGATAAAAGTCGTCTTCGGGTTGTTTCTGAAAATGGCATGTTGCTCGGCAATTAGTGAGTCAAATGGGACCGGGTCATTTGCTCCGCGGCGACGTCCGGGATGGGTTTTCAGTTCGAGCCACCGTTCGTTATATCTGTCCATCGGATCCCAGAAAGATGGCACATCGGCCGTATGAATCAATACCGGAATACCTAGATCTCCACATTTTTGCCAAACCGGCTGCAACCGCGGGTCGTTTACCGCAACACGGTTTCCCTTGTCATCTTTAATTCCACTGAAACCAAGGCTCTTGTATATCTTCAAACCCTTTGCCCCCATTTTAACATCGTCTTCCAGCTGTTTCACGGCCTTTTGGGTCCAGTCTTTTTCACCAAAACCTTTAAATTGTAAATTGGTGAAAATGGCAATCCGGTTTGTTTTTGTTCTGCTGACATTCTCCAGCGAACCCTTCAAGTTAGCTGTTCCTTCGTCCCAGTTTTCATACCAACCTCTTCCGCTTAAATTCACCATGATGCCCATATTAAGGCTATCCATTTGCGTGATGAGAAGTTTAAGATCCTGAGACTGCATCTGATATTGGTGATTATGCACGTCAATAAATGGAAACTTGGCCCTTCGAAGCTTATGTTCCTCCACTTTCAAAGTACTAATAGGATCGTATTCCTCAAAACCAAGTGGCTCTTCAGATGGCTTGACTTGCTGAGCGAAACAGAAATTCAATGTGAATAATAAGGTGAATAGGAGCAGGTATCTCATTTAGCTTTTAGGGGTTAGATAGCTTTTAGCGGTTAGCTATTAGGTGTTAGGGAAAAAGATAACTTCGGGAAATAAATTTAAAACGTGAAAAAAAATATTTTTAAGGTACTAATAATGAGTATATTATCTATCTATTTTTTGTTCTCCTAAAAGCTAAAAGCTAAAAGCTAAAAGCTAAAAGCTAAAAGCTAAAAGCTAAAAGCTACCGTGCGACGGACCGAAGCTAAATGCTAAACCCTGTAAATCAAGGCCACACACTGCGCTGCTATTCCTTCTTCCCGGCCAACAAAGCCTAAATGTTCGGATGTGGTTGCTTTGATCGAGATATCTTCTTCGCTTACTTTCATCACTTCGGAAAGACAGCTTTTCATGGCTGGTATATGTGGATTCAGTTTTGGGTTTTGCAAAATGACCGTAACATCCACGTTGCCGACTTCGAATCCTTTTTCCCGAATCATTTCCAATACTTTTGAAAGCAATAATTTGCTGTCAACTCCTTTCCACTGAGGATCTTTGTCGGAAAAATGATATCCAATATTTCTCATATTTGCTGCCCCTAATAGCGCATCACAAAGGACATGACAAACCACGTCGGCATCTGAGTGCCCTTTCGCTCCGTGGCTGTGCGGAATCAAAATACCGCCAAGCCAGAAAGGCCTCCCTTCTATAAGTTGATGAACGTCATAACCTTGCCCTATTCGATACGGAAACATAACTCAGAATAAAAATTGGATCAGATCGCAAGTTGGGAATTGAAATCGGAAAAGACAATCAATATTTTTAACCGATAGACTCCTGAAAAGGACAGGAATAATCCCCTTGCCTTATTTTTAGGTGCCTGACGGCGGAACCTGAAAGGATATGAAAACCGTTGTTTCGTGAGTAACCAATTCGATATTTTTAATTACTATGAAGAAATTGATACTCTCTGCATTTTGCGCATTGGCCGTTTTCTCTTCCACATCTTTCGGCCAAACTTTTACACTTAAAAGCACTTCAATTGGAGGTCAGGCTACTAACAAAGAAGTTTTTAATGGTTTTGGATGCACCGGAGAAAATGTATCTCCTCAACTTTCGTGGTATGGCGCTCCCGAAGGGACTAAAAGTTTCGCCGTAACTGTTTATGATGAAGATGCTCCAACTGGTAGCGGATTCTGGCATTGGCTCATTTTTGATATTCCTGCTGCTACCACAGAATTGAAAGCCGGTGCCGGCGATGTTTCAAAAGCTCTTGCTCCCGCCGGTGCGATTCAAAGTCTTACCGATTTTGGAGCAAATGGTTATGGAGGGCCATGTCCTCCGGTTGGCCACGGTTTTCACAAATATACCATCACCGTTCACGCGCTGGACACGGATAAGTTAGGTCCGGACAAAAACACGAATCCAGCATTGGTAGGATTTAATCTGAACGGACACACTTTGGGGAAGGCTTCTCTGGTTATGTACTACAAAAGATAGTCCGATGCTCAAATTTAACTTGATTTTAACAGCCAATCGACTGGAAAGCAGATTTTAGAATTTATATTGAGCCCCCATTCCAAATGGTATTTTGAAACGCTTTTTTCTCACACCTTTTAAATAAAATCGATAATATTTATGAAGACTAATATTGGAATATCGGATGAGAATACGCAGGAAGTAGCTTTTCATTTGAATAAACTGCTGGCTAATGAATTTGTTTTATATACTAAAACCAGAAATTATCACTGGAATATCGGGGGAATGAATTTTTTCGAGCTTCACAAATTGTTTGAAGGTCAATATGAGCAATTGCAAGTCATTTTAGATGATATAGCTGAGCGAATCCGGGCTATTGGGCACTATTCTGAGGCGCGTCTGGAAGATATCTTGAAATTGACTGATCTCCTCGAGCCGGCATATACTACGGATGAAAAAGTTCAGCTGAAAAACTTACTGGATGATCACGAAACGATCATCCGTATATTAAGAAATTTGGTGACAGAATTTGCTGATAAATATAAAGATCTTGGGTCAAGCGACTATGTAACAGGCTTGCTTCGGGAGCATGAAAAAATGGCCTGGATGCTTCGTGCATTTTTGAAATAGAGGAAGAAAGAAGAATATGAAAAGGATGTGAGAATATTATCTTCTCATATCCTTTTTTTGATATTAAGCATGGATAACCAAGGTCTGTGTCTCTATTGATTGCTGAACAATGCCTTGCCGAGGCCAGTTGCCAAACGCTAAAACCAATATTGCCAAAGGAAATTATAATTAAATTCGCCGAATTTTTTCTTGACGGATACATGAATCGCAAACTAAAAAAGATACTTAGAAAAATGACGCTGACCCTGTTATCTATCGTCGCTGTGCTGGCAGTGGCGGTTTTTTTGTTTCTTAAGTTAGACACCTTTGGAGAAGAACCCTCAGGTGCCCGCCTCGAAAGAATAAAGAAATCACCAAATTATAAAGATGGCAGCTTTCAAAATCTGACTAATACGCCCGTCAGCGGCGAAGGATCGTCTTTTTTCAAAATGATGGCAATGTTCTTTTTTGGTAAAGATGCAAATGCGGAACCCTCTTCCCCGCTCCCGTCTGTCATCACGAACTTGAAAAATCAACCTTCGGAAAAACCGACTTTTACCTATTTCGGACATTCATCTTATCTGATTCAGGCATCAGGCAGAAATATATTAATGGATCCTGTCTTCTCGGAACGTACTTCTCCCGTGCAATTTGCCGGAACCAAAGCGTTTCCCGGCACCAACGTATATCATTTGAAAGATATGCCTCATATAGATTTTGTATTTCTTTCACACGATCACTACGATCATATGGATTACGAAACGCTGAAATCGCTTGCCGGAACTTCGACCCGTTTTATCGTGCCCCTAGGAGTAGGTGCACATTTGGAGCGTTGGGGTATTTCACCGGATCATATTACCGAGCTGGACTGGTGGGAAGGAGTGGAATTTGCAAGAGGTTTGAAACTGACCGCAACACCGGCCCGCCATTTCTCGGGACGCAATTTCACAAGGGGAAAAGCCCTATGGGCTTCATATGTATTAGAAATGCCTGATTATAAGGTATATCTCGGGGGCGACTCAGGATATGAAAAGCATTTTGCAGAAATAGGGGCGAAGTTTGGTCCGTTCGATTTGGTGATTTTGGAATGTGGGCAATACAATGAAATGTGGCCTTATATCCATATGATGCCGGAACAGACCGTTCAGGCGGCAATCGATCTGGGAGGGAAAGTACTTTGGCCGGTTCACTGGGGTAAGTTTGCACTGGCTCTTCATGCCTGGAACGAACCGCCGCTCAGGGTTTCAAGAAAGGCGCAGGAAATGCGGGTGAAACTCACAACTCCGAGAATAGGAGAACAGGTAATTTTAGGACAGAGCTTTCCAAACCAAAACTGGTGGGAGCTGCAATTGGAGTAGAAGAGGCTATAAGCCGACCATTCTTAATGGTCGGTTACGTTCACAGTAGGTGTGAGATGCTCCAGCTGTTTTTCCAGACTCGACGATTTGAAATAATAGTACAGTCCCAGAATCAGAAATATTTTGGAAAGAGCGAATACTATTATAAATGCGGGTCGCCAGTATTTATGTACTTTAATATAGGTGTCATTTACCTCTATATCAAGATATTGAGGTCCTCTCGTGCCAGTTTCTTCTCCGTTCCGGTTTTTTCTGGCTTTCTGAATCTCAGAACGAGAGGTTCTTCGCAGAATCTGCTTTCTTATCACCGGCGGCGGAGGAACCGCCACTGTTTGAAAATGTTTTTCAATGGTATTTCCCAAATGGGAGAGATATTCACTCAGTTCAGCATCATTTTCCGCCAATTCAATAACCTTTTTCTGGTCTTCCGGTGTGTTGAGACCAAGGTATTGCGCTTCTAAAATTCCACTCGAAATTATTTCATTAAGTTCCACTGCTCTATATGTTAAGCGCTACGCTGAGTTTTAAAAAAGTTATGTAAAGCTTTCAATACCTCCAATTTAGAAATAGAAAGTTTGTCAGCAACCTCGTCCGGCGAATAACCATTACAGAATGCAAGCTCAAAAACCTGCTGAGGGGTAACCTCCACGACACCCGCTGAGGTAGAGTCTGGTGAAGACAGTGTCATCAACCTTCGTTTGGCATCCACCGCCTTCGCTCTTGCAAGCTTTATGACGCATGCCGCGTAAGAGAAAGGATAGCTATTACAAGTTAATAGCAATGGCGACGAAAAAACATCGGCAAGGATTTCCTGAGCGAGCTGTGGCTGGGGGATAATCTGCAAGATTATTCCGTATGCAATTGCGCCAAACTTGTCATAAATCTCAACTGCAGAAAGCTTTCCAGTGGATACTGATGTGACACTGTTGTCAAATTTTGACAATTGATCCTTTTCAGTCATAAGTGAAGTTATAGTGAAGTTTTTCTATTTCGTTTACGAAGAGGATATTGATGAATATTTGATGCTAATAAAGTATAAATATAAATCAATCGCTAGTGATAAAAAATCTTAACTCAGTCCATTCGGTAAATTTTTAGAAATAATTCTATGACAATGTCGTTTGGGCATATGGCTTCTAAATCTTTTAAAAATAGGAGCTACTTCTCTAAATTTACGGTATGGATAAAGAGATCGCAGTAATTTTTGACATGGATGGTGTGATTTGCCATACCAATCCTTACCACTCAGTCGCTTTCAGGGAGTTTTTTGCTTCAAGAAACCTTTCACCAACGGACGACGATTTTGCACGGTATATGTTCGGTAAAAGTAACAGTTATATTCTGAGTCATTTCCTGGAACGACCTATCTCCGGAGCAGAACTACTTGAACTGGAAGACGAAAAGGAAAGTCTTTTCCGGAAAATATACGAGCCTTATGTTGACCCGATCGCGGGTTTCGTTCCCTTCCTTCTCGATTTGAAAAATAACTCTGTGAAACTAGGCGTCGGAACTTCTGCGCCAAGAGCTAATATGGATCTGATACTTGGAAAAGTAGGAATTGCATCTCATTTCGGTTCTCTTTTGGCCAGCGAAAATGTGACCAAACATAAGCCTGATCCGGAAGTATATCTTAAGTCTGCTTCTATTTTGGGTATAAGTCCCAACCAATGTGTTGTTTTTGAAGACTCATTTTCGGGGATATCGGCTGCAAAAAATGCGGGTATGCGTGTTGTGGGTGTTTTGAGTTCACATACCATCGAGGAGCTGCCTGTATGCGATTTCTACATTCCTGATTATCAGGAAATGACTTTCGATAAGGTTCAGGCGCTTTTTAAATAATCCGGGTGCGGGATAAGGTTATGTCACCACGTTGCGGTTCTGTTTACTATATCCACTGATACTGCTATAATCATATCAGTTGTCGGGACTTGCTATAACTACGAATTGGATATTATTATAGCAAACCATAAGCCGCGCACAGGGCAAACCCTGAAAGCGTAGCAAATCATTTTATATAAACTACAACACCTCCTGGTCTTTCACATTCACATCAAAGGCACCTGTTTGTACAACACCATTGCGTTTGATTTGAAGGAAAATCCGATACTTACCTGCTCTAGGGAAAGCATATGGAAATGTGAGCCGGTTTCCATGTTCCATTGACATGGTTCCGTCAGGCTTGGCATCGTACATACCCATTTCGGTCATCAGCTGCTGCTCGCGATCTAGCACATGCAGAGCGTTGAGTTTTGCGAGGTAATTGTCGACGCTGTCGCGGAAAGCGATCGTATTCTCGATCCGGTAAATATTGGACGTGTCAGCCAGTCGTTTTTTGAAAGTCTGGGCCGCGGCCATCGGCGAGGTACCATTAGGATGTAAATGAATATAAACCGAACCATCCGATTTGAGCAAAGCAACATGGCCAAGCATTCCAAGGTATGGCTCTGGCAAACAGACACTTCCATCGGGATTGAATATTTCGAAAGCGAGCTGATATGGCTGGCCTGCAATCATGGGTTTGTCAGATTTCCCTTCCCAAATTGCGTAAGATTTGTCTTTGAATACTGTTTTGGTTCCTGGCTTGCCGCATATCACCACATTGTCTGTCGGGAATCCCCTTATACCGGCGTTGATGGGTTCGGTGGTGATATAGTTGTCGTCTTCTGCTGTTTCAATCAGAGGGCTTGATTTCTGAAACTCAGGTATAGTCAATGTATCTGTAATCGTTTCAGGAAAACCAGAATATCTCAGGATATCGGAATATACCACATACTTTCCGGCCGGAAGTTGGGGAAGTTTCGCTTCGAAAGTTGTACTGTCCTTTCTTTCCGGGTGAATATGGGCAAAGGCATCCAATTCAGGAATACGTATTAAAAAGGAATGCATCAGTTTCCCGTCGTCTGGAATTAGCGTACTCAGCATGCTCCCGCGACGGTTTTCATTCCATTGAACTGTATCGATTTTAATCTGAAATTTTCGGTCTGTACCTTCTGACAATATTGCTGTTGTTCCCGTTAAAGGTTTGTATAAATGTTGCCGGTAATTGGCTGCCCAGCTATCCCACCAGCTGCTTCCTCCATATAAAATAAGAATGCATATCGCACTGGCTACACCCATATTGACCCAGCGTTTCTTTTTAGCTTTTGGAGAAAGCTGTTCTCCCTGTTTCAAAAGTCCGTCGCTGACACTTGCGCCAATGGTTGTGATAATCAATATAAAAAGCAGAAGGCCGACAATACCCAACCCGATTCCTAATTGTGGTGGCATTGATTTCTGAGCAGTCGAAACTGCCGCCACCGGAACGATCATCATTCCTTTTCCGAGTGATCCGTCTATTTCAATTTGAATACTGGAAGACCCTGGTGTCATCAGCCAGACAATTCCGTTGAATTGCTCTGACGATCCTTCCACTTTTTGAAGCGCTTCGGGATCGGGAGCGCCTTTATCTCCGTTTCTGAAATAAATAGGACGTGCTGAAACCCGGGTAGCCTTTCCATTTTCTATAAAAACAGTGACATTAGCGGTGCCTGGTATAACATCAGGCGGTTGTGCTGAAACCATAATGGTATAAGGCCCAGCCTGTCCCTGCATCTGCACGCCCGCGCTTCCCACGTGCGCCTCCGCAAGCTGTGAAAGTAATATTAATAGGATAGCTGTCAGGAAACTTCTCATCTCTGAATTTTTTTCATCCAGTTGCCCCATTTCAGACCCAGACGTGTTGACAATATGCATAATACCCAGGCGATCAGAAGGCCCTTTATGAGCTCGGGAGTGGATTCCAGCATCCATGGAGCGAATTTATATCTGAATTCCCAATCTGGATCGTTGCCAAAATACCATGATGTACTTCCAAAAAACCAGTTACGGGCATATGGCGATTCCATTAGAAATGCTCCCATATTCCATTGAACGAAAAAGAATATAAGCAGGTAGGCTGTCGCTAAAAGAAGCGATAATTTCCAGTCATTCAGATGTTTATATCGAAAGCGCAGGTAGTCCACTGCTATTGCAGGAATGACAATCAGAAGCGGGAAAATGAAACCTTGATAATGATCAATATGGTTATAAATCGGACCCAATTTAGGCTCTGCCGGAAACAAAGGAATTACCCAAAGAGTTACCAGCATAATGATTGTATAAACCGAAGTAACTGCTGTGATCGTCCATTTCTGATCAAATGCCCGGCCCATACATAGTAACAGGAAAGGGAAAGCGGTTCCTCCGTATATATAGAACTCGGATCCGTGAGACTGCATGCGGCCGAGTTGTTCGGAAAGCAAGGTGAACCACATTGTCAACAGTATACCCGATGCAATGGCAAAAAGGATAAAAAGCAGGGAACTAAGGCGTTTTCTGTTATCAGGAGCTGCCTCGGATATCAATCTGTTTTTAAAAGCAACAACACAAATCATGGCACCAAACTGAACGCTGATAATACCCAATGCCAGAACGGTATGCGGGGGCGACAGGATTGTTACGTCAAGTCCATATGTGTTATGCCACCAATCGTCGAAAGGCGCGGACGTGAGCATCATAAATGCACCCCATATGCAAAACAAAGCACCGAGAGAACTGTAAAAAATGCCCCAGATTTTGACGCTGGCCTCCTTTTCAGCAATACTACCCCAAAATGACTTTCGTAATACTTCATATCCTGAAAATACGCCTGCAATTACGGCTCCCGCATAAATGAGCAGGTGAGGTGCCGAAAACAGTCCATCACGACCGATACTGATATGCCAGCAAATATCCCAGATAAGTCCCAAAATGATGGACAAGGACGACAGAATGGTGGCATAAACGTAGATTGGAACTTTGAGTTCCCTGGCTCCCGCGTTAAGCATCGATTGATATTTTGATGGGAACTGAATTGAGTTTCATATACAACGTTGAGTAGGAACTTTTGGGCTTGAAATCGTCATACCTATAAGCAGGATACAGGTCAATATTCATGTAAAAATATGGGGAAAATTTAAAAAGGGCGCATGGCCTTCACGAATCTGCTTTTGAAATAGGTGGAAAACAGGTTATCCTCTCGTACGCCTTTTGAGGTTGACGCGTGAATGAATATGATTTCCTGATCATTTCGAACGTCCGTCACGATTCCGGCGTGCGACACATATCCTTCTTTTCCGGCTTCAGGTACAAAAAACACCCAGTCGCCTGGTTGAATGTCCTTGATGCCGTTTACTTCACTTCCAAACTCTGATTGCTGCCATGAAATGCGCGGCACTTTAACACCAATTTCTGAATACACGGAGCATATAAGCCCCGAGCAATCAATTCCATTTCGGTCATTACCGCCTGATCTGTAAGGAGTTCCGGTATAATCTCTGGCGCGGTCAATTACTCTGCCAACTTCTTCACGGTAAGGTACTGTTGGCTTGGTATACAGGGTTTTTGGTTTGGATGCAGGCGGGCGGCTCGACGTCGTTTTGGAAGCCGATCTGGTGCCTGGTTTGGAAGAGGCATATTTGTTTCCAGAAGGCTTTCGGTTCGGAGAGTTATATCTTGAAGACGATGATGGCTTCTTTTTTAGCGTGTCGCAGGAGAATATAACTGCTGAAAGTGTGAGAGTTAGCAATAATTTTGAAAGGAGTTGTTTATACATCTGGCGGCGAAACGGTTAAGTCTTGAACTTTGCACAACAGGCATATGCCAAACCTTATTCATGCGAAAACTGATATTACTTATCACTGCAAATAACGACACATCTCCGAAAAAATGTTGAATGGGGAAGGGAAAGAGCTATAAAAATAATTCCTGCCACCGGAAATAATTAAAAATCAGCACAAAAGTTATGTAGCTCCCCTCGATGTAAGTAGCTTTGTTGACTAATTTCAAACCAGTTTTGGTATTTATTTATCTTGATTTCGCTGTCCAATGAAAATTATTTGTGTAGGCCGTAATTACACCGAACACATAGAAGAGCTTAATAATGAGCGTCCTGATGCCCCCGTTATATTTTTAAAGCCCGATACCGCGCTTCTGAAGCCCGGTGAGGACTTCTTTTATCCCGATTTTTCCAAAGATATCCACCACGAAGTGGAGCTTGTAGTAAAGATCAACAAAGTTGGGAAGAATATTCAGGAGCAGTTTGCCCACAAATATTATAGCGAAATCGCGCTCGGAATTGACTTTACCGCCCGTGATCTTCAATCGACGTTGAAATCAAAAGGTCTTCCGTGGGAGCTTGCAAAAGCCTTCAACGGTTCTGCACCGGTTTCGGATTTTGTGAATATCAGCGATTACGAGGATATTCAAAATCTGAATTTCAGTTTGACTATCAATGGCGAAACCCGCCAGTCAGGCAATAGTTCAATGATGCTATATCGCGTGAATTACCTGATTTCATTCGTGTCTCAGTTCTTCACCTTGAAAACAGGTGATTTGATTTTTACGGGAACACCAAAAGGTGTTGGGCCTGTGCAGATTGGCGATAAACTGACTGGCTTTCTGGAAGGTAAAGAGCTGCTTAATTTGACTGTTAAATAGATTGGTCCGTGGAGGACATTAAAGTGATATTCCGCTTGCATGTATATTGATTTTTGGTTGAAGGTTCGTCTGGCTGTACTTGTTTTCTCTATTTCTTTGGGCTCGTTAATGGCTCAAAAACAGTCTTATCCGAAAGGGTATTACCAATTTCCGATCCGTCCGGGGCTGTCAAACTCGCTGGCCGGAGGTTTGGGCGATTTACGTAGCAATCACTTTCATGCCGGATTGGATATTCGTACCCAACAGGTGGAAGGATTGCCGGTGTATGCTGCTGCAGACGGATATGTGTTGAAGGTGGCTGTGCAGCGAGGTGGATATGGAAATGTGATCTTCCTTCGTCATCCCAATGGCCAAACCACCGTATATGGTCATTTGCAGAAATTCACGGGGGCTTTGGGCGAGTATGTCAGAGCAGAGCAATATAAATCGCAACAATCTGAACTTGATCTTTTCCCTGAACCGGAAAAATTCAGTTATAAAAAAGGCCAGCTTATCGCACTTTCGGGTAATACGGGCGGATCGGCAGGGCCACATTTACACTTCGAAATCAGGGATTCGAAAGACAATTATGTTAACCCATTGTTTTTTGGTTTTAGTGAAATAAAGGACGTTACTCCTCCAAAATTTGTGAGCATCGCGGTAAGGCCGATGGATCTGAACGCCAGAGTGAATGGCTTTTTTGCACGCAGACAATATGAGCCGGTTCGGCTGAAAGATGGCACCTGGAGATTGCCGGACACATTAACCGCGACCGGAATGATCGGGATCGATCTGAAAGCTTTTGATCAAATGACTGGCACGGGTTTCAGATATGGTCTCCAATGTATTGAGATCAGAATGGATGGCCAGGAAGTTTTCTCATATAACATGGAAATTTTCCCGATCGCCGCCACCCGCGACTATAATAACCTGATCGACTATGAAAAGGAACAGGAAACAGGGCAACGCTTTTTGAGATGTTATGTGCCAGATGGCAACAAATTTGATCTCTACCGAACCAATGCATATCAGGGTAAATTATTTATCAATGATACATTAACTCATCGGGTAAAAATCAGAATATCAGATTCTTATGAGAATTATAGTGAACTTATTTTTGATATTAAGGGGGAAGCAAACATCGCAAACAACTTCGCTTCCGATAAAAAGCAGAATCCCGGAATCGTGCGCGCTGATATTCTTGAAAACATATATAAGGTAAAGGCTGCGGGTTTTTACGACCCGGATCCTACCGCCACTTTTTATGCATCTGGTAAAGAAATTAAAGTAAAGACATTGGGATATCAGGGTGGAGAGGCCGTTTTTGTGTCTGATTTAAGGAGTTTTATACCAGATTCTGTGCGGATCGGAACTGTAACGACAAAGACTTATTTGCGAAAACTGCTGGTTCCGGAAATCCCACAAAGTTTCGTCGCAGACAAATGGTCAATCGAAACGGATAGCTCCAGTTTATTTGATACGCTGTATGTGACGGGTAAAACAAGTTTTACCTCGCTGACCGTCAATGACCCAGCAGTGGCTTTAAAAGACTATGTTAATTTGACTTTTACACCCGATAAGTTGCCTCTTGTTAAGGAAAGATCGCACATGTACAGATATGCAAACGGGGAGTATATTTTTACCGGCGGAGCATGGGATAATAATCAAATACGGTTCAGGGCAAGGGAGCTTGGAACATTCTACATGCAAACGGATACTGTTGGGCCGAAAGTTCGGCTGACGGAAAACAGCCCGACACGGATCACTGGTTTTATAAGTGACTACATGTCAGGGATTGACAAATTCAGTGCCCGCGTAAACGGTCAGTGGGTATTGTTAAATTATGATTATAAAAGAGGGTATATTTGGTCAGAAAAGCTGGACAATAGTATACCTTTTGAGGGGGAGTTGGTCGTAGAAGTGGTAGATCGGGCGGGAAATAATACTATCTTGCGCACCGATATTGTAGAAAAGAAGGTTACCCCCAAAAAACGAAGGAAAAAATAATATGACGCTGCAAGCTGGTGATAAGGCACCCGAATTTATTGCGAAAGACCAGGATGGAAAAGAGATACGCCTGTCAGAATTTAAAGGGAAAAAGGTAGTTCTCTATTTTTATCCGAAAGACAATACGCCGACTTGCACCACACAAGCCTGCAATTTGAGAGACAACTATCACAGTTTGCTTGCCAAAGGATATATGGTGCTGGGAGTGAGTGTGGATAATGAAAAATCGCACGCCAGATTTATTAAAAAACACAACCTGCCTTTTTCACTGGTTGCAGATCCTGATCATAAAATAGTGGAGGCATATGGTGTATGGGGCGAAAAGAAATTGTTCGGAAGAGAATATATGGGTGTTTTGCGTACCACTTTTATTATCAACGAAAAAGGCGTCATTGAGGAAATAATTCAAAAGGTGAACTCGGGACATCACACGGATCAAATTCTTCATAAAACTGAGTAATAATCAGTCATAGTAACATTATAGTAAGTACGAATTTTACACTTCGCAAGCCGGGTATATAGAATTGCTTGCGTGACCAACCAATAATAATAACAAATGGAAATTGAACAATTAGAAAAGGTAGCATCGCAAGTACGCAGGGATATCGTTCGCATGGTGCATGGTTGCCAATCGGGACACCCGGGCGGTTCTTTAGGCTGTACAGATTTATTGGTAGCGCTTTATTTCGAGCAAATGAAGCTGAATGAAGAAAATGGCAAAGTCGTTTTCGATATGGACGGAACGGGAGAAGATATGTTCTTTCTTTCAAACGGACACATTTCACCGGTTTGGTACAGCGTTTTGGCACGTAAAGGATATTTCCCGGTGTCGGAACTGGCTACTTTCAGAAAGCTGAATTCAAGATTGCAAGGTCACCCGACTACCCATGAGCATTTGGAAGGAATTCGTATTGCTTCTGGTTCTTTGGGGCAAGGAATGTCTGTAGCGATCGGAGCGGCGCTTGCTAAAAAATTGAACAAGGATAACAAAACCGTTTTCGTTCTGATGGGCGATGGCGAGCAGCAGGAAGGACAGGTTTGGGAAGCAGCAACGTTTGCTCCTCACCACGAAGTTGACAACCTGATTGCATTCATAGATTTAAACGGCCAGCAAATCGACGGACCTACTTTGAAGGTTATGAACAACCGCGATCTTGGCAAAAAGTACGAAGCATTTGGCTGGGAAGTCATTTCTATCGAAGAAGGAAATGATATGGCTTCAATTGTGAAGGGACTATATGAAGCGAAAAGCAGATTAGGTCACGGTCGTCCGATCATGGTATTGCTTCACACTGGAATGGGCTTCGGCGTCGATTTCATGATGGGCAGTCACAAATGGCACGGTGTTGCGCCAAACGACGAACAATTGGCAGCTGCGTTGGGCCAGTTGGAGGAGACTTTGGGAGACTATTAAGCTAGTAGCTTTTAGGGGTTAGCTTTTAGAACTTGCCTCAGATAACAATGAGATTCTGTAGAAGTTGAATTAGGCATTATATTGAAAATTAAAAGTCTTCATATCAAGAATTTCAAGTCTCTCGTCGATCTCGAAATCGTCGAACCAAATCCCTTTACAGTTTTCGTAGGGGCAAATGGTGTAGGGAAATCGAATATTTTTGAGGCTTTGGAGTTTGGTATGGCTAGAGTTTCGGTTCCGGGACAGTTTCATCGTGTTTTCGGTAGTAAGGAGGATCTCTTATCAAATAAGCATGTAAGTGAGAAAATAGAGATAAACTTGGATATCGAGTCTCATTATCCGTATTCGACAGTTTATGATTTTAGCGGGAACGGGTCGGTTTCAAAGGGTTGGGGTGTAGAGGAGATTATGGACAAATCTTTACTCGAAGGTGATGTGTTTTTCGTGACAAAATTTTCAAGAATATTCATTGGAAACAGGAAAAATCTGAAATTGAATTTTAAGGATGATTTGAGCCTTTCATTAGACTGCTCCAATTTAGAAAATGTCTTGAATCGGGTTCTTGAAGACGACGAAAAAAGCGAAGAGATAACCGAATATCTGCAATTGCTAATTCCGGGTTTTGAAAAGGTGGAAATTCAATCAAGTGAATTAAGTGGTACTGATACATTGCTTGTTTATGAGAAAGGAATCAAACGACCTTTCAGAAAAGATCTAATTTCCGATGGTACGTTTAATATTCTTTGCTTACTAACAGCAGTTTATCAATCAGATGAACCCCAATTCTTATGCATTGAAGAGCCAGAGAATGGACTCAATCCATTTGTAATCAAAGAATTGGTTAATCTTTTTAGAGCAGCTTGTGAAGAAAAGGGTCATTACATTTGGCTTAACACTCATTCTCAATCATTAGTTGAAACCCTGACACCAGATGAGATCATTCTGGTGGATAAAGTCAATGGAGAAACAAAAATTAAGCAAATTCAGGGAATGAACCTGCATGGTTTAGCCACGGACGATGCTTGGTTTTCGGGTGCCTTGGGAGGTGGGATGCCGTGGTGAAAATTGGATTTATTGTTGAAGGATACACAGAACGAATAATTTTAAAATCTGAAAACTTCCAACAATACTTCAAAGACAATAATTTAGAGTTCGTTCATGAGGTCATAGTTGCCGGCAGTAAAGACAATCTTTCAAAAGATAAGATAGAAAGTAATGTCCAGATTCTCAGAGATAAGAGTGCAGACATAATTTTAGTTTTACGAGATTTAGATGATTGTGATGATATCTCAACCGCGAAAGATAAGATTATCACAGCTGACGATATTGCAAAGGTTGTGGCTGTTCGGTGTATTGAGGCATGGTTTCTTGCAGATTCAAAAACTCTGAATACAATTTTCAATTCAAATGATTTTCAATTTGAACATCCTGAGCAAGAAGATGCTCCTTTTGAAAAATTAAGAGAATTGCGTCAGCAGTATCTAGGCAGGGGGATTGGTGATAAAAAAGTTTTTGCTAGGATAATGGTAAGTAACGGTTTTTCCATCCTTAACGCAGCCAATCATCCAAACTGCCCGAGTGCGACTTATTTTTTGAAGAAATTACAACAAATAGCAGCAGTTAATTAAGAATTAGAAAATATCATATAATGAAAAAATACACTTTCACAGAGAAAAAAGATACCCGTTCTGGCTTTGGTGCAGGAATGCATATTCTGGGACAACAAAATGAAGGCGTGGTGGCGCTATGTGCTGACCTTGTCGGTTCACTAAAACTGGAACCCTTTATCAAAGAAAACCCTGAGCGTTTCGTTCAGTGTGGTATTTCGGAGGCAAATATGATCGGTATTTCGGCTGGTCTTACTTTGGGGGGCAAAATTCCTTTCGCTACTACTTTCGCAAACTTTGCAACTGGGCGTGTATATGACCAGATCCGTCAGAGTGTAGCATATTCAGGTAAAAATGTAAAAATCTGTGCATCTCACGCAGGTTTGACTTTGGGAGAAGATGGTGCAACGCACCAGATCCTCGAAGATATCGGTATGATGAAAATGTTGCCTGGAATGACCGTGATCAACCCGTGTGATTACAACCAAACAAAGGCCGCTACCATCGCAATCGCTGATTACGAAGGACCGGTGTACCTACGTTTCGGACGTCCTGTCATTCCGGTTTTCACTGATCCTGATCAGAAATTTGAAATCGGAAAAGCATGGATGGTGAACGAAGGTACTGATGTGACGATTGTTGCAACTGGGCATATGGTATGGGAAGCAATTCAGGCGGGCGAGAAATTGGAAGCGGAGGGTATCAATGCTGAAATTATCAATATCCACACCATCAAGCCTTTGGATGAAGAAGCAATTCTTAAATCTATTGAAAAAACAGGCTGTGTTGTAACCGCTGAAGAGCATAACCGTATCGGTGGCCTTGGCGATAGCGTTGCACAGGTGTTGGTTAAAAAGCTTTTGGCTCCTCAGGAATATGTGGCTGTGGATGACAGCTTTGGTGAGAGTGGAACGCCAGCCCAATTAATGGAGAAATATGGCTTAACGGCTGACTCTATCGTGGCTGCCGCTAAACGTGCAATCGCAAGAAAATAATATCTGACGGGAGTTATCCCGAACGGATTCAGAAAATTCTAAGTCATATAACAGGCTTCCAGGAGCACTGTTGTATGACTTAAATTTTTATTTGACCTATTGTAATAAAACCGCTAATATTGATGTTGATTAAACTCTCAGGATTGTTTTTTTGAGATCAATTAGCAGATTTAGTACCTGAGGCGATGCCGGCGGGTAATCAATGATTAAATGTCGGACGAAGAGTTATTAAGCCTTTTTGCAAATCCTGAAACGCGCCGGAATGCGTTTAATCAGCTGGTGCGTAAATATCAGCAGAAAATCTATTGGCTCGTCCGGAAGATGGTCGTTGATCATGACGATGCAAACGATATCACGCAGGATGTCTTTATAAAAGCCTGGAACGCATTGGACAGTTTCCGGGGAGATTCCAAACTATACACATGGCTGTATCGCGTGGCGAGCAACGAGGCCATCAATTTTCTTAACAAAAAGAGAAAGCGGTTTTTTATCCCTATCCACGATGTGGAAGGTGAGCTGAGCGATAAACTGGAATCAGATCCGGAGCTTTCGGGTGATATTATTCAGCTGAAACTTCAGAAGGCTTTGCTGAAATTGCCGGAAAAGCAGCGGCTTGTATTCAACCTGAAATATTACGAAGATCTGCCATACGAGGAGATTTCGGAGATCACCGGAACGTCAGTTGGTGCACTGAAAGCATCTTATCACTGGGCTACCAAGAAAATAGAAGATTTTTTAAACGATACCGATTAAACTTTTCGTATCAGCGAATGTCAAACATTTTGTAAAAAGGGAAAGTCACAAAAAATATGGACAAGAATCGGATACGGCTCGAAGATTTGAAAAAGGAAACGCCTTTTTCTGTGCCGGACGGATATTTCGAAAAACTGCCGCAGGTTATTCAGTCAAGGATTACTTCCGGGTCTGAACTGCATAGTCAAAAACAACGGATATGGTCGTGGCAATGGGGGAGTTTGGCAGCTTCGGCGATGGTCTTGATTTTGGTACTTGTATGGATTACCGTTCCTGAGCGTCAGGGGACATTGGGTAAGGAGCCATTGGCGGAGGTAAGTGATGCTTCGATTATGGAATATCTTGAAGATCAGAATATTAGCTATTATGATTTGAGTGAACAAAAGGTGGTGCAAAAAGCATTCGAGACCGATTCGACAGTGATGTTTTATCTGGATGGAATGGATGACGAGTTTTTGCAACAACAAATTATGGAATCCACGCCTGGAGGTTTGGATAAAATATGACCTAACGAAAATGAGATTATTACAAATGAAAAAGTTAACGAACGTTCTTTATGGCCTGATTCTGATGCTGACAGTGACTGTAAGCGTTCAGGCACAGGGCAGATCGGACGAAGAAATTAAGCGGATTCAGGATGCAAAAGTGGCGATCATTACCAACCGACTGAATCTGACAACGGAACAGTCCAAGGACTTTTGGCCGGTATATAATGAGTATTCCCAAAAACGAAGAGAAATACATCGTGCGCAGCGCAGGATTATCAACGAAAAAAAAGCAGAAGGTCAGACGGATGAACAAGTTTTAGGGAACTTGAAGGAAGTGCAGGAATTGAAACAAAAAGACCTGGATCTCGAGAAGGAATATCAAACCAAATTTCTCAAAGTTATTTCGGCAAATCAGGTTGTGGAGTTGTATAAGGCTGAAAAGACATTCAACGATATGCTCATTCAGCGGTTGAAACAAAGAAGAGAACACAATCCAAATTAGTAAATCGGCTTATTACATATTTCTTACCCGTTGCAGAGTTATTTGCGACGGGTTTTTTATTTCCAGCACGGCTGTTCAATGTGGATATCGGTTGATGGAAATAGATATGGCCAAAGAGCCTGAGGCTATCGTTTTTTTGAGAAGGTATGAGAAAGTCGTAACTTGTTATATATCAAGTTACATACGCTTTCATGATAAAAAGTTTACTCTCAACGGCGTTATTGTTTTGTTCAATCATGTCACTGGGGCAGGATATTTCTGGCATATGGCAGGGTGTTCAAAAAGAGGATGGCACCAGCCGTTACTGGCCATATAGCTTTGTTCTTACGCAGTCGGGGACGGTAATTGGCGGGTATAGCCGACAAGTGGCTGATGGGAGCAATGCCTACTCCAAACAGCAGATTGAGGGAACCTTTGTAAACAATATTCTGAAATTTGACGAGACTAAATTTCTGGATCAGATCAATCCTCCCGGAGGGTACTGGTGTTTGGCTAGTGAGGTGGTACTTGCATATGACCCTATTGAGGAAAAACTCAGTGGCACCTATAAGGCCGGCAACTGCGGTGATTCCAGCCCAGGCACTTTTGAGATGTACCGGCTCGTTTTCAAATCACCCAATAATTATTGCGCTGGCCAGCCCATCAACCTGAAAGTAACAGGGAAAGATATTCGCTGGTATGCCGATATAAATAAGCAAAAACTCCTGAAACGGGGCAATGAATTCTCGCCAGATATCACTCAAACAACCACATTTTATGTAACCCAAACCTTATATAACACCGAAAGTCCGGCCTTGCCTGTTGAGATAAAAATAGGAAATATGGCATTGAAGCCCACGGTAACAAATATGCCTTGCCTGGGGATTAACGGGAGAATCGAGGTCGCTGTCTCGGGCAATATAGGAAAGGTTGAGTACAGTATGGACCGGGGCAATTTTCAATCTTCGAATGTTTTTGAGGTAGCGGCAGGAGGATATAAAATTGTGGCCAGAGATGAAAATGGTTGTGAGGCGACTACGGAAGCAACGGTCGGTTCTGATAATCCGGTAATCAATTCAGTGTCCGGAACTCCTGAAAATTGCACGAACAAAGATGGTTCAATTCAAATCGAAGCCTTTATTGCAGTGGCGAACGCGCCGACAATGTACAGCCTTGATGGTGTCAATTTTCAAACTTCCAATGCCTTTTCGAAGCTTTCAGCAGGGGCATATAATATTACAGTGAAAGACAAAAATGGATGCACTGCTTTCACTAGCGCAGAGGTGAATAATGCAGCTCCTCCCGATTTAAACAATGATTTAAAGATTACTCCCGAATCTTGTGGTAAACAAAATGGAAGTTTGAGCGTGACGACCAACGGAAATTTATCAGTCTCATATACTCTGAATAATGGACCGAAGCAAAGCTCAGGGATGTTTGCAAATTTGTCAGCCGGCATTTATGAGATATCCTGCTTCGTCGTCGAGGGCTGTTCTTCGACAGCGACGGTAGATATTACACGTGTATCCATGCCTGCAATCACGGATATTGAAATCACTGAGACTGGATGCGGAGCCAGCGACGGTACCGCAAATATATTTGCCAAAGCCGTGGGGAAGCTGCAATATAGTCTGGACGGAAACACTTTTCAGGATAGTGCCGTATTCGACAACCTGCCAAGTGGGACTTACACGGCCTATATTCAGGACGATGCATCCTGCGTTGTGAGTCAGGCTTTTGATATACCAGATAATTCTGCACCCCCGATTGATCTGGAAGACTTGAAGATTTCGGGTCCGGTGTGTGGGCATCCGAATGGAAGAGTAGAGGCCCAAAGCCGCTCGCTGAGAACTGATTTGGTATATAGCCTGGATGGGCAGAACTTCGGCACCATTCCTTCATTTTCTGATTTGGCGGAAGGTTCTTACACACTTACTGTAAAGGCTATCCGTCAATCCGATCAAAAAGAGTGCTGGACTGAAACCCGTTCTTTCGTTTTACAGGAAAACTGCCCGATATATATCCCCGACGCATTTACACCCAATACGGATGGGAAAAATGAAACATTTAAGGTAGCGTCCCGAAACTTAACGGACCTGACGATCAAGAAATTCATAGTATATAATCGGTGGGGACAAGTCATTTTCACGAAAGAAAATATTTCAGCAGAACAGTTTGATTGGAATGGTATATCGGGAGATAAGACCGTTCCTGCTGGGACATATCCATATAGTCTTGTAATAGAAAGCAAATCAGGGGAAGAGCTTTCGTTTAATAGAACTGTGTTGATCATACGGTAGGCATAGGTGATACCCGTATCCATAGATTTCCCAGTGTAACATCACTTTTAAGTATAAATCTATTTCCAGTTACTTATGTGACAAAATAGATCTACTGAATCAATTTTTTCACTATTAGCCAGCAACATGAATTTTCAAACCCGACAAATCTTCCTTGTTGGTATCTTGCTCCTTTTTGCAATGATATACCAATCAGCCTATGCGCAGGTTAGAGGAAATGACTTAATTGTAAAAAAGGACAGTACCCGAATCGAATGCAAAATACAGGTTGTGACCGACAATTCGTTCCAGTACAAAAAGGCGAACGATCCGGATGGACCTGTTTTTCATATACTCAAAAGCGACATTGCGCGTGTGGTATACGGCAACGGGGACACGGAAGCTTTTCATATTGCTGCGGTCAGGCCTAATAGCAGGAATCCGGAAGCGATGATCTATTACCCTTCCAGTCCCTGGCTTTTTCCTGATTTCACAACCAGACTATCAGACTGGAGCCCAACCGAGTTAAAAGGGGCGCTCGGTTTTTATAACTCGAAGGCCCATGCGAGAAAGGTAACGTCGATTGTTTCAGGTTCGATGGGACTAACATTTTCAATTATAGGTATTGCTCTGATTAGCAGCAGCAGGGGGAATGACGGCGTTTATGGCTACTATACCGATGACTACGATAAAAGGCAAATCGGGCAGATTATGCTTATCGGTGGATTAGGGGCCGGAATTCCGATTACAATCGCGAATGGAGTGAAGGCCAAGAAATACAGGAAAAAAGCGACTATGGTTGAAGAAGAGCTGGCGGTAAGGAAGCTGTCGGTAGGACAGTTGAGGTTTCGTCCTTCTTTTAACTCAAATACCCGAAGTGCTTCCGTCTCTCTCATCTATCAATTCTAAAAATGAAAGAACATAAACGAAATCTTATGTTCCAATGGATATTCCAGACTTTTGTGGGGGGATTATTCATTGTGGTAGCCATTGCTGATTCTCTTTACGCGCAGCAGCGAGGAGCGGACCAAATATATACCGTGAAAAAGGATACTCTCCGGGTTAAAATTACCGAGGTAGGTCTGCAAGAAATCAAATATAAGGGCGTTTCCGGAGATACTTTGACCGAAAATTTGATGCCAAAATATATGATTTTGAAAATCCTGTATGGCAACGGGGATGTGGATGATTTTAGTCTCTGGATGGCCAATCAAGAATCTTCTCAGGCTAGAAAGTACTACAGAGCAGTTCCGAAGACTCCCTTTCAGAGGGAAATTGCGGGGTGGTCAGATGACCAACTGATATTGGCAAAGTCGAAATATAAATCCAATGCTATTACTTCAATTGTTGCCGGAATTGCGGCTATTCACGTAGGAGCGGTTTTGTATGTATCAGGGTTGGTTAATACTGCATTTGATGATAGTGAGAGGGGGACTCCTCAAATAGTAGGTGGCTTGGTGGGTCTGGGAGGTGGAATTACGCTTACCATCTTTGGAGCTAAAAACGGGAGGAAACACAGAGCGATTAAGTCGGAAATATCTTCGAGAGGAATTTTGGATTACTCAGGTCGGAAATGATATCATGTCGACAAAGTGCGTTCATATTTGATTCCAGGTAGTTATTTTTTCTTACTATTCTTAGCCTTGGACTCCCGAATGATTTTCAATATAACCGCGCCATGTTGATTCAGTTTGGTTTTGCCAATACCTTTTATCTTACCAAGATCTTTTACCGTCACCGGCGCGGTTTCTGCTATTTCCAGCATCGTTTTCATCGGTAAGACCATGTAATCCAAAACGTCGTTTTCAGCCGCAATGTCGTTTCGCCAGGCTTTCAGATTTTCAAAAATGTGCCCGTTCTTCATGCCTTTTCGGAATTGCGCTGGCACTGTTGTTAATGGCTCATCTGCTTTTGATTTGAAATCAATATCGGCATTGGCCTTCACCCTCATATATTCAAGAGAGTTAAATGATTTTACAGAAGCCGACATACAGGCGTGTTTTACGAAAACTGCTTTCTGCAGGTTTTCGAGTAAAAGCAAGGCCGTTTTTTTCAAAGTGGAATTGTCGGTTTCAATCGCAAAGTCTTTGATATCAGGATATAATATGGAATCGATTTTGCTGAGGAAATACGCTGATGCTTTTTGAATCCTGTCTTTGATCGTTTCGTCTTCGTCGGGTAAGACGTTTTCAGAAAATAACGATTCCAGTTGAATTCTGAATTTATCCGCAACAGCGCATATCTCCACCTCGGCTTGCTCTTTGATGGGTTTCAGAACTTCCAAAGCCGCTGGATTCATGATAGTCTGATTCTCATCCAGCACTTTTTTAAATTGAAACAATGCCCTCTTTATTTCTCCGAAATCGAAAAGTTCCAGGAGTTGCAGGCGCTGAAAGTCAATCTTTGCTTTTGTAAGTTGTTGTTCGTCAGGAATATTGTCTCCCGCGTCCTTCGAATATGCCGCTACAGTGCCATCTGTTTTGACACTTCCAGAGTTAATTTTCGAACTCAATACCATGCCCTCCAGTGTTTTACACCTGCTCAATGCGACATATACCTGTCCATGTGCAAAGGATTCGTTGGCGTCAATAATGGCTTTTTCAAATGTCAGTCCCTGGCTTTTGTGAATGGTGATCGCCCAGGCCAGTTTGAGCGGGAACTGGGTAAAACTGCCAATGATTTCTTCGTCTATTTCCTTCGTTTCCGCATTCAGGACATATTTCACGTTTTTCCACTCTTCCTGTTTTACTTCGAGTTCGGTATCATCATCCTGGCATCGTACATAAATTGTGTCGGTCCCAATCTTCGTGATTTGCCCGATTTTCCCATTATAATAAAGCTTTTCTCGTGACGAATCGTTTTTGACAAACATCACCTGGGCCCAGACTTTCAGCTCCAGAGTCTGTTCGGTCGGGTAGGAGAAGTACGGAAAGTCGCCCGAGACAATGGCCTCGAAGGTCTTACTTTTTCCGAGAACGCTCTGGAGCTTTTCTGAATTGATTTTTTGAGCACTCGCCTTGTGCGTCGTCAGCGTGATATATCCTTCGTCTGCGTCAGGTCGGAAATTGGGGATATAGCGCTGGTTGAGCAAATCCAGTGTTTCGGTATCCAGTTTGTTCTCCCGAACGCGGTTCAATAAATCGATAAATGTGGTATCGCTTTGTCGGTAAATATGGGTTAGTTCAATTCTGACAGGATGCGTTAGCCGTAGTGCCTGGCTTCCAAAAAAATACACGGTATCGTAATGATTTCGAAGCGCCTTCCATTCTTCTTCCTTTATTACCGGCGACAGCTGATGCAAATCACCGATCATTAATAACTGAACCCCTCCAAAGGATCGACTCCGATCTTTGTATTTTCTAAGAACTTCATCAATAGCGTCGAGCATATCAGCCCGCACCATACTGATTTCGTCAATTACCAGTAAATCAAGGCCCTTGACCAGGTTGATTTTCTCTTTGGAATATTTATGCACACTTCCCGGCGCAGCGATACTTCCGGGTATATGCGGACCAAAAGGTAATTGAAAAAATGAATGGATAGTGACGCCACCTGCATTAATGGCCGCTACTCCGGTCGGCGCTACAATGGCCATCCGTTTGTGCAACGTCTTTTTTAGGTTATGCAGGAACGTCGTTTTTCCTGTTCCGGCCTTACCAGTCAGGAAGACGTTTTTGTTCGTATGATGAACAAATTCTGATGCAATTTGAAGAGGTGTATTAGTCGTCATGATGAAGCGGGCAAATGCGGCTGAAATATCAGGCTACAAAAAAAGCTAAGTGTCAGCACTTTGTTATCTTGTTAGAGGGTATATTTTAAGGTTGAAATGGAAAAATTTCACCTCACTTCTTTTTCCAACCAATTTTACGTTTTGCGACTCTTATAAAAAACGAAAACGATAAGCACGTTATGAAGCAGCTATTAGCCATTTTAATTCTTATTCCGCTCATATTTTCATGCACAATCGGCAATGACGAGCCTGTCGCCGGTGATTGTGCTGAAAACCAGATTTGCACAGAAGTATATATGTCTATTGCTCTGGAAATTAAGGATCAGGAAGGGAATCCGTATAGCTTGGATGAATACTATACCACCAAGGTAGCGACCGGGCAAAAGATTGTCCTGAATAGCGTTGCTGAGTTGGAGTATCAGCAAAAGTATGGGATGTATCCTGTTCTGGATGATGGCCAAATAGATAATACTACGAAAGCAGGTCAGGATTTTGAGTTTACCGGTAAAAAGAATGGTAAAGTAGTAGTGACCAAAATACTGACGATCGGCCACGATTGCTGCCATATTGTATTGAAAAAGGGAGAAACGAAGGTAATTGTTGCCAAGTGAAAACTCGCGAAACTGATTGATATTCAATGGTATTGTGTTAGCAAATTTACCCAATACCGAGAATTGAAACTATAATTCAGCATATGAAAAAGCTATTAGCCATATTGATCTCGTTTGCCTTTTCATGCTCCGATAACACCGACGCGGTGGTAGTCGATGACTGTTCTCAACCTGTAGGCTGTACATTTGAATTGAGAACTATATCACTCAAAATCAAGGATAAATCAGGAAATCCATATAAACTGGACGACTATTACATCACCAAACTGGCGACGGGGAAAAAGATTGAGACAAAGTTTATCGAGGATCTAACACTCCAGCAAAAGTATGGTACCTATCCGTTGCTGGGCGATGGTAATATGAAGGACACCAATAAGGATGGTCAGGCATTCGGATTTACCGGAAGAAAGAATGGAAAGGTCGTTATCAGTAAATCCTTTTTAATAGGCCATAACTGCTGCCATATAGAATTGAAAAAAGGCGAGACGGAGGTTGTTATCACTGACTAGTCAGCTCGCGCCGATTTATTACCCGAATACCAAAATATCGCCAAACTGCTGAGAAAGCGGGTAGGTTACGGAACGACGGAAATATTACTCAAGATGAAATATTTAACTCAAAAATTTGAACAAAAGCTGACAAGGTCTTTCAATTGAGTTTCATTGTCAAAATTGATGGGGTTTTGATCGAAGTACTTATTAAGTGCCTTTTTGTTTTTTGGAAATATGCGAAAAAGGCTGGACCGGGTCGCGGGATAAAACTTTTGATTTTTATCTATGAAATAAAATTTTGCTCTTCTCACAAGAACGGTCATCGTGTTTTTCGCCAATTGCTGTGCATTACCAACTTCGGGGCTGTACGAAGAATAGGTGGTGATAGCCCCAGTGGCGGAGTATTGCCCGTAAGACGCATATTTTTCCGTTCCTGAATAGCTCAGCATTTCTCTTTTTGTGAGGATGAGGTTGTTGTCTGACAACACCTGCTTCACGTGGCCTTCTCCTTTGAGGAAATAATATAGGTCATATCCAATCAAAACTTCGCTGACGATTTCAGGGTCGGCTAATAACATCGTATCTCCATTCGCGGCAATAAATTGGATTTCTCCGAAAACCAGATTGTAATTCATCCTTGCATTATTCGTCGCACCGTTTTTAAAAGTAATCGTGGATTGCAAGAATTGAGGATATAAGAATCTGTTTTCGACCGGAACTGCCTTCGAAATCGGAGTTCCAGATTTCACTCTTACCGACAATCCCTGGTTAGAAACCTGGCAGTAACCTGCTAGAGCAATAAATGTTAAAAGTGTTAGGGCTGTGTTGAAAACTTTCATATAATATACGAACACGCGAAAACAATGCTCCACATTTTGAGATCAAAACGTGCTCGTTTAAAAATACAACAAAGTCCATAAATCACAATAATTTTACTTCTGCTTATTTGAATAAATATGAAATGGTCCGGATTTTAATAACCTTAGCTACTCGCCGGATTATTTTTCTGATATACGATGGATTTAATAAATAGTCGGTACCTGTGAAATGTCTGGAGCTCAATGTAACCTTGAGCAAGGAAGAGGGGAGCCGTATGTTCAAGAGTTCGTGCTTCTATATGGCTTATGGCCCGAAAAAATAGCAGCATCGATTTCAATAAGAATTTTTGCCAGAAATCCGAAGTAGGTTTGCTTGTATTGAAATCGGCAAAGAGCCAGATACCTTTTGGTTTTAACAGAAGGTCTAGTTGGCTGAGAATTGTATGAATTCGTGTTAAAGCAAAATTGTCAAAAAGAAAAGCGGTAAATATGACGTCAAACTTCGAATCAGGATGGAAATCTTCGATAGGGAGATGGACAAATTCGACGACATTATCAGCAATGTGCCGGTTTCGGGCCAGTTGGATCATATTTTTTGAAATCTCCACATAGGTAACTTCTAAACCCGACGGATGAATCTTGCTAATTTCTTCCAATATCCAGCCGGTTCCTCCACCAACAACTAGAATTCTGGCCCTCGCAGGAATACTGTCCAGTAGGTCTATTTGAATCTGTCGAATAGAGTTTCCGTACACAAGCCGACTCAACGCATCATATATCCAGGCAATGTTATCATAATTGTTTTGCGTCGTCATATCTGGAAGTGCTGCATGTAAAGTGCTCCTGAAATGCCACATACTGCTTTTACAAGCAGCAGACCGTCGATAACGATCAGATAATAAAGAATTCTTTTAGGCGTGTTCAGTGAAAACGCCACCAAGAGCAAGCAGAAGAACGGTATTGCATTTAAGAAAATAGAAACGGTGGGGTAGTGACGATAGTCAGTGAAAATCAGAAGTGCTGTAAGCCCTACCATCAATAGGGGTGTTAGAACGAAGTATATGGTATTGTATAGACCAAACCTCACCACAAAGGTTTTGAGCTGGATATTGCTGTCGTCTTCATAGTCTTTTATATCGAACATGATTGCATTTACTGTACAGAACATCCAGTTTTTTACAAAGAGCCAAAGCATCAGGCCCGGCTGTGTTATATCCGTGCCATGCTCAATATGGGCCATGGCGACGGGCAGGATATTCACGCATCCTGCCCACACAAAACCGATTACGAAAGCTTTAAGCCAGCCAGTGTTACGCAAGTTAAAACTATAAAGCGACCTGGGGACCAGCCCATAGTAAAATGCTGCAGACAGAATGAGAATCAAAAACAACAGCCAGAAGTAAATTGGCAGGCTTATTATACCCCTCCAATTTTCCAGAACCAGTAACAGTCCCAATAATATACTGACGAACAATACTATAGCCTGACTTTTGCCAATAAACGAACGATGCGTGTAATACCAGTGGGTTCTTGGATTGGTACTCCCGGGGTTATTGGACGCACCCCTGTATGCATAGGTGTAATACCACACCGTAACGCAAAACAAAAGCCCGTAATATGTTCCTGAACAAAATGGAATGCCCATTTGAAAGGCTGTTTCAAAGGATAATGCCAGCGCCAGAAAGCCCACAAAATAGTTGGCAAAAAATATGAAATGAATGATTTTGGAATTCATCCGGGTTAAGAAATATCTGTAAAGTTAGCGTTTTCCATTTCCCCGAAACAAAAGGCAGTCAATCTGCACTACCGATATTACGAATTGCCCGAAACCGTACAAAAATGTTCGAAAACGGACATGGGCTTTTAGTTGTTAGAAATTAGCTTTTAATTTTTATGACCTGATTAAAAAGAATTTCTCTATTTAACATGCTTACTATGAGTTTGTTATACATAGGTTGGTAGTTTGATAATATGTTTTTTGAAATCCTGGTATTAATATTGTAAGCAAGGAACTATGTTATGCAATGTACTGGTTTATGCATTGTTGTGACAATCTGTTAGCCATAAATAAAATAGAATGGGAAAGGTTGCGGTGGGAAATAATCCAGCCGCGTCCTTTCCATTTTTCTCACCGAAAATCGGAAGGATATGATCAAAAATTATTTCAAAATTGCATGGCGGAATCTCCTGCGTAACCGCGCTTTTTCTGCTATCAATATTGTTGGCCTGGCACTAGGGCTGGCATCATGCATGTTGATCAGTTTATATGTATTGGACGAACTGAGTTTCGATCTTTTCAACAAAAATGCAGATCGGATCGTTAGGGTCTTCTTCAAAGGAACCATGCAGGGAGGACAGATCAACGAGTCGCATGTTATGCCGCCCGTGGCTGCTGCGCTGAAATCTGATTTTCCTGAGGTGGAAGATGCAGCTCGTCTCCGTCAGGTGTGGTTTTCGTCAGTAGATATCAATCAAATTCGGTTTGATGGAGAAGACGTTGCTTTTGTCGATCCCAGTTTTTTTAATGTATTCACTTTACCGCTTTCAGCAGGAACAACCGCAGCATTGGCTGATCCTTATACAGTGGTGATTACCGAAAAACTAGCCCAAACATACTTCGGAAAGCAGGAAGCGGTTGGTAAAGTTCTGAATTTGAAGGGGGACGACAAGCCATATAAAGTGGTCGGCGTGATTCAAAATATTCCTGTCAATTCTCAATTCCGGTTTAATATTTTCGGCTCCATGGCTGGCGTCAACGATGCAAAATCAGACTCATGGATGACCTCCGAATATTTTACATATCTCCTGCTTCGGAAAGGAACAGATTATAAGACCCTTGAGGCAAAACTCCCGCAGGCAATCGACAAATATTTAAGCCCGCAATTGAAAAAGGCGATGGGCGTCACCATGGCCGAATTCAGGAAACAGGGAAATAACCTGGGATTGTATCTGCAACCTTTAACGGATATCCATCTTAGGTCCGATTTTGCATATGATCTCGGACAGCATGGAGACATCAAATACGTATATATTTTTGGGGCGGTAGCAATAATAATGCTAATCATCGCCTGCATCAATTTCATGAATTTGTCGACTGCCGGTGCCTCCAAGCGAGCTCGTGAGGTGGGAGTGCGTAAGGTAATGGGTTCACAGAAAAGTGAATTGGTATGGCAATTTCTGATCGAATCAATACTCATTACTTCAATTGCTTTGATCTTGGCCACGTTGTTTGGTGTGTTTTCATTGCCACTTTTCAACGAGCTTTCCGGAAAAGATTTGTCTTTGCAATTGGATAGTTTGCCGTCTCTAATCCCAACTATATTGGCGTTTGGTTTAATTGTAGGCGTGCTTGCAGGAAGTTATCCGGCGTTTTTCCTTTCCTCTTTTAAGCCCGTTGCTGTTTTAAAAGGCAGGATTACCTCAGATCGGAATAGTATCGGTCTTCGCAATGGATTGGTGATCGTACAGTTTTTCATATCTATCACACTGATGGTCGGGACGATGGTGGTATATAACCAACTTCGATATATTCAAAATAAGAAATTAGGTTACGAAAAAGAGCAGGTTTTGGTTTTGCCGGATGCATGGGCTCTAGGTAAAAATAAAGATGCATTCAAGGAAGAACTTATCCGCACAGAAGGGGTCGAACGTGTAAGTATATCAGGTTATCTCCCCGCCGGGCCGTCTTATAACAATAATTATGCGGTATATCCGGACGACAGAACAACGGAGCTTGTCAAGACGCTACGCTATGATGTCGATACTGAATATATACCAGCTTTGGGAATGAAGATGGCCTTGGGACGGAATTTTTCAACGGATTATGGTACCGACTCAACAGGCGCAATCATTAACGAAACCGCGGCCAAGATGCTGGGCTGGAAGGATAAGGCAGTTGGACATACGATCAGTCGGAGCGATAATGACGGGGTAAAGTCGACGTACCGTATCATCGGTATTGTTAAGGATTTTCATTTCCGTTCGCTTCATGAGAAAATTGCACCACTGGTTATGATATTAGGAGATGACGCGGGTACGATGATTGTAAAGGCTAATACAAAGGATATCAGCAAGTTAGTGGCCAAAATGAAAACAAACTATGATCAGTTTAAACCGGAAGTTCCATTTTCATATTCATTTCTGAACGACCGATATAATGACACCTATAAAGCCGAGCAAAAAACCGGAGAGATTTTAGGCGTTTTTGCTGGTCTGACCATATTAGTTGCCTGCCTTGGACTATTCGGGCTGATCACTTTTACAGCAGAGCAACGTACCAAAGAAATTGGCGTACGAAAAGTTCTGGGTGCCTCAGTTGCTGGTGTTGTCGTACTCTTGTTCAAAGACTTTGCCAAGTTACTGGCCATCGCATTCGTTTTGTCTATTCCGGTTGCTTATTACGGAATGGACAAATGGCTCCAGAGTTTTGAATACAGAGTTGACGTAACAGCCTGGCTATTTATCCTGCCGGGACTACTATCCTTCGTAATCGCCATTTTAACAATTTCATTCAGGTCAATAAAAGCTGCATTGATGAATCCGGTGAAATCGCTTAGAATGGAGTAATAGTGGAAAGGGGTTAAAGGGCGAAAAGGTCAATGGTTAACGGCGAGAGAAAAGAATCCGCCAACCAACCCTTTGTTAACCGTTAATCGCCTCACCTTTAACCCCAAATCAAAATACACGCAAATCTTGAAAACCGTCACCCCCTTCATCCTTTCTCCCGAATCTTATTTCCCATGTTAAAAAACTACATCAAAATCGCATTGCGCAATCTGCTTAAACACAAGGTGTTTAGTATGATTAATATTGTCGGAGTCGCACTGGGTCTTGCGTGCTTTTTGTTATTGGCGCTATATGTCAAGGATGAGTTGGCATATGACCGCTACAACGAAAAAGCGGATCGGATATACCGTGTATCCAGAACTTTTGTTTCCAAAGACGGAACGACTTCTTTGCGCTTGGGGCACCTTGCTCCTCCGTTTGGGCCATTGATCAAACAGGATTTTCCGGAAGTGGAAGAAGTAGTCCGCATGATTAATAATGGAGCGATGGTTCGTTATGGAGATCATGTTTTCAATGAGGAGGATATTTTTTGTGCGGAGGCAAATCTGTTTAAAGTTTTTACTTTCAATGTGTTGAGTGGAAATCCAGATAAGGCGTTGGAAAATCCGTTTTCGATCATGTTTTCGCGGCCGATGGCTGAGAAATATTTTGGAAAAGAAAATCCGATGGGTAAAATCGTTCGTCTGGATAATCAATTCGACTATACTGTCACGGGCGTTTTTGAGCCGCTTCCAGCCCAATCTCATTTTCATCCGGAATTTCTGGTTTCCTTCTCGTCATTAAACGACCCACGGATATATGGTGCAGAAGGATTGAAAACCAACTGGGGAAACAATTCATTTTCCACTTTTTTGTTGTTACCCAAAAACTACGATACGCAGAAATTGTCGAAGGCTTTTCCTGAATTTCAAAATCGGCATATAGACCCGAAGGCATCTACATATTCGATTCTGGAATTGATGAAGCTGACGGATATCCACCTGAAATCTCATCTGGACTCAGAAATTGAAGCGAACGGTGATATCCAATATGTATATCTGTTTTCGGCAATCGCAATTTTTATTTTGCTGATCGCCTGTATTAATTATATGAATCTGGCGACTGCAAAGTCTGCCAATCGGGCAAAGGAAGTCGGAATGCGGAAGGTGATCGGGGCGATGCGTTCCCAGTTGATCCGTCAGTTTCTAAGCGAATCTATTTTGCTAATTGTGATATCAGTCTTATTTGCGCTGGGTATTGTGATGATATGCCTTCCGTACTTAAATAATTTCACTCAGAAACAACTCACATTTAGTGCATTAGCTGACCCTGTTTTTGTACTTATCATTATTTTAATAACAATTGTCACGGGTGTTTTAGCGGGAAGTTATCCGGCGTTTTTCATGACATCGTTTCACCCACTCGGCATCTTGAAAGGGAAAATTTCGTCCGCGATGAAAAATGGAAAGCTACGCCAGACTTTGGTGATCGCGCAGTTTACCATTGCTGTCGTGCTTATCATCTGTACGGCAGGAGTTTACAGTCAGATGCGTTATATCCAAAACTATAAGCTGGGATATTCGAAAGACCAGGTTGTGACGTTCTTCATGCCGGATGATTCTGCCAGTCATTCAGAAAGTATTAAACAGCAATTGAAGTCGTCCAGTAATATAATCGAAGTAGGTCGCTCGTCGCGTCGCCCTCCTGGACGTTTACTGGACTCATGGGAGGCATATGTTATGAAAGGTGACTCAATGGCGCCCGCACAAATCAATATCAAGTCGTTATCTGTGGATGAAGATTTTATTCCGGCTTACGAAATCGAAATGGCGGCTGGCCGAAACTTCTCAAAGGATTTTCCGACTGACAAAACGGAGGCGTTTATTCTCAATGAAACTGCTGTTAGAGGTTTAGGATGGAAGAATCCTCAGGATGCGGTTGGGAGTAGGTTTGGATATGGTGATGTCAGAGGGCAGATTATTGGAGTTACGAAGGATTATCATTTCGAGTCATTGCATCAAAAAGTCGCGCCAATTGCCATGTTTTATCAACCTGGCAGACTCGGCTGGGCTTCTGCCCATATTTCAGGCGGAAATATCAAACAGGCGGTCGCGCATATCGAGCAGGTTTGGAAAACCAATTTCCCGGAGACAATTTTCGAATATGAGTTTCTGGATCAGCGATTCGGGCAGCTATATGCTCGTGAGCAAACGCAGCAGACTTTGTTCGGGATTTTTGCAGGTATAGCTATTTTTATATCCTGCCTGGGACTGCTTGGTATGTCAATTTTTATGTCAGAATTGAGGACCAAAGAAATTGGTATCCGGAAAGTGCTGGGCTCATCGGTGGCGGGAATTGTGTCGTTACTTTCTATCGATTTCATCAAACCGGTTATCATCGCGATCGTCATCGCCTCGCCGATTGCATGGTATGCCATGGATCTGTGGCTACGAGACTTCGCATATCATACGAGTATTAAATGGTATGTGTTCCTCTTGGCCGGTGTGGCGTCTCTGGGGATTGCCATTTTTACGGTAAGTTTCCAAAGTATCAAGTCAGCTTTGATGAATCCTGTTAAGGCTATTAGGACGGAATAGGGGAGGATGGACGAAAGGGAGGAAGTCGCCGACAGTTAATGGGGCGACGCTAGGGACTTACCAAGTTTTCAAAACTTGGTAAGTCTGGATAGAAATAAGGAATTCTCCAACAAACACCTCAGCTAAATTCTCTCTGTCCAAAAAGGAACAGCGGTGTCCGCTAATGAACATATTAGCAGGTATTTGTTCTATTACTCTACTGATAATGAATAAATTATGATTTTGGCATAGGATTGGTATCGCGCTGGTAAGGCCGACGTAAATTCTATCACTAATCATGCTGAAAAATTACCTTAAAATCGCTCTTCGTAATCTCGGGAAAAGCAAGGTTTACTCCTTTATCAACATCATAGGGTTAGCAGTGGGGATTGCCGTGGCAATGCTCATAGGCCTCTGGGTTTGGGATGAGTTATCGTTCAATAAATACCACAAAAACTACGATCGGCTAGCGAAAACAATGATGAACCAGACCTTTAACGGGGAAACGGGTTCAGGCAACGCAATGTCCCAGCCGACATCCAGAGAAATTGCTACCAAATACAAAGCCGATTTTAAATTCACTGCCCAGACTTCCTGGACGAATACCCATTTGATCGTAAACGGGGAAAAGAAAATCAATAAGGCTGGACTTTATACACAGCCTGACCTGCCGGAAATGCTCTCGCTTAATATGTTGAAGGGCAACTATGCGAGTGCGCTTACGCAACCAGGATCTATTATTCTGGCAGAATCCGTTGCAAAAACGCTGTTTGGTGATCAGGATCCGATCAATAAATCGGTGAAAATTGATACGAAACATGATATGAAGGTGACGGGTGTATATGAAGATATTCCGCTGTCATCCGATTTTAGTGATGTGATGATCATGATTCCATGGTCGGACTATCTGGCTGACCAGGAGTGGGTTCGTAACAGTCAGGATCAATGGGGAAACCACTCTTTTCAGTTTTTCGCGCAAATCGCCGATAAAGCTGATATGAACAAAGTTTCACGGAAAATCAGAGATGTTGAAAAGCCTCATGCTTTCAGCAAAACGGATAATCCCCAGGTTTTCCTGCATCCTATGAGCAAATGGCATTTATACAGCGATTTTAAAAACGGTATAAATGTCGGTGGAGCCATCCAGTTTGTGTGGCTTTTCAGTATCATCGGGATTTTTGTTCTGATGCTGGCTTGTATCAATTTTATGAACCTGAGCACAGCGCGTTCTGAGAAGAGAGCCAAAGAAGTAGGAGTTAGAAAGTCGGTCGGTTCGCTACGCAGCCAGCTGATCGGACAATTTTTGAGCGAGTCTATTTTAGTAGTTTGTTTCTCCTTATTGCTGGCTATTCTTTTCGTTTTGCTGGCATTGCCCTCGTTCAACGATCTGGCTGGAAAACACGTCAAGTTCCCATATCAATATGTCAGTTTTTGGGCAATTCTTATAGTGTTCTCCTTGCTAACCGGATTTATATCAGGTAGTTATCCTGCATTTTATCTATCTTCTTTCAATCCGCTCAAAGTATTGAAAGGTACATTCAAAGCGGGCAAATGGGCAGCAGTGCCACGAAAAGTGATGGTGGTTACGCAGTTTACGGTTTCGATTACTTTGATCATCGGAACGATCATCGTCTTTCAACAAATTCAGCATGCAAAAAATCGTCCCGTAGGATATGATCGCTCTGGTCTGCTACAGGTCAATATGGTTCCTAACCATTACGGGAAGTATTTCCCACTGCGTGATGACCTCCTCAAATCTGGTGCTGTTGCAGAAATGAGCGAATCATCCAGCCCGACTACGGGTATATGGTCAAATCAGATTGGTTTCGAATGGGAAGGCAAGGATCCAACTACCCTTCCACTTTTTGGAACAATTGGTTGTACCCATGATTTTGGAAAAACGATTGGTTGGAAAATCATTCAGGGCCGCGACTTTTCCCGCGATTTTGCTACCGATTCGTCGGCTATTATATTAAATGAGGCCGGTGTAAAATTGACGGGTATCAAGGATATTATAGGCAAAATCATCAAGTTCAACGGAAAAGACAGGATTGTCGTGGGAGTGACGAAAAACATGGTGATGGAGTCTCCATATGCACCGCCATATCCAACAGTTTTTTTACTGGATTACGATTGGGCGAACCTGATTAATATCAAACTGAAACCAGGCATGCCGGTTGACCAGGCGTTGAAAAAGGTGGAAACAGTTTTTAGAAAATACGATCAGGATACTCCTTTTGACTTCAAGTTTGCAGATCAAGAGTATGACGCCAAGTTCCGTGCTGATGAGCGAATTGGAAAATTGGCCAGGATTTTTGCCGTACTGGCTATCTTCATTTCCTGCCTTGGCCTATTTGGCTTAGCCGCATATACTGCTGAACAACGCACCAAAGAAATAGGTATCCGGAAAGCCCTTGGCGCAAGTGTGTCTCAGATATGGGCAATGCTTTCCAAAGAATTTGTATATCTGGTGACGATATCCTGTATCATCGCCACGCCAATCGCACTATATTTCCTCAGCGATTGGTTGACAAAATATGAATACCATATCGAACTGAGCTGGATTGTCTTTGTACTTTCAGCGATATTGGCGATCACTATAACGGTGTGCACAGTCAGCTTCCAAGCCATCAAGGCCGCGCTGACAAACCCGGTAAAGTCATTGCGATCGGAGTGAGAATAAGGAAGGGAGGAAAGGAGAAAGGACGAAGTCACCCATCAGTTCATCGCCCCTTTTCCCATCGTCCCTTCTTCCCTTTCCTCCATCCTTCCTTTTCAACAATAAACCTAAACTTAAGATGAGCCACATTGCTATCCCCATCCCAAACTTACCAGGTAAGCAGGACATAGAAGTGCAAGTAACAATCAATGGTTTACAACAGGAGCTGCATTACCGTGTCGAGCTCTTTTATTGGGAAAACTGTACGAACCCGAAAGGGCATCGCGCAGACTGTATCAGCGAAATGCTGGCTCACCACGACCCGGACTGGACGGTATATTACATCGGTTCTCCCACCGACGATTTTGTGCCGATCACTTTCGTGAAAAAGGAGAGCCGCGATTTGATGTATAAGGAATTGGCTTGAAATAATCTTGTCAAATGATAAGGCCTGATCAGTGTTTTATATGCTGGTCAGGCCTTATTGTTTTGGGGTTTTGGGGAAAGCCTAGGGGGTGTAGGGCAGGGGTTTCCAGGAGCATATCCTATGGTCCTTTTATAGCTTAATGTTTCGAATCGTAACTTCTGCGTACATTGCGTCGCTTGCGTTTAAACTACTCAATACCACCACTTTTCACTCCCAACCAGCGGATGCCATTTGCTTTTTGGCTCGAAATGTTCCCAGATGATTTGGGAGATATTGCGGATCAGGCGATATCCTTCATTATCTCTCTCCCAGCGCTGGTCATCCTGTTCTTTGGTGGTAATACAAAACACATAGTCTCCGTGAGGAGCATGAACCACAACGGCTTCCGACTTCGCCTGGTTCACCGCTCCGCTTTTGGCCGCAATTTTGATATCAGGCGGAATCTGTGAAATGGCTTCATTGTCCCAATATTGCATTCCTAAAAAACGATACATACGTTCGCTGATATCCGGATTTATCGCTTTGCCGTCATGGATCATTGCTAAAAGTTCAGCCATTTCTTTGGGCGAAGTCTGTCCCCAGCCATATTTGGCCTGGTTTTCCTTTCTGCCTGGCGTCCGGGAATTCACACGCGTTATGCGGAAACCATTGTTATCAAGCCATTGATTGATTGTCGCGCCACCTCCGGCCATTGCCTGCAGCCACAAGCTTCCAGTGTTATCGCTCTGCGCGATCATTAAATGGATAATTTTTGTGATAGGAATTTGAGTGCTATCGCGGAACGAACCAACAATTCCATTGTCATATTTGAGCGAATCACGATATGTTAAAACCTGCTGGTAATTGACTTCTCCCTTATTGATCTTCTCAAATATTCCACACATAATCGGCACCTTCACCATACTGGCGGTTGGGTATATTGAGTCGGCGTTGACCTGGGCAATTTTGTTGGTTTTCAAATTCCGGACATATACCCCGGCCTTTCCATGAAATCCTTCCATCGCCTTTTCTAGCTTGGCAGTAAGGCCTTGGTCGACTTTCGTTTTTCGGGGCGCATATGGCTGGGCGAAGCTTGTCAGTGTTATGAAAATCAGAAGGATAGCGATTGATTTCGTTTTCATTTAAAAGGAGTTGAGATGCTGGTTACGGTTGTTTTTCCTTCCTGATCGACGATCACCTTTAAGTTTTCCTTATCGTTGCAAACCGTTACCAGTTGTTTTTCATCGCTGATCTGCACACTCATATGGCGGTCGTCGATGCTAACTGGTTTCCCATCCGCGAAAAGCTGTGTCGTGTCTGCTGCAAAGCGTTTGTATTTACGTCGATGCTGGAGCTGCATTTCGTATATCTCACGAGCGAGAATTTTCATTTTTTCGGATTGGGGAAGGATAAAATCAACTACCCGTTTTCCAACGGGAAGGCTACTAAATTGCAGAAAACCCCATTTTTCAGGGACGTGCATATTGATTACTCCCTGCGGCGACCAGACCCAATTATATTCAGGGATATTCTTACCAGTTTCCGGATTCTTTTTTCGAACATATTTGCCATCCACAAATTCAGTCTGCCAGTTTACCCTTGAGAAGTTGATACGCCATATCGAACCATCCTGAGGCATATTTGGTGGAACGTCCTGTAGTGAAAGTGAGGCGAACGGTATCGCTATTTCCAGTGTCCATTTTTTGTCTTTATCTGTGTTTTTATTCAATGTTCCGTTAATCTTAATAGCCGATTTAAGGCCGTCAATATCCCAATCCAGTTTTGGTTTTCCACCATTTCGGTAGGGCTTTGGCAAGAACAAATCGAATGAATTATTAATGGCGTTGATTTCTAGTTCGTAATAATTATGGGTGTCTCCATCCGGGTCGATGAACACTTCAAAATCATTCTCGAGAAATACAATCTGATCCTTTTTATCTTGATAAGCCCATATATGCTCCTCTTCAATTTCAGTGCCGATATAAAGATATTTTTCATTCCACAACATTTTTGCCTTTGTCTTCTGATATGGAAGTGGCATTCTTAAACCCTCGATATCCAGAAACAGATCTGTCCATTCGGCTTTCTTCCAGGATTTCTCGTTTAGCTTTCCGTCAATGTTAAGAGGGGGCGTAGTGTAGCAGATATAATGTTTAGGAACGGCGGGAGCTTGAGCATTACAAGCGGGTTGTCCGGCAAAAATCGTCAGGGGCAAAGCAACGAGTATTCTTCCGGCACATTTAAAGTTAGGCTTATGATTGAGTAAATTTAATATTTTCAAGATTTAGGACATTTTATTGAGCAGGTCTTGAAGTTAATTAATAAAAGTCAATAAGAATTGTATCAAAACCCATTTTTTGTTCAATTAATACCAAAATTTTCGGTCAGATTCTTCTCGAAATATGCCACGCTTTCAAATGGATTAAAATTATAGGAGTTCGTTTTTTTGAACCCGAAGGAAGTATACAGTTTAACGGCATTTGGCATCCTGTCGGCCAATGTGTCCAATTTTGCGATGGTATATCCCAAAACAAGGGCAGTGTCAAGAACCTTGGTTATTAGCATTTTTCCAATACCCTTTCCTTGGTAATCCGGTTGAATATACATTCGTTTGATTTCACAAGTATGTTCATTTTCTATTTGTCTTAATCCAACTGCGCCGATATATTCTTCCTCAGATTTTACCAACAAAAGCGCACCTTTTGGCGGGCCATACATTTTGTCCAATATTTTCCATTCTTCGTCAATATTCTGAAAAGTCAAATCAAAGTCGAGGGATGCAACGTATTCTTTGAACAACATTTCACCAGCTCTATATTCTTCGGCTGTTTGTGCAGTAATGATTTCGAATTCCATTAGTTTTTTAAATCGCTTGCTTTGTATTCGTTGCTGAGTAATTCTTCAAATGCCCTCCAACGATCGGCGTCTTTTGAATTACTATTCAATTTTGACTGAATATGTTTTTTGATTAAATCTTGCCCGAAGTTGTAATTGATCACGTAGCTACGGTACTTCTTGATGAAGTTTAAAGAATTGACTGCCGCAGTTTCCGTGAGCATTGTGTATTTAATCAGCCACTTTATCGCTTCCTTGTCGTCCATTTTGCCATTAAGCACGTTTCGTGCCACCTCATTTCTCGCATAATTAAGACGTGTTTTTAATTCCAAAGCTCTGAAATATTGATCGGCAGCCGTAGTATCAATTCCTGCAAGCGGCATCAATATTCTTTTGCAATAATTCTCCTGTTCGTCTTCCGGAAAAGCCATGGATATACCATAATTTGCACTTCCTTCCGCAATCAGCGACTGCGGACTAAAAAGCGGGTAAAGCGATATCTCGGTATATCCCTTATCATTATATAAATTCTTCTCCAGCAACGTGTTATACACATGGTGTCCCGGATATCCTTCATGACAGGCAAGGTCGATCGCTCGTTCGATGAAGATCGGCTGGCTAATATTGATCTGAATTTTGCTTTTGTACTTACCCTGATACCAGTTGTAACCCGACCAGGGTTTGTCTTTTACATATTCCAGTTCAAAAGATTCGCTTTTTGGTAGATCATAATGGGCCAAAGTTCTTTTACGGGCTTCAGCAATGGCCGTCTGGAAAACCGTATCAATTTTATCGGCCGGAATCAGGAACCGCTTTGAAAGCTTTTCAAACCTACTTTCGATGCTTCCCGCTCCTGGTAAAACTTTATCCAAAGTTTTAATAATCTCCTCAAAATGAGCTTGATCGTAGCTCGGTGCTACGGCGTCAAATAACCTTTTTGATTCTTCGTCAAACGCTCTGGTCTCGCCTGAAAATATACGAACACGTTCCTCATATGCAGTTAGTTGGCTTTTAATCCAATCGGCACGGCGTTTGATGCTTTCGTCCTTGGTATCCGTTGTGATCGAGTCCAGTTGCGACTGCATTGTCCTGATTTCATTAATCAGGCTGTCTTTTGGAAAAGTTGTCAGAACGGCGGAGGTCGGCTTTAAAGAGTCCGGGCCGTAATATGCATCCACAAAATCATGATCATACTGTCCGATCCGAAGACCGAGTTTGACATATTGTATCGATATATCTTTCAGACGGGTGCCCACAGCGTTGGTTTTTTCGTGTTGGGAACAGGCAGTTAACAGCAATATGGAAGCGATGAAGGATAGTAGTCTCATATTCAAAAACAAGATTGGCAGCTTGAAAATACGGCAATTATTGATATGCCCGAAACTGAACTCTTGTTATTATTCTCGAGACCGCGTTATTTTAGGGTATCATTTACTTCCGACCTGCCGTGTCACATTCGTATAATCCTGATATAAAGTTGAATAAGTCTACCGGTACAGGTGAATTTGGGGACGATTTCATTTGGGGAACCGCCACGGCCGCTTATCAGATCGAGGGGGCAGTTAAAGAAGGTGGTCGCGGACCAAGTATATGGGACAAGTTTACTGCTCAAAAAGGGAAGATAAAAAACGGTGATAACGCGAAAATTGCCTGTGACTTTTACCATAAATACGAAGAAGATTTACAGACAGTTATTAAGCTTGGCTTCAGGCATTTCAGGTTTTCGATATCCTGGTCCCGGATTTTGCCATCGGGTGAAGGAGACGTTAATGAAGCAGGAGTTGATTTTTACAACCGATTGATTGACAAGTGTATATTGCTCGGAATAGAGCCATGGATTACATTGTATCATTGGGATTTACCACTGGCGCTGGAAGAAAAAGGGGGCTGGAAAAGCCGGGATATTCTAAATTGGTTTGCGAGATATACGGAGGTGTGCGTTGCCGCTTTTGGGGATCGTGTCACAAACTGGATCGTCATGAACGAGCCGCTGGCTACTGCCGGATTAGGGTATACCCGAGGTATCCACGCGCCTGGAAAGAGAGGCGTAAACAATTTTTTTCCGGTGGTTCATCATTTGGCGATGTGCCAGGCTGAGGCGGGAAGGATCATCAGAGAGCGGGTTCCTGGTGCATATATCGGTACTGCTTTATCCTGCTCAGCTGTTGAACCAGCTTCTTACACACCAAAGGATATCCGGGCGGCAAAACGTGCGGACGCAGTTGTAAACCGACTTTTCATAGAACCGGCCCTTGGTTTGGGCTATCCTTATGATGCCTTTCCTTTTTTGTTAAATATTCAGAAGTATATCTGGGAAGGCGACGACGAGAAACTCAAATTTGATTTTGACTTTATTGGCATCCAGAATTATTTCAATCTGGTGGTTCAGCATTCCTATCTGGTGCCTGTGTTATGGCTCAAAGAACTTTCAGCAAAAGAGCGGAAAAAGCCGTCGACGGGCATGGGCTGGGAGATATCTCCAAGAGGACTATATGATATTTTGCATCAATTCAATAACTACAACGGGGTAAGGGATATTATCGTGACAGAAAACGGAGCGGCATTTGACGACCAGTTGGTAAACGGGAAAGTGAAAGACAAAAAACGAACTGCGTTTTTTAAGAAATACCTCTCGGCGGTTCTGCAGGCCAAAATGGACGGTGTTCGCGTTAAAGGCTATTTCGTCTGGACTTTTATGGATAATTTCGAATGGTCGGAAGGATATGCCGCGAGATTTGGAATCGTATATGTCGATTTTCAAACGCAGGTCCGGACTATTAAACAATCGGGAAAGTGGTTTAAGAAATTTTTGAAAAGAAAAAATCAAGTGCATTCCAACCAAAAGGGTCAAAAGGGAGTCTTTTAGAGGTCGGCTTTCGGCAGGCAGTTATCGAATGAAGAAGGTCTAAGACAACTTTAAATCAAATAACGCTATAATCATAGACGCGTTCGGAAAACATCAATCATTTGCTAATCGCTAAAATCTAACCCCTAAAATCTAACTTCTACCAGCCATGAAAATTCTATTCGCCATATACGCCCTGCTTGCCGTTGTTTCATCATGCAGTGATGAAGGGGATGATATTCAGAGAAAAACACTACAAGCCGAAGCCGTTTACACGAATATGCTTGCGGTAGACGGCTGTTCATGGCACTTCAATGTTGCCAGCGGCGATTCCACGATAACCTTTGCTCCTTCGGAAAACTCTTTTTCGCTTATCGAAAAGGAGTTGGGCAAGATTGAAACCGTCTACGATTTCATCAAGGTGGATATTAAATACAACCTAACCGGACAGAAAACAGCAGTCAAGTGTGGCTGGGCAACCACACAAAAAATGGACGAAATCGAGATTATTGATATCAAACGGAAATAAATTCGTCTGCTATATCTTTAAAATTCTTCTGGCTTCTTCCTCTGTATAATAAGGACCCAGCTCCGACTCATCAATCATTTCATCTATCTGATCGTCCGAGGCATCCACCGCCGGCGCGTTATACTCTTTCATTTCAATCAAATTTTGGTCAACCAGGGTTTTCAACACATCAAGAGCTTGGGTCGAATTGGTGTCAGCAATGTTAATAAGGTAAGTTTTCATCAGATAAATAAAGTTTAATCGGCAGAAATTTAAAGATAAAAATCATTCCTACGGTGGGTCGGGGAGATTTTTTTCGAATTGAAACAGGGTTGATCTGGAAATTCTATTCAGCGGTTATTTCAAGCAAGATCTTTTCTTCTTTTTCATTTCGTCAAATGCCATAGACTTAGATGCCAAAACAGAAATGATAACCTTTTAAAGCCCGTTCTTCAATCCCTCCAAAACCGCCTTCTCCACCACACAAAGCTCACTTTCCGGACGATGAATATTGAAATCCTTTATTAGAAATAATGGTGGTTGAGCCATAAATTTAGGTGCGAAACCGTGGTGATTCTGGGCAGCGTGAGCCAGGAAGGGATGGCATAGATATACGGTGCCTGCCTTGCCCGTAGCGGACACCTCTTTTCGATGAGATGTTTTATCAAGATGTTCTGCCAATTCAAAAAAAGATAATCCAGTATCACCATATGGAGCCAGAATTCTGGCAACGTCTCGATGAGATCCGGCTCTGATTAAAGTTGGGGCGTCTTGCTGTAAAACATCTGAAAACAAGAACAGCATCAACAAAGCCCGGCCTTTTGAATGAATGTTAATACGCCAGTTAAGATAATCTTCAAAATCTTCTCCCGGAAAGCTCGCATCGACATGCCAGCCGGTATCCGCTGCTGGTTTATCGCTCGGGAAGCGTATTGGAAATGAACCCAAAGTCATTCGGGGTATCCAGTTATTTTTTCCGACCAATTGGTCAAAAGCAGTATGTAAGGTCTCAGTATTAGCGGCTTCTCGAAACGGGTCAAGCCCTATATCACCAATACGAATAACGGGCTGCGTCCAGGATTTCGGGTTTTGCGGATCGCACTGCGTGGCTTTCCATAAAATAGAGCGGCATTCATCGGCAACTTCCACAGGAAATGCTTGCTCAATTTTTACAAATCCGTCGGTAATGAAATTTTGTATTTGATCTTTTGATAATGTCGGCATAAATGATCGTGCTTATACCTTATTATTTTAAACAATCTCTGTTCGATTTCTAATTTCAATTCTATGAATTTCAACAAAACTTCGAACTTTTAAAATATATTTTAATTGATATATACTTTTAGATATCACCTAAAATCGTAAACTTGGTACCCTTCCAGCTACCAGAAAACAGGAACCAATAACCCATGAACTGGATCACCCGTGAAAGACCGAAAATTGACCGGATAGCATGTCCATGGCTGATAAAACGCTTCATAGATCCGGCCGCGGTGATTTTCTTTGTGCCGGCTGATCAGGTGAAAAGCAAAGCGTTGGAATTAGATGCCACTCCTTTCGATGTTCAGGATACGGAATTTACGCATTATGAAGATCGGTGTACTTTTGATTATTTTCTTGAAAAATATGAGTTAAAAGATAACGCTCTGCATGATATGGCGGTCATTGTTCGCGGTGCAGATACCGACGATCATTCGCTCGCTGCTCAGGCGTCGGGGCTTTGGGCCATATCTGCGGGATTGGCATATAATATCACCGATGATCAGAAATTGCTCGAAAAAGCGATGGTGATATATGACGCTCTATATAGTTGGGCCAAACATTTGCAAAAACAAAAACATACGCAAAGTCCGTCGGAAAAGCTCTTGCTTCAGGTTTTTAGCACATATCTGGATAAAAAGGCTTCTGAAAAGCTGAAAACTCCGAAATGGGCAAAGGAACTGAAGTCGATTATTCAGGATCAGATCGATACAAATTTGAGTTTAAGTTTAAAGGAGATATCAGAAGGCTTGCGGATTCATCCCAGCTATGTGTCCCGGGAATTTTCCAAATATTTCAGCAACCTTTCCTTCGGCGAATATATCCGCAAACTACGTATTGAAAAAGCCATTGATCTATTGGCCAACTCAAAACATACCCTTTCCGAAATCGCATACCTGACCGGCTTTTCGGATCAAAGCCACTTCAGCCGCATTTTTAAGGCCCATATCGGACAAAACCCTTCTGATTACAGAAAAAATTTACTCAAAAAGTAACTCCCGTTCAAATCGTCATTTCTGTTCTATTTTTTGGGCTAAGCGATGGATAATTTTGAATCGCTTCTTAAAAAGGTGACACGCTAAGCAGGGAAGATTTAAAGTAAAGTACGCAAAGTAATTGACTTTCAGTGCGTTGCGATCATGGACTTTTCCTTAATTGCTTCGCGTGGAATTTCAAAAGGATGACTTGATTTTGGAGGTCAATTGATGATAAATTTCTTATGGAAAATTTGGGTCCTGGATATAGTCTGAGTGCGCTTGTTCGGTATTTCTTTAAGTTGGGAACACTGGGGTTTGGCGGGCCAGTAGCGTTGATCGGATATATGCATCGCGACCTGGTAGAGGAACGCCAATGGATCAGCGAGGACGAATACCGCGAAGGACTTGCGCTGGCGCAGCTTGCACCCGGGCCGCTGGCGGCCCAGCTTGGTATATACCTTGGCTATGTGCATTATGGCGTATGGGGGGCCACGTTAACAGGTTTAGCCTTTGTACTTCCGTCGTTTGTGATGGTCGTTTTGCTCGGAATGGCCTATCAGGTTTACGGCGGGTTGTCGTGGATGCAATCAGCTTTTTATGGTGTCGGCGCGTCAGTAATTGGTATTATTACATTGAGTTGCTACAAACTGACAATTAAGTCAGTCAGCAAATTGGAGATAAATGCGGTAACGGATAGGTGGCTGTTATGGCTTTTCTTTCTTCTGATGGCAGTCGTAACCGCGCTGACAGAAAAGGAAGAGGTCTCGCTATTTATCTGCTTGGGTTTGGTATACATGGCTGTCAAAGCCCCGCCTGCATGGTTCAAAAAACGATCAGATTCGTTGTCAGTAATTCTCCTCGCCGGAATTGGTTTCTGGAAATATGAGCCCGACAAGCTTATACAACTGGCTTGGTTTTTTACAAAGGCCGGAGCGTTTGTTTTCGGAAGCGGACTGGCTATTATTCCTTTTTTGCAGGCCGGAGTTGTAAACGAAATGGGCTGGCTTAATGAGCAGCAATTCCTTGATTCTGTCGCTGTGGCGATGATTACGCCCGGTCCTGTCGTGATAACGGTAGGCTTTATAGGATATCTGGTGTCGGGATTTTCAGGTGCAGCGGTGGCTGCTTTGGGCGTCTTTTTGCCATGTTACGTTTTCACTGTTTTGCCGGCCCCGTATTTTAAAAAGATATCCAAAAACACCAGCATCAAGGCTTTTGTGGATGGTATAACAGCTGCTGTGGTCGGGGCTTTGGTGGGTTCGGTATTTGTTATTGCGAAGAGGTCGATCGTTGATGGGCCGTCAGCGCTTATTGCGCTTTTTACTATTCTGGCACTGATTTATATCCGTAAAATTCAGGAACCTTATATCATCCTGATAGCAGCTGTTGCCGGATTTTTTCTCAAAACTTATTTCTAAATTCCCGCTGTTCTATGAAAAAATATGGACTTCTGATCCTCTTTGTTATTTGTGTCCAATCGGCCTTTTCTCAAAAACAAACCAACAAACAAAGTGGCTTCTGGCTGGGATATTTCAACCAAACCAGGCTATCTAATAAGTGGGGTATATGGCTGGATTTACATGCGCGGCGCACAGATTTCATGGCGCGTTGGTCCACACAGATTTTTCGTCCCGGAATTACCTATTACCTGAATGATCATTTCCGTTTTACGGCCGGGTATGCATATGCGCGCAGTTTTCCGCCTGAAGGACTCGAAACAATCCGGCCTGAGCACCGACTTTGGCAGCAGGCGCTATGGACAACCCGACAAAAACGTCTTCAAACTCAGCAATGGATTCGTGTCGAAGAGCGATTTAACCATAAAATAGCCAACGATGAACTGCAGAACGGATATAATTTCAACTTCCGTTTTCGGTATCTTCTGAATCTGATGGTGCCTTTGAACAAGGATTTTATCGAACCGAATACCTTGTTTTTTGCATTCAATGATGAAATTCATATCAATGCCGGAAAGCAGATCACCTACAATATGTTTGACCAAAATCGATTGTTTTTAGGGTTGGGATACCAGTTTACTAAGGGGTTGAATTTACAGGTAGGATATATGAACCAGTTTCAGCAGCTACCTTCCGGAAACCATTTCAATAGCAACAATGTGTTAAGGGTTTTTGTGTTTCATAATTTGGATCTTAGAAAGGAGTGAGGCGGGGGGGAAAGGGAAAAGGGAGGAAAGGGACGAAGGGAGAAAGGGACGAAGGTGCCTTGCTTTTCAATTTGAGCTAATTGGTATTTTTTCTTCTTCCCAAGGCGATGAAAGTCGCTATGATAGCGAAGATTATGTTTGGCATGATTTGAGATGCTTCGCCTCTTGATATGTGGAAAATACTGGCGCATATCATGAGCACAATTACACCTGATGCGGCTATTGAAGTCAAGATTGGTTTGATCCGAAGAAGAGCAGGTAGTATCAGTCCGATTGCTCCGATGAAGTCTATTATGCCTGTGAATCTGACCAATTCGATTGGGATTTGGCCAGTCCACGGCCACATTGCCGATACTTTTTCGATCGGTTGAAATAATTTCATAGTTCCTCCGAATAAAAGCGTTGCCGCTAACACTCCCTGCGCGATCCAAAGAGAGATATTGAGTGCTTTCGAGGTCTTTTGTGGGTTCGACATATTGCTGTTTTTTTGAATAGCACGAAAGTATCTACATTTGCTATCCAATCGAAAGCGCTTCCTTGCTGGATAGCGCTTTCCAATCGGATAGTATCGTGAAAACCATTAAAAAAGACCGGAAATGTTGACAACTGGTGGCTGTCCCAAAAGCATATTGTCGATTAAAGATGCGCTTGAAGCGCTCGAAGGCAGATGGAAACTGCTAATTTTATTTTCCTTGTCTTCTGGTAAAAAGCGTTTCAAACAGATATCCAAAGAAGTGCCGGGGATCACCGACAAAATGCTCTCGAAAGAATTGAAAAGCCTGGAAGCCAACCAGTTGGTAAAGCGCGACGTATATGATACTTTCCCGCCTACAGTTGAATATACGATAACCGAACACGGTATATCGCTCGAAAAAGTAATGGAAGAGTTACATTATTGGGTACTGGCGCATCGCAAAAAGATTATGGAAGGGTAATGTATTCTGCGGCTCATCTTTCTTGTCTCTTAAATCTAAAGTCACACTTTGCGGCACCGTTGGCTATTGTTCCTGTTCTGATCAGTTTCAGCCCGGCCAGTGCCGATGTGATCTCGTCTACCTCGCAAAGAATGGAGGCATACTTCTCATAATTATGCTTTTTAAACAATTTACAAATGCCGCATTCGAGAATGTCGATGCCGTAGCCAAGTCCGTAAGTTACATCCTTGGCAGTTATGATATGAGCAATAAAACCTTCGGGATTTGAATTGGTTCGTACCCTTTTTTGTAAAGATCGGATCAAAGTTTGCCCAAGCCAGGTGTTGGTCATATTAGGAAATATACGTTTCAACGCGGCCTGCAACTGATTTTTTGGCCGTACGTATGCGTTCACCACTTCCAGACAAATATTCCTGATAAGCTCAAACGATTCGCCTTTTTCGTCAAGCGTTTTAATTAAAGCCAGGAAGTACGAGCAAAAATCGAGTCGTCTATCAATGGGATTTTTGGAGGAGGTGGCAAATTTGGTACCCTTTGAAATATGCTGATAATGCGAGTTTACTTGAGAAATTATTTCGTCGGCGGTTTCAGGATAATGTTCCCTAATAGCGCTTGAAAAGTATTTCTTATAGTTTTTCATTTTACAAAATCAAATCTTCTACGATGGGCAACACCGGCGCTCCCAACTTCATTAACGGAAATAGGGTGAAAGTCTTTTTTTTCTTCTTCTATTTATCGTAATGGATAAAGCCACTACTTCGACTCGGCATATTTTTTAAAATTGTTCAGTATAGTCTGCCATCCTCCTTGTTGCATCTCAATAGAGTTTTGTGTTTCGGCATCGAACTCCACATTTACCAATGTCTGCTCCCCGATGCTCTCAAAATCAACCACAACTTTTCTGCCATCTGGCATCGTGTAGGTGAATGATTTTCCCTCAATAATTTCGTCGTAAATCGCTTCGAAATCAAAACCGAAACTTCCGTCCTTGGCCTCCATTCTCGCGCTGTATTTTCCTCCCACCTGCATATCATTTTCTGCGCTGGGGCATTGCCAGTCATCGGAGGCAAAGTTCCATTTTGTAATGTGTTCAGGTACAGTATAATATTCCCAAACCTTGTCTCTTGCTGAATTGATGGATGCTGATACTGTGATTTTCTGGCTCATGATAATTTTAAGTTATTCAAGAATTTAAGTTAACAGATTTAGATATCGAATGACTATGCTGATGCGATTTTGTGAAACCAATCGGTTGCGAATATATCTGCAATTTTTTGATATTGCAATTCTTCCGATAGTTTTTTTATAAAGCATGCATATCAAAGGATAGTATTGGTGGAATTTCCTTATTTTAAAAAATCCCCGTCTATGATCAGAAGTTTTACTCCAGCTTCAGTGAAAGAGCGATGGGAGCTCAGATTGTCAGAAACAATGAACGCCATTCCCTTTGTAAGCTTTACTATTTCTCCATCTGCAAATTCTGTGTCAAAATCTCCTTCCAGACAATAAACAATATGGCCCTTTCGACACCAATGATCGGCCCGGTATCCTCCTGAAAATTCTACCGAACGCAGTCTAAGCCCTTCATATTCTATAGTTTGCGAAGTTGCGGTTCCGCTTTCTCCTTCATTCCTGACAGGTTCAATAGCTGTCCAGTCGATTGTTTGAAAGGGAATGTTTGCCATGGATTTTATGGACGATCAAAGTTGAGAATGACACTCAATGTGTCATATAATTGGTTATGAGATTATTAGGGCTCATATCTGCCTGACATATTTTATCGCCGCTTCCGCATACTTCGGCCATAAGTCGTTGTAATGATAGGGCACCTGAACCCATTCTTTCATAGGTCGATTTTTTCCGGAAGGATCGAACGCTTTGGTTCCATCCAAACTCAAGGCTTCTTCATGCATATCGCCAGTCAATTTGAATACGATATCGTTGTGATAGAAGGACATAAACGCTTTTCTCCCGATTTTAAAACAAGGCTTACCGAACATCTGGCTTTGCTCCGCGTCTTTTAGATTTTGTCCGATCGAAGTATAGAGCATTTCTTCTGGTGTCATTAATTTATTGTTTTACAGGTCTTTAAGTGTGTTGCTTTTTATTTCCAAACCCAGTTTTTAGCAGCGAACTTTTTCTTGTTTTAGATGTTAAACTGGACCGTTGGGATTGTCGATAGTTATTTTATATTCTTTAATTTGTTTAGAGGTTACCGACTTGTATCCGCCTGAGAAATCCTTGCCAGTTATTTGAATGTATTTTTTAAAGTCAGGTGATTCTAATACATTTTCTATGATGGACCAGTCAACATTTGTTTTATTTTTAATAATATATAAACCTGAATATACTAGTACATCACTAGGTATCTTGTGAAACTCAATTCGGTCTTTTACCAAAGTACTCAGAACAATTTTTTCGTTGTGAATATTTTGCACCCCCTGGCTTCTTCCGAATTCATACCATTTAGCGGTCTTTTCAATGTCCCTGTTTTGAAGTTCTGCTTTATTTCTCAAAAGGTAATTATACGCATGGGGATATTCGCTTGCTAATTTCTGCTCCGGGATAACAATGTATCTTTTGTTGTCCAGTTCATATGGGAATATTATTTGTTCGTTTTTATTTACTGATCTTTTGAACCGAGATCCCTTGACGATCTTTCTTAATATTTTCCTTTCGACGGGAATGCCATTGAAATACACCAATTCATCGTTAAAGTTGATTGTTTCGGAAATAAATATTCGATCCCGCAATGTGGCAAAACCATATTGAACATCAAAGAAATCTCTTATAGCAAAGTTTGTTCCACTTTTTATTTGTGTCAAGAAATTTTCGTTATCATGATTTGTAAATGACCAGTCATTATTGCTTAGGGAATCAAAATGAATATCATTAACAGACTCAATACTGCCGTTTGTCAACTCTTTATATTCAAAATAGTTTTCTTCGAAGCCCAGTTGTATTATTGTGATGGCCGTATATGTAGCATATCCCTTGAATACTTTGTTTGCCTTAAAATCGACTAATGTTTTTACAATTCGCTCAATTTTTAAGTATTCCCTGAATAACTTATAGGATGAGTTATGCAGATAACTATTCGGTGTAATATACCCAAGAACTCCATTCATTTTTAGCATTTTAATACCCATTTCGAAGAAACAAAGATATATGTCGATCGTTCCTTTCGAGAATAGAAACTCTTCCTTCAATACGTTCCTTTTTTTCTGGGTCAGATTATGAGTCCTTATATATGGGGGATTTCCTACAATAAAATCGAAATGCTCCAGATGGTCTTTGTAGAATGTTATCGTGTCCTGATTATATATTTTCCAGTCAACATGCTCTGATATTCCTAACCTCTCATTTACTAGACAGGTTAAATTTTGGATTGATTTTTCATATTCATCATTATCCAGTTCAACGGCATATATATATATTCCTAAACGACGTTTTATTTCATTGGTGCTGATATTATTGTTCTGGCAAATAGTAATATATCTGTTAACGATTTCGATAAGGAATGCACCGTTTCCACAAGAGGGTTCTAAAATATATTTGTCTAAAATTGCTTCATCATTATAACCAACCAAGTCGAGTATTTGGATAATTATCCAATGCGGCGTAAATACTTGACCCAGGGTTTTATGTTTTGCCATTTTAAAATATATTTTGGGGCAACTGTCCGAATTTTGATATCATTAAGATTTTATTTGCATAGCGTTATCCAAGTATCTAAAGTGGATTGACTGCATGTTTATCGAAGCGTTTGAAATATCGCATAAACCACCATTTGATTAAGTAGAACATTGGATTGTGGATTTGGCAGTTGCCCACTTCAGAAATGCGCCTCCGTTCACTGGTTAGGACATTGTACGTGTAAATGGCAAAATTGTCACCATCCGATTTAAGACATTCTCCTTTCTATCAATTAGTGTAACTCTTTGTATATATGAATTGGGCTAAGATTCATTTCGGACTGATTGCATCATCAATCGAAGTAGACGGTCATTGCGTGCTTTTGATGTTTGAAAATAACTAATTCGAACTTCGATTTCAAGGTTTACTTTGAATCCGGGGCATTTGTTTTTTTGAGTCTGAATTATATAACTCAAATGCGCTTGCTCAAGGCCAAATTTTGCTGTCCGATTTTAACCCCCGTCCGTCCGAATCCGAACGAATTGCCAAATATAAAATTATGTAAATATCTGAAAATAAGCAAGATATGTATTCTGGCATCATTTTGGCTTTAAACACAATGTGTCTGAAGTATTTTTTTAGACGGGATGCAACTTTTACTTTTCTTTTAACATCATTACCAAAACCAACCAACATATCATGGGAAATAGAAATTTACTTCTGTACACTTTTGTGGCTTTGCTGTCTGTGACGGCATATGCGCAGGACAAAGACAACGAGCTCAAGCCTTACGTTACCAGAACTTTTACGGCTGCGAACCTAAGTGAGGTAAACGTTGAAACTTCGGGAGGCTCAATAGCAGTTACTGGCGGTCAGTCGTCGGAGGTAAAAGTGGAGATGTACGTTCGCCCTAACAACTGGAATGGAAAAGAACTTTCCAAAGAAGAAACTGAAAGCCGTTTGGATGATTACGATATCGTGATCAAAACAGAAGGAAGCAAGGTGATTGCATCTGCCAAAAGAAAACCAGGTATTGATTGGGATAATAAACGCAGCGTTTCCATCGGCTTTAAGGTATATTCTCCCCGAAAAATCAATACTAAATTGAGGACCAGCGGTGGTAGTATTAAAATTGCTTCACTTACTGGTGATCAGGATTTTAAAACAAGCGGCGGAAGTTTGAAGATAGATGACTTGAAAGGAAACGTGAACGGCGTTACTTCGGGCGGAAGCATCGCCGTCGCTAATAGCAGTGAACAAATTAATCTTTCGACAAGCGGAGGCAGTATCAAAGCGAACGCATTGAAAGGAAATATCCGTTTGAATACCTCTGGCGGAAGCCTGACGCTCGAAAATCTGGATGGGGTAGTTGATGCGCACACTAGCGGCGGCAGCGTAAAAGGTGAGAATATCACCGGTAAATTCACAACCGGAACTTCCGGCGGATCGGTACGTTTGGCAAATATCTCAGGAAGTCTGGAAGCCAGCACAAGCGCCGGTAGTATTGATGTTTCAGTTACTAAATTGGGTGATTACCTTCGTTTGTCAACCTCTGCAGGAAGCGTTCGCGTTAATATGCCACTTGACAAAGGTGCAGACCTGAACCTGAAAGGCAACAAAGTTTCAATTCAATTGAAGAACTTTGACGGCGAGGCTGAAAATGACCGGGTAAGAGGCAAAATCAATGGTGGCGGTATTCCGGTGGTGTTGACTGCCAGCAGCGGAAACGTTTACGTGAATCAGTGAAGAGCTATTAGCCATTAGGTGTTAGCTTTTAGCTGTCAGTAGTGGCCAATACCCAGCATTTAAAAATTACCCCTAATATTTTGGGATATCCGGTTTGGGTATCCCTTTTTTGTACTTATTAGCAAGGGTTTTTGGTAAAAATAACACGAATTTTCTGCGAACTCTGCGTAGCTACTCCCATAACTCTGCGTTTAAATTATTCCGTTCAAAGCTGAACAAGCGTGTCCGAATGTGAACAGCTTGATTAATTAAATTACTGGAAATCAGAGTTTTATTATAAGGCAAAGTTTTTGCAGAAGGCATGTTTCGGAACAACTATGTCACCAAGATTTGCTGAGTAAATATGATAAAGAACTACCTGAAAATAGCCTGGCGTAACCTTCAGCGCAACCGTCTTTACGCACTACTAAATATATGTGGTCTCGGACTTGGGCTCGCTTGCACCCTTATTGTATTCTGGTTTGTAAGGTTCCAAACTTCACATGATCGTTTTCATAAAAACATAGACCATATTTTTCAGGTTACGACCGAGTTTCATTTTGATGGCGTAGATTATTCCCGAGGTATTCCGGCGCCGATGTGGAAGGCGATGCGGACGGAATTTCCGAGTGCAATATCCAGTATGTGTATTGAAAAATATGATGCATTTTTGTCTGCGCTCGACAACACGGGCAAAGTTCAAAAGAAGTTTATTGAAGAAGGTCCGATGTTTGCCTTCGTTCAGCCTGAGTATTTTTCGATTTTCGACGTCAAGTGGGAAGTAGGGAATCCCAAAACCGCCCTTAGCAAGCCTAATAAAATCGCGGTCAGCCGGAAAATGGCCCAAAAATACTTTGGTTCCGGAAACCCGATGGGCCGGATAATTCGGCTGGAAAACAAGCTGAATCTGGAAGTGGTCGGAATAGTTGCTGATCCTCCTGATAATACCGATTTGCCTTTCGAGTTTTATACCTCTTTCGAAACCTTACCAGCCAATAAGGATTACCAATATGGTGGTAGTGGGCTGGACCATTGGGGTGGCGTCAATTCGAGTACCTACTGTTTTACGCGCTTACCCCAGAATTTCAACATGAACGGGGCTCAAAAGCAAATGGACGCGCTCAACAAAAAATACCATGGCGACGGCGATTACAAAAGTTATCGTCATTCGCTGGTTCCGTTCAAGGATATGCACCATTCAGAGCGTTATTATGGGCAAATGCCTATGAAGTGGATATGGATCATGTCGGCGATTGGTTTGTTTTTGATCGTGACAGCTTGTTTTAATTTTATCAATATGGCTACTGCACAGGCACTTAGGCGTTCGAAAGAAGTGGGCGTGCGGAAGGCAGTGGGCGGAACAAAGAGCCAGGTTTTTGTGCAGTTTATATTGGAAACGGCTCTTATTACCGCCGGTGCGATGACAATCGGATTGACTATGGCGACGCTCGTGATGCCGCATATAGGCGATTGGCTCACTCAACCGGGCGTTTGGCCAAAGGCTATCAACTGGATGGATCCGATACTATGGAGTTTCCTGATTTTTACATTTGTATTGGTAGTAGTTCTGGCAGGTTCTTATCCAGGGACTATCCTGGCAGGATTCAGACCCGTTATTGCCCTCAAAGGCGGAATCAATGCGCAGCATATAGGTGGAATATCGTTGCGTAGAGGGTTGATTGCGTTCCAATTCATGCTGATCCAACTTCTGGTTATTTGCACGCTGGTGGTGAATAATCAGGTGGACTACATGCTTTCCAGCTCTGTAGGGTATGAAACGAAGGGCTTGGTAAGCATCCCGATACCTACACCGGAGAAGATCAATCAGAAAACATTTCGGCAACGGTTAATGGAAATTCCGGGAGTGAGCGATGCTTCTTTCTGTCTGTTTTTGCCAACGACTTCTTCGAACAACACAACCAACTTCGCCTTCGACACCAGACAAAAAGATGAAACCTGGCAGATGAATACTAAAAATGGCGATAACCATTATATCGAAACCTTCGGATTGACGCTCGTTGCGGGAGAAAATATCCCTGAAAGTGACACGATTAGGGGATACCTTATCAATGAAAAAGTAGTGGAAAAGTTGGGGCTCAAAAGGCCACAAGATGCAGTTGGTAAGAATTTGAAAGTGTGGGATATATCTGCTCCGATTTATGGAGTATTGAAAAACTGGAATAACAAGTCGTTTAAGGAAGCGATTGAGCCTGTTGCGATATTTACTTTTAAAGACATTCACTACAAGTGCGGTATTAAACTCAGTTCCAATAATTTGCATCAGACTATGAGATCGGTTGAGAAGCTTTGGAATGAGTATTTTCCGGATTATATCTACGAGCAGGCTTTTTTGGATGATAAAATTGGCGAGAGTTACCAAATGGAGAATGTCATGCTAAAGCTGATTCGTGTCTTTTCCTTGATGGCAATTTTCATTGGCTGTCTGGGGCTATATGGTTTGGTCAGATTTATGGCATCTCAAAAAACCAAGGAAATTGGAGTCAGAAAAGTGTTGGGAGCAAGCTTGGGAAATATTCTCGGAATATTTGGAAAAGAGATCGTGTTACTGATCGTCATTGCATTCGTTATTGCTGCACCATTGGGTTGGTATTTGATGAAAACCTGGCTTCAGGATTACGAATATAAAATCCCGATCGGCGCTGGAATTATGATCATAGCCATTCTCAGCACACTCATAGTCGCCATTGTAACCGCTGCATATGAGTCTCTGAAAGCAGCAATGAACGATCCGGTGAAGGCTTTGAGGTCGGAGTAGGGGAGCAGAGGGAGGAATGGAGGAAGGAGGAAGGGAATGCCGATGAGCTTTTTGGTTAATTGTGAAAGGGTTAGGGGTTAATTGAGTGGTAGTTTGCTGGCTTTGGCTACGGGTTAGCTGCCCAGTCAGTTTACTTTTTTGCTCCTTTCGAATCAATAGATTTCAAAAGTTAAAAAAGGGGTTAAAAGTTACCGGAAACGCCGCTTCCGGTAACTTTTAACCCCTTTGACCTTTTAACCCAAAATCTCACCGCCACTCTCTTCGTCCCTTGTCGGTCGCGACCCCGGCTCCTTCCTCCTCTAATACCTTTTAATCTTCACCTTCGAAAGTCCTCCTTCGAACTTTATCTGGATTTTTTTCGCTGCGTTTTCGTAGCCCGGTGAACGATATAGTCCGCTGCTTACGCGTTCAATATCATCAAAAGATTTAACGTTCATGGCACCGTCCAGTTTTACTTCACAACCGACTGATTTTGGGATGGAAAGTGTGATGGATGCAACTCCGGCTTCCATATTGACGGTTGTCAGAGGTAGTTTGTCTCCTAGCATAATTTCCAGATCGGCAACTCCTGTGCTTACTTTCAGGTTTTCAACTTTATAGTTGCTGAAATTGAAATCTCCCTTTCCAGCGCCGATTCCGAGGTCCACACTCCAGACCGGACTTTCATTCAGCTGAATAGAAGCCTCGTTGGATATCTTTCCGTTCTTGATCGAGACGTTTCCGTCTTCCATTTTCAACGTAACAGTCGCGGAGTTCTCCAGCTTGTTGATTGTTTTGTTGGCAATGAATCCCACCAAATTGGAGTGCGTATTTGCTTCAAAAAGTTTGTCAGTACTTCCTTCCAACTTGAAGCTTCCCGCTCCGCCTTCCAGATTCAACTTCGCTTTTTTGATAAACGGCTCCATATCATAATGGTAGTTGCCATTTACAGGCTTCTTATCATATTCATCGTCGCGGTCCGAATCATAATCTTCATCGTGTTCATCCTGATCGTTGTTGTCATCGTTATGATATTCCTGGTCGTTTTCTTCGTTATCTTGATCATTATGATCGTTCCAACTCCAATTCCAGTCGTCGCCGTGGCGGTCAAATGCCCGATCAGTTTTATTCGCAATTGCACCAAATACTGCAAGCGTTATCAGTAATCCGACCGCTCCGCCCGAAGCACCTCTGTCACGCGCAGTGAAAACTACGATGAGCCCGGCGATGATGAGCAGAACCGGCCAGTAAGGCAAAAGATGATCCCAGTCAATATGAACGAGGTCCAGGTTTCGGAGCAGCCATAATAAGCCGAATATCACGAGCAGCCCACCCCATACAATACCTCTTGATGTTTTCATGGCGTTAAAAAGTTAATGTTTGGAAGATTATTGATTCAAGTGATCGGTTGTGTTTGCTGGTAGTGCGGATCGCAGCAGCAATAGTAATCCTGTTGTAATGAGTATGATAGGCAGAAAGTAAGGGCCAAAGTCGTACCCGGTGAGCTCTTCCACCAAAAATAAAGAGCCTGTTAAGATGAGGATAATACCCCAGATGATTCTTCGTAAGTTCATGGCAGGTTTGCAGTTAGCTTTTAGCGGTTAGGGATTAGTTTTTGTCGATCGGATGGCGAGATCCGGTGACTTTAAGTCAATTAACCTTGATTACTCCGTCATCTTCTGGCTCGTCTCCTTTTTTGTTTTCAGGATCTTCCGGCCAGTGCGTGGTGGATGGATTTTCTGTATTGAAAGGGGTATATGGCTGTGGATCAGGGTTTATCGGTGTGATCGGCTCCACGGGCGGTGTTGTATGCGTGTCCGAAGTCGGATTCTCATGTTGCTTATCCCGCTGACGCAGGATCAAAAATGCTCCCACGGCAATCAATGCAATTGGCCAGAAATAATGTTTGATCTGATACCAAACTGGCAAGTCGTCTATCAGCATGATACCACCGAAAACTACCAGTGCTCCACCCAGAATCATGACGGTCTGGTCGGATCGCTTTTTGTCGGCAAACGGGTCAAATGGCTTTGGGTCGTTTGCCGGAATATGTGAATTAGGAATATTTACCGCGGGCCCTATTGGTAAAACGGCCCAAAGGATAATGTATATTAGCCCCGTCCAGCCGAAACTTGGAGGGATTGGAAGTAATAACATGACCACCATCAGAACCCTGACGATCACCACGTCTATTTGAAAGTATTGGGCAAGTCCAGATGCTACTCCACCAAAAACGGCTTGATCGGGTATGCGGTGCAATTTCTTTTCCATGTGATTAGCGTTTATTTGTAATCAAAGGTAGTTGGTAATGCAAGATACTGCAAGCGGCAAATTTATTAGTGGTTTTTGGGCTGGTTGAGTGGTTATTTATGAGGTCAGACTAAATTTGGGGCAAAATCAAGCAGCTTTTCAGAGCTCCTCCAGCGTTTCAAGTATATCCATCATACTGCCGAAATCCTTATATCCTGGTCTGATTTCTTCGCTACCCCTTAGAGCGATACCGATTTTCGGGAATAGCTCGGTGATGGCACTGACAGTATATTCATTATCCAGCCCGAACCCGATCAGAATTGAATACTCCTCAGAAAGCCGGCCCAACGTTTGAATCCAGTCTTCGGAGAGATCTTTTTCGGTATCGCTATCCAATAAGAAATATTCGGCCTCTGCACCATACCGGTTCAGAATTGATTGTGTATCTCCGGCGTCGTATTGATCTGTATTGATCCGCAAAATTGTCGGCAGTCCCAGTTCAGCTTTCAATGGGGCCAACAAATTAGGATCTTCAACCTGAATGGCATGAACTGGATATTCAGCAAGGCTGGCAACGATTTCCGCCACATCAGTCAGAGAAGTTTCTGCGACCAATTTGACTCCGGCCAGCCAGGAGCATATATCCGCAAATTTCTTAGGGGAAATATTGTGCGGAGAACCCATATCGATGGAAAAACCCAGCAATTCAACTCCCATTCCGGCACAATAGCGGGCATCGGATAAATTAGTTACGTTGCTGATTTTTACGGTTCTGGTAAGCATTGTTATCTTCGATGGTCAAATTCGAAGACAAAGGTACTTTTTATGTTGCTTAAAAAAGAAACCCCGACACCGATTATTGAATAACCGAGCCGGGGCAGTATTGATTTTTCAATGTATTTACTTCGCCGAAAACTTATACATCGTCGAAGTGTTGTAAGTTTCTCCTGGTTTAAGTTCAGTGCTTGGGAACTGGGGCTGGTTTGGAGAATCCGGGTAATGTTCTGTTTCCAGACACATTCCAAAACGTTTCACGTATGTCGTATTTTTGCCTTTCAGGCTGCCATCCAGGAAGTTACCAGTATAGAATTGAACAGCAGGTTCGGTCGTTGAAACTTCCATCACACGGCCCGATTCGGGATCACGAACGGTAGCGAAATGGAACATTCCTTTGTCCGTTCCTCTTGCCAATACCCAGCAATGGTCATATCCGCCACCATTTTTGATTTGCTCGTCTTCTGTTTTGTTTATACCAGTACTGATCAGGGTCGGTTTACGGAAGTCAAACGGAGTTCCTTCAACGGCTCTCAATTTACCGGTCGGTATCAATGTTGCATCAACCGGAACCAGACTATCTGACGCAATCGTTACCTCGAGTCCAAGTATATCCTTTTTCAAACCTGTCAGGTTGAAGTAAGAGTGGTTGGTAAGGTTGACAACAGTTGGCTTGTCGGTAGTTGCTACATAGTTGATCAGCAATGCGTTGTCATTGTTGAGCGTGTAAGTGACTTTTACGTCAAGATTTCCCGGATATCCCTCCTCACCATCCTTACTGGTATAGGTAAGCTCAAGTCCAACCAGAGAATCCTTCTTGATTTCAGTTGCGTTCCACAATACTTTATCAAAACCTTTCAGGCCACCATGAAGTGCATTAGGTCCGTTATTGATAGGCAAAGTATATTCCTGGCCGTTGAGTTTAAACTTTCCTTTGGCGATACGGTTACCATAACGACCAACCAAAGCACCGAAAAACGGATGTCCGGCCAGATAGGGTTGAAGCGAATCAAAGCCCAGGACAACATCTTCCCAGTTTCCGTTTTTATCCGGTGCGGTCAGCTTTGTGATGATCCCCCCATAGTTGGTAATATTGACAGTCATCCCATTGCCGTTTGTAAGAGTATACAAATCAGCTGTCTGTCCGTCAGGCAATTGACCAAAAGTTTCTTTCGAAATTGTACTTATCATTTTTTCTCCCTCTTTGTTTTGATTTTTTGAGCAGCTGGTTAGCCAGAGCCCCGCTAAAACTGAAAATAGTAGTGTCGTTTTTTTCATTTGGTATGGGTATTTGTTAAGGTCACCTGCACAGTTATAGATTATTTTTAGAATTCCATATAAAGTGAACACTTGTCTGACAGAGAGGGTATTCTGCAAAACCGAAAGCCTATTGCCGAAAGCCAGCCGCCAATTTCAGAATATTTCGCTCGTTCCGTTGGTAATTCTTACGCGATAGCAAGGCAATTCGATACCATATTCGGCAAGGTACCCGGCCCGCATCCCTGATTCAAATTCGTCAACTGATTCCGCTTTAATCAGATTAATCGTACAACCGCCAAAGCCACCACCCATCATGCGTGCGCCGAGTACATAATCATTGCACTTGGTTTGTTCTACCAAAAAGTCAAGTTCCGGGCAGCTCACCTCATATTCGTGCTGAAGGCCTGCATGTGTTTCGTACATTTTTCTGCCAAAACTCTCCATATCACCTTCCGTCAAATGATCGCAGGCTATTTGTACACGCTCAATTTCCTCGGTGATGAATTTGCAGCGACGATAAACCGCGTCCGAAAATTTACTTTTATGCTTATATATAATATGTGGATTCACATCCCGCAAACTTTGAACACCTTCGTAAAATTGTTGCAGGATACCAATTCCTTCTTCGCATTCTAACCGGCGGGTATTGTATTCAGAATTTGCCAAAGAATGCTTCACTTTTGTATCGCAGAGCACCAGCAAATAGTCGTTCATCGGGAATGGGAAGTACTCATATTCGAGGCTTCGACAATCAAGGCGAATGACGGACTCTTCTTTTCCAAAAGCGGATGCAAATTGATCCATAATACCACACTGAACGCCAACATATTCATTCTCAGCTTTCTGCGCCATTTTTACAATTTCAAAACGATCTAGTTTCAGGTCGTTCATTTCGTTCAGCGCAAAAAGTAAGCAGCATTCCAAAGCTGCCGAAGAAGAAAGGCCTGCACCCACAGGAATATCGCCTCCAAAAACCGCCTGAAAGCCTCCTGCTGTCAGATTATGTTTCTGTAGTTGATCTAGAATACTCAGTTGATAATGAGTCCAGTCTGCCTCGGGTTTAGTCAAATCATCGATTTGAAACTCATAGGTGTCATCCAGATCCACTGCATAGAGAATCACTTTATTGTCATTTCTTGGGGCGATCACAAAATATACAGCCTTGTCAACAGCTGCGGGAAGTACAAAGCCATTGTTGTAATCGGTATGCTCGCCGATCAGATTGATCCGGCCAGGAGATCTGAAAGTTCTTGCCGCTGAGTCACTTCCGAATTGTTCGGTATATTTATCCTGAATTCTTTTTAAGGTACTTATTTCTGAACTATGCATTTCTCTACTAAGAATGTCCAATTTTTGTTTTAAAGCTATATTTCCAGGAATTGCCAGAATATCAGGTTTATTAATATCCTTTTGATAAAATAACCTCATCAGCGATTTTGGTGCCGGACTCCAAAGCCAAAATGTTATTTAGGAATAAATCTACTTTACCTAGATGCTCATTTTTATGTCCGCCACCGGTGTGTTGAGTCAATATCACATTTTCCATCGACCATAACGGACTGTCATCAGGCAGTGGTTCTACTTCCGTAACATCCAGTACTGCTCCATCCAAATGTCCGGACTGCAATGCTGCGATCAAAGCACTTTCGTCAGTTGTACTGCCACGACCTACACTTGAATAAGTACTTCCCGGTTTCATTGCTTTGAAAAATCCTTCGTCGGCAAAATGATATGCGGTGCCTGGTAATGTATTGATTACCAGGTCGGTATATTGAAGTTCTTCCAGTAGTTGTTCACGAGAGGTCAATGTGGCAATTGGCGATGTTCTGGCCAAGATGTTGATTTTGCAACCTAAGCCTTTAAGGATATCATTTACAGCTTGCCCGATTGTGCCAGCACCGAGAATGACAACATTCTGACCAAAGACAATTTTCAAATCCGTACGCAAAATTGAGCCTACCCATTGAGGTTTCTGCTTAAGCAAAGTCAGCTGATCAATACCTCTATATAAAGCAAGTACTCCGCCAACAATCGTCTCTGCACAAGGCCTTGCAAACCAGTCACCCATATTGGCCACTTTCACATCCTCTCCAAGCTTGATATCCGAATATTGATCGAATCCTGCAGAATCCAGTTGCCAGAATTTGAGCGAGGGAACCGGTTCCGAAAACCAGGAAACAGGTGGATTGCCCAGTATAAGATCGGCGTTCCTGAAATTCCGTTTATTCGTTTGATCATCGTCGCCCTTAAAAACAACCGTGTAGGTTGCTGGGAGTTCCTCTGATAGTCTTTGATGAAGTGCGTCATCAAGGGTAGCATGGCAGTATACTAGCATTGTTGGTTTGATAAGGATTATAGGATTAATATATCAAATGTACGAATGAACATCCATTGGCACCGTCCGCAAGTAAGCTATATCACGAATTTAAAAAGGAATTGTTGTGAAAGGCTACCTTCTAGTTGATTTACAGTAAATATTGTGCCTTTAGTATGGAGTCGTGCGTGCTGAAAAAGATATTTTCAGCAAGACAGTCAAATGCCAGTCTTGGGAAACTTCATTTTTTAGTTGCACCCATTCAAACGTCCGTGCCGAAAAGTGAAGTGCACTGGCCCACAGTTGTCAGTTCGATATTATCGACTGTCCAACTTCCCCCCCCCCCTTTTTTGCAGAAAGCGGATTCTGAGAAAATTACAACTGAAATAGCCTTTTCGATCAAAAAATCTATAAATAAGTATACAAAAAGTAAATTAAAAAGTTACTTCAGAATTTTTAAAACCACCTGCTTTTTTCAAAATTCAACACATTTCCAAGAAAATTTATCAATTATTCTGCAATATTAGATATATGCAATTTATTGTATTGCATTATTTAAAAATCTCAATAGATTTGGTTTTACTACTCGATGTTTAACCAATATAATTTGCCTATGCCGTAAAACTTCAGAACTTTCATATGGCCCATGCCGTATCATGCCGCGCCATCTTCATTTCCGCTGAATGCAATTTCCGATTACCAATTCACTCCTTAAAACATTCGTGTACTATGCAAAGAACATTACCAAAGGGGAACCTGGCCGTCAGGCTTGTTCCAGCTTTTCTGTTGATTTTGATGTTGCCGCTATCCGTTTTAGCTCAAAGCAAAAAAGTCACAGGAAAGGTTTATTCCGCGTCGACCAATGAGGTATTTCCCGGGGTCAACATTATCGTGAAAGGTGGCAACAACAGAGGTACTATCACCGACAACAATGGCCTTTTTGCCATAGAAGTGCTTCCAAGCGACGTTCTGGTTTTTAGTTTTATTGGATTTAAGACAAAAGAGGTTTCGGTTGGGTCTGAAACCTCTTTGAGTATCCCGCTGGAAGATTCGGGTACAGAATTAACGGAATTGATCGTGACCGGTAGCCGTAATACTGGCCGTACGAGTCTGGAAACGCCTGTTCCTGTGGATGTTATATCAATTAAAGATATGATGGGCGATTTGCCTCAGATGGATTTGGCGCAGATGCTTGCGTACGTGGCTCCGAGTTTCAATGCGGTAAGGTCTCAAGGTGGTGACCTTGATTCACACGTCGATCCGGTTCAGCTTCGGAATATGGCTCCCAACCAGATATTGGTTTTGGTAAATGGAAAACGGAGACATACATCTGCGCTTTTGATTACCGGTACTGCGGTGGGTAGTCCCTCAACCTCGGTGGATATGATGTCGATTCCTGCGGCTGCGATTGACCGCGTGGAAATTTTGCGAGATGGTGCTGCGGCACAATATGGTTCCGATGCGGTGGCCGGGGTTGTGAACATTATCCTGAAAAAAGGAACGGATAAGCTAACTGGTAGCTTCACGGCCGGAGGATATACCAATACTGGTGGAAAGGCGGGTGAGTTGACGAACAAAGGTAAGCCGGACGGGTTCAACTATCAGTTTGACGCCAATTATGGTTTCAAGATAGGTGACAAAGGATATTTCAATGTGTCAGGACAGGTTACTCAGAAAAAACCAACTTTACGTCCGTTTGTGAACGACTGGGGATTTTTTGACAATACCTATCTGAATAATTTAAGAACTGATAAAAACGGTAATCCGGTTGTGACAAACCCGGAACTGGTCGCTGCTCAGGCAGCAGGGAATGCTACGGAAATTGCTGCTTTGACAACAGAAACTGGTTTGATGCAATCTCGTGGATTGACGAAGGCTGATTTCGCAGTATATGCTGGTATGCCGGCTATCACTCTCGGAAGTACTTTTTATAATGCGGGTTTCAACCTGAACCCGAATACAACTTTGTACAGTTTTGGAGGTGCTTCTTACAAATCGCTGAAAGGGTTTTCGTGCTACTATCGTCGTGGTTCACAGACAGACCGTTTCAACTATTTGCTATATCCAAACGGTTTCCGCCCGCAGATGACGTCCAATACTTCAGATATCTCTAACACAACCGGTATCAAGAGTAAGTTGGGTGAGTTTAATGTTGATTTCAGTAATACTTTCGGAAGAAACAGAATGCGAATCGGGATGGTGAACACGATGAACGCTTCCTTAGGATCCAATTCTCCTGTGAATATGAATTTGGGAACGCACCAGTTTACCCAAAACTCAACGAACCTTGATTTCTCAAGATATTTCAAAGATGTGCTTGGCGGATTGAATATCGCGTTCGGTGCGGAAATGCGTATCGAAAATTATCAGATTATGAAAGGGCAGGAAGAATCATATAGCTATGGTGACGCAGGTATATTGACAGTTGGACAAAACGGACTATTGGTCGGCCCTGATGGCAAGCCTTTGGAAGACGCCAATAGCACACCGATTGTGGATGCAAACGGAAATCCTGTTTCAGTTTATTCAGGTCAAAAAGTGGTGGTGAAAAATTTGTCTTCCAGCTGCCAGTGTTTTGCCGGATTCGGGCCTAAAAACGAGAGAAATGAATACAGAACTACAATGGCTGGATATGTGGATGCCGAGCTGGAAGTGACAAAAGGATTTTTGGTTGCCGGTGCTTTCCGTGTTGAAAACTATTCAGATTTTGGTGGCGTAACGATTGGTAAATTGGCAGCGAGATATTCGATCACTAAAACTTTGTCGCTACGCGGATCGATCTCGTCCGGGTTCCGTGCGCCTTCGCTTCAGGAGTTGAATTACACGCATACTGCAACAGCATTCGTACCTGATGCAAACGGTATTCCACAGCCTTTGGATGTTACAACTTATCCGACCAACAGTACTGCTGCGAGAGTTTTGGGTATTCAAGGTTTGAAACAAGAACGTTCGAACACTTTTGGTTTGGGATTGACCTTCCAACCTGTTCATGGACTTGAGTTTACAGTGGATGCGTATAAAATCGACGTAAAAGACCGGATTTTCAGAACCAGCTATTTCAACGCTTCCGAGGTTGGTAACAACTATGATGAGGTAATCGGTGGTGGAGAAGCTCAATTCTTCGTAAACGGTGCTGACGTTAGTTCAAAAGGCCTTGAAGTTGTGGGTAACTATACCCTGAGTATGGACCTCGGCAAAAGCTTTATTTTCAGTCTTGCCGCTATTTTCAGTAAAAACACAGTGGTGAACAGAAAGGTACTTGACCTGAATGTTGAAAACCTGACTGAAGAACAGATTGTTGCGAAATACTTGAGCCGTGACGTGATCGGCCAGTTTGAAACAGGAACACCTCGCCAGAAATTGATCGGTTCGGTAACTTACAAAGTGAACAAATTCCACGCGATGGCCAGAGGAACATACTTCGGAAAAGTTACTTCCAGATCCGTATCGTCGGATGCCGATGGGAACTTCTATGATCAAACGTTTTCAGCGCAAAGCATTTTTGACCTGAGCGTTGGATATGACCTGACCAAGAACCTGAGATTGTCAGTTGGGGGAAGCAACGTATTCAATAAATACCCTGACATTCTTCGTCCCGAAAATCAAGGTTTTTACCTGTACGACAACAATCAGCAGGGATCGAACGGTGCTTATTACTATGGCCGTGTATCATTCAACTTTTAATCTTCTCCGGACATGAAAAGATATTTTAAAAAAATCAGCTCGGGAGCCTTATTTGGCCTTTTATTTATTTTCTGTGCTGCACTTGTATCGTGTGAACAGACTAACTATCAGCCCAATATGTCGGCTGCTCCCGGCGGTGGAACTGTAACGACTTACAAGGCATATACTTTGTCTTCGGTGGACACGAAAAATATATATGGTCGGGTGGTGTTCTATAAATACAGCTCTTCTGTGACGATGGTGCAAATGGGCCTGTATAATGGAGTCGATGGAAGTACCTATGAGTCTTCCATATTCCCGGGGAAAGTTGACGGAGCTACAGCGACACCATTGAAGAAGCTGGATATAGTAAGTGGGGCGACAGGCGAGTTCGCAACCAGCAAATATTTTGTAATTAACGAAGCAGGTTTTTATGATAAGCTAGACACCTATAACGCAAGCGTGGCAGTGATGGCTGGAACAGCAATTGTCGCAAGTGGCAATATAGGCGCTAATGCCGTGCCGGTTGTTCAGGCAGAATAATTTTCTTTGGTATTTGAATGTAAGATATATGGTGCGGAAGCTTTTCTGCACCATATTTTTTTAAAAGGGCTAGAATGAAAAGGATTGTCGGCTTTGAGGTAAATTACTTTGGACAAATCATTACGTAAAACCAAAAAGTAATTCAAGATGAGCTTGTTAAAGTCAGCGATCAACTGATTGCCGCGCCACTGGTTTCTTAGTGGTATACTTTTCCACTTTTGAAAAATGATTAGTTTTCACGGCATTGGCAAATCCTTATTCGGGCAGTAAAATTCCGGCAATTTCCTGTGCGTACCACCTGATCAGGAAGTCATTGGGGTGGTTGATATTATTTCCTGTCATATCCTGGTAAGACTTATATTTCAAAAGCTCCCGGTGAACCTCTGTCATATCTACCAGTGCTATGCCAGGTCCGGTTAATTCTGCAAGTGCTTTGTTGAAATCAGGCTGGGTCCCGGTAAAAAAAGATTCCGGGTTGGGCAACATGGTGGACACAAGGATAAATTCAGCTTTTTTATTTTCCTCACGCACTTTTTTAATAATCCCGGCTATATTTTCCTTGAACTTTTCGCCTGACATTTTCCCGGTTCCATCGTTCATCCCGAAGGCTATAATGACAAGGTCGGGCTGGTGGGCTACCACTTCTTCCTGAACGTTTTTGACGCCCCAATTGGAATCCATTCCCCCCACAGCAGTATTTGTAAATTTTATTGGCGTATTATAGAAGCGCCTGAGTTTCTCAGCAATCAATGTTCCCCAATCGGGTAAGTTGGGTTCGGCTTTCGACTTTGCACTGGCATTTGCCCCTGCTGCAATACTATCGCCATACAATAAAATATGGATGGAGTTTTTTTTCCTTAACAGTTCGACGGCATGAGGTAAGATTTCAGCCTGAAATTCAGGAATAACGCCTTTCCATACGTTTTTGGCATGCCGGTAGGTGACGGACAGTTGTCTTTCATGAAAGAATGACCCTTCGTAAAAAAGGACTCCACCACCACCTTTACGAGGAAATGAGTGCTTCCCTTTAGCGGTAGTTAAGATGGAATCCGTCATATATATTGCCTTTGAGTCTGGCAGTAATGTTAATCTTCCATCCTTATATTGCCAATCAACTCCTTCCTGGTATTCGATATTTAGCCCCGCGTTTCTCACAGAAAGTATCTTCTTAGGTTTAAATAGAAGAGTCGCGTCGGCAGGCTTGCCGCCTCTTGAGATCATCATGACTGATTCATTATACATTATTTTACCATTCCAAAAAGGGATCATCACCGTATCGATCAGGTCTTTTTGCTGCGCAGTGGCCGAGGTAAATGCAAATAGAAGAAAGAGTATTTGCTTCATATGGCGCAGAGTTATCATTTATAGGTTTAAGTTGCAATTGCCGACTCGAAAGTTGAAAGTCATTTTTGAGGCAGATATAATGCCTGCATGATGAAAATGGATAACTTTGTTGACGCCGCAAACGCTATTCAGGATTTACTTAAGAATAGAAAACGTAAATAAAAATTTTACGGAACGATCGTTACAGATTAAATTTTAGAGAGTATTTTCTTGCCTCTGGATCGGAAAGCAGCTGTTTCATAATCCATATTTTCTTCAATAATAATCCGAAGTTCATTTTTGATTTCAGGATATGTCTTGGTCAAATTGAAAAGAATAGTCAACGAAAATGCCTTGATCGCGATTGGGGTTTTTCGGTCTTGAATATAATCAAAACAGGCCTCCATTACTTGTCCGTGATATTTTTCCGGAATCTTGATATCCTGTAAAATTCGAACCGTGTTGCGAATCACTGCGGCGTGCACATCCGATCTTTTTAATTGTGAAACAAGCGTTCCGATATGTGGCTCTATGATATCAGGCCTTTTCCGGGCTGCCCAGCTCACGCTCCAGGCAGCACGTTGTGTCAGTCTGGCGTCGTCTGATACGAAACAAGCCATTAATTCCGAGAAGTTTTTTGGGGATGCTATTGCATACTCTGCTATCCTTAGAGCTCGCTCTTTGGATTGGTTTTGATCCGCTAAAAGTTCTTCTCTGATATTCATATTTTCTGTCTAAACGCAGAGTTGGGAGAGTTTGACGCGGAGTTTCTCAGAGTCTTGGATTTATAGTAAAGAGCTCCGGAAGTACGACATAAAAAGTGCACAAAAACTCCGCGAAACTCCGCGTTTAACTCATTTAACTCCGCGTTTAAACTCTAAAACCGATCTTCCGTAATGGTCATTGGTTTTCCCTTAATCAAACTCAACTCCTTTGAAATCGAGCCATATTTAACAGCCTGTTTTTGAGTACTTCCTGATGTTAAAGTTACGGAAGCCAGTTTTCCATCGTTCCATTTCATATCGACCGTCACATTTCCCCGGGCTTTCAACCCTTTAACTTCCCCGGATTTCCATGTGTCAGGTAGTGCAGGCAGCAACTCGATCATTCCGGCTTGCGACTGTAACAGCATTTCAACAACTCCGGCGGTCGATCCCATATTACCGTCCAGCTGAAAAGGAGGGTGTGCACAAAGAAGGTTCGAATACGATCCCCCGCCATCCATCATATTTTCACCCTTATCTCCAACAGGCCTCATTACCGTTTTGAATAACTTATGTGCCCGATTGCCGTCATGCAAGCGCGCCCAGAAATTAACTTTCCATGCCAAAGACCAGCCTGTTCCATCATCTCCACGAGCATTCAAACTGATTCTCGCGGCGTCTGCTTCAGATGGCGTTTTGGCTATAGAAATTTGTTTTCCAGGGTGCAGGGCAAATAAATGTGACACGTGGCGATGGTGATTGGTGGAATCGTCCACGTCCTCTCTCCACTCTTGCAATTGTCCCCATTTTCCAATTTGTAAAGGCAATATTTTGTCTTTGATTTTTTGCGCCTGAGCAGCGAAGTCAGCATCTATATTCAAAACTTTGGCGGCTTCGATTGTATTGGTGAGTATATCCCATGCAATTTCATGATCCATCGTCGCACCGGTTGATATCCCGCCTTGTTCGGGAGAATACGAAGGCGATGATACCAAATGTCCTTTGCCATCGTCAGACAAATAATCCATCCAGAATATGGCAGCTTCTTTCATTACCGGATATGCAGTGTTTTTCAAATAAATCTTGTCTTGAGTAAAAGCAAAGTGCTCCCACATATGCTGCGCAAACCAAGCCGCACCGCCAGGGAAGAATCCCCATGGGAAATCCCAACCCGGAGAAGTATATCCATATGCATTCAGCATCGTGTTGACCGTCCAGCCTTTTGTATTGAAGAACTCTTTTGCGGCCAATTTTCCAGGTTCCACAATCGATTGAGTGAAGTCAGAAAGGGGCATATAGCATTCCGAAAGATTGGCTACTTCCGCTGGCCAGTATATCATCTGGATGTTGATGTTGGTATGATAATCGTTCGCCCAGGGTGGATTGGTACTATCATTCCATTTTCCCTGAAGGCTCATTAGCATCGTGCCCGGACGGGAAGCCGATATCATCAGGTAACGACCATATTGAAAATACAATTCTTCAAAACCGGGATCCGGTGCTCCTTTATAATATTGAATTTGACGCTGATTGGTTGGCAAATCAGACGGGGCGTCATCTCCCAGTTTCAGAGAAACACGGTCGAAAAGGTTTTTATAATCCTTTTGATGCTCACTGAGCAATGCCTCATATGCCTTTCCAGAAGCAGCAGTCAATACCTGGCCGTTTAGTTTCCTGTAGTCGTTCCCTTTGTAAGTCGGGAACTTTAGAAGATAATCAGTTGCAGCGGTATGGGTCAACGTTACGGTATGAGCATTTTTGACGGTCAGAATGCCATTCTCAAAACTTGTTTTGCCGTCTGTTTTGATTCCATATGCTGTTTCGAATTCCTGATGATTGTCCTTCAAACTCCCTCCGAAGGTATATTGATTTTTTTCAAAGCTTTCGTACTCCTTTTTATGCGGGGTTTCGAAACGAATGGTATAAGTTTCGGCCGACGTCGACGTGAATTTATAGATCATCACACGAGAAGGATAATTGCCGAAAAATGTTCTTTCAAACTTATCTTTTCCCGCTGAATACGTGACCGTTCCAACTGCTTTGCTGATATCCAGTTCACGTTTGTAATTGGCGATATCTCCTGTATGAGAAACTTTTACATATAGATCTCCCATCGTTTGCTGAGCGCCAAAATCACTGCTGGGAGTATTTCCCTTTTTTTCGTGAATTGCTCCGGTCAACTCAGCATTGGCTAGTTTGTGTGCTTCATCAAGCTTTCCCTGGGCCAGCAGTTCCCGTACCTTCGGAAGACTTTTATAGGCATCTTTCCTCAAACCAAAGTTGTAGTCAGGATTGGCATTTTTTCCACCAGCCCATAAGGTCCCTTCTGAAAACTGCAATCGTTCCTCAGCAGGATCTCCAAAAAACATCACACCGATATATCCGTTGCCGATGGGCAAAGCCTGAGTCATCCAGTCGGTTGCGGGCGCGTCATACCATAATTTTAAATTTGATTTTTGAGCAAACAGCGGTGCTTGCAAGATTAGCAGAACACTGAAAAACAGATAAAGTGTATTGAAAGGTTTTTTCATAATTAAAGGTTTTGGAATATCTGTTGCAAAATAAAACAAAAAAGCCCCACGCCGAAACGGGAGGCTTTAAGACTTCGGCTGTCGGCATTCAGCTATCGACTTCAAGCTTTTACACCGAAGCCGATCGCCGAAAACCGACTGCCCTAATGCTATTTGTTGTCTCCAACCATATCTTCTGGTTTTACCCACTCGTCGAATTCCTCAGGAGTTACATATCCCAGGCCTACCGCAGTTTCCTTTAAAGTTGACCCGTTTTTATGAGCGGTTTGAGCGATCTCAGCTGCTTTGTAATAACCGATTTTGGTATTCAAAGCAGTCACCAGCATCAGTGAATTGTTCACGTGTTTTTTGATATTTTCATGCAAAGGCTCGATGCCGATGGCGCAGTTATCATTAAAAGAAACGCAAACATCGCCGATCAAACGTGCAGAATGCAGGAAGTTGTATGCCATTAAAGGTTTGAAAACGTTCAATTCGAAGTGACCATTTGAGCCACCAATACCGATCGCAACATCATTTCCCATCACCTGAGCTGCAACCATGGTCATCGCTTCACATTGCGTTGGGTTTACTTTTCCGGGCATAATGGAGCTACCTGGTTCATTGTCGGGGATATGAATTTCGCCAATTCCCGAGCGCGGACCAGATGACAGCATACGTATATCATTTCCGATTTTCATCAAACTTACCGCAACCGTTTTTAAAGCACCATGCGCCTCTACGATAGCGTCGTGGGCGGCCAAGGCTTCGAATTTATTTTCAGCAGTAATGAAAGGCAAACCTGTTAGCAATGCAATGTGTTTTGCCACATTTTCGGAATACCCTGTTGGCGTATTGATACCCGTTCCAACGGCAGTTCCACCCAAAGCAAGTTCGGAAAGGTGGGCTAATGTATTATGAATGGCACGCAAACCATGGTCAAGCTGAGATGCATATCCCGAAAACTCCTGTCCCAAAGTTAACGGGGTAGCATCCATAAAGTGCGTACGTCCGATTTTTACAACACTGCGGAATGCTTCGGCTTTTGCTTTAAGGGTGTCGCGTAGTCTGGTGATACCAGGAATGGTTACGTCAACCAAAATCTTATATGCCGCGATATGCATCGCAGTCGGGTAAGTATCATTTGAAGATTGCGACTTGTTTACGTCATCGTTTGGATGCAAAAACTTGGTCTTATCAGCCAGGTCTCCACCTTGCAAAACATGTCCACGATAGGCGATCACCTCGTTACAGTTCATATTCGACTGCGTCCCAGAACCGGTTTGCCAAACCACGAGCGGAAATTGATCATCTAATTGATCTGTTAATATCTCATCGCAAACTCGTCCGATCAAATCACTTTTTTCCTGCGGCAAGATACCGGCTTCGAAGTTAGTGATAGCTGCAGCTTTTTTCAGATATGCGAAAGCTTTGATAATCTCTTTCGGCATTTTGTTGATGTCCTGAGCGATAGGGAAATTCTGGATAGAGCGTTGTGTTTGAGCACCCCAATATACATGTGCAGGCACCTGCACTTCACCCATTGTGTCTTTTTCTATACGGTATTCCATTTGTACGAACGTATTGTATTAGGTAAAAAGGTATGATTCCGATTGACCGGTAAAGTTAGGGTTGGGCAGGGAGTTTTTGGTGATTTTTTTGGATAAATGTTTAGATGTATTACGCAGTAATTAAGGGAAATTGGTTGATTTTTTCTTTGGCTTCCATATGAAGTGTCAGAAGTATTGCGTTTAATCCGCCAAATTGATTGCCGGAAATATGATATGAATTGCATACAACTGGATCCGTTCGGAACCAGCGAATGATTTGCAACTGGAAAATAATTTGTTCTTTTCTAGGCTTTCCGAACAAGGTCATTCGCTGATTTGTCGGTGGTAAAACTGTTGCTGTTCCTTGGAATCTGACTTTTTAACTGGGCACCCATACGTATGAATGGCTGTTCAATAAACTTATATGTAAACAAGGCGATAAATACAGCTAATAGCATTAATGGGGGCATATAAACAAATCCGTTCATATAGCCATTCATGGTATCCGGATTAAAGAAATAGGTGAAAAAAATGTAAAAGATAATCCCGTGGATGAGGTATATGCTGTAGCTTATTTCTCCGAGTATGAGCGAAGACCTCAGCCTCAATAATCCAAAAAGAGAATTGCCAAACACAATGGGAAGAAAAAACAATATCACCGAGAGCTCACCGATCGGTCTGAAGGTTTGATTCAAAGATAGTAATGCAATAAAAAATGAAAGTGTGGACACTATACTCATTTGATTTGAGACCATAACAGGCTTGAGAATGTGATGATATCTTTTGGTTAAAGAAGCAATAACTCCACCGAGAATAAAAAGAATCAGAAATATTGCACCGAAACCCTGGACCTCCATTTTTAAGGCATAACTTATTATCCCTAAAATAACTAACACGATCGCAGTCCTTGATTTGATGAAGAGTGAAACAATCGGTAGAGACAGGTAGAAAGCCCATTCATATCTTAATGTCCATGTAACCCCGGCTGTGATCAAAGTTGCATGGGGATCCCCGTTTATGGTTGGTCCAATAGATACTACACAGTCAGAAAGTTCTTTCAAGAAGGTTCTTTTTGAAACCAGCAAACGCCAGTCGCTTTTGAGCATGGTAAATATAACCGTAGCAGAAAGTACAAAAAAATACAAAGGTGATATTCTGAAAAATCTTGATAGGTAGAAGTCTCGCCAATTTATTCTCCTGTTTCGTTCTGCGTGCTGCAAAATTTTTGTTACAAACAGATATCCTGTGATCATGAAAAAAACTTCCACCGCCACTGTTCCGAAATTATCAATGAATATTGATCTTCGCGTCCATTCCCCGGTGGAAGTCCAGAAATAGAAATTGAAGTAATGTGTCCCGGCAACCATTAGGGCAAGGTAGCCACGCAAACCATCAATGCATCCCACGCGGTTGCCTGTCGGTAAGGCGATATCCAAATTGAATAGCTTTACCAGTAAGATGCAGATTGTAGTGGAGGTGACGAGTAAAAGAATAAAGAGGATATTCAGTGTCATGGATAGGGGTCGGCTCATCGACAGGTTGAGGTTGAAGACGAGGCCTTAAGTAGTGTGTTTGATGAATTGAATTCTTTGTCGTAGCCATTCTCTGAACTACAAGGGTGGTGTAGATTCAAAAAAAACTATATCGGGGTTGAGACTGACGAGTTGGCGTGTTCGTCATTAGCAGGTCAATTTTTTTCGGTGAATATTTTACCTCAAAAAAGATATTCTATCTCTTTGGGAATAGTTTTCTGCCCGTCTCCACTTAAATCAGATCTAGTTAGTCAAGTCTCTTTGTAGACTGTTACCTTTGTACTGTTCTTTGAGAACACCCGTCAATCGGGGTAGTGGTTTTTGGCTTGGAGCCCTCATCCAAAGCAGAAATTAAAAAGGAACCGTGTGAAACTCACGGACAGTCGTGCTACTGTAAGTGCCTAGCCGTCATATACCGGCAAAGTTTTTACCCTCGTGTCCCATTGCTTTTAGCGAGAAGGGCGGTAAAAATGGTACAAGTCAGGAGACTTGCCTCTATCCTCAATGGCCTCACCCTCACGAGCGGGGTAATGTCAAGTATTGATTTTACAAATTTTATTGGTCAAAACGCATGGATATTATTTGCATATATTCATGCTATCTGGCTCGCTTCAGTTCGGGAGCAAGACAGTCCATTAATAGTACTTATTTGAACAAGATGTGGTCTTGCGTGCATGCACGCATTCACCAATTCAAAATTCAGAAAGGACGGGTTGGGTGTTTCCAAGGGTTGTATTTTTTATCAGTTAAAACACAATCTTATGTTATCACAAATTTTGGGTTACCCACGGGTGGGGAGCCAGAGAGAGTTGAAAAAAGCCAGTGAACAGTTTTGGGCTGGCAAAATCAGTAAAGAAGCGTTATATGAAACAGCGCGTGTGATTCGTCACCGCAATTGGGAGCTTCAGCAGCAGGAAGGAATTGATCTGATCCCTTCAAACGATTTTTCGTTATATGATCAGGTGCTGGATATGTCGCTGATGGTGGGTGCGATTCCAGAGAGATATCATCAGTTGATTGATGGTAAGTCTAATCGCGAACTGGATCTTTACTTTGCAATGGCGCGCGGTGTTCAGCGGGAGGGGCTGGATATCAAGGCTATGGAAATGACTAAATGGTTTGATACCAATTACCACTATATCGTTCCTGAATTTGTTCAGGGACAAGCGTTTAAGAGATATTCAGATAAGGTTATCCTTGAATTTGAAGACGCTCGGCAAAAAGGGGTATTGACCAAGCCGGTTTTGATCGGACCAGTTACTTATCTGCTTTTAGGTAAAGAAAAAGAGGAAGGTTTTGACAGAATTGATCTGTTGGACAGCCTGCTTCCCGTATACATTGATATTCTGAAAGAGCTTTCGCAACGTGGCGCGCTTTGGGTGCAGTTGGATGAGCCATGTCTGGTTTTGGATTTGACGGACAGAGAAAAGCTGGCTTTGGAAAGCAGTTATGCCCAAATTCAGGAGGCAGTTCCCCAGTTGAAGATATTGGTAGCCAGTTATTTTGGGGAGCTGGCCGATAACCTTTCCACGGCGGTAGGTTTGCCAGTCGCGGCGTTGCATATTGATGTAACTCGTGGGCCGGAAACGTTACCTGCCATTCTGAGAAATGCTGATTTTGTCAATTCTGGCAAACTGCTGTCGGTAGGTGTTGTAGATGGCCGGAATATCTGGAAAAATAACTTCCGTAAATCTTTGCAGCATATCGAACTTGCGGCTGGAGTTTTGGGAGAAAAGCGAGTAATAGTAGCACCATCATCATCTCTTCTGCATTCACCTCATGACCTTGATCTGGAAAAAGATTCTTCGGTTCTTACTCCGGAGATCAAAAACTGGATGGCGTTTGCGAAACAGAAGCTGACTGAGGTGGTAGCACTTTCAAAATTGGCAGGTAAAGGTCATCTGAACAATGATTTATTTATATCAAATCAGGACGCAATCGAAAGTCGGAAGTCTTCCATTTTAATTCATAAACCTGCTGTAAAATCGCGTGTTGCGTCAGTTCAACCGAGCGATTTTGAAAGAGAGCATGAGTTTCCGGTTCGTCAGCAAATTCAGCTTGAAAAGCTTCAGTTGCCGCTTTTTCCTTCAACAACCATCGGATCTTTTCCTCAGACAGATGAAGTGCGGCAGCTACGTGCCAGTTTGAAAAAAGGGGTTTTAGGTCAAAGTGAGTATGAAAGCAGAATTGAGGAGGAGATTGTGAAATCGCTTCGCTGGCAGGAAGATCTGGATATTGATGTGTTGGTTCACGGAGAGTTTGAGCGCAATGATATGGTTGAATATTTTGGCGAAAACTTATCTGGTTTTGTATTTACTCAAAATGGATGGGTGCAAAGTTATGGTAGCCGTTGCGTGAAGCCGCCGATTATATTTGGTGATGTGGAGCGATTAAAACCTATGACCGTTCGCTGGTCTGCTTTTGCGCAGGCAAACACTGATAAATTGGTAAAAGGAATGCTCACCGGGCCGGTCACAATATTGCAATGGTCTTTTGTGCGTGACGATCAGCCAAGAAAAGATACCACATTCCAGATTGCTGTTGCGATTCGTGATGAAGTCGTTGATCTGGAAAAAGCGGGAATCAAAGTGATTCAAATTGATGAGCCAGCGATCCGCGAGGGATTACCATTACGGAAATCGGAATGGAAGGCATATCTGAAGTGGGCGGTTGACGCGTTTCGCTTAAGCGCTGCCGGAGTAGCCGACCGGACACAGATTCATACCCATATGTGCTATTCCGAATTCAATGATATCATCGATTCCATCGCGGCGATGGATGCAGATGTGATCACGATTGAAACCTCGAGATCGCAAATGGAGTTGCTGGGTGCTTTCGCCAACTACAACTACCCGAACGAAATAGGGCCGGGGGTATATGATATTCACTCTCCACGCGTTCCAACGGTCGAGGAAATAAGGGCATTGTTGGAAAGTGCTTTAAAAGTGATTCCTGCACGTAACCTTTGGGTAAATCCAGATTGTGGTCTGAAGACCAGAAAATGGCCGGAAACTGAAGCTGCGTTAAGGAATATGATTTCAGCGGCGAATCAATTAAGAGAATCGATAACAGTCGAAATATAAATTAGAAATAGATGTTTGCACTCCGGCAAAACCGATTTTTGCCGGAGTTTTTTTATCGGAAGAACTGAACTTTGGCCAGAAGAATCAGGCCGCGTGCAGCTGGATTAACTGAACCGGGTGACCAATGGATATTTTCATTGAACTGCTTTCTTCGTTCACATTTAGCAATCCATCAACATAGTATACTCGAATTTTCGTTAGGCATATGATCAGGTTTCTCGCCCAAAAAATATATGAGAATCTGACTACCAGCTCTGAAAAAATGTGCAAGTGTTCATTTTGGATCAAAATAGAAATTCGGAAAATTGGGTTGCGCTCCTGAAATCCTGTTTAAAGAGCCTTCCTGAAGCAAAAAAGGGCGATATTGCGTTTTAATCCCGAACTGACGAACTTATATTCGGCGGGATAATATCAAATTCCATTTGGTTTCAGTTGGGTATTTTGTGTTAAAACAAATCATAACTTTAACCGAAGCTTTAATCACTCTAACTATGACATTGGAAGAAAGAATACAAGAATCCATAACAAGGGTATTTAAGACCGTTTTTCCCAACAATACCAATCATTACGATACACTTTTCGGCGGAACTGCATTGTCTATGATGGACGAGGTTGCATTTATTGCCGCGACCAGATTTTCCCGGTTAAGATGTGTAACTGTTTCTTCCGATCGGATCGATTTCACGCACGCTATTCCTGCAGGGACGATTATCGAACTGGTAGGAAAAGTAGAACACGTCGGCAATACAAGCATGAAGGTCCGTGTGGACATATTTGTTGAGCAGATGTACCATGAAGGACGCGAAAAGGCAGTTTCAGGAATGTTTACGTTTGTGGCGCTGGACGAGGATCATAAGCCCACCAAGATCATTTACTGATGATTTCGCCAGATTGAAATCTGCAATCTATAATTAAATCCTCCCCAACTAGGAAACGAAACCCCTAAATCTACGTATCAACTCGTCTCTCGGAAGAAAATCACCCGCAGTATCATTAAAAATTGCTAAAACTTGTTTTGATTACCGGCTTCGACTGACATTGAGACGGAGCCTGACAGACAGTACGATAAGTAAAATATTTGCTCGATTTGCCAATTGGTTAGGTGATTTGACAATTAGTTTAGGATATTTGCAAGCCATTCCAAAAAATGAGAAATCGGGAAGCTACGATTAGGACCGCAGCTTCTTGTAAAATAAAATTGGATAAGTGTCGAAGCAGTAGTTTGGCACGTTGAAAAATAAATTTCCATTAATGAAGATTTTAGGTATATCTGCCTTTTACCACGATTCTGCCGCAGCATTAATTGATAATGGTGAAATTGTGGCCGCTGCTCAGGAAGAGCGATTTACCAGGAAAAAACACGATCCTGGCTTTCCATCCAATGCTGTAAAATTTTGCCTGGAATATGGTGGTCTGACAATCAATGAGTTAGATGCGATTGTTTTTTATGACAAACCATTACTCAAATTCGAAAGACTACTGGAAACATACTATGCTTTTGCACCCAAAGGCATCCGGTCGTTCCTGACGGCGATGCCTGTTTGGATCAAGGAAAAAATGTTTCTGAAAAGGCTGATCAACGAGGAATTGGAGAAGCTGGGATACGATAAGAAGAAAAAAGTAAAAATGCTTTTTCCGGAACATCACCTTTCACATGCTGCCAGTGCGTATTATCCGTCTCCGTTTGAAAAGTCAGCGATATTGACCATCGACGGAGTAGGTGAGTGGGCGACAGCCTCAATATGCCTTGGGGAAGGAAAGGATATCAGTATTCTGAAAGAACTTCGTTTTCCTCACTCATTAGGACTTCTATATTCTGCATTCACCTATTTTCTTGGATTCCGCGTGAATTCGGGGGAATACAAGCTGATGGGGCTGGCTCCATATGGAGATCCTACCTCACCTGATATTAGAAAATACGAGGATATTATTTTAAGTGAACTCGTAGAACTTAAGGAAGATGGTTCTGTTTGGCTCGATCAGGAATATTTTGATTATGCTACAGGGCTAAAGATGGTGAATGAGCACAAATGGGAGGCATTATTTGGTTTCAAAACCAGAAAACCTGAAGATGCGCTTGAGGCGATTCACTGTAATCTTGGGCTCGCTATCCAAAATATTACAGAAGAGGCTGTTCTTCGAATGGCTCGCGAGGCGAAAAAAATTACGGGTGCTGACTACCTGTGTATGGCCGGTGGCGTTGCGCTTAATTGCGTGTCAAACGGTAAACTTCAGAAGGCGGGTATTTTCAAAGATATCTTTATTCAACCGGCTGCAGGTGATGCCGGGGGCGCTTTGGGTGCGGCTCAGGCAGCATATCATATATTCTTCGGTCAGGAGCGTAAAGTAACCTGGACAGCCGATGCAATGCGTGGGTCTTATTTAGGCCCGACTTTCTCTGATCTGGAAGTTGAATTGACTGCAAAAAAATACAAAGCCGTTTATACTCAATACGATAATTTCAAAGATTTGTCGAAAGACGCGGCGAAATTATTGGCTGAGGGTAATGTAGTCGGCTGGATTCAGGGACGAATGGAATTTGGTCCTCGTGCATTAGGAGGAAGAAGCATTTTGGGCGATCCAAGGAACGCTGAAATGCAGAAAAAACTGAATCTTAAAATTAAATACAGAGAGTCATTCAGACCTTTTGCTCCGTCTGTTATGGCAGAACACAGTGCTGAATATTTTGATTACGACGGCATTTCGCCTTATATGTTGCTGGTTCATCCGGTTGCGGAGAGCAGAAGGTTACCGGTACCGGAAAATTATAGTTCATTGGATTTAAGAGAAAAACTGTATTTCCAAAGGTCCGATCTGCCTTCGATTACGCATATTGATTATTCTGCGAGGATACAAACGGTTCACAAAGAGACAAATCCGAAGTATTGGGAGCTAATTAATGCTTTCAAGGAGCTGACAGGATATGCGGTTGTAGTAAACACCAGCTTCAATGTTCGTGGGGAGCCTATCGTTTGCACTCCAAATGATGCTTATCGTTGTTTTATGCGCACTGAAATGGATTATCTGGTGGTAGGTAACTACATTTTCGATAAGAAAAAACAACCGGAATGGATGGAAAAAGACAACTGGAAGGAAGAGTTTGTCTTGGACTAAAATCTGTGTGAATTAAAAATCGAATTAAGTATGGCGTCAAAAATTGTTTCCAGTATTGTAAGATTAGTGTTTCTGGCGCTCATCTTCGTTTTCCTTTTTTATCCCGAACGATATCATGTTAAGTTCGATTATCCCGGTTTTCCACAGAGCGATAGTTGGTATATAAGGTTGACCAAGGTAGCCTTCTGGCTGCTGCTGGTGATCGAAATCCTGCGGATATTCTATTATGGCGTTGTCAAATCAAAGGCAAAAGGATTGGTGGCGAACATTGTCACTATCACAGTTCCATTGATCGTTACGCTTATTTTCCTGGAAATCATATTTATGTATGTCCCGCAAAGCCACGAAGGTGTTCTTTCAAAGGCGTCGCAGATTTGGTGGGAAAAATACTGGAATCCTGTAAATGCTCTGGGATATCATGATAAGGAAGTTGAAAAGCAATCCGGGAAAACCAAAGTTTTGGTCGTAGGAGATTCTTTCGCTGCTGGTCATGGACTGGAAGACGTAAACGATAGATTTTCTAATATACTGGAAGAAAAGCTGGGGAAGGATAAATTTGAAGTATATAATCTTGGAGTTTCCGGGGCTGATACACGCGACGAGGCTAAACGTTTAAAAGAGTTTCCTGTAAAGCCGGATATCATTGTACTGCAATATTTCCCAAATGACGTGGAAAGAGTGGGGCGTGAAAAGGGATTATCTCTTTCCGGTGCGGAGCCATATGCAGATTTGAAAGGCATATCGGCGACGATCGTAAGGCATTTTTATCTACCAAACTTCATCTACTGGCAATTACCTCACACAGGTTTCAGTACATTTGAAAAGTTTGTTCAAACTGCATACACCGACACAACGGTGTTAAACGCACACCTTCGGGATATGTCCGAAATTGTTGCTTACAAAGACAGTACTAAGGCGAAAATGTATACCGTGTTTATTCCATTTTTATTCCAATTGGACAAAAGTGCGGGGTATACTAAACCTGTGGAAAACTATCTGAAAAGCAACGGAGTAAGCGTTATTACGCTCAACGACGGCATCGCTAAAATTCCAGAAAAGGAGCGCGTAGTTGGCAAAAATGATGGTCATGGCAGCGCGACACTCAATCACCTGATCGCTGACCGGCTTTATCAGGCTATGGAGAAAAAGTAATACAATCGGATTGCGTTTAATCCGTTGATAATTAATATAGTATCTTTGACATTCATTTAGATAATAAAAGTTATGGATTTTTTGACTGACTTGCTGGCATTCATGAAGGAGCGTAAGAAGTGGTGGCTGGCTCCTGTTATTTTGGTTTTACTTTTGATAGGCGTTTTGATCGTCATAGGTGGTGGCTCGGCAGTGGCTCCGTTTATTTACACCTTGTTTTAAAAAATTTACAAGCGAAACGAGTCTGGAAGCTAATTCCAGGCTCGCTTTATATTGATTTAAAAGATGACTGAATCCGAAAAAATTAAAGCCCAGTTGGTGATCGTTACCGGTCTGGTAGTGTTATACTTTATTTTTAAATCCCATTATTTCCTGATTGCAGCGGCTCTGGTAGGTGTCGTTAGTCTGGCTATTCCTGTTGCCGGTGACCTTATCGTAAAAGGCTGGTATAAAATCGCCGAAGTATTAGGCGCCATCAATGGGAAGATACTTCTTTCTGCAGTATTCTTTGTCGTGCTGTTTCCAGTGGCAATTATTGCAAAAATAGGAAAGAAGAATCCATTAGGATTGAAAAAGGAATCGGGAGACAGCGTTTTTCATACACGTAATCACAAATACACTTCAAAGGATTTGGAGCAGGTTTGGTAGGTTTTCATTAAGGAATATATCAAAAGGGCTTATTTTAAGCCCTTTTTTTTGCGGCAAGCCCGCTCATATAGCAGCTGCAGCATGCCATCTTTTAAACCCACGTCGGGCACATGGATGATCTCTGCACCAGCCCAGCGCATTGCCGAAGTATAAATGTCCCCAGCAGGGACAATTACATCAGCACGGTCGGGATTGAGCTGTAGTTTATTAATTCGTTCCTCTAATGTGAATTGAGCAATGTAGTCTCTCATCTTCTGGATTTCCTCCAGACTACTCGAGCTTTCTGTCAGTTTGGAAGACAAATCAAATAGCTTATTAATGTTTCCTCCCGTTCCGACGGCTTGGATCGGCATAGAATAGTCGACATTGTCTTCGATCCATTCTTTAATTTTTTGCCATGAATTTTTGGATTCTTTTCCTTCCAAAAGACGAACGGACCCTAGTTTAAAGGACTTCGCTATGATCTTTTTGCGATCTTTATAAACGTTGAGTTCTGTACTACCACCACCCACGTCGATGTGTATATACTGCCCTTCTCCCAGTGACTGAACAACCACGTTGTTAACCAGTTCAGCTTCCCTTTGACCGTCGATAATCTGGATATGAATCCCTGTTCGTTGTTCTATATTATCACGGACCAGCGTCCCATTTTCGGATTCACGCATCGCGGAGGTGGAGCAAGCCATGTAATCATCGATCTCGTGAAGTTCCATTAATAGCTGATATGCCAACATCAACTTAATCATACGGTCTTCACTAACTGCGGATATTTTGCCTTGGGTGAAGACATCGTGGCCGAGACGGAGTGGGAAACGTACGTATTCAACTTTCTTGAAGCGGACAACACCCTCGTCGTTTAAAACGGACGAGATCTGCATACGTGCTCCGTTGGATCCGATATCTATTGCTGCAAATTTCAAATTGTGGACTAGTCTCTATGGGAAAAAAACAAAATTAGAGCTTTTCTTTATGAAAAACTCTAATTCCTGAGGTGATTCGTATTTCTATCGCTTTTGGCTCAATATTTCTTGCCGATCTGATAGAGCAATTTTAATCTGAATCCGGGTCCGGTTTTGTTGTTCATCGGGCTCAACGGAGTAAAATATGTGTATAGATATCCTTCGGCCTGCAGCACGATCGGATGCCATGATTTCTCAATTCCCAAAGCGACGTTAACCGAATTGATGGGTGAAATTTCCTTTCTGTTTTCAAATGACTTATTGAAAAAACCTATTGCCGGACCTGGGCCCATCGGAACACAGTCGAATGAATATTTTTCGTTGGATTTAATTGTAATGTTGGTTCCTGCGCTCACATAATAGTCCACTTTATGAGCGATGGTATTTCTAAATGCAACAGTAAGAGGTATTTGTACACTTGTAGGCTCGACATTGATATTGTAAACCTGCACCAGTTGCGGAACCTGCTCAGGGTGGGTTCTCTTGAAATCCTGCTTATTCTTTTCCCGGAAAACCCTTTCGTTATAAAACTCCATCGATTTTACTTTCAACCAGGTAAGTCCTGTAGTGATGGAGAATTTTTTACCAACTAATACTTCGCCAAGAACGGTTGTACCGCGACTTCCTTTTTCAAATTGCATCCCTGCACCAAAGCGGTAAGGGGTTTTGATCGGCAATTTCGGAATGACTGTTTCTGTTTGTTTTACGCTAGTCTCTTTTTGACCAGATTCTGTTTTTGTCGTATTCTTTGCAAGAACGGCTTCGGAAGAAACTCGTGTTTCCGGAATGTGTAGCGCTCTTTTCACCTGCCTTGGTGCTATGCGATTATGCAGTGCATAATTCATTTTATAGGCAGTATTGGCTGGCTCAGGAACGCTCATGTTCAACTGTTCGAAATCCATTTTTACAGCGGAACTTTGTGAAGAATTCTGAGCAATAAGCGTATTGCTACTTTCTGTTGAAGACGAACTTATATCAGGTGCTTTCTCTCCTGAATCAGCGAGTCGGGTTATATCTTGTCGAGTAGCATTATCAGATATCGATTCTTTCTGAATTCGGCCCTTGACCGTATTGGGTTCGAAATCGTGGGAAGTCCCGCTTCCCGATTTTCGAGCGATTTCATTGTTGGAAGTGCCAGTATTCTCATCCATATTTTTTTCGGACAAATCACTGATCTCCTCGGGCTGCTCAATTGTTTTAGCCAATTCTAACCTTTGTTCTGGTAACTGCGAAAAAGTAGGTTGGTTGACGAACTCTTTTTGAACAATATATACTGTGTCTCTGGTTGGAGCGGCGTTCGCAATGCGTCTAACATCTTCAATCTGAGTTTTTAATACTTTCACATCGCTCACCAGCTCGGTGTTTTTATTAAGCTGGTGGATATAGCCAAAAGCCATCAGTGAGGTTACTGTCGCTGCCGCCGCATATCCGATCCAATTACCATATCGCTGCCAAAAAGTGGACGGTACATTAGCGCGCATGTAATTCTGCATGCCAACCCAGTCGCTCTCTTGGAACTCGGGGGAAATGCCCTCTAATTTTCGGCGTATAGTATCTCCAAACTTATCAGTTTTCATTGCCTTTAAATGTCTTTACAGTCCAGTCACTCGGGAAGAGATTCGGGTAATTTTGTTTGATTAAATGCTGAAGTCGAGCGCGGGCTCTTACATAATGAGATCTTACAGTTGCCTCATTTATTTGCAGCATGTCAGCAATTTCTCTATGATTATATCCATCTACAACATACATTAAAAAAACGTTTTTGTAAACAGGTTTTATCTCCTGGATTAACCCAAGAATCTCATCAGCAGTAATTTGACCGACAATATCGTCGTCAAAACTTACTTGTGGTGCATCTTCGAGTGAAAATACGTCTTCGCTATGTTTTTTGTGCTTACGATAATAGCTGATCGCAGTGTTGACCATAATCGTTCTTAGCCATGCCTTGAACGGGTGCGAAGCGTCATATCTGTTGAGATTGTTAAACACTTTTAAAAAACCTTCGTTTAATACTTCCTCGGCTTCCTCAGTCGTGGAGGTATACCGAAGACAGATACTTTTTGAATAGCCAAAATACTGCTTATATAAAAACCTCTGTGCCTGGTTATTGCCCGCCATGCATGCAGAAACGACCGAGTTGAAGTCGCTTTCATCAAAGGATATTTTTTTGCCAAATAACAAAGTTAGGGTCTCAGGTTTGTCAGGGATACGTTTACCTTCTGCTTATCATACGTGCTTAATATTGAAAGTGTTGCAATGGATTCGAAAAATTTTGTTTTGAAAAAATTTCATTGCCTGCAACACACGCTGCGAGGCAGGCGTATTGTGGATTATAAGAGGTTACCGGCAGGCACAGATTGGGTGTAGTAAGGATGGTTACCGCTATATAACAGTTGACATAATCATATACTTGACTGCCCGACCACTAACTGTGATTAAGACGGGTCAAGATAATAGAAGGAAAATTTTGTTAGGGGTGAGTTGGAATACAGGGTCGGATTTTTCGACCCTTTATTTATTTTTGATCGACCTCATTTCAAGCTGAGTCGAGTTCTTGATCTCACCCATCACAAATAAACTGTGTGTACTCCCAATATTGTCCAGTGATCCAAGTTTTTGCATCAGAAATTGCTGATACTGAGACATATCCTCTACAACTACCTTAAGTAAAAAATCGTAATCGCCGGAAATATTAAAACATTCCATCACCTCCGACATTGCCGAAACAGCCTTCACAAACTTTTCTCCCATCACTTTTGAGTGTTCCTTTAACGCGATATTACAAAAGGCCATCAGCTTTTTGCCTACTTTTTCGCGGTCTACCAGCGCCACATAACTTTTTATAATTCCCTCTTTTTCCAATCTCCGTACGCGCTCATATACAGGAGTATACGATAAATTGAGTTTTTCGGACAATTCCCGCGTTTTTAACGTTGAATCCTGTTGTAGGAGATGCAGGATTTTTACGTCTGTTTCGTCAAGGTTATACATAGATAGAATATCTTTATTCACTATAAAACATACAAGTATATAGATGTTTAGTTTATAACAGGAAAAAAGACCAGATTTATTGTCTGTTTTTTTTAATTTTTTGGAACAAATCATCTATTGAAGGTAAATTTGTAAATTGAGAATACCTGCGCGATCAAGTGTAGGTATGTTTTTGAAATGGCACATACAGTAGAAAATAATGACAGTTACACAAAAAGTTAATATCCGGGAAGTTCTTAAGAATCGCATTCTGGTACTTGATGGTGCGATGGGGACGATGATACAGCGTTATAAGCTGGAGGATTACGATTATCACGGAGAAAGATTTAAGGACTGGGGTCATGACGTTAAAGGCAATAATGACTTATTGTCGCTGACCCGTCCCGATGTGATCCGGGAAATTCATGCAGCATATTTTGAAGCAGGTGCGGATATAGCAGAGACGAATACCTTTTCGGGGACTACAATCGCGATGGCCGATTATGGAATGGAAGAATTGGTATATGAGCTAAACTATGAGTCAGCTCGTATTGCCAGAGAAGTAGCCGATGAATATACCGCCAAAAATCCTGACAAACCGAGATTCGTAGCCGGATCAATGGGGCCAACCAACAGAACAGCATCCTTGTCTCCGGATGTTAACAATCCAGGTTATCGTGCGATAAGTTTTGATCAGTTGGTTGAAGCTTACTACGAGCAGATTAAAGGTCTTACCGACGGCGGTAGCGATATTTTACTGGTTGAAACTGTATTTGATACATTGAATGCAAAAGCCGCACTTTTTGCAATTGATAAATTCTTTGTGGACGCCAGGAACGGAAAAGTTGAAAGACTGGCGACGTGGAGGAATGTAGAGGGTGAATCGCTCCCGATTATGGTATCTGGTACAATTACTGATGCATCGGGTCGCACGCTTTCTGGCCAAACTACTGAAGCGTTTTTGACTTCCGTTTCACATTTGCCTTTGCTTTCAGTTGGTATAAACTGTGCCCTCGGTGCAGATTTGATGAGGCCATATGTTCAAATTCTCGCCAACGAATCGCCATTCTTCACGTCTGCTCACCCGAATGCAGGTTTGCCCAACGAAATGGGTGAGTATGACGAGTCGCCCGAACAGATGGGTGAGGTAATTGATGGATTTTTAAAAGATAGTCTTGTTAATATCATCGGTGGATGCTGCGGAACCACACCCGCGCATATCAAGGTGATCGCTGATTTAGCTGCGAAACACCAGCCGAGATTGCTTCCCGAAAGAGAAACGGTAATGAAACTCTCAGGACTTGAGCCAGTGAAAGTGACAAAGCTTACCAATTTTGTCAACATTGGTGAGAGATGTAATGTGACTGGCTCAAAGAAATTTGCAAGATTGATCCGTGAAGGTAAATATGATGAAGCCCTGAGTATCGCCCGCGAGCAGGTTGAAAGTGGGGCCCAGGTAATTGACGTCAACCTTGATGAGGGGATGATCGATGGGGTGGAGGCAATGAAAACGTTTTTGAACCTGATTGCCGCTGAACCGGATATTTCAAAAGTTCCGTTGATGATCGACTCCTCGAAATGGGAAGTGATTGAATCGGGTTTGAAATGTGTTCAGGGAAAATCAATTGTAAACTCGATTTCATTAAAAGAAGGAAAAGAGAAATTTATAGAATCGGCCAAAACGGTTCTTCGATACGGTGCTGCAACTGTTGTAATGGCATTTGATGAAAAAGGCCAGGCTGACAATTTCGAGCGTCGTAAAGAAATTTGTGAACGTGCATACCGGATACTGGTGGATGAAGTTGGCTTCCCGGCGGAAGATATCATATTCGATCCGAATATCCTGACGGTTGCGACAGGGATGGAAGAGCACAATAATTATGCTGTCGATTTCATCAATGCGGTTCGTTGGATTAAAGAAAACCTCCCATATGCAAAGGTTTCCGGTGGTGTTTCAAACGTATCATTCAGTTTCCGGGGAAATGAGCCTGTTCGCGAAGCCATTCACACAGCCTTTCTTTATCATGCCATCAAGGCTGGATTGGATATGGGTATTGTGAATGCCGGACAAATTGGTATTTACGATGAGATACCAAAAGATGTATTGGAACTGGTTGAGGATGTGTTGCTTAATCGCAGGGCCGATTCGACTGAACGATTGGTGGCATATGCTGAAACTGTAAAAGACAAAGGTAAAACGCAGTCAGGCCCGGACTTGTCATGGAGAGAGCTTCCTGTAAAAGAAAGAATATCCCATGCATTGGTAAAAGGTCTTTCTGACTTTATAGATGAGGACGTAGAAGAGTGCCGTCATCTGTTCGAAAGACCGCTTGAGGTAATTGAAGGGCCATTGATGGATGGGATGAGTATTGTTGGTGATTTATTTGGGGAAGGCAAAATGTTTCTTCCTCAAGTTGTGAAATCAGCAAGGGTGATGAAGAAGGCCGTTGCATATCTACAACCTTATATTGAGGCTGAAAAGTCTGAATCAAGCTCTGCCGGAAAGATATTACTGGCAACAGTGAAAGGAGATGTGCATGATATTGGTAAAAATATTGTTGGCGTTGTCTTGGGGTGTAACAATTACGAGATCATTGACCTCGGTGTAATGGTGCCTTTAGATAAGATTTTGGCCGCTGCCGTGGAGCACAATGTAGATATCATCGGATTATCTGGATTGATAACTCCTTCCCTCGACGAAATGGTAAGTGTTGCCAAGGAAATGGAAAGAAGGAAAATGACTACGCCGTTACTGATTGGCGGAGCCACAACTTCTCGAATCCATACGGCTGTAAAAATTGATCCGAGCTATTCCGGTCCGGTAATTCACGTTCTGGATGCGTCAAGATCGGTGCCCGTTGCCGGGAAATTAATCCAAAGTGATAAGAGTCAGCAGCAGGTTTTGGTGGATATCAAGGCTGAATATGCCAAGTTGAGAGACGACCACTCGAAAAGAGGTGGTGCGAAAGAACATTTGCCGATCGAAAAAGCTAGAGCAAATAAAGCGCCAATCGACTGGACAAATTTCAAAGCGACTAAACCACAATTCTTGGGAACGCGGGTTTTCGACGACTATGACTTGGCTGATATTGCGAAGTATATCGACTGGACTCCGTTCTTCCAAACCTGGCAGTTACACGGAAAATACCCACAAATTTTTGATGATAAGGTGGTCGGCGCCGAGGCAATGAAGTTATATGAGGACGCGGCGATCTTGTTGGGTGAAATCATCAGGGACAAAGAGTTGAAAGCGAAAGCAGTAATCGGATTCTGGCCGGCCAACTCGATTCAGGACGATGTGATATTGCATCATTTTGAGGAGAATGTTACAGAAGTTTCATGTGAACGGCACGGCTCACACCAACATATTGAATATAAGATCAGTAAAGGTCTTAGTGAAAAGTCAGATGCAGGTGAGTTGATCGCCGATAATATGGCTGTGTTGCATCACCTGAGACAACAAACCGTAAAAGCCAAAAATTTGCCTAATTATTGTTTGTCCGACTTTATCGCGCCGCTTGAAAGTGGTCATACCGACTATATTGGAGGTTTCGCAGTAACCGCTGGTGTCGGAATCGAACCTCTTTTAGACAAATTCGAAAAAGATAATGACGACTATAACAGCATCATGGTAAAAGCTCTGGCGGATCGTTTGGTTGAAGCGCTTGCGGAATTGATGCATGAGAGGGTAAGAAAGGAGTTCTGGGGATATGCAGCGGGTGAATCATTGGCTAATGAGGATTTGATTAAGGAGTCATACATGGGAATCCGGCCTGCTCCGGGGTATCCTGCTTGTCCGGATCATACTGAAAAAAGCAAGTTATTTGAACTCCTTGGCGCGGAGAATATTGGTATCACATTAACTGAAAGCTATGCTATGTACCCGGCGAGTAGTGTGAGTGGATGGTACTTCTCGCACCCTGAAAGCCGGTATTTTCCTGTTGGGAAAATTCATAAGGATCAGGTTGTTGATTATGCGGCCCGAAAGGGTATGGGCCTTGAGGAAATGGAACGTTGGTTAGCGCCAATAATTGGATATTAGCAAGGAGTGATGGTGTGTTAAAAAGGAGGGTAGTTTCGGCTACCCTCCTTTTTTATTGATTTCTGGCTCTCCTGTGACTTATGCGTAAATATACGTATCAATGTAAATCGGGTATTTGTACTCTATTTTTTGTGTTTTTTTAATTTCAAATTTGTCACGTTCAATTATCACTAGACTAAAATATCGTTATAATGGAAAGGAAAATCTCCGTTTTTATTTTGTTCATATTGTTGGCATGTGCGTTTAAGATCAGAGTTATGACGAATGCGAACGGCGTGAACCAGGGCACCAGACAACAGATATCCAATTCAAAGGATAAGTCAGGCGCAGCGACCGCAACGACTTCTTCGGCCTTAGAGGGAGGAGAAAGCATTCAAAGCATTGATGAGGCAAATGGCACTATTTCTTACGACGAAATAAGTAAGTATGTTGACAAGCGGCTAGGCTCATTTAAAAGTGCCAATTACGTTCCTAACAGTGTAACCATAAGGAAATATGATGGCGGTCAGACGGCCGTTAAAAATTCTTTGATAGACATAACTTATCAAACGCAGCAGGGTGAATCTCATAAGCAGGTTCGAAAAATTGATGTTTTTGTGAAGAATGGTAATAATTGGATAAAAGCGGACAGAGACCAAATGCACACGGCGACTGTGGCTGTATTATAATATTGTTTATTAGCTATGATCAAAAAAGGTATTCCCATAAAAGGGTTTACCTTTTGTTTTTTTATGGGGGTGAAATTTATCCGTCAACCTGCCATTGATATTCGACACTTGGTCCAAATATAGATTTCTCATTTTCTGATCATTAGCATATCGAGGCCTTCGTATAATGATTTCTATAAGTATCCGGTAGTATTCCTATATTTTGCGCATTTTACCTATTGCAAATAATTTGTTTGTTATTTTGCAGCGAAGTTAAATGCGCATCAACCAGATTATTATGGAGAGGTTTACCGGACTGATAGGAATAGTACTTATTTTAGGTATCGCGGTTGCGATGTCTAACAATCGTAAAGCAATCAATTTGCGCACTGTTGGTGTTGGGCTGGCCTTGCAATTTGGATTAGCTGTTTTTATCCTTCGGACCGAAACCGGGCAAGCTATTTTTCAGTGGCTGGGAGCCAAAGTTCAAAAATTACTTTCCTTTTCTGACAAGGGCGCTGACTTTGTTTTTGGCACGCTTGTTCGTCACGACGCAATGGAACGGGCGTTCGGTCCGGGGAATGACTTTGTGTTTTTCTTCAAGGTAATCCCAACCATCATCTTTGTTGCGGTGATTGTCAATATGTTATATCATCTAGGCATCATGCAGCGCGTAGTCTCCATTATCGCGAAAGGGGTATATTGGTTGATGGGAGTGAGTGGCGCAGAAGCGGTTTCCAACGTGGCAAGTACTTTTGTTGGGCAAGTGGAAGCCCAGATCATGATTAAGCCATATCTGAAAAATATGACAAAATCGGAGCTGATGGCTTCTATGACGGGAAGTTTTGCTTGTATTGCCGGAGGCGTCATGGCTGTATATATTTCTTTAGGTGTTCCAGCGCCCTATTTGATTGCGGCAAGTTTGATGGCTGCACCGGGCGCGTTGGTGATATCCAAAATCATGTTTCCCGAAACGGAACAATCCAATACTAAGGGAGCCGTTAAGCTCGAAGTTCAGAAAACGCATGCCAATTTATTGGATGCAGTAGCAGCCGGGGCGGGCGAGGGACTAAAAGTAGGTTTTAATGTAGTGGCGATGTTGATCGGTTTTATCGCACTTGTTGCCTTACTTGACTATCTTCTGGGGCTAATTGGCGGTATTTTTTCATTCCCTGAGTTAAGTTTTAATTTAATTCTTGGAAAATTATTCTCTGTATTTGCATGGGCGATGGGTGTGCCTTCAAAGGATATACAAGCAGCTGGCTCTCTTATGGGTACTAAAATGGTGATCAATGAATTCGTTGCCTATCTTGATCTTGTTAAATTAAAAGATACTTTGGATCACAAAACAATAGTTATCACCAGCTTTGCACTTTGTGGATTCGCGAATTTCAGCTCGATTGCGATCCAAGTGGGTGGGATTGGAGAGTTAGCGCCTTCGCGACGCGCTGATTTGGCTCGAATAGGATTCAAAGCCCTGATTGCGGGTACATTAGCGTCTTATATGTCGGCCACCCTTGCTGGACTGCTACTCTGACCAGAGCTAATCACTACCAATTTAATTTCTTAATTTCTATTTGCCGTGAGTAAGTGCTAAGGCATTACTAATGGCAAACGTCGCCTCTATAAATTTTGCAACTACACCGCTAAGTCATGAAACTGATAAAGACCATATTCTCACTCCTTTCAGAAAGCTTTTCGGAATTTCTCAATGACAATGGGATGAAGTTAAGCGCAGCCCTGTCCTACTATACGATCTTTTCGTTAGCCCCTATGTTGCTGGTGATTATCTCCGTTTTAAGCTTATTTGTTGAAAAAAGTACGATTCAGGGGGAGTTGTTTTCGCAAATCCAGGCATTGGTCGGAGCTAGTGCGACTGAATCTTTGAAGGAGATCATTCAAAATGCGCAAGTATCCAATAAAACCGGCGTGGCGGCAGTAATTGGTATAGTTACTTTGCTAATTGGTGCGACTGGGGTTTTCGCTGAAATGCAGGATTCTATCAATTATATATGGTCGATCAAAGCAAAGCCTAAGAAGGGTTGGTTAAGATATCTTAAAAACAGACTGCTGTCTTTTTCGCTGATTCTGGCCCTGGGATTTTTGTTGGTTGTCTCGCTTGGTGTAAACGCGATTGTTCAACTTTTGAGCTCCCAACTTGAAGAATACTTTTCCGAAGCGGCTGTCGCAGTTTTTTATTTAGTGAATATGATGGTGGTCCTGGCGGTAATCACTGCACTTTTCATTGTAATATTTAAGGTTCTTCCGGATGGAGATTTGAAATGGAAGGAATGCATAGTTGGCGCGATCTTTACGGCTTGCCTCTTTCTGATCGGGAAATTTATTATCGGATATTATTTGGGAAGTCTGAATCTTGGAGCAACATATGGGGCCTCGGCGTCCATTGTAATTCTGTTGACCTGGATATACTATTCCTCTATTATTCTGTATTTCGGAGCGGAGTTTACCAAAGTATATGCGAAACTCGATGGAGTTGCTATTGCACCCAGCAAACATGCGGTGCTCATCGAACGCAGGGAGTTGGTGAAAGAGGAAGGTTCAAAAGCTTGATGGGTTTTTGTAAAAATTAGGCACAAAAAAAACGGCTGAATAAGATCCAGCCGTTTTTGGAAGTAACCCAGATTACTTTGTAGAAGACACTACACGGGTAGTTTGAGTTTGGATATTGAATGGTTTTTCAATTCTCTCTTTTCCATTATTGATAATGAAAACATATCCACCGTCTTTCAAAGTTGAGAAGTCAAAAATCTTCGCGTAGTTAGCCGATTTTGGCAAGTTTGCGCTGTAAAGGATTTCTCCGTCAAGATCCTTAATTAGCACTGAAGAGTTTTCTTTAACATCTTCCAGTGACAATTTGAATTTCAATTCGCCTACTGTTGCGATTTCAATGTTTGCATCAGTTCCAAGTTTTTCAGAAGCGAATGATACGTTTGCAATTGATACTCCCATCAAAAGTGCAAGGCCTAAAATGATTTTTTTCATGATTGTAAGTTCTGTTAATTAATATGTAATGTTGTATTTTTCTAATTTTCGTACAAAGCTACTAACTGCAATGCTACTTGTTGTTATAAATGTTGCTTTGACAATTCAAAGGTCGCAAATAGTTGAATTACTGTCAATAGGAAAGGATTGAATATCAGAAAGTTCTTTTTTTTATAGTATCGCCATATTGGAATAGTTATATCATTATGATAAAAGTACAAACATTGGGTGAAAATATAACAAAACCCAGTTTGTGTCCGATATTGAATATTATTGTATTATTCTTTGATTGGATCCTGTTAGATGGTTTTCCTGTAAACTATAAAAAGTACAATATTATAGATTAAAACATCTATTGTTGTGCTATCTTGTAAGCGGAATCTAAGATTTTGAATAAAAAAACGGGTTCGGATGCAAGATCCGAACCCGTTGGGGGAAGAATACGAATAGGGTTTAACGAATATCCATCTCAAAAGGAATTCTTGCCTGAACTCCGCCCATATTCATGACTTTCTGATATGTTTTCACATATGGTGCAAGTGCACCCAGGTTTTCCGTCATAGCTTCTTCTTTGGAATCGTCCATCAATTTGGATAATAGCTCGTCAAATGGCTTCTTCTTTTCAGGAAAATAGCGAACGCGATAGTCACCTTCTTTCAATTTGGCTGCGCTTGCAGCTAGTTTAATCGCATCATCTACACCCCCGAGCGCATCTACAAGCCCAAGTTCCTTCGCTTCAATTCCTGACCAGACACGACCCTGAGCAAGACTACGCAACTTCTCAACCGGCATTTTTCTGCCAGCGGCAGCCTTCTTAGTAAACGTATCATATCCCTGATTCACACTTTTCTGAATCATATCCTTTTCAAACTGTGTCATCTCACGGGTAGCGGTCGGCCAGTCGGCGTGCGCGTTTGTGCCCACACCGTCAAAAGTGACACCCAGTTTGTTATTCATAAAGTCTTTCACATTAAAGATCAGGCCGAAAATTCCGATTGAACCAGTGATGGTATTCGGCTGAGCCACAATCTTGTCGCAGCCCATTGCCATATAATAGCCGCCAGAAGCAGCCACATCTGACATAGATGCAATCACCGGCTTTTTCTTAGTAGTTATCTGAATTTCTCTCCACATTACGTCGGAAGCCAATGCACTTCCACCTGGTGAGTTGATACGAATTACGATCGCTTTAATTTTGTCGTTGTCACGCGCTTTCTTCAATTCGCTCACGAATTTCTCAGATCCAATTGTCTCGTCAGAACCTTCTCCCGATGTGATTTCGCCTTGAGCAACCAAAACTGCAATGCGCTTGTTGGCATCTCCCTCGGTATTCAGATTGCCCTCCAGATATTTGTCAACGCCTACAAACGATATATCTTTTTTCTCATCCAGTTTCAACTGCTTTTTCAGTGCTGTTTCAAACTCATCCCAATAACCAAGGTTCGTTACGAAATTGTTGCTTAACGCAGCTTTCGGATCTTCCACAGCAAGGGAATCTGCCAGACTTTTTAATTTTTCAACAGGGATTTTGCGTGAGGCCGATATATTTTTCAAAAAGTTGCCGTTGATCGCATTCAATAACTCAATCGATTGTTTTTTGCTCGCTTCGCTCATATCCTGTCTCGAGAACATTTCGATCGCACTTTTAAATTCTCCCACCCGAAATACCAGAGGCTTAATTTCAAGTTTGTCAAAAGTACCCTTCAAAAAGCTGTATTCGGTTGAGAGCCCATTCCACTCCATTCCGCCAGCAGGGTTCAAATATATCTTGTCGGCGGCAGAGGCCAGATAATATCCTTTCTCAGAAAAGCTTTCGCTGTAAGTTGCTACAAACTTTCCTGATTTTTTGAAGTCAAGAATTTGATTACGAATCTCTTCAAGCGTTGCCCAGCCAGCTTGGGGGTTTCCTGATTCTATATATACTCCTTTAATATTGTCGTCATTTTTGGCTTCCTTGAGGGCATCTTTGATATCCTTCAGGCCTACCACATTTTCATTACCACTGAAAGGTCCTCCCAAATCAGAAAATGGATTTTCGACTCCAACTTCTTGAATAGGTTGGTTGAGGTCAAGTTTTAGTATCGAATTTTCTTTAACGGTGACTTTTTCACTTGATGAAAAAGCGCTTCCGATTCCTATCAGTATGATGATGGACAGGAAGAAGAAAACGATAATCCCTACAAAAGTTGCAAGGACATATTTGAGAAACTGTAACATAGGTTAATTGGTATATATTGTAATTGCGTTGTGCTAACAAGAAACAAAATTAAGTATTAATTATCCCAGTCAATGCCGTAATTATTGTCAAAGGGTCAGTTTGGGGTTTTGAGCGGTCAATTTTAACTTTGGAAACGACATTCAAAAAATGGATACGGCGTGAGTTGTAAAATTATAACTTTGTATAACTGACGTTTAGGTTTAGTGCCAAATCATATTTAAATTTATTCATGACCATTCTCTGCCCCGAAAGATGATTAAATCACTCATATTGGTACGACATGCTACAGCCGAAGACGCCGGATTTGGTGTCAAAGATTTTGATCGGGAGTTGGTGGGAAAGGGGCTCATGGAGTCTGCTGTGATGGGCAGATGGTTGTTTTCGAAAGGATTCAGCCCTGAAAGCTATATTACAAGTCAGGCGGCCAGGGCTTGGAAGACGGCTGAACTCGTGGCCGAACAACTAAAATTCGACAAGGACAAAATAGTTCCACTGCGGGACTTGTACGATACAGGGCTTAGGGGATATCTCGATGCTGTAAATAAAGCTCCAGCATATGCGGAGTCTGTGATCCTTTTCGGCCATAATCCGGATATTTCTTACTTTGCGGAGTATCTTTCCGGAGCCAATATAGGTTCAATTAAAAAGGCAGGGATAGTGGTTATTGAGTTTGAGGGTTTTAAATGGTCCGAGGTATCGGGAAAGACGGGAAAGTTTGTTTCTTATACTACCCCTCGGGATGTGAGAGGAGAGCATTAGGATGGAAAATAGAAGTCGAAATCGTAGAATATTTATAGTAGTTTTTATCGCCTTCGTTGGGCTTTTCGCATATATATCATATGACATGTCGAGCCGTACGACTGCACCATGGAATAAACCAAAGCAATTAAAAAGAGCGCTGCCAGGGGCAACTGCAGATAGCGACACCCTTGAGTTGGATTCGCTTTTGAAGGAGGTGGAAAAAAGTGAGAAGTGAATATGGCTGTCAGGTATTGCCACGTAATGGTCATTTGTTATTGCTTGGAACTCGTTATTTTCTTAAGAGAAGCTCTTTTTTTGTGATCGGGGGTGAAATTCTGTGATTACTTGTCGTAAGTAATTGCGATCCAGGTGGGTATAGATTTCAGTTGTGGTGATGGATTCGTGACCTAACATCTCTTGCACGGCTCTTAGGCTGGCACCGCCTTCTATTAGATGCGTTGCAAAGGAATGGCGAAAAGTGTGTGGGCTAACTGTTTTATGGATGCCCGCTTTTTCTGCTATATCTTTAATAATGAGAAATATCATCACCCTGGAAAGTTGGCTGCCACGCCGATTCAGGAAAACAATATCCTCATTGTCTTTTTTTACATCCTGGTGTCGGCGGATCTCATCCATATATATACGAGTATATTTAATCGCCTCTGAGCCAATCGGAACCAGTCTCACCTTGTTTCCCTTTCCTAAAATTTGAAGAAAACCGGTATCAAAATGGCAATTGGTGATCAATAAGTTTGTAAGCTCTGATACGCGCAAGCCTGAACTGTACATGATTTCGAGAATTGCCCGGTTTCTTGTCCCCTCGGGCGTAGAATGATCAATTGTTTCCAGCATCATCTCAATCTCGTGATAAGCCAATACATCCGGGAGTTTACGGCTTAGTTTAGGGGCTTCAATTAATTCGGTGGGATCGTCTGATATCTCATTTTCGATGAGCAGGTATTTGTAAAAGCCTTTGATTCCAGAGAGTATGCGTGCCTGGGAATGTGCAGCCAAGCCTAATTCTGCAATAAATTGTAGAAATTCTGTGAGGTGGTCTTCTGTGATTTTTACAGGGCTGATGTTGTCGTGGCGTAATTCAATATATTCAGCAAGCTTTTCGATATCACGCACATAAGCCTGAACAGAGTTGTCTGAAAATGACCTTTCCAGCAACAGATAGGTTTTGAAATGCTTGATGAAGCTCTGCCACATACTCACTTTGAATATCACATTGGTGGTCGAAAGATATGTGTAATTTGCCTTATCTTTAAGTTTTATAGAAAATTCAGCCTGTTTGAACACATATCGGAATGAAACAAATACTTGTTTTGAATGGCCCTAATCTTAATTTATTGGGAAAGCGCGAACCCGGAGTATATGGAAACCAGTCTTTTGAGGATTATTTTGAAATATTAAAAAGTGGATTCCCCGAGGTATCGCTACATTATTTTCAATCCAATCACGAAGGCGCACTAATCGACAAGATTCATGAGGTGGGCTTTTCTTTCGATGGAATTATCATCAATGCCGGGGGATATACACATACTTCCGTAGCATTGGCAGATGCACTTTCGTCTGTGACAACACCTGCGGTTGAGGTGCATATCTCAAATATTCATGCCCGGGAATCTTTTAGACATCATAGCTTTTTAACAAGTCGTTGCAAAGGGATGATATGCGGATTGGGATTGAAAGGATATGATTTGGCAGTTCGATATATTCTCGATATTAAGTAATTGATTAAAAAAATGCATATGGCGAAGTTCTCACCTGAACCTCGCCATATGTATATGTTGCTAATCAATTTTCGACCTAAAATTTCAGGTATGTCAAGCCTGGTTAAGATTTATAAACCCTCGTGCCTTCGAGTCTTGTGGCAAAATCAAAAGCTAACGAAATATGGCATTGCTGAACAGGATCTTACCATTGTAAAACATACCTCTAAATAGCGGGTCGTCCATCAGGTATACAATTTCGCCTTTCCCAACTGGTTGTACGCCCATTATCAATGTATCTTTCAATTTCGGAGATAAATTTGCTCCAACAAAACCAGCTTTATAATTGTTTTTGAGCAAATACCCGACATTCCAGCCGTCCTTCAAATATTCCCTTTCATAAGAATCTCTCACGAAGGTAAAGTAGTTTTGGCTGCATCCGAAAGAGAGAGGATGGGTGGCATCAAAAGTAATCTGAAACATACTTCCCGGCGACGAGTTGCTGGCTTCTGACCGTAGCTGATCACCATATTTTTTCAATGGTTCCTCCTTTTTCTTGTCGGACATTTTTTTTGTCAATCCGAACCCTGCTTTGCTCAGGAAAATGTCTGTACTGTTTTCCAGCGAAATAATTTTCCCTCCGGATTGAAGCCACTCCTGGAGCAAATCGAGCGTTTTTTCGGTTATGATTTTTGAGTAATCGCCGTCCGGAAGTATTAAAACATCTATTTTGTTGAAGGGGATATTGTCTAATTTATTAGTATTAACCAGCGTAAGCGGATAATGGATCTCCTGTTCGAAGAAATTCCAGATTTCGCCTAACGCGGTAGGCGAAATTCCTTCGCCAGCCAAAACAGCATATTTTTTCGCGTTCAGCGTGGTAATATTGTCGTCCCCCAAATCAGCTCCCTGACTGGCCCTGCCCGAGTATATCGGCGTCAATTTAACCTGATATTGATTTGCCAAATCAACGACAGATTTATCGAAATCAGCCATGCTGTTCCCTTTTCTGGTAACAATCAGATTTCCTGCCGGAAAATGGATGTTGTTGATCACGAACGGAGCCGCTGAGGTTCTCGCTAAAATCTTCTTTTTTTGAAGAGAAGCCAGGAATGCCGCGTCCTGAACGGACGACCAGCCGGACACATAGGCGTATGGTTTATCAGACGGCGGAATATTGATCGGGGCATTGGTCTTATAAGCTAGAGGCGACAATTTTTCTTTTATTCCGAAAGCGTTGACTCCAAACACATAACCAAGCCCCCAGCTTGTTACATCGTATGTAATAGAATCTTCTAAAACGGGTTGTGGCTCGAATAGCACGCGGAGTAAACTGGATTTGGGCTGGTGCGCGCTGATAACAAGGTCGCTGCTGTCTATTTTAAGGTTTTCGTCAAGCTGAGTGATCAGATTTGTGCCCTTTGAGCTGGAATTTTTCCCGGCTATGCCGAACTGGATCTGCTGTCTTGTCAGATATTCTGTAAAGGTTTTGATTCTGGATTCATTGCCATCCACTTTTACAACATAACTTTTAAAAGGGCCTGGAGGGTTTACCGATGACTCTTTGAAAAACTTGGTGAACTCCGAAATGAGCCTTTCTTTTTGCGAAAGAACTACTTCCAGCGTTGCCATACTTGTCGTAAAGTGATGTGCCATCCGGGCTTTGAGCGTCAATGTGTCATGTTCGCTTTCACGCATAATACCCAAACCCCCGCGACCGCCGCCTGCCTGCTCGAACGTAAGCCCGACCGCGCCGTTGAATGTTGGCCAGGTGTCTCCGTAACTTGGGTAGAAAAGATCATAATCTGTGCGGGTGAAGTAGGTCCAGTAATTCTTATCAAAATACTTGCTACAATATTCGCCTATCAGGTCATTTACCTGACGTTGCCAGCTCGTGACATCCTTATGGAAAGGCTTGGCAGCAGGCGGGAAATAATAGCTGCGTCCCGAGCCCATTTCATGAAAATCCGCATGCAGATGAGGCATCCATTGATTATAAAGCTCAATTCTCGCTCTTGTTTCCTTTTGCGTTTGCCATGCCCAGTCACGGTTCAGGTCGAAAAGGTAATGATTAAATCGTCCTCCTGGCCAGGGCTCGTCGTGTTCCATCGCGAAGGGCGTGACGTCGGGCACAGCATTTTGAAACCGGGTGTACCAGTTTGTATATCTGTCGTAGCCATCAGGATTGCTGCACGGGTCTATAATAATGACCATATTTTTGAGGAGATCCTGCGTAAAGGCATTGTTGGGATTCAGGAGTTCGTAAAGGACTTTCGTGCTCGTGTTTGCCGAAGACGCCTCGTTTCCATGAACGTTATAGCTAAGCCAGGCAAGTGGAACATTCTCGTTGCCGGCAGTCCCTTTCGATAGGCCAATATTCTTTAAATGGTTTAGCCTGATATTTTCAAGATTTGCAATGTTTTCCGGTGACGAGATAAATGCCACAATGAGTGGGCGGCCCTCGTTAGTAGTACCATAGTTAATGAGTCTCATCCGATCAGGATTCTGGCTTGCAGTGGATCGGAAAAATTCCACAATCTCATGATGAAAGAAAAATCGACTGCCATCAGCAGCCACCGAACCATGCTGTTGGGTTTGTGCGATTACGGGCGATATAATCAATAGTAAAAACAATGCAATGTAGTGTCTCAACATCAGGAACAAAAAATTAACATGGAAAGGAGTTTTGAACTACAAAAGATAGAAAATTTAAGAACATCAGAATATGTCACAAAAAATATTTGAAGCTAAGTGGTTTATTGTCAGATATGTTAAAAAATAATTTAAATTTATTTTTGACCAGCACTTGCTTTTAAAAATTCAACCCTGCATATTTGCACCACGTTTTCAGGGAATGGAAACGAAAAGTGAAAGAAAGTGTTGAAAAAGCGCACGAAGTAGGAGACCAGTCGGCCCATTCGTCTAGCGGTTAGGACACGACCCTTTCACGGTTGAAACAGGGGTTCGATTCCCCTATGGGTCACAAAACCGTGCGTGAGCACTTTCAAAAACTAGTTAAAACCGCCTCGATTTTTAATTGAGGCGGTTTTTTTGTTACTTGCCTATCGCCAAGAATCGCCCAGTATCGCGATTT